>JAEUUP010000010.1 GCA_016787525.1 Saprospiraceae bacterium | reverse complement strand
CCAACGGTTGATTTTAGATTCAGTTTACTCAATATCTTCAACACCACCTACATTGCCGATGCCCGCAACAACGATACTTTAGGCAATGTCGTCGGTACAAGAGATTTTGATGCCAAATCAGCCACCGTTTTCTTTGGATTAGGTCGTCGTTTCAACGCTTCGATGGAGGTTTCATTCTAAAGCCTTTACTATACCATTTTGGGTTCTTTTTACTGAGGGGTAAAAATGGCAGAAACATAAACGGCTACCGAGAAATGCGCCATGATTTCTCAACTATTTCTCTATCTTTGTGTTTAATTTGTCTGAATAACAATTATCAAAATGATATTAGAAGATAAAAGCCAGTTAATAGACCGTATCAACGGTGCTTTAAATGAAATTCGCCCCTTTTTAGAAGTGGATGGTGGCAATGTAGAAGTGGTGGACGTGACCGACGAAATGACCGTTCAAGTGCGGTGGTTGGGCAATTGTGAAAACTGTTCCATGTCGCGTATGACCATGAAAGCAGGTATTGAGCAAGCCATTAAATCCAAACTACCCGAAATCCAGAATGTCGTTGCCTTAAATGGTATCGCCTAAAATATTGTAAAACAGTATTTTAACGCTGAATGTTGCTTAAAAACGTTCAGCGTTTTTTTATGTCGTACCCCCTCAGTATATTTGCCGAAAATACATAAAAAATGAGTGAGACGAATCAAGCCTATATCAGCCGCGTTCACCTAAAAGGTTATAAAAGCATCCGCGACTTAGAGATTGACCTCAAGCCGGGGCTGAATATTATTATTGGACCGAATGGGAGTGGGAAGACGAATTTTTTGGAGTTTTTAGAGACTATTTCTGAAAATAATTTAGAGATTGATGATGTTAATTTATACTCCAAAATAGACTTTTACCTAAATGAAAATATTTATACAAATAAAATTGAATCATCATATGAGAAGGAGCCAAATCTAAAGTTGTTAACTACAGATCGCTTGCTAAAAGGAGAAGAAGAGGTCTATTCCAAACAGTTTATTTTAGATGAATTTCTTAATGAACGAACAAGTATTCAAAAAGAAAAAAAAGAAGAAAAAAATAAATTATTTCCTATTCCTATTCTTATAAAGCATGGAAATCCGTTAAATGAAGCCCTGACTACAGGTAGTTCATTAAAAATTTTAAAAATCAAATCGGGTGAATTAGTTATTCGTAATATTAAAGGGATTTATCCTAGTTCGTTTAAGGAAAAAATAAATTTAGATCCGATACCTGATTTAAAAAAAGTGAAAAAATATTTTGAATTTGAGCCAAAAATAATTGATATTTTACATCGCTTCACACCAATACAAGATGTTAGATTTGATAAAGATTCAATTAGACAATTTAAAGATAAAAGCTCTTCTAATATCATAGTTGAAAATATATTTTTAAATTTCAAAGTGAATAAAGAATGGTATCAATGGAGTCAATTATCAGATGGGACTAAAAGATTATTTTATTTAGTAACATATGTGTATGATTATTACTTGAATAGAAAAATATTCTTTGTAGAAGAACCCGAACTCGGCATTCACCCCGACCAGCTTTACAAACTCATGGATTTTTTGAAAGAACAATCCAAAGAGAAGCAAATCATCATTACAACTCATTCGCCAGAGGTGTTGAATATTTTAGGAAAAGATGAGCTTGACCACATCATCGTGACTCGTTATGATGAAGAAAAAGGGACGCAAATGCATAGGCTATCACCTACACAAATTAAAAAAGGGCAAACATATATGGAGAAAGTAGGTCATTTGAGCGATTATTGGGTACATTCAAACCTCGAAGAGTATGAAATCGAAGAATAGAATCAAAGTTGGTATTGTAGGCGAAAACATTAAAAATGATTCGGAAGCACTACAAACACTGTTAAAATCTGTCGCTGCCGAAGACGTTGAATTTACAGTCTATCCTAAACGGTTCGATGGTGGTCAATTAGATGGTGATAAGTTTTTTCGTACATTAGAAGCCGAATCATTGTTTTTGGATTGGATAATTTTGGTGCGGGATTTAGATGGTTTAATATCGGATACTAAAAAGTTAGAAATCAAAGATTTATGGTTTAACAAAGCCAATAAACGTGCGAATAATAAAGGTATTTTCTTTTTAGCAATCTACGAAATGGAAGCTTTAATCTTATCAGATATTCAAAAATTGAATGAATATTACGACTTGAAACTAAAACCCGTAGGCGACCCGATGAATAAAAAAGACCCAAAAGAATACTTAATGAAAGAAACCGCTAAAACTCAAAAGGGAAAATACGAACCCAAACATGCTCCTAAAATTTTTCAGATACTTGATTTCAAAACGATTTACAAAAATCACAAAGGCGAACGCAGTTTTCAAGCATTTGCCGATGATTTGCAAACTAAAAAACTAATTAGTTTTAAAATATAACACCCCCTCAGTAAAAAATGACTCGACAAGACCTTTTTCAAAAAATCTTAGAGAAAAAATCCTACCTCTGCGTCGGTTTGGATACCGATTTGGACAAAATTCCTAAACACCTACTTTCGGCTGAAGACCCAATTTTTGAGTTTAATAAAGCCATCATTGATGCGACACGCGACTTGTGCGTGGCGTATAAACCTAATTTGGCTTTTTATGAAGCACAAGGTTTAAAAGGCTGGGCAGCTTTGGAAAAAACCGTCCAATATATTGGTAATGAACACTTTACGATTGCCGATGCTAAACGTGGCGATATTGGCAACACGTCGAAAATGTATGCCAAAGCCTTTTTTCAAAACATGAATTTCGATTCTGTGACCGTTGCACCGTATATGGGCGAAGACTCTGTGAAGCCGTTTATGGAATTTGACGGCAAATGGGTGATACTTCTGGCATTGACTTCAAATAATGGCTCGATGGATTTTCAATTTAGTCACGATTTGTTCAAAATAGTGCTGCGCACAGCTCAAAGTTGGGGTACGCCTAATAATTTGATGTTTGTAATCGGAGCAACACATCCCGAGCGATTTATAGAAATAAGAAAAATAGCACCCAATAATTTCTTTCTGGTACCTGGCATTGGTGCGCAGGGAGGAGATTTAGCGAAAGTTTCTGAATATGGCATGAACGAACATTGTGGTTTGCTGATAAATTCGAGTCGCGAGATTATTTATGCCAGCAATGGTGAGGATTTTGCTGAAAAAGCGCGATTAGCAGCAAAGAAAGTACAAAAGCAGATGCAAGAGTTTCTCTTAAAACGATTCTAAAATTTCACAACTGCGTCAGTCTGTCGAATTTATTTTATACAAGCTCAATTTTAACTTTTAAAAGTCCTGAGTTTTGCTAATTTTGCGCTCATATTAGTACATAGCCTAAAATTACCCACAAAGTCTACTAACAGCGACAAAAAATAACTAACGTTGAACCACTTAATAAGACAACTTTGGCACTCATAAAATCAATTTCAGGAATCAGAGGAACGATAGGAGGCAGCTACGGTACGAATTTAACGCCACAAGACATCGTTGAATCAACTGCAGCTTTTGGAACATGGGTTCTGAATCGCAAAAAAGAAAAACGCGCAAAAATCGTGATTGGACGCGATGCTCGTATGTCTGGTGCAACTGTCAGCAGTTTAGTTGTCAATACCCTCATTGCGTTGGGTATTGACGTTGTGGATTTAGGTCTTTCAACTACCCCTACAGTGGAAATTGCCGTACCTGCTGAAAATGCAGATGCAGGTATTATTTTGACAGCAAGCCACAACCCAAAAGAGTGGAATGCACTCAAATTATTGAATGAGAAAGGCGAATTTATCTCAGCAGAAGATGGTCAAACTGTACTTTCTCTGATTGAAAAAGGAGGCATTAAATATGCTGATGTCGAACAATTGGGTACTTACCGAAGCGATAATTCCTATATCCAGAAACACATTGATAAAATTCTTGCCCTAAAATTAGTTGATAGAGACCTTGTTGCATCAAAAAACTTCCGTGTTGTCGTTGACCCAGTGAATTCAACTGGTGCTATCTCGATAGTTCCGCTTTTAGAACAAATGGGTTGCACAGTCTTTGTCATCAATGGCACGATGAATGGTAATTTTGCCCATAACCCCGAACCACTACCAGAACATCTGAACGACCTCGCCAGAGAAGTTATTAACAAAAAAGCACATTTAGGTATCTCTGTTGACCCAGATGTTGATCGCTTGGCTTTTGTCCGCGATGATGGCGAAATGTTCGGTGAAGAATATACTTTGGTAGCTATTGCCGATTATGTGCTGCAACATACTGAGGGGGTAAAAAATACTGTTTCAAACCTCAGTTCAACAAAAGCTTTGCGAGATGTGACCGAAAAAAGAGGCGGTCAATACGAAGCTGCTGCCGTTGGCGAAGTCAATGTTGTAACAAAAATGAAAGAAATAAACGCCGTTATTGGCGGTGAAGGCAACGGCGGTGTCATCTATCCTGAATTGCACTATGGTCGTGATGCCCTCGTAGGTGTTGCCTTGATGTTGACATCGTTGGCACAATTTGGCAAACCTTTGTCATTCTTGAAAAAACGTTTTCCTGAATATGAAATTGCTAAGAAAAAATTGGACTTGCCTAAAGATGTGAATGTGGACGACATCATCAATGAGTTAGACGATAAATACAAATTGATGAAAAGTTGCAAACGCAACCGCCTTGATGGCCTGAAATTAGAGTTTAATGATGGCAACTGGATTCACATGCGTAAGTCAAATACAGAGCCTATCATTCGCATCTATGCAGAAAGTACGTCAACTGTTGTTGCGAATAATTTGATTCAAAAAATCAATCGTGATATTTATGAGATTTTGAATAAAGAAGAAGATAATTAGTCATTGTCATCATTCATGAAAATAAAAAAAGTCGTGTGGTTAATACTGCACGACTTTTTTAATGACTCAATAATGACCAATGACTACTGACTCATACTCCGTCGCAAAGTAATCACAACCGATTTTGAAGTCGGTGTATGACTCACATCTGCAAAAGAATCAATCGGAATCAAAGTATTGGCTTCTGGAAAATACGTAGCGACATCGCCTTGAGGAATATCAAAAGGCACGACGATAAATCGTTTCGCTTCGCGTGTCACCCCGTTATATTCGCCTACCAAATCCACCACATCGCCCATTTTGACCCCCTCAGTAGTCATGTCTTTTTCATTCATCAAAATCACTCTACGCTCGTTGAAAATACCGCGATAACGGTCGTCGAGTCCATAAATCGTCGTATTGAATTGGTCGTGGCTACGAATCGTCATCATCATATACTCTCCTTTTTTGAGCGACCATTCGGCTGGTTTGTTGATAGTAAAATTCGCTTTTCCTGTTACCGTTTTAAAATCTTGAACACGTGAACCATTGGGCAAATAGAAGCCTTCGGGTTGTCGTATTCGTTTATTGTAGTCGTTGAATCCCTCAATCGTTTTTTCAATCAAATCGCGAATTAAATCGTAATTTTTGACCAATTCAGCCCATTTTACACGCGATTTTTGACCTAAAACGGCTTGTGCCAGTTCACAAATAATCGCTACTTCGCTTTTTAAGTAAGGGCTACATGGCTCTAAAACGCCCCGCGAACTATGCACCACACCCATCGAGTTTTCGCAACTGACAAACTGCTCACCACTGGCTTGTCGGTCAATATCCGTGCGTCCCAAACAGGGTAAAATCAAAACTGTTTTACCATGTACCAAATGGCTGCGGTTGAGTTTGGTCGAAACATGCACTGTCAAATCACACCGACGTAATGCTTCTGCTGTGAACTCTGTGTCAGGCGTAGCCGAAAGAAAATTGCCACCCAAAGCAAAAAACACACTGGCTTTTCGATTGTGCATCGCTTGAATCGCCGCAACTGTGTCATAACCATGCTGACGAGGTGGTTCGAAATCAAATACCTTTTTCAAACTATCCAAAAAAGCCTCTTTGGGAGCTTCCCAAATACCCATCGTTCGGTCGCCTTGTACATTGGAGTGACCACGCACAGGGCAAGTACCTGCTCCTTCCCTACCAATCGAACCCCTCAGTAAAAGCAGATTTACGATTTCTTGAACATTGCCCACAGCGTTTTTATGTTGTGTCAGACCCATTGCCCAACAAATAATCATATTTTTTCGAGCGCAAATCATATCTGCGGCTTGTAGAATTTGGGTTTCAGGAACACCACTTAATCGCACAAGTTGTTGGAAATCAGCTTGTTTCAAATCTTCTAAAAACGCATCGAAACCCTCTGTTTTACTTTTGATAAAATCCCAATCAAAAACGCCTCCTATGTTTTTTTCTTTTTCCAATAGCAAAAACATGATTGCTTTGAGCAATGCGATATCGCCATTGATTTTGACTTGCAAAAACAAATCTGCCAACGGAATGCCGCCTGTGATCATCTTACCAACGCTCTGAGGATTGATATAATGCAACAAACCCGCCTCGGGCAAAGGGTTGACTGCAATAATTTTACCGCCGTTTTCCTTACATTTTTCCAATGCCGACAACATCCGTGGGTGATTTGTCCCAGGGTTCTGCCCAATGACCATCACCAAATCGGCTTTATAAAAATCCTCCAATGTCACCGAACCTTTGCCGATGCCAACTGTATTCATCAAGCCTTTGCCACTTGACTCGTGGCACATATTGGAACAATCGGGCATATTATTCGTCCCAAATTGTCGTATAAAGAGTTGATATAAAAACGCCGCTTCGTTACTCGTTCGTCCAGATGTGTAAAAAATCGCTTCATTCGGGTTTCGTAAAGCCGTCAAATGCGACGCGATGGTTGCAAATGCATCGCTCCAACTGATGGGTTCGTAATGACTACCCCTCAGTATCATTGGCTCGGTCAATCGCCCACTTTTGCCAATTTGATAATCCGACCAACTTGACAGCTCTTGAATCGAATGTTTTTTGAAAAATTCAGCCGTCAAATGCCGATTTGTCGCCTCTTCAGCAATGGCTTTCATGCCATTTTCGCAATATTCACCCAAATGCGAACGCTCGCCGTCAGGGTCAGCCCACGCACAACTTGGGCAGTCAAAACCACCTTTTTGATTGACTTTGAACATGACTTTGACAGCGTCCCCTGCATCCATCCACTTAAAAGCGTGTTTCATCGCAGATGTGATGGCAGGCATACCCACCGCTTTTGCAGCAGGCTTTTTCAATTTCAAGCCCGTAAAACCTTCAGGCGTAAGGGCGTTTGTACTGTCGTTTATTGTTTCTTTTTCCATTTTTTAGAAAAATATATCTTCTTAAATCATTTAAAATCAATTCTTTGTGAGCCGCTATAAACATTAAAACCATTCTTTCTCAAAAAGCCCACCAATGTCACATTATTTTCTTCTGCCAACTCAACCGCCAAACTCGATGGCGCACCCACTGCCGCCACAATCGGAATACCTGCCATGACAGCTTTCTGAATCAACTCAAAACTCGTGCGCCCACTGACCAACAAAATGTGATTGTCTAAAGGCAAAAGTTCCTGTTGCAACGCCCAGCCGACGAGCTTGTCAAGAGCATTGTGTCGTCCAACGTCTTCAAAAACGGTCAAAAGTACCCCCTCAGTATCGAACAAGGCCGAGGCATGTGTGCCACCCGTTTCGTCAAAAACAGACTGCGCCAGTCTCAATTTTGTAGGTAAATCGAAAAAGAAATCTTGACGAATCAATGGTTTTTGAGGGTTTAAGAAAAAGCAGCTCGTCGTTGCAACAGCTTCTAACGAACTTTTACCACATACACCACAACTCGATGTTGTGTAGAAATGTCGGTTCAAACGATTAATATCGAGTGAAATATGCTCGTTTAAATCTACTAAAACCTTATTTTCGCTTAAAAATCGAATATTCGCCACATCTTTTTTTCGCGCAATCACCCCCTCAGTAAATAAGAACCCAAGAGCTAAGTCAAAATCATGGTCGGGTGTACGCATTGTGACCGCAATGGTTTGTCGCTGTCGTTTTTGTGCTGTACCAAAGCCAACCACAATTTCAAGCGGCTCTTCGACGGTCAGTTTGTCGTCAACGATTTTGCCCCCCTCAGTATTTATGCGCAAAATGGGCGATATTCGAGTATGATTCATAGACAAAAATAGTTCTTTATTGATTAGTAACGTAACAAAAACAAACTACATCATTACAGACTGTTTTTTGCAAGCAAAAAAGACGTGTATTGAATATAATTTTAGAAGCTGTTTTAAAAGGAACAACAAGCATCAAAATTTTAATTTTTAGTTAATCCTCAGAGTTTTTGAACAAGACTTTAACATAAAAAGAAAACCGTATTTATCACTAAAAAATAGTTATTTATCAACAACCTCTTGAAAATCAATCCGTTAAATACATATCCCTCAGTATAAAAAAGCTTTACATTGTTAAATTGACAATTCGTTATCATTTTTTAAATTGAATCTGAAAACCTACTTTTGAGCAAAATCTAATCGAATATGAAAAAATCTTTCCGTTTTCTGAGCATTTTAGGGCTGTTTTTCACAGCTATTTGCACTTCTTTTGGGCAAGATGCCAAACCTGCTATTTCGTTTTTCGACGAACCCAAAGGCTACAAAACTTTGGGTTTAGATGTGGGTTTATCCTATCAATCGAGCGATGTGAAATCTTCATTTGGTGGTTGGGGTGTTGGTTTGACCCTCGAAAAAAACTTGGCACACCAAAAAGGCGGTGCTATTGATTTGGGCGCAAGAGGGCGTTTGTTGTACGCTAACTCATTGGGTTTCAATACATCCGCCTCGAAGGGTATTGCCAGCAATCCTGCCGTGAACGGCACTTACAACACCTCAAGCAACTACACGACTGAGGGGTCTTATTTTGCGAACTACCGCACCGACCAATTTGAATTGGGACTCGAAGCGGTGTTAACTTTGAACCGTTTGCGCGAACGCACGGGCGTGTATGCGACGCTTTTTGGCGGTTTTGGCTTAGATTTTTTCAGTACAAAAATTGACCAGCTCGACGCAAGCGGCAATAAATACAATTATAAATCGCTCCAAAATCCAACGATTGCCGACGTTAAAGGCTTATTGGATGGCAAATTTGAAACCAAAGCCGATGGTTTTAAAGACAGTCTGCACAATAATTTCATGCCTAATATTGGTTTCGAGTTGGGTTATCATTTTTCGCCTCGCTTTATGGTGGTTTTAGGTCATAAAATGACTTTTACCAAAACAGACTTATTCGATGGACAACGTTGGGCAGATAACACGACTTTGACAGCAAAAAGTGATTATCACCACTATACTAATCTGCAATTCAAATGGATTTTAGGCGAACGCAAACGCCAGGTTTTGGACGGCGACCCACCGAAAATTACGTTTTTGCGCCCTATGCAAAATCCTTTCAACACCTACGACAATATCGAAACGGTGCGTGCCGAAGTATTGGGCGTAACTTTCCAAGAGGATGTGACTTTGACGGTGAATGGTTTGCAAGCCAATTTCAAGTTTAAAAACAATGAATTAACGTCTGATGTATTGTTGAAAAAAGGCGAGAATGAAATCATTGTTAAAGGCGAAAACCAGCATGGGTCTAATTTCAAAAAACTGATTATCAATGTTTTAGACAAACAAAGATTGCCTGACCCGCCGATAAACAACAATCCGACAAACGGAAACAATGGCAACAATTCAAATAATAATAACAATAACAACACCGTCCAACAGCCTCGCGTCAGGTTTATGAATCCTGCATCGTATTCAGAAACTGACCAAAACCGACAGGCCATTCGGGTACAAGTAGAAAATGTATCGAATTATCAAGATGTGACTCTGACGATTAACGGTCGCAGCTACACCGATTTTCGCTTTAGCTATGGTGAGTTGAGCTACGATGCGCCTTTGACTGAAGGTCAAAACTCAATCGTGGTTTCTGGTCACAATGCAGCAGGTTCGGCTTCTGATGCGATAACGGTCAACTATCGTCGCCAAACGCCAACGGTGAATTATCCAGTTGTACGTATCACATCAACAAGTAACCCTTCGGAAAACTCTTATGGCGGTTGCTCGACAACGATTGAAGCCAGAGTGGAAAATGTGGCAGGTCAGCGCGACATTACTTTGACCGTAAACGGACGCTCGACGACTGATTTTTCTTACAATTTTTCATCAAAAATACTGAGGGGTACTATTAGTTTGGCTACGGGTTCTAATCAAATTGCCATTCGTGCCAGAAATGATGCTGGCGAAAGTAGCGACCGTGCCGATGTGACTTGTACACAACGCCAGCGCAATCCGCCTTCTGTACGCATTTCGCAGCCTACAAATGGCTCGGCGACTGACCAAAAAACAATTGATGTGCGGGCAACAGTGTCGAATATTACTTCCAAAAACGAAGTTGCTGTTTATCTCAATGGTTTCCAAACTTCGGATTTCAGCTACTATTCATTCGACAAATCGGTTGTTGCAAGGGTGAATCTGAACGAAGGAGAAAACAATATTCGCATTCGTGCCAATAATAATGATGGCTCAAATGAGGATATAATTCGTGTTACTTATCGTCCGAAGATCATTTCTTCACCGCCTCGTGTAACGATTGCGCAACCTGTCAATGGCACAGCCACAAAAGCACAAGCTATTGATTTACAAGCCAATACAGTAGGCATAAAAGACAGAAATCAAGTCGAAGTATCCTTAAATTCCAAAGGCATCCAAACTTTCAATTTCGACCCTTCTACGGGTATCGTGACAACAAGATTGAATTTGGATGCAGGCTCGAATACGATAAGAGTCGCCGTTCGCAACGAAAGCGGCAACGATGCGGCTACAACGACCGTAACATACAGCCGTCCTGCGGAAAACACGACTCCTCGCCCACCGCGTGTCTTCATCGCTAAACCTGCGGACGGTTCACGTGTGACTGAGCCTGTGGTGACGCTCGAAGCACAAGCAGAGAATGTACAAGCAGGTCAAAGACAAGTGAAAGTCATTTTGAACGGTGTGGAAATGGATGCAGCAATGAATGTTATGCGCCAAATTCGCCAGCGTTTGACTTTGGTCGAGGGTGTAAATACAATAACGGTGCGAGCAAAAACGCAAGATGGCGCAGATGAAAAAATGGTGCGTGTCACTTATTCAAAAACGGTGATTACACCGCCTTCAAAAGACGGTGGCGTTATTCCTTCGCGCAACAATCCAACGCCAATGGATTCACCTAAACCGACGATTCAAAACTTCAATGTGACACAGCCTGTGACCGACCCGTTCGACCCAAAACCTTTGGTGAGTGTCGTGACGGCGACGATTACAAAAGTTCAAAAAGCTTCTATTCTATTCAAAGTGAATGGTGAAGACGTGACAAACTTTGATTTTGATGATTTAACAGGGCAGTTTCGTTACAGTTTCCCAATAAAAAGTGGGCAATCCTATACTTTCTTGATTCGTGCAGCGAATTTGGATGGTGATGCAGAAAAAACTGAAACTGTGAAGTTTTAAAAGATGCAGCCTCGGATTTCACAGATTTAAGGATTTTTAGATTACTTTGTAAAGAACCTTAAATCTGTGAAATCCGAGACAAAAAATTAAAAATACTTATCCTACAAACTGCTGGCTAACCCCCTCAGTATCAATAGCGGAAGCTTGTTCTGGAAACAAAATAAGAAAAGAATGAACTTCAAAATTGTCGGACAAAAGGCGTGGCAAACGTTCCATCGTTTTTGAATAAGACAATGTTTGCGCCCGCGCACTGACCACAATCAGCAAATCTTCGCCTCGCAGTAGAGGTGCTATATCGCCAATGTTTTCCCAAAAAGGTAGGTGCAAAAACTCTGATTGCAACAATGCAGGGTACTTTACTAATTGTTCCTGAAGTTTAGTGGACTCTTGTTCGACGCTGTAGAATGTCAATTTTGCCCCAATTTGAGCCACAAACCGATTAATAATCATCAACCATCGCCCAAAACCTGCTTCCAACTCCGCGCGTTGGGGTACAACGACAATGATACGACGGAAAGTGTTGATGGGTTGATTGATTTTAGACACGATGACTGTCTGAGATGTTTTTTGCAAAACTTGCGACATAATTGTGCCGAAAAAAATATCCACCGCCGACGGTTTGCCATTCCAACCAATCACCACATCCGAAATAGCTAAATCTTTGACAGCCCGAATAATACCTCCTGCTACATTCAAATCTACCCGCGAAATGACATCTACATTCACTTCGGCGGCGCGCGCATGGGCGATGGCATTTTCAAACAGTTTATCATTCAACAAAATGCGTTTGCGGCTTTCAGCATCGTCATTGACCACAGAAAGTGGGTAAATAGGTTCTTGCGATTTGGGGTTTTTGATTAAAATAGCGAGGTCAATCAAAGCCTGAAAGTTGGCAGGGTTGGCAACAGGCACAAGGATGCGCTCGACCCCCTCAGTATCCGCCGCTGCTTTTTCTAATTCTTTGACCGCCAATTTTTTACCCGCATTTTCAGTGATAAAAGTAGAAGCCAAACAAGTGACGAGAATCATCAAAATCGTACCATTCAGTACCGACGCATCGAACAATTTCAAATCAAAACCAATGAGGATAATCGCCAACGTAGCCGCCGCATGAGAACTGCCCAAACCAAAAATGATTTGACGTTCGGTTTTGGAATAATGATAAATCTTTTGAGTCAAAAAGGCAGCAATCCATTTTGTCACATAAGCAACAACGATAATCGTAATGGCCACTTTCCAAGAATTGACATCGGCAAAAAGAACATTCAAATCCACCCGCATACCCACCGAAACCAAAAACAAAGGAATGAACAAAGCATTGCCAATAAAATTGACCCGATTCATCAGAACAGAAGAATGCGGTATAAGTCGGTTGAGTACCAAGCCCGCCATGAATGCCCCGATAATCGGTTCAATATTAGCCAGTTCAGCCATCACAGCAGATGCGAAAACCACCAAAAGCGAAAAAATATATTGCGAAGTCCCTTCCGCCTCAACGCTTTTAAAAAACCATCGTGCGATACGTGGAAAAACGCCCATGACCATCAATAGGAAAATAGCGAACGAAACGCTCATTTTCAAAGCAATATCTTGCAAATCGCCACCTTTTGCATAGGCTGTGATGAAAGATAAAAGCAATAGAGCCGCTGTATCGGTCACGATTGTGCCGCCTACCGTGATGGTGACGGCTTCATTTTTCGTCACACCCAACCTGGAAACAATCGGATAGGAAATAAGCGTGTGCGTGGCGTACATCGAAGCCAAAAGTAAGGACGAATCGAGTTTAAAATTGAGTACATAGAGCGTCGTGACTGTGCCAATACTGAGGGGTATGCTAAATGTCAAAAATCCATACACCAAACTCTTGTTCCGATTGCGCTGGAAATCTCGAAAGTCAATTTCCAAACCCGCTAAAAACATGATGTAGAGCAAGCCAATGGTGCTGAGCAACTTGATAGAAGGGTCTAATTCGATGACTTTAAAACCTTTAGGGCCGATGGCAACTCCTGCTAAAATCAATCCGACAATGCCTGGGATATGAATTTTTTTCAACAAAATGGGCATCACTAAAATGATCACCAAAAGTGTTGCAAAAACGAACACAGGGTCTTTGAATGGCAGAGCTATATCGAAAAGTAATGTTCGCATTAGAATAAGTAGGTAATTTTGGTTGTATCGTTTACCGCTCAATCACACAATTTTACCGAAAATAGGTCAAAATAAAAATGCTGCGGAATGCCCGTAAATTGTTGACCGAATCGGTAGTAAGACGGTGCATGTATGAAGTTGATATAACGCACATACCGATATATAAATTTGAAAATATCAGAATCTTCTGTCAACGAGCCACTAATACTGAGGGGGGTCACTTCTGGACTGAGCTTGAATTGCTCATAGACATTGAGGATGAAATAGACCAAATCTTGAGGTGTTCGGAAAGGGAACGAATTGGCAAAAATCAGGCTTTTGTGATCAAAAAACAGGATTTGTACTTGTCCATCGCGGATATTTGCAAAAACTTGATGCCCTTCTTTTCTTTCTGCCAATTTTTGACAACCCAAAATCAAGGCTGTCATATAATGGTGTTGTTGCGCCAAAGGGAAGGTTGATTTCATGGCAGCAACAAGTGATGAATCAACCAAATAAACATTGTGAGATTCGATACTTTTAATGACATCGAACTCAAATTGCTCGAATCCTGACAAGTTTGTCATGTTGTCAAAATAAGCTAAACGGCTTTTGTCGTCATAAAACTTAGATGGAATCAGCGTGAAATGAGGCGTTGTGAAAGCAATCTTGGTGACCCGATAAGGGAGCTTTAATATTTCATCTTCGATGAAAACAGACTTCAGATTGAGCGGGGCAGACTTGTCACGACGGTGGTCGAAGTGGAAGCTTTTCAATGCCAACACATTCAATTGTGCATCGTTGACCAAATAATAAACACTGTCCGAACCGACCAAAATGTTTAACTCATACGTTTGCGTTGCCTTAGCTGAAAACGCAAATTCGACTATTTCTTGATTTATACGTCCCATTTTCGGTGGCGAAGTTACATGTTATTTACCATTTGAATGTAGTGAATGGTTTTTTTTTTGGATATGGGTAATCTTGTTTTGTAACTATTTAGGTTGTAGAGCTACGGCTTTAAAGTTACATCAGACTTAGAAAAATTTAAAATTTCCCTAAGTCTGAACAGCACTGATCAATATCAAAGCCATCGGGTAATACAGTCTAATGTACCTCAAATCAAGCCTTAATTTTCTCTAAACTAAGTCAATAAAAATTAAAGTTATCTGACAAATAATAAGGGCATCTAGTAGGAATCTTATTCCAAAGTTATAAAAAACTTCCATATTTTTTTTTACAAATTGCATACTGGCTAAAATATTATATAAACTGGCACAATATTTGGTGAAATTAAATACAATAGCTTTTTGCCTAACATTTAAATAAAATATAAGTATGGTATTTTATGTTTCAATGGCTTTCAAGCAGTATCCAGATGACAAATAAATGTCATTTGCCAACACTATTTTCGAGCGCATGTCCAATAATGCGGTTTATACGCCACTCAACCTTATTGACGACATCAGTGCCAACCATAGCCACACCTGTTGTGAAGGCTGTCAATATGGAAATGGCGGGTTATGCACAATTAAGTGAAAAAAGTACCCAATGCTATCAATTACGCCATTCGTTATAAGAGAAATCGGATACTATCTGGCAAAATGGTATTCACTGCGATGATTTAGAGTACGCATTCACGAACTTGGAGTCTGATACGGTTTACGAATTTGAAGTATCTGCTTTGGGTTCTGGAAGTATATCGAGCTAATGGTCTGCTTCACTGCCCGTTTATGTATCGTAAGTAAATCTGTATGTATAATAACAGTGATTGCCTTGTTGATGCTCGCATCAATGAGGTAATTTTATTTCAAGCACTTATCAGATTATTGTGAACAAACGTGCGCCAAATAATCATGCAGTGACTATTTTTGGCAAATGATTGATACAACAAAAATAAAAGAACCGACGCTGGTTAAAATCCTCATTGCACTATTTTTTGCCATAGGCTGTTGGGTCATTGCGCGATTCGACGGCACAGGCGACACGGGCGATAGCATTACGCATTATTTTTATGCACGTTATGCTGTGGTGCATCCCGATTTGTTCTTTCATCATTGGGCAAAACCGCTATTTGTTCTGTTAGCATCGCCTTTCGCACAGTTCGGTTTCAATGGAATTAAGTTTTTCAACCTTATCAATGCCACATTGACTTTATGGCTGACCTATCAATTGGCAAAACGGCTCGATTTACGCCATCCCTTCGTCGCTGTTTTGATTTTAGCGACCTGTTCGGGCTATTTTACTTTGACTTTTTCGGGTTTGACTGAGCATTTGTTCGCTCTCTTACTCGTTTGGGCGATTTTGGAGCTTCATACTGAGGGGTATCTTTTGGGTTCTGTTCTTATTTCCTTTTTACCCTTTGTGCGCTCGGAAGGTTTATTGATGGTTGGTTTAGTTGGTTTGTATCTTTTATCTCAAAAACAGTGGAAAATGCTGCCTTTCTTAACTGTTGGACACCTTGTTTATGGTTTGGCAGGTGCGATGGTGCATGGCAGCGTCTTCTGGATTTTCACAAAAATCCCTTATGCTACGCTCAATGCGTATGGACACGGCGGCTTATTCGATTTTTTTGAGAAACTGTACTATATGACGGGTCTTCCACAGTTCATTTTGTGGGTTTTAGGCGTTGTTTCAGTCGTTTTTATCTTAAAAAAACGCACCCCTCAGTATAAAAGCCTTTTGATACTTGTTTATGGTTGCTTTTTTGCGCTTTTCATCGCCCATTCATTGTTTTGGTATTTTGGCGTTTTTATGAGCATGGGTTTGAGCCGCGTTTTGAATGCTGTGATGCCACTTTTTGCGCTCATCGGTTTATGTGGGTTCAATTTTTTAGCAACTTTTATAACAAATGAAAAAGGAAAAACCATTCTTAAAACGGTTTTTATCAGCCTACTACTCATTTTTCCACTCACCTCAAACCCTGCGGCTATCAATCCTAAACGAAAATTGATGGCGGAAAACAACCAAGTCGTCGCCCGACAAATTGCTGAGGTTTTGAAAGCAAAATATCCGTATCACATTTACTATTTGTTGCATCCGCAAATAGCTTTATCACTTGACCTGGATTATTTTGACGATACCCAAGTCCGCGATTTCGGCAAATATGGACAACAACCCTTGCCACCAAACGCCATTTTGATTTGGGACAGTTGGTTTTGTGTCGTTGACGCAGGCATTCCATTAGAAAAAGTCGAAAAAGATACCCGTTTAGAAAAAATAGAAGATGTCAAAGCCGAAAAAGATTGGCGGTTTGTTGTGTTTAAAGTAAAAGGGCCCCCTCAGTAAAACTTTGTTTTTGATGAGGATAACGTATTTTGTGTATAAAATGTCAATAAATTGATTGTGAAAAACATAAATAAAACATTTTTCCAAGAGTTTTACAAAGCACTGAGTGGCAATGAAAAGAAAACGTTTGGCTTTGGTGTCATGGTTTTCGTCATTGGCTTTGTTTTGCTTTTAGATTGCTTACGTCCGCCGAGTTGGTGGGGTTGGCAAGAGACAGTCGGCGAATTGGTCGGTACGGAGGGTATTCAAAGCGGACAATTCAGTGGCGGCAGTACGAATTTTGTGATTCAGTATTATTCAGCAGACGGTCAAAAACGCCTCGGAACGTTTCATTTGTCACCCATCATTTTGAATACCATGAAAACCATCCGTGTTTTCTATCAAAAGAACGACCCCTCAGTATTTTACGTTCACAACCCAACTCGTTTGGTCATTGCTGTGACAATGACACTGTTCGGTGCTGCCGTTTTGCTGACTTTTTATCTTTACAATCGGGATAGATTGATGGGGATTACGTATGATTAGGTGCTGTGCGCGCCCCCTCAGTAAAATGGCTCATTTTAGAATAAGTTGTTTAACAATCAATGCCTATTTGTTATGCCATATTTGATTCCATAGTTGGCAAATAGTTCTCTTACTGCTTCTAATCTTACCCCGCAATGACAATCGCAAATGAGTGGATAATCTTCGCCATAAGAAAATTTCATTTGAAAACATTCAAAGCATATTTCAATGAGTGCGACGACTTGATTTTTTTCATTCAGAAAGAGAATAGCGTTTCTGGGGGTATAACATGCAACGCTAAAATGATTCAGAGGTGTTTTATTGAGTTGATAATTGAGTAGAATATTGGATAAAGTATCCACTTGATTTGCATTGAACTCAACTGACTCGATGGCACAATAATTTGGATAGATTTTGAATTTTTGACTTGTATCTGTATCTAAGTACCCCCATTTTTTATTGTTTTTTTTGAGTTCACATACTTCTTGATCTATATTTGATAAAATAATAGGTGTTCCATCCGAACCAATGAATGTGTCCCATTTTACAGTCTCAATACCAAATTCTCTGTTCTGATAAGATATAAATAAAACCTTTTTCGCTTTGTTAAAAGGAAAGGTTTCACGCCTTTGTTCAGCAGTGTATTTTGTGCCTAATGTACATTTTATACTGTTTTCATACCGTCGTTCCCTTGTGTAAGACCATTTTGAGCTATCTTTTGGTATGCAAGAAACTATGAAGCAGAGAGTTGTTAGAAAAAAGAGAGATTTTTTCATGTTTTTAGGTTTATTTTTTCTAATTTTTGAAATAAGATGATTGATAAAAACGGCTACCAAGTACCCCTCAGTAGCCGTTTGTCTTTATTCACAAAAACACTCAATGATGCGCATGTTCCTCTGCCATTTCATGTTTATGGTCTTCTATCAATCGTTGTTGAATATCGCCTGGAACGGCTTGATAATCAGCAAACTTAGTTGTAAATTTCGCTTTACCTTGCGTGATAGAACGCAAAGCGGATGAATAGCCGTGCAACTCGGAAAGTGGTACACGCGCCAAGATTTTTTGATAATGCCCTTCCGAATCCATACCCATGATGATGGCACGGCGTGTTTGCAAATCGCCCATGACTTCACCCATGACTTCACCATCGCACAGGATTTCTAAATCGTTGATAGGCTCTAAAATCTGTGGCGCAGCCATCGGGAAAGCCTCCTTGAACCCTTGCGAGCTGGCTATCATAAAGGCCATATCGTTAGAGTCCACGGCGTGCATTTTACCATCG
The DNA here is from genome assembly GCA_016787525.1 of Saprospiraceae bacterium. Classification (GTDB taxonomy): domain Bacteria; phylum Bacteroidota; class Bacteroidia; order Chitinophagales; family Saprospiraceae; genus JAAFJT01. The sequence continues at coordinate 70,985 of JAEUUP010000010.1, read as the reverse complement.
TAAATCGAAACGCGGATGTCCCGCACATAACTGCCTGTCAATGGGCCTTCGTGCATTTTGCTCATTATGCCTTTTAAAATAGCTGATAAAAAACGAGCATCAATAGCACCACCAACGATACAATTCAAAAAAACCAATTTACCACCCCAAGCAAGTTCATGCTCCTCAGTGTTCCTAACATTGAGACCTGATGGCGCAGGCATCCCCTCAGTATAAGGCTCAATCCGCATATGGACTTCGGCAAACTGCCCTGCACCACCCGATTGTTTTTTGTGACGATAGCTGTGGTTGGCTTCTTTCGTTATCGTTTCGCGATACGGAATGCGTGGTTTTATATAATCTACATGTACATTGAATACTTTTTCAAGGCGATATTTCACAATATCGAGGTGCATCTGACCTTGTGCGTGCAGAATCATTTGTTTCAATTCCACGCTTTGCTCCATAATGATGGTCGGATCTTCCTCTTGAATCGTATGTAAAGCGCGGGCGAGTTTTTCCACCTCGTTTTTAGATGGTGGCGAAACAGCTACGCGCATACGCGGTGCTGGAAAATGTATGGGTTCAATTTTAATATCAGAGCCCTTGACATTCAATGTATTATTGGTATGAGAATTTTTCAACTTAACAGTCACGCCAATATCGCCTGCCCGCAACTCATTCACCAATTCGCGGGTTTTACCCTCTGAGATGAACATTTGATTGATGCGTTCGACAGTGCCATTCTCGGCATTCACCAAGTCATCGCCACTTTTCAAGGTACCACTAAACACTTTGAAGTAGGACACGTTGCCCACATTGGGTTCAGACATGGTTTTGTAAATGAAAACAGCCGTTTTACCCTTTTCATCGCATGCTAAAGTGCTGCCACTACTGAGGGGGGCTGCTGGACGCTCATTGGGTGCAGGGCAAATATCGTGGATGAAGCCCATGACGCGACCGCTACCCATGTTGCGTGTAGCTGAGACGCAGAAAACAGGGAAAAAAGATTGTGTTGCCAAAGCGATATTCAAACCTTTGGTCAATTCTTCTTCGGTGAGCGTACCATTTTCAAAAAACAAATCCATTAATCCTTCATCGCCTTCGGCTGCGGCTTCGACGAGGGCTTGGTGCATTTCTTCGGCGCGTTCCATTTCGGAAGCAGGAATAGGGTGCTTCTCTGGTTTGCCGCCTGGTTTTGGAAATTTATAAACGACCATCCGCAAAGCATCAACGATGGTATTGAAACCATCGCCTGTACTGAGGGGGTACTGAACGGGCAACACTTTCGAGCCAAATCGCGCTTGAGCTTGTTCGAGAGTGGCATCAAAGTCCGCCTTTTCGTGGTCTAAGTGATTGATAACGAATAGCGTAGGCGTTTTGTTTGTCTGAACGTATTCCCAGATGAGTTCTGTGCCGACTTCAACGCCCGAGCGAGCGTTGAGCATCATGACAGCCGTGTCGGCTACTTTAAGGGCTGAGACGATTTCGCCTACAAAATCATCTGCGCCCGGCGTGTCAATGATGTTAATTTTACAATCTTTCCAACCAACGTGCATCAAAGTTGAAAAAATCGAGTTACCCCGACTTTGTTCAATCTGTGTAAAGTCACTGACGGTGTTACCGTCTTCTGTACGCCCCCTTCGCGGAATTGCTTTAGCTTCATAAAGCATACATTCAACGAAGGAGGTTTTTCCGGAGCCCGAATGCCCCAACAAGACTACGTTACGTAGATTTTTTGCGTCGTAAGTCATAGCTTGATACATTTAAATGGTGAGAAAATAGCCGACAGTCATTCGACAGAGAGCGTTAGCTTTGGTTTGTATTAGTTAGTCTTGGTTCGAATGACTTTGGGCACTTAAGCCAACGACTCTTACTTTCAAAGTCCGTTAAAATTAGTCATAAATCTCTATTTTCCAAATTTTTACAGAAGAAAAATTTACAATTTACAGAATTTATTTAATGAATATTTGCTTTAGAAAATTGGTACACGCAGTATAACCACATCGGTCAAAACTTTTAAATAGTGAAAACCTGCTACAAAGCACACAAAATACTGAGGGGGTGATTTTATTTCCCAAAAATCAAACTTATCCTACCAATCTTAGTTTTATATTTGCGAGAAAATTGAAACGTAGAAAACTAAAAAACATCATTTATGAAATATTTTGAAAATATCTCTGCCGACGAATTGCAGATTTTGGAAAACGCTGTCTCGCAAATCGCCGTTTTGATAGCAGGTGCTGACGGGACTATTGACAAAGATGAGACAGATTGGGCATCGAAATTGATGCACATCCGCAGTTATTCAGGCGATAAATCGTTGCAAGAGTTTTATGAGCAAGTAGAGGCAAATTTTAATATCAAATTCCGTGATTTGGTCAAAAACAGTTCTCAAAATACAGCCGAGCGTCAAGCGGCCTTGTCAGAAAGTATCGCACAAGTCAACCCTATTTTAGCCAAATTGGATGCTCGCACAAGCTACCATGTCTATCACAGCTACGTGACCTTGGCAAAAAGTATTGCAAAAGCATCGGGTGGCATTCTCGGTTTTGGTTCAGTGAGTGGTGCAGAAGAAAAGTTACTCGGTTTACCGATGATTACACCGATTCCGCCTTTCGTTGATGAAAATGAAGAAGAAACAGAAGAATAGTTCGTTATTGATTACTCGCGTTATTCGTGAGTTTTCCATCATTAACGAATAACCCATAACGAGCAACGAATAACAAATCAACCAACCAATTTCAATATAAAAAATGAGAAGAATAACATTACGCCAAGCCTTGCGCGAGGCACTTCAAGAAGAAATGCGCCGTGACGACCTCGTCTGCATCATGGGTGAAGAGGTCGCTGAATACAACGGTGCGTATAAAGTCAGCGAAGGTTTGCTCGACGAATTTGGCGAACGCCGCGTCATTGACACACCTATTGCGGAGTTGGGTTTTGCTTCGATTGGTGTCGGTGCAGCGATGAACGGTATCCGCCCTGTGGTTGAGTTTATGACTTGGAACTTTGCGATTTTGGCATTCGACCAGATTGTGAACAACGCAGCCAAAACCTTGTCTCAATCAGCAGGTCAGGTCAGCTGCCCCATTGTTTTTCGCGGCCCATCGGGTTCGGCAGGACAATTGGCGCAACAACACTCTCAAACTTTCGAGTCATGGATGGGCAATACGCCGGGCTTGAAAGTCATTTCCATCGTTGACCCTTACGATGCAAAGGCATTATTGAAAGCAGCGATTCGCGACCCAGACCCCGTTTGTGTGATGGAGTCAGAAGTGATGTATGGCTATCCGATGCAAGACCGCATAACGGGTATGTGGCACTTGGGTAAAGACAAAAATGGTAATTTGAAACCATTACCTTATGACAGCTATGGCGAAGTACCTGAGAATGAAGACATTATCGTGCCTATCGGCAAAGCAGCGATTCGTCGTGAAGGAACGGATGTGACTATCGTATCTTACAATAAAATGGTCATCGAAGCCTGCTATGCAGCGATGGAATTGGAAAAAGAAGGCATTTCGGCAGAAGTGATTGACTTGCGTTCCATTCGCCCGCTCGATGCTGCTACGATTGTCAATTCGGTCAAAAAAACAAACCGTTTGGTCATTGTTGACGAAGCATGGCCCATGTTTGGTGTTGCTGCCGAGGTGGCTTATGAAGTACAAAAATATGCTTTCGATTATCTCGATGCGCCTATCACACGTGTCAGTGGTGCCGATGCTTCGATGCCGTATGCGGCTGCATTAGTTGAGGCTTATTTGCCAAATCCTGCAAAAATCATCAAAGCCGTCAAGAGTGTGATGTACGTTGCCTCTTAAAGCGGTTTGATTTTTCGATAGTTAAAAGCCACGAAGTACATCCTTGTATTTCGTGGCTTTTTATTTTTATTTCACTAAAAACTTCCCTATTCCTATAGTTTGCCCACTGTTGTTTTCTATTTTGAAGAAATAAATACCTGGCAACAAATCACGACGCTCAAAAAGAAATTGATTACTACCAAACTTTTCATGCCGTATTTGCCTGCCGAGCGCGTCAAACAGATAAAATTGATTGCTGATACTGAGGGGGTTAAAACCTTGAAGGTCAATCGTTGCGTCAGCATTGAATGGATTTGGGTAAACTTTTATTTCAACCTTACTTTGAGTCGAAACGGTTTGTAAGGCAGTGATAATGAAGTCTTTACCAATCGTATGCGTGGTTTTGTTTGTGCGAATTGGTGCATTGAAATCAAAGTAAATATTCGCTTGGTTTGTGATTTTTGTACCCAAAGCTAAGTCTTTTTTTTGACTGATTTTAAATGTGACAAAACCATGTGAAGCGGCTTCATTGCGGAAACTATCGGGCAAAAGAATATTGCTGAAACGGAAAACTAAAACGTTTTTATCCTCAATCATCCAATCGAACCGATGGCTGCTTGCACCCATTTTGAGACTTGAAATATTGAGAAAATCGCTCAAAGTGTCGCGGACGACGATTGTAAACGCCGTGTCTGTGCCAGTATTTTGAAAACGAATGCGGTATTCAATATCTTGGTTTGGCTCAATAAAATGAGCAGTTTTGTAGCCCAAAGGCAGACCTTCTTTGTCGTTCGGGTCAAAACTACCGATGATTGCACTGCAAACATTGTCAATCGTCGGCGAACCATCGTCAGTAGGGAACTGATTGACAAAACCTGTTGAAAACGGTTGATTTTGACCCAAACGACAACCTTCAACCACTGCTGTTGGGTGATTACTGAGGGGGTGATTGGGTTCTTGTTGCACAAAAAGTTGCCAAGTTTTACCGTTTGCAGGTAGTGAAATAGTTTGCGAGCCATTGGCAGGCACGCTTATCAAGCCATTCAAAAAGACGATTTCATCTTCCACAATTTGCCTTTTGAGCAAAGAACTGGGTACATTGCCCGTATTTTGAATCAAAAATCGTACAGAATCGCGGTCACATCGTCCATTAACAATGATGTTTGCACCTGACCAATTGGGTGTAGGTACACAAAATGTATCGGGGAAAATATGTGCTTCGGTGCATAAGGCTTGCCCCAGTCGCGTCGAATCGCCACAACGAACCCTTACTCGAACTGAGAAACTACCCTCACTGCCAATTGGCACAGTACCCATGTCAAAACGCAGTGTTTGTCCTTGCCGATTACTGAGGGGGCGTGTTGCGTTGATGTATTCTAAAAGTGAGTCGAGTTTTAGTGTGATGTAAGCATTCTGGGCGGCTTGTGTTCCTTCATTTGTGTAGCGAATGGTGTAATAATTGTTGTCAAAACAGCGTCGCAAACCACTTGTGGCTGTACTGACACGCAATTGCGGGCAAAAAACGAGTGCTTGAGCCGCAAAATTGACGGTATCTGTTGTACCAAAGCTTGTCAACTGTTTATTTACTGAGGGGGTACAAAAACGCCAATTACTATTTGGTAGAATACCACGAATGGTATAGTTACCTGTGTCAACTTGGATTTCGTAGTTGCCGTATGAGTCAGTTTTTGCCCATTGAGTATTGTTATTTTTTTCAATTGAAACTAAACGTTGTGGAAACCCTTTTTCGTAAGTCTCAATGCTACAATTTTGAATAGAATCAATGAAAAATTTGCCTTTGATGGTATTAGCATAGATTGAGCCTTCACTATTTACCTTTATCAAACAAGCGTGTAAAGTCCTCCCTTGTAAACCATAATGCCCAAAAATAATGAAACCACTGTCAGATGTAGCAATAATATCTTTGAATTGATAGTCTTCGGACTTAAAATCAACTCGACTTAATTCTATCCCCATAGAATCTCTTTTTATGAAATACCAGTCAGCAGTCGTTCCTGTTGGGTCAGCTTGTTGGAGAAGAGTCACAGTATGATTATTATTTCGATAACTGGTGAAATTATTGCCATAATGTATCAATGCTCCTGTCCATACAGTGTTTCCATTACTATCTAAAACCCAATTTCCACTGACTAATATTTTTTTACCCAGTCCCTTTTTAAGCCGAGTGGGTGTCCCCCAATAGCCAATGCGGGTTCGAGACCATACTTGATTTCCTAATGAATCTACTTTGATAACATTAAGATGTTCTGAAAGTAAGGGTAAATTTCTATTTGATATATATTGATGGTTATCAACACAAATTAGACTCTCAAATTTGACGTTTCTAAAAAACGTTGTTCTGAGCGTATCGCCATTCAGCGTTGCTTCAATCAAATAGCCGCCAGACTCTAAACGGTCATTATTTCGCTTCGTAATTACGCTTATTCTATCTCTTGTGCCGTCAATATCTGCATCTATTAACACATTATCTTCCAAGTAATACTTTCTAAATTGTTCAACACCTTGATTATTGAGCTTTATCATCAAGATGCTGGGTAAGGTTAAAACTAAACTTTTGATTTCTGTCACAATGACCATAAAACCATTATCGGATGTTCTAAGCACCCGAATAGTGTCAGAAACGAGAATATCGCTGGGTTTATACTGCCAAACAAGGGTGCCAAATTTGTCAATTCTATTCACTGAAAGCATGTGGCCATTATAAGGGCTTAACCTCAACTCACTTTTGGCAAATACAAATCCACTATCAGGTGTTTCTACAATACTACTGATTGAACTCGAAAAACTGGATTGGGAAGGGTATAGTTTTTCCCAGCCTTGTGCCAACAGTCTTGGACTTTGAAGTAAAAAAATGAGAATAAAAGAATAGTACACGATTCTATGTTTCATGTGGACAAGTTTTTAGAAGATAAAAGTTCAATTTCAATAGCCCAACAAAAATCAGGTACTTTTCTGATTAAAAAAATTACAAAATACCTAAATTGCCAATTGAAAAATTTTGTAATTCACTGTTAATCAGAAAAATAAATAAAAAATCACCAATATGCAAGAAAGCCAATTGATGCAAATTTTTCAATGTTTGACACGACAAGACCGTCGAAATTTACGTTCGTTTGTGCGTTCACCTTTTCACAATACACGGGAGGATGTGGTGCGCTTGTACGAATACTTAGACAATTCTATGGATTCAGCAGAGCGAAACATGAACAAAGAAAGCATTTTTGATGCTGTTTTTAATGCGCATACTGAGGGGGCGACAAAAGTGAGTTTCGATGCCAAAAAGTTGAATTATACATGCTCATTTTTAGATAAAGTGATACGCGATTATTTGATAATCAATCAATTACAGAATGATTCGTGGGATTCTGATTTTTTATTACAAAAGGCGTTTATACTGAGGGGGCAGTTCAAATTGGCGACTAAGGTTTTGACTACTGCTCAACAGACATTAGAATCGCAGCAGATACAAAATGCGTCGGCACATTATCACAGTTTTAAGCTGCATCATGCTCTGTACGACCTCAACAGCAGCCGAGAGCGCACAGATGACACGAGTTTGCAGGAGTCTGCGGATACTTTTACAGCTTTTGCAGTAGCAGAAGTGTTGCGTCAAGGTTGTTCGATGTTGACGCAACAGGCATTTTCAAAGCGCAACTATAATCTCCCGTTGTTAGAGGTCGCTTTAAAAATTGCGAGCGATACTATCCGAGAAGACTCCTTCGGAAAAGGGAGAGGGTCAGTTGCTTGCAAGGCTTATTACCATGCCTATCAATCACTGTCGAACGAAGGTGATACAGTAACACAAAAATTCCATTTTCAAGAACTCAGGCATATTTTAGAAACAGAATGGCAACAATTTCCTGCGGCTGAAATGCACGGTTTGTATGTGATGGCGATTAATTTTTGTATCAAAAAAATGAACCGTGGCGAGCAACCTTATGAGCGAGAAGTGCTGGAAATTTATAAAATCGGTCTAACCAATCGCCTGCTTTTTGAGAACAATCAACTTTCACCCTATACTTACAAAAATACGATGATGGCTGCTCTGAAGGTGGGCGAAATGGATTGGGCTAAAGCATTTTTGGACGAATACAAACCTTTTTTGCCACCGCAAGACCGCGACATGATTTATAAATACAACAAAGCCTTGTATTTTTTTAGAATCAACGACTATACTGCGGCTATGATTTTGTTACAAACGGTGAATTTACGTGAAGTGCTTTTTAATTTGGATACACGCCGACTTCTGGCACGCATCTATTTTGAATTGAATGAGTGGACAGCTTTAGATTCACTAATTGAAAGTTCAAAAATTTATCTACATCGCCAAAAAGGTATTGGTTATCATAGAGAAATGTACCTCAATTTCTTCAAAATATTAGAAATGTTGTTAAAAGCAGACCCTAAAAAACGCCTTTTACTGAGCGGTATGATTGCAGAAACAAAATACTTGGCAGAGCGTGTCTGGTTGTTAGAAAAGTTGGACTTGTGATGGATTGTAAAATTCTTCTCAGTATCGCGATTGAAATTGAGCGATACTGAGGGGATACTTCACGAAAATATCAACCGTATTTTTTTAATAAATGCGAGAGAGACATTGGTTAAACGTGCTATTTTTTCATCATCGAAATTAGCCTCTTGCAAATAAGGGCTAATTTGGATTAAATCAGCGCTTTCTCCCTTCACTTGTTGTACGAATGCCAAGGTTACATTGGCTAAATTTGCTATTTTTTCATCATCAAAATCGGTATTCGTTAAAAGATTAGAAACAAAAAGATAATCTTTTTTTGCAGCTTCTTCGAGTTTACCTTCGAGTTTACCTTTTTCCGAGCCTTTTAAATAAAGCGCATCCGTTTCGATATTATAATGTATAGGCATTTCTTCTGTAATTTTAATTGTTAACTCTTCTATTTTGCGCAGTCGTGAGAGCATCATCAACTGATTCAAATACTTTTTTAAAGTCCTTTTGTGTTTGACAAGCTGCTTTAAGTTGAGAATAATTTGGCGCAGAACTCGCTCTGCTTCTTCTTTGGGATAATTGGACAGCACTGCAATTAATACAACCTCTGGCACTTGCGAACTCAATAATTGGTTTGTATCCAAGCCCTGAACATTCAACAAATCGAAACCTGTATAAATTTCCTCAGGCTTGAGTTGTGTGCGCATCGGTGGCGGCTCTTCACCGAGATACACGACAATGTGTCGAATGTCTAATTTGTAGCGACGCAATGCCATGCTGTGATATTCACCAACTCGATAGACCATATTGTAGTTGATGCCACTTTCAAATTCTAAGTGCAAGATAAACTGTTCTCCTGTATCCGTCAAGATTTCATAGAAAAAATCCATTTCTAACTCCACAGTCGTCTGCATTTTTTCCTTCAAAGGGGTTGCTTTAGCAATTTTCGCACCCAACTGTTTTTCAATCAAGGGGCGGAAAATTTTTTCAACGTTTTCTTTAAAAATCTTGTCATAGATATTCCCTTCTTTTTTGGCGGTCTTTGTTATAGACTTTTTGGATGAGTTACTGGCTTTGCTCGAATGTTTGTTTACCATTTTGTCAATACGTTTTCTAATATGTCGGTACAAGAGTCTTGTTTGTTCTTGCAAAAATAACCAATTCTTATTGCTATCAAAGCCTATTGGCTCAAAATCAAGGCTTTTGCCCGCTGAAATAGAGCAATTTTGAAGGGGCAATACATTAAAAGCCCCTTCAAAATTAGAGAATTATTCACTACCACCGACGGCGACGATGATGGTGCCGATACCTGTCATAACGATCGCGGCGGTCATAGCGTCGGCCACCCCAACGTGGGAATGGAATGCCAAAAATGAGCATCACAAGGGCCGCTACTAAAATCAATGGCAATAATGCAATCACCAACGCGCCTAAAATGATGATGCCCAAAACGCCCAGACAGCCCAAGCCTTCGCCATAATGCCGCCGATAGTGTCTGTGCATGAACCATGATGTGCTGGCTGATGCGCCGAAAAACAAAGCCGCCTTTTGCCAAAAACTCAACTGTTGGATGGACAAATCGGATAGCGTGCTGTGTTCGCTTGCGACGGCATGGCTTTGATGTTGCAGAATAAAAGATGAAAACAGTAAGAAAAAAACAGCCAAACTGCCTAAAAGTGGTATGTACTTTTTCATTGACCTATTTTTTAGATGTGAAGAATTATTGTTTTCTATGAGACATCTAAACTTGGGTCGCACCCCCTCAGTAAATACGGCAGAAAGGCATTAAAGAAATGTTAAAATGTGAGAATGCTTGAAAAGCGAGGAGAGCAGAGGATAAGGTGTCTTCACTTTGATACCGCCATAGACAAATGCTAAGAATAGACACAACATTGGTCGCAAGCTCCCTCGTTAAAGAAATAATTTTTTATAGAGCGAAGTCCATTTTTGAGCTTTTCAAGCTCAAAAATGGACTTCGTTCTGAAAAGATTATTCCAAAGCACGCATTTTGAGCGAAGCGAAAAACAGTGAGTGTTTAGCACTTTTAAATGTCGCTATAAAATTATACTTATTGCCTAATCAATTTAAGTGTATAAGCCTTTACAGCGTCAACTTTGTTTAAATACTCATCAATGCTTTGGGTTACACAAATATCGGGGAGAATGCCTTTGTCATCGGGCAATTTTGTGGCCGTGGATATATGCGTATTATTCGCCACCGAGACGACTAATTTTGTATGATTCAAGCGACAGAGCGTTTGTCCCGCCGTACAAAATTGGTTTGAACCCAACTCCTCTCCTATGATTGTTCCTAAATTGTGCGCTTTCACTAAACTCATAAAATGCCCCGTGGTAGAGTTTCCATTGCCATCTATCAGAAAATAAACTTTTCCTTTAAAGCGATTTTCAAGTGGGTAAATAAGGTCTTCACCATATATTTTATCAGTTTTTCCTTCAAATTCTGCCTTTGAGTAATAGGTAAAAGGTTTGTTCATAAGGTGTTGAAGCAGATAAATGCTCGGATATTGAGAGCCGCCGCCATTGTAGCGCACATCAATAATAAGGTTTTTAATTTTTTTATTATGGATAACATTCATACTGCTGTCAATAAAAGATTTAAAAACAGGATAATTGTTCCACTCATAATAATTGAAGGACGAGATGGTTAAAATAGCAGTTTTTCCATCTACGTTTTCTAAACACAGGTCTTTTTTACAACTGTTTACTGAGGGGTCATATAATTCAGTTGCCATCTTTTGGGCTTTGTGCAATTTAATAGAACCATTATTTCCTTTGACGACAATTTCAAAAGTATGTGGCAAACCCAATGCGTAGGGTATCAAAGCCGCAAAATAGGTGTTGAAATGTTGTGTTTTATAGGTTTGAATATGAGCCTGTGCAACGATGTGGTCGGAAATATCTGACATAAGTTTTGCTGTTTCAACGCTATTTATACTCAATATTTCGTCTTTGACTTTAACCTTATCTGCATTATTCATCGGATTTACGACGAATAATTGCTTATTTATACATCTAAGTTGCAATGGAAAACTGTTTTCTAATGGTAAGATAGAAAATTCATGGTAATCATTTTGCATCGTAGAAGAAGCTGTATGCGAGCAACCTATACTCGCAATGATGGCATTGCAATGCCAAGCAAATTCCGCATAGGTCGTTTTTTCAGTAATCAATGCTTTTTTACGCTCAATATTTTCCCAAAATTGGTCTTTCGTAATAAATTTAAGTGCATGTGGATGAATAACTAATAGTTTTTGACCCAATTGGTCTAAATCTGCCCAATATTCTTTTTGAGTATAAACCTTTGAAAATTTTTCTTTTGCGGTTAAAGGCTTAATATTTGGATATTTAATTTGCTCGATAACATCTTCTGCGTGAAAATTATCAGGGTTCATCAACAATGATTTCTCATAATTTTGAAGTGCTTTAATACTGTCTTTTGCTTGTAGAAATGCCTCACCCATACTGTCATAAGCATTAGCCGAATGAGGAAATTCAGAAATAATGAGTTTAAAAATAGCAATAGCATCATTTAACTTGTTTTCCCATAAAAACGAGTAACCATATAGTGTTAATTCTGTCTCATTGCCAAAATCGTATAAAGCCAAATTTTCTTTTTTGAGCTTATGATAAAAAGCTATCCGTGCTTCAATGGGCAGATGCGCATTTTCTTTAAGTTTTTCGACAATGGATAATTTTTTAGTCTTGATTTCATTGGGCTGTAAATGATTAACTACAGTCGTAGAAATAGGCTTATTTCTGCAAGCAGAGAACAAACAGCAAATTAAAATTGCATAAAAGTGGGTCATGTACTAAGGTTGTTTCTTTAATTTATTTATCCGTTCATATTCAGATTCCATTTTTTGAATTTCATCACGACGGTCTTCTTTATTTCTTTTAAGTATCGTTAGTAATTGATTAATTTCTTCCAAGGCATTATCGTAAAGCCTTAAACTTTCGTATATCTCCATCTTTATGACGTAAATCCACTCACTATTTTTGTCAAGCTCTATGCCTTTGTCAGCTAATTTCAATGCGTTTGTTAAATCTTTGCCTCGAAAAGCCAGATAAGCAGCAGCACCTGCGTAATTGTCAGATACTTTGTTTTTTCCAGTTAATAATTCCTCTCGTATTAGCTTTTCAATGTTTTCGTTGGTAGATGTTTCAATATCAAAGCTAATTTGGGTATTCGCCCACGAAATATACATTTTTGCATTGTGTTCGATTAATTCAATATCAATCGTTAATGTTTCGTAGAAACGGCTTGATTCGTTTGGAATGACGACGAATCTTGCCACATCTTTTTTGAAATCATAACGGGAAGTGCCATATAAGCCTGTATCTTTATTGATTATCACAACCCAATCTTTGGTGTTTGGAATGGTGAATAATGAGTAATTCCCAGCCGATACATTTTGACCGCCAACTTTTACATCTTTGTCAAATTTGATTTTGGTACAATTGCCCGCCCCAGTTCGCCACACCTTATTCCACGGCACCAATCCGCCAAAAATTTGTCTTTTTCGAACCGAGGGTCTTTCGTATTCAACTTCTATCAACGTGTTGCCGACCGTTTGAGCAATATTCCCTTTCGGACTAAATGAAGGATAAGGAAAATCCGTGTCCTGTCCATTAATTTGGGAATTGACCAGTGCTAAGATTAAAACTAATACAATATTTTTCATTTATAAAAATTGATTTTGAATAAACACATTTTTTGCCCCCCCTCAGTATTAAAACTATTTCCAAGGCCCTTTCTTCTTAACTTGATAAAACCGTTTGCCATCAAACCGATAAAGACCTGATCCTGCACCCCACCACATATTACCTGATTTGTCTTGAAACATACTTTGAACACAACAATTGAGTCCGTCGTTGGGGGTGAAAACGGTAAATGCCTTTGGGTCAGTTTTGTCGAGCGAGGGGTCAAATCTTGTGGTACTTCCACGTGCTGTCACCCAAATAATACCTGACCGTTCTATAATGATGCCCCAAAACTCTGTTCCACCTAAGCCATCTTTGGCGGTGTATTCCGTAAAGGTTTTTCCATCATATTTGCAAATGCCGTTCTTCATCGTGAACCACATATTACCATCTTTATCCTCTGCGATGCCGCCCGCATAGTTTTCGCCTAAACCTTCCTTTTCTGCAATATTCGTAATTGTTTTACCATTATAGCGAAAAACACCTTTATTAGAAGACGCAAACCAAATATTGCCGTTTTGGGCTTCCATAATACCCGCCACATTGATAGGCGGAAGTTGTTGAAATAATGAAAAACTATCCGAAGCGGGGTCATATCGGTAAACGCCGCCGTGTGTGCCTACCCAAATCGTACCCGACTTGTCCACAAGGATGCCTTTTCGCGTTATATCAATGGAGTTCAAACCATCTTTTTGATTGTAATTTCTAAAGGTTTTGCCATCATATTTATAAACGCCCGCGTCAGTCCCAAACCAAAGATTACCCTTTTTATCTTCATTAATGGCAAAAACAGAGGTGTTAATAAAACCATCAGGGTTGGAAAAGTACCTCAATGTTTTTTGGTCATACCTAACTACGCCTTGGCCGATTGTACCGAACCATAAATGCCCTTTGGTATCCTGAAAAATACTTCGGATATATTGACTGACTAAGGTTGTGTCAAAATCAGGAGCTAAAGGAATGGGCTTAAAACTACTTATGACAGTTGGGCTTAGTTTAGAAGCATTGGAATCCTTAGATGTATTTGTTTTTTCTTGTCCGTTGCAGGAAGTAAAAATAGCCAAAAAGCTAAAAAGTAATATTTTGTTCAATGTCATCATAATTTTTATAGTTTATAAAAAGAACGGGGTAAAAGTATCCGTTTTGTCAAAGCCCCAAAGGGAATAAGTGTAAAAGAATGTAACAGGATTGTAAATATTGCTATTTGTGGCGTGAAAGGAGGATAAAAACGCTTGTTTAAAGGTGAAAATACTGAGGGGGGTAAAACATACCGCCCTTGCAAAAACACTTTACAAGGGCGGTTGCTAACTCCCTCGTCAAGCAGAAAATGCGGCAATCTCGCTAGGCATAATTAAGCTCTATCGTTAAGCTAAAAAATGAACGTGTCAGAAGAGCTCTGCTGACACAGGGTGTTCCCCAAAATGCACCTGCTCGTGAGCGGTTCCAAATACTATTCTTGGTCTTACAAATCCAAGCAATAAGAGACCCCTCAGTATAGAAGCATTCGGTGAAAAGGCTGAAAACAGCTCCAAAGGAGTCATTTCCAAAGGAATCCTTCGGATCGGACAGTGTCGGACGTTTGTTGTAGCTTTGTAGGGTGTTTTGAAAGACTAGGAAACAGTAGGTCTACCAGCCGCTACAGCGTATGCGATAGCCGCTACAGCGTATGCAATAGACGCTACAACTTATGCAATAGACGCTACAACTTATGCAATAGACGCTATAACTTATGCAATAGACGCTACAACTTATGCAATAGACGCTATAACTTATGCAATAGACGCTATAACTTATGCAATAGACGCTATAACTTATGCAATAGACGCTACAACGTATGCAATAAAACTCGCAGCAGATCAAACATCGAACCCAGCAGTGTCGGACGTTTGTTGTAGCTTTGTGGGGTGTTTTTAGGAAGAGGTTTGCCGAGCAGGACGTGCGAATAAAATGCTTCAGGCTGGAGGCTGAAGCGAGCGGTGCTGTGCAGTGCTATTTAGTGTAAGTAATGGGAAAGACTTAGTTCAGCGGGTACGGCTAAAAAGAATTGATTAGAAATAAATTAAAATAAAAATCATGGGTCAACGATATTTTAATTTTGAAATAGCCGATAATAGCGTTAGGATTTATTTTGGAGATTGGTTGATGCTCTTATATTATGCAAAAGAACTAAGTTATGAAAAGTTTATCTCTTTATTTGAGGCGAGTTTCTCAACAAATTCTTTCAATGAAATTGCTCAAAATTGGGTAGATATTGACTCATTATTTCCTCTTTTCAAGCGAAAAAACAATGAATTGGTAGATTCTGAGTTGGTTTCATTTAGTACAGTTATGCTAAATGATGCTATTCAACTTATTGATTTAATGATAGAAAATCTCAAATCAGAAAAAACGGATTTATTAGTTAAATATGGAGGAGAGCTAAGCTTTATTAAAATGATAGATAAAGATAGAATATTCTTTTCGTTATTCCTATACGAAAACGATACCTATCTTGATAATGAGTTCAATATCTTTATGCTTCAATTGTTGAAAGATAAAATTTTCTTAAAATGCTTGGAGTCTAAAATGCCCTATGTTGTGTATATTGATTAACCGCTGATTAATATGAGTAAGACTGTGTAAAAAGTGAAATTTCGTACAAAACCAAGGTCTATACTGAGGGGTATGTGCGGAATTTCAAGAAATACCCCACTGGTATTAGTTAAGTTAAGCTCTATCATTAATCTAAAAAGCGAACGTGCTGATTTCGGTTTTTTCACCGAAATCCACTATTAAATGGGTCTTTGACCCGCGACACCAATATCTTAAAAACGTATGAAAAACCAACACCCATTACGTGTTATCAATACACCGATAACGAATAACAAATGACAAAAAAAGTATTACTCACAGGCGCAGATGGCTTTTTGGGCAACAATATTGTCCGCGAATTGCTGAATCGAGGTTATGAAATCCGCGCTTTTATCGAACCCACACGACAGCCGAAAACGCTTGAAGACTTGCCAAATATCACCTTTTTTCGCGGTGATTTGCTCAATCCTGCCGATGTCACGCACGCTACTGAGGGGTGTTCTCTGATTATTCATGCAGCTGCCAATACGACGATTGTGCCTGCACGGTCTGAAATCATTCGGCGGGTCAATCTGGATGGCACGCTCAATATCATCCAAGCGGCTTTGCAAAACGAGGTCGAGCGATTGGTTTTCATTGGCACTGCCAACACGTTTAGTTTTGGCAGCAAAGAAAACCCCGGACACGAAGGCACACCCTACAGTGGCGCACAATACGGTTTGGACTATATGGACAGCAAATACGAAGCTTATCTGGCACTGATGAAAGCGGTCAAAGAAGACAAACTCCCTGCGGTTGTCGTGAATCCCACTTTTATGCTCGGACCTTATGATGTAAAGCCCAGCTCGGGTGCGATGATAGTCAATCTTTATCAAGGCAAAGTGCCGGGCTATACGAACGGCGGACGCAATTATATTTATGTGAAAGATGCTGCTTGCGGTGTGGTCAATGCTTTGGAAAAAGGTAAGGTTGGTGAAAGCTATATTTTGGGCAATCAAAACCTGAGCTATAAAGAAGCCTTCACGTTGATTGCTAATACTATTGGTGTGCCGCCGCCGAAGATTTATTTTCCTGCTTTTGTCACCAAAGCTTTTGCTCTGATATTGACATTTTTTGCGAAACTGCGAGGAACATTGCCCAATATCAGTTTTCCAATGGCGCAAATCGCTTGCGATGAACATTATTTTACGGCTGCTAAAGCTGTTCGTGAGATTGATTTGCCTCAGACCCCCCTCAGTATTGCCATCAAAGAAAGCTATGAATGGCTGAGAGACAATGGATACTTGACAAAGGATTGATGGTCGCCAACAAATTCAGTTGAGTTGATAGGGGTTTTATCCTTTCAAAAGAGGATTTGATGCCAGTTCATCTTGCACCTTTTTTACAAAATCAATATCCACTTCTAAAATATCGGCAATCTGAGAGTTTGAAAAGGTCTTTAATTTAAGCATATTGATGATAGCGATTCGAGCAGTCTCTTGTCTGCCTTCTTCGATACCTTTTTCAATACCGCGTAATTCAGCTTTTTCTTCAGCGATTTCAAAAATGGTTTTAATATTTGTGACCATGTTGGGTTCTAATTTTTGTTGAACAATTTTATTGAACGCATCTGCTTCCATTTGCGAACGTCGTTGAACGTATTCTAAAAGCATTTTAAAAAATGATTGAAAGACGATTTCGCTGGAAGAAGTTTCGACAAATTTAAGGATTTCTGCTAAATTATCTTGAAAAAACTTTTCATCGTGGGCAAATTTTAAGGCAATAAAAGCGGAACGCAAGATTTTTAGGTCAATCATTTGCTCGATTTCTTGCTTACTCATGTCAGCAATATCAATGAATATGTAACGTGGAGCGGGCAAATATTTTAGTATTTCAGATGGTAAGTGGGTTTCATAATCTTCAAATACCATTTTTTTTGTCCATTTGGTTTTACCATGGTATAGGATTATTGGAAGGATAATACTCGGTTTTCGTTTGTTTTTTAAGTCAGAACTAATAATGGCATAGCGATATCTTTCAACTTGCCCTTCTATCGGGTCAGTAGGTTTTGAGCTTTTATGTTCCCAAAGAAAACAAAAACGGAAATTGGGTAAATCAGATAAATCTTGGATGGATTTTGGCAATCGCTCTTTTACTAAAGCACATTCGTGAATGCTGTCTGAATATTGAGCGACAAGTTTATTGTCAATATGCGCATCGGAGAGAGCTTGTAAAGTTGAAAAGTCAATATAAGGCTGTAAATCCAGAGGAATATACCGATGCAAGAGCAACAGGACTAATTCATTGATACTCAAAATGCCTTTGATAAATATATCGTGGTCGCGATTACGGGTTTTACGGCGGTTTGTCATAGCTGCTTACTTTTTGAACAACAAAGATAATTTTACATTTATTGTTTTCTAAAATTTTACACTGTTCAAACAAATAATTGTTTTTAGTATAAAAATTAGCTATTAATGAAAGATAAAGTCGTCATCATTACAGGTTCGGGCGGTGGCATTGGGAAAGCCACTGCGATAGCTTTTTGCAAACGCGGTGCAAAAGTGATGCTCAATGGACGCAATGCCGAAAAACTGGCAAAAACAGAAGAATTACTGAGGGGTATGGGTTTCACCGTTGCAGCTCATGCAGCAGATATTACCAACTTTGAAGATTGTAAAATATTGGTTCAGAAAACATTAGACACTTTTGGTCGGCTCGATGTGCTGGTCACCAATGCCAGTCTTTCGATGCGGGCGCGATTCGATGAAATGTCGCCCGAAGCATTCAAAACGGTCTTGGACAGTAATCTTTATGGTTCGATTATGCCCATTTATGCGGCACTCGATGCTATCACGGCTTCAAAAGGCAGCATCGTACTCATCGGTTCGGTGGCAGGATTTTATGGTTTACCGAGTGCGTCGGCTTATTCGACAGGTAAGACGGCTTTGACGGCTTTTTCGCAAAGTTTAAGGGCAGAACTCACGCCCAAAGGTGTTCATGTGGGCATTGTTTATGTCGGTTTTACTGAAAACGACGATGACAAACGGGTTTTGGATGCTCAAG
Organism: Saprospiraceae bacterium; assembly: GCA_016787525.1. Classification (GTDB taxonomy): domain Bacteria; phylum Bacteroidota; class Bacteroidia; order Chitinophagales; family Saprospiraceae; genus JAAFJT01. Next base: position 52,386 of record JAEUUP010000010.1, on the reverse strand, counting down.
GCAATCTTGTACCCGTTGCCGCCCGTTCTCGATTGATACAGCAGACCCAAGAGCAAGTTGCACAATCCATTGTCAATCTCACAGCCCGTCGAAGGAATCGGGTTGTCCTCTCTGCTATTGGCAAATCTTTAGCTTTTATTGTTAGATTTTTTCCGTCCGTTGTGCATTATGGCATTCAGTGGTCGCAACGAAAGTTTAAAGATATGTATAGCGAGAAAAATACTGAGGGGGGAGTAGAGCCATGAATGTTTATTTAAACTTATAGTCTTGGTGAGCGTGCAATTCTTATATTTTGGCGATATTTGTGCTGTACTCGTTACTGTTGATTTAGGAGTCATGGATTTCTTTTCAACTATTTTAAATGTTTTCACTGCTTTAAATTTAATATTTTAAATCAGTTTCTAAAACTAAAAACAATGCCTAAATAGAATGGAGCAAAGAACTTACGATATTGTTTTGAATGAATACGTTAATTTAATGAAAACAAATTACGCGCCTCATGTTGAAGAAGAACCTTTCAATATGACGGAAGCAGATTATCTTAGGATTGTTGAGCAATACAGAACAGAATATAAAGAACAAAGACGCAATCACATCCAACGCCCGTTTTGTATTCTTGAGTTTAATATCAAAAATGTGCAAATTGATTTTAGTTTCGGGCTAAATGATTTCTTTAGAATAAAAGATGTTGAACCAGGTAAACCAAGTCTTGAAGCGTTTAATAAAATAACCAAATGCTATCATCCGCTCTATGGAGATGCTATTTCGCATCAATCTTATTCTATTTATATGGCGACATTGAAATATGGTTCTGAAGTACTAAAAAATCCACGCGCTTTTTCTGCGGGTTTTGTTATTCCTTTAGAATGTTACAACCGTCAGTATCATTGGTTTGAAATAAGAACACAGATACTTAAATATGATAGACACGGTCACATTATATCACACATCGTTCGTTACGAACAAATAAAACCATACATTGATGGTATTTCAAATATACTGGAGATAAATTTTTATATTGATGGTTTTTTAGGGCTTTTATTTCATAAAATGGCAGCCAAATCAATGAGAGAAAAATTAGCTGATTTTTTTAGTCCCACAGAATGGAATTTAATTAAAGACTATGCTGGAGTGGAAGATGGCGCAAAAGAGCAACATACGAAAGACTATTTGAATAAACTGCGCTTCAAGATTGTGCATAAAGCAACTTCATTTTTTGGCTATAAATTTCAAAGAGTTGAGCTTTTGGCAACTTATTTAAAAGAAAAAGACATGTTGGATTAGCCTGTTAAACAAAAAGGAAATAATGGCAATGATTTATGAGAAATAGATTTCCATTCTACTTTAGCAATTAAAAGGCTAATTAACATATTGAAATACTGAGGGGTATCCTTCTTTCTGAACAAAGCGGCATGTCGCGTACTTTCAAAGCCTCTGACAGAGATATTCAAATTCAGGTTTTCATATAACAGCACAATCGCACCACGTGAATACATGGTGCGATTTTTTTATGTTTTCTGTGAGAAAGGTCAACGTTGACCCTAAACCGCTTATGGGGTGTATTTACTTTTGCAGAACAGAGTTAATAGCGCGTTAATTAACAATACATTTAGCAATAATCATTTAACTATAACTAAAACTATTAATGGGGTTATGAAAGTAAACTATCCAAATTTCACAAAATGCACACTGATGCTGTTATTGTCGTTGAGTTTTTGCATGGGTAACTTTGCGCAAACATCCTATTACATTGCTGCTAATGGCGATGATAATAATGATGGCAAATCCACCACAACTGCTTGGAAAACAATTAATAAGCTCAATGCTTCTATCTGGGGCATTCAAGCAGGCGATAAGATTTTTTTCCGAAAAGGAGATACGTTTGAAGGACAAATTGGCTTAGCCAACGATGGTGTGGCTGGAAATCCAATTACCTTAGATGCTTATGGGTCAGGTAATAATCCAATCATTACAGGTACGACGGCTGTGACGGGTTGGACTTTACATGCAACCAATATTTGGAAAAAACAGCTGACAGCCAGTGTTGTAAAACAACTTTTTGAAAATGGCAGTCGCTTACCTATTGGACGCTACCCCAATTCAGGTTTTTTGCGCATGAATACTGGAGGTTCTTATAACTCCTTTACAGATACGGATTTAACTTTCCCCAACGACTATTTTAATGGGGCAACAGTGGTTATGCCAACAAGTGATTTTAACTGGGATATTTCGACGGTGACAAGCAGCAACTCCGCAGGTTATGTTAGTTATAGTCCTGCAACGGCATATGGTAATCAAGCCGATTTAGGGTATTTTTTTACTAATAAATTGAGTTTTCTGGATCAGGCGAACGAGTGGTGCTACGACAATGCGACGCAAACCTTGTATTTATACAGCACAACCGACCCCAATAGCAGAAATATAAGAGCTTCTATCTATGACTATGGCGTTTATGCCAATTGGAATAGGAAATATATTACCATTCAGAATCTTCAATTCCAAGGACAAAATGTTGATGGCGTTTGGATGCAAGGCGCACCTTGTCAAGATAATAAAATTTTAAACTGCCAATTTTCTGGACAAGCCCAAAGTGCCCTTACAATGATGGGTGCCAACTTAGTTATCAGCAATAATACTTTCAATGACGTTGGTGGATTGGGGGTTAATGGCTATGCTACATCCAATATTACCATTGCAAACAACCAATTTAACAATATCGGAATGGTTGCTGGATTGGGCAACAGTGGGGTGGGTGATTTACAAGCCATCCGATTGTGGAATGGTAGTGGAGCTGTCATTCGCCAAAATGTCATCACGAATACAGGGTATAACGGATTAACCGTTAATATGGACGGTGCTTTAATCGAGAAAAATATAGTTACCAATTCGCTCGCCCTTTCTGCTGACGGCGGGTGCATATATACTTATGGTTCAAATTCTTACAATAATATCATTCAAAATAATATTGTTTCTGGCATAGTCGGAAATGTAGCAGCAAGACCTACGGGTACAGGGGCGATTGTCAACGCGATTTATTTGGATAATAATGTCCACCATATTACAGTTCAAAACAATACTGTCTATGATGTATTAGGTTCGGCAATGATTGTCAATACAGGCTCTCATGATAACATTTTTAATAATAATGTAACCTATAAATGTACAGTTGGCTTAGGTTTTTATGATTGGCAATCGGGACAAGGTGTGTATGGAAATAGTGCCGCGGGTAATACGCTCTATGTCAACGCTCTTGGTGCTATTCCGATAGAAATTGCTTCTGATGATAATAATTATAGCGTTTTTACTGGGTCAAATAATAATTTTTTGTGTAACCCATTTTCTACGGCTTCTGTTAGATATATTTGGTCAAATCCTCAAACATTTACTTTAACGCAATGGAGAAATACCTCTGGACTTGATGCGGCTTCTGTTGGCAGCTACTATTCTTGGACTTATCCAACCGATAACTCTTTTTTGGTTGTCAATAATACGGTATCGCCAGTGACTTATAATTATACAAATACGGTTGATTTGAACAATCAAAACGTATCTACGCTGACTTTACAACCATTTACGAGTAAGGTGTTGATTAATTCAAGTACCGTTACTGACACGCAAGCACCGACTGCACCGACAAGTCTCAGTGCCACAAGCATCTCAACTACGGGATTCACACTCAATTGGACGGCTTCTACTGACAATGTTGGCGTAACGGGCTATGATGTGTATCGCGGGACAACACTATTGGGTTCTACCACTGGGGCGACGACTTATACTGTCACAGGCTTGACGTGTGCCACTCTTTCTGCGATGAGTGTCAAAGCGAAAGATGCGGCGGGCAATATTTCTGCGGCAAGCAGTGCTTTAAATGTCACGACTTCTGCTTGTCCTGACACCCAAGCACCGACTGCACCGACAGGTCTCAGTGCCACAAGCATTTCAACTACTGGATTCACACTCAATTGGACAGCTTCTACTGACAATGTTGGTGTAACGGGTTATGATGTCTATCGTGGGACAACACTATTGGGTTCTACCACAGGTGCGACCACTTACACTGTCACAGGCTTGACATGTGCCACTCTTTCTGCCATGAGTGTCAAAGCGAAAGATGCGGCGGGCAATATTTCTGCGGCAAGCAGTACTTTAAATGTCACGACTTCTGCTTGTCCTGATACCCAAGCACCGACTGTTCCAACAGGTCTCAATGCAACAAACATTTCAACCACAAGCTTTACACTCAATTGGACGGCTTCTACCGACAATGTTGGTGTAACGGGCTATAATGTCTATCGTGGAGGCGTTCTTATTGGTTCAACGACTGGCGTTACCTCTTTTAATGTCACAGGACTGGCAGCTAATACAACTTATTCAATGACAGTCAGAGCGAAAGATGCGGCGGGCAATCTTTCGGTGGCGAGTACGGCACTGAGCGTAAAAACCAATGCAACGACAAGTGCGAATATTACAAGTGGCTTGGTCATGCACCTGAAATTCAATGAAACAAGCGGTGTAGTCGCATCTGATGCTTCTGGAAATAACAATATTGGCAGTTTGACCAATAGTGCCTCTTTTGTAGCAGGGAAAAATGGCAATGCTATCTCCTTAAATGGTAGTAATCAATATGTGGTTGTGAACAACAGTGCTTCACTTAATCCAACCACGGCTATCACTTTGTCTGCTTGGATAAACGCGACCGACCTTTCTGGTAATAGAGTTATTTTCCAAAAACGGCATTATGACCCTGCTTTTGAATTAGCTGTTTATGGCGGTCAATTGGTGTTTAACCTGTCGGGTCCAGGCGGTATAACGACCAATGCCCCCTCAGTAGGCGCATGGAATTTGGTCACTGCAACCTACGATGGTGTCAACAAAAAATTGTATATCAATGGCACATTAGTAGCCACTGTGGCAGGAACAGGCGCAATTGGCACCAATCCAGAAAGCGTTTTCATTGGCACAAGAGGTAGCTGGGAAAATTTCTTTAATGGACGGATTGACGATGCACGCATTTACAATCGCGCATTAAGTGCCACTGACGTATCGGCTCTGTACAATAACGGAGCAGGCGTTCTCAAGCAATCAAACGCTTCTAATTCTTTACTCTTCAGTCAAATTAAAGAAGAACCGTTTATGCAAATATTCCCTAATCCAGCTTCTAATGGTTTTACTAATATTATGGTGAGTGGTTTCGATATGGACGAAGCCATCAACTTGACTATCTTCGATTCTAATGGCAGAATCGTCCGTTCAACCCAAGTATCAAACAATAACGTGCATACAGTTGAGACAGAAGGTTTGGCAAAAGGTGTTTATTTGATGTTATTAAAAGGACAAAAACAGGTTTTAAATAAGAAACTTGTCATTGACTGAATTTTCGTACGGAAATGACGGTACTTAGAAACTGTTTTAAAACTTACCACTCACTGTTTCTCGCTGCGCTCGAAATGCGTGCTATGAAGAGAATTCTTTCAGAGCGCATGTCAGTTTTGCCTCGTCAACGAGGCAAAACTGACATGCGCTCTATAAAAATCCTTCTTTGTACGCTTTTTTCTGCTTGTCCATAGGACTCCTTCGGAACAGAAAAACAGTCACTAATTGTACTTTTAAGTTTAAAACAGTTTTTTAGAAAAATACTGAGGGGTATCTATCCGCGCCAAGCGATATGATACCTCTCAGTATTTTCTGGAATAAAAGCCTTTCAACTTTCCTATGCTTTCACAAATGCCAACTTCCGAGGTTAGCAAAAATACTGAGGAGTGGTATCTCATCGCTTGCAAAACAGTGTGTGTCACATTTAAAGACACTTTGATAACGACATAGACAAATGCTAAGAATAGACACAACATTGGTCGCAAGCTCCCTCGTTACAAAATAATTTTTTATGGAGCGAAGTCAATTTTTGAGCTTTTCGATCTCAAAAATTGACTTCGCTCCATAAAAAATTATTTAAAAGCACGCATTTTGAGCAAAGCGAAAAACAGTGAGTGTTTAGCACTTTTAAATGTCGCTATCAAACTTACGAACGTGGGCGTTTTTTTGAGTACCTTATGCCAGCAAGGTGTATGCAAAAGCCTTTCACATACATGTTTTCGCATCAAACGTTCCACAGAGACAATTTCACGGTAGCGTCAAATTATAAATCCCCCCCTCAGTATTGGGTTTAATATTTTTGTAATAGCTTTACCACCATTCAAACAATCATTAAAATCAACATTCAATGAAAAAAATATTGACTCTCCTGTTATTCACAGTATGTGGTGACATAATCCAAGCCCAAAACAAACCAGCTCCTGCGGCACCGCCTCCCCCCTCAGTAGAAAAGACAACATCGGTATCGGTATCCATTCCATTCGACCCAGATAATCAAGTCGTCACTCAGTTTACGACAACCATCAAAGGGCAAAAAGTACCCTTCGCTGCTACCACAGGCACGATGCCCGTGTGGGACGAAGATGACAAAGCCATCGCGGGTTTGTTCTACACCTACTATGAGCGCACAGATGTCAAAGACAAAGCCGCGCGCCCGCTGGTCATTTCTTTCAATGGCGGTCCTGGCTCGGCTTCGGTTTGGATGCACATTGCTTACACGGGTCCACATTTGCTCAATATTGACGACGAAGGCTACCCCGTACAACCTTATGGCATCAAAGAAAACCCTTATTCCATTTTAGATGTTGCCGACATTGTTTTTGTGAATCCTGTCAATACAGGCTATTCTCGCGCCCTTATCAAAGAAGGTGTTGCTGCAAAGTTTTTTGGGGTGAATGCCGATATCAAGTATTTAGCAAGTTGGATTGGCACATTTGTTACCCGCACCAATCGGTGGGCTTCACCTAAATATTTGATTGGTGAAAGTTATGGCACAACCCGCGTTTCGGGCTTGGCTCTGGCTTTGCAAAACAACGAATGGATGTACTTGAACGGTGTGATTTTGGTATCACCCACCGATTTGGGTATCGAACGTGGTGTGGTTTCAGATGCTGCACTGAATCTGCCTTATTTTGCCGCAACAGCATGGTTTCACAAGATGTTGCCCGCCGATTTGCAACAAAAAGACCTCACCGACATGCTCCCCGAAGTGGAAAACTTCACCATCAACGAACTTTTATCCGCCATCAGTCGCGGCGGATTTCTTGAAGAGGCAAAACGCAAAGAAATAGCCGCTAAAATGGCGCGTTATTCGGGATTGTCTGAAAAAGTTATTTTACAAAACAACCTGCAAGTACCCACCGACTTCTTTTGGAAAGAACTGTTGCGCGATAAAGGTTTTACTGTCGGTCGTTTGGATTCACGCTATCGAGGCATTGACCGTCAAGATGCAGGTATGAGACCCGATTTCAACTCCGAACTGACTTCTTGGTTGCATTCTTTTACGCCTGCTATCAATATTTACCTCCGCAACGACCTCAATTACAAAACTGACCTTAAATATTTGATGTTTGGTCCCGTCAGTCCGTGGGACAGAACAAATGACAAAACGGCTGAAAACTTGCGCCAAGCCATGGCTCAAAATCCCTATCTGCACCTCATGGTACAATCGGGCTATTACGACGGCGCGTGCGACTATTTCAACGCCAAATACAACCTGTGGCAAATGGACCCCAGCGGCCGATTGAAAGACCGCATGTCGTGGAAAGGATACCGCAGCGGACACATGATGTATCTGCGCAAAGAGGATTTACAAACCGCCAATGAAGATATTCGACAGTTTATCAAACAGTCTTTACCAAAGCCTGGGCAGCCTGCCAAACATTGAGGTACTGATAATACAACAATAAATGAAACACAGTTTTCCCATATAACCGTTTCACTTGATAGTCAACTTTACTTGGTTCTCTGATGCCCTCTAAGTCACTATCTGGAATACACGATAATAGTTTTTCAACACTAATTACTCCTTTTTTTATCCAACAAAGGTACTAGTTGAGAGAAATTTCGTGTTTCAGCCGCCGACACCAGCTGCAACAAACAAAACACAACTACGAACATCGCTGCAATTACTTATCGGGAAATGAGACATTCTCATAAAGGAGTGAGACAATTTCGCAAAGAAATGAGACATTCTCGCAAAGAAGTGAGCTGTGCAGAATGCTCGGAAATTAAGTCAGCAATTCCGCATATGAAAAAAAAGAGCCGTAGGCTCGACACATTGGTAGCCTCCAATTTCAATCGGGGGATTGAAATCAAGGTTTACCTCTTTTCAATTTGCTTAAAATCAATGTCTTGAGTGGTTGTATTTGTTTTTCCTCCATTTTATATAACACTAAAAGATAGACAGCAAAAATCAATGTATTAACCGCTAATTTGACAAGAGTTGTCAATCCAAAATGCTCTGCCAACATTTCACTCATAAAATAAGCGGTGAGAGCCAATGCCAAATAAGCAGCAATGCGGCGCGTCGGGTAAGGAATTGGGTAATATTTTTGTCCCATGCCAAAGCTGATGGCTGCCATTGAAAAATAACAAATCAATGTTGCCCAAGCCGAGCCTTCATAGCCCATTGTGGGAATCCATAACCAATTTAGAATTAATGTAATAGCTGCACCAATCAGGCTGACAACAGCACCCATTTGGGTTCTATCTGTCAATTTGTACCAGACAGAAAGATTGTAGTACGCGCCTAAAAAAACGTTTGCCATCAGTAGAATAGGCACAACAGTCAAGCCTTCCCAATACTTTTTGCCGATAAAACCTTTGAAAATATCGAGATAGAGCAACACACCAATAAAAATAGTGGCGCATACCAGCATAAAATATTGCATCACTTTGGCATAAGTTTGCCGCGAATCTTTCTCTTTGGCTTGCGCAAAAAAGAACGGCTCTGCACCAAATCGGAACGCTTGGATGAACAGGGTGATGATGATGGAGAGCTTGTAGTTGGCAGAATAAATGCCAATTTGCGCTTCGGCGTAGGCTTGGTCGGCTATCATTTCTTTGAGCAAAATGCGGTCGAGCGTTTCGTTCACCATACCTGCTAAACCCATGAAAATCAATGGGAAAGCGTAGGTAAGCATCTCGCGCCAGAGCGTTTTGTCCAAGCCGTGTTTCAAAAGTTTTAGTTCATTTGAGAAGAAAGGCAGTACAACGATACTCGACAACACATTGGCAATAAACATCCACTTGATAGACACCCCCTCAGTATCAAGCGGTGCGAGCAGCCCCCGAGCCGAGAAAAACGGAATGACGATATAGAAAAAAAGATTCAATCCAATATTCGTTCCGATGCTCAAAAGGCGCAAAAAGGCAAAGCGTAAAGGTTCATTTTGGTGCCGCAACCAAGCAAAAGGAATCGTTGTGATGGCATCGGCAGCGAAGATGATGGCGAAGTAAATAAAGTACAATTCGCGCCCCTCATTTTTAGTAAAATGCGCCAAAGGCGTGGCAAAAAAGATGATTAATCCACTAAAAATCAATGAAGTCGCTAAGATGGAAATAGCAGAAGTGGAAAAAACTTTTTCTTTATCGCTGTCTTCTTTTTGTGTGAATCTGAAGAAAGCCGTTTCCATGCCATAGGTATAAATCACCGCCATAAAAGCAGCGATGGCATAGAACCAAGACGAAGCACCATACTCGGTCGGGTCGAGAACACGGGTATAAATCGGGACGAGCAAATAGTTCAGAAAGCGTCCGACGATGCTCGATAAACCATAGATGGCAGTTTGTCCTGCGAGTTTTTTTAACACGGTTTAAATTTATGTTTTGATTCTGTGGATTCTGCTATTTGACCTGCAATTTTAGTTATTTTAGACCGAACACCTTTTATCTTTGTCTTTAAAAACAAGTTTTTTATGCAAAACAATACTAAAAACATCATTTTTGACTTCGGAAATGTGTTGATTGACCTTGATATTGAGCGCACGTTTGTGTCGTTGCGCCATTTTGTAGGCGATGATTATGAGCAAAAATTGAAAACCGTTTACCCAAACGGAGACGTATTTGTGGATTTTGAAATAGGCAAAATCTCGGAGCAGACTTTTTTAGAAACACTGCGCTCGATTGCGGAGACACCCCTCAGTATTCGGCAAGTCAAAGAGGCTTGGAACGCCATGTTGTTGACCATAAAACCCGAACGTTTTGATATGTTGTTGCGGTTGCGGCAAAACCACCGCGTATTTTTATTGTCAAACACCAACGAAACGCATTACAATTTCGTTGACGGCTATTTGAAGACAGTTTATGGCTTTGATATTCAACACTTTAGCGACACTTATTTTGATAAAGCCTACTATTCCCATCACATCGGTTTGCGCAAGCCCAATGAGGACATTTACGACTATGTGCTGCAAGATGCGCAACTCAAAGCTGAGGAATCGCTATTTATTGACGATGTGGCTGCCAATACTGAGGGGGCAAAACGAGTGGGCATGAAAGTCTATCAGCATCGCGTGGGCGACGAAATAATAGATATTATTGAATCGCTTTTGTAAGAAATTGTGCTAAAACGAGGTAAAGTATCAAAAATCATGGCAAAAAAGACGATTTCAAAGGAAGCAGCGTTGCAAAAACTGCAAGCCTTTTGCGCTTACCAAGAGCGTTGTCATTCGGAAGTGATGGCAAAGCTGCGCGATTTTGGTTTCTATGGCGATGTGGCAGATGAAATAGTGGCGCAATTGATTGAAGACAATTTTTTGAACGAGGAACGGTTTGCAATTGCCTACGCAAGAGGCAAATTTCGTATGAAACACTGGGGCAAAATACGGATTCGGCAGGAACTAAAAATGCGTCAAATCCCAGACTATTCGATTCAGCAAGCCATGAAAGCTATTGATACTGAGGGGGGATACTTGGAAGTGTTAGAAAAAATCTTGAAACAAAAAGCCCATGAAATAGCAGACACTGACCCGCAAAAAACGGCAAAACTGTACGCTTTTGCACTCAGACGCGGCTTTGAATCGGCTTTGATTGGAGATGTTTTGAAAAAACTGAAATTGGAAGAAAACGAAAGTTGAATGTATATTTTACGAAAAAACTCTTTGAAAATGAGGGATTTATGATTTTTTATTTTTAAACGAGATTATTTATTTAGCATTTAATTCTTTTTCATACTTTCGTTTTCAAAAGAAAACAAAAATTAACCTATTTGAAAAAAACTATAATAAAAACAATTTATGGATAGTGCATTAAGGACTCAAATTCGTGACCTCATAGGCGCAGGCAAAGGCGACAAAGCTTTAGATCTCTTTGTAAATTGGGCAAATACCTCTGGCTCAGATATAAGTAATGACTTGATTGGACTCAAAGCACAGTATTCTGCTTTGAAACGCAACGAAAATTTGGGTTTGATTAGCTATTCGGAAGCTAATATGCGCCGCAACCAAATTACAAACGGTGTTTTAACCCTGTTGGAAGATGTAGGTAATGCTTCGACAACGGTTGTTGCCACGACTGAAACGAGGACAACGACGGTCAGCACACCGAACAACAGTTCAAACACTCAGACGACAACAGATAGCAAAAAGACCATCTTATTTATGGGTGCGAATCCGCCGGGAACGCGTTTCATTCAGCTTGAAGTGGAGCATAGTCGCATTTCGACACGTGTGGGCAATACATTCAATTTACAAACAGAAAAATTCTTGAGTGCGGGTGATATTCCAGAACTGATTTCGAAATACAATCCGAATATCATTCACTTTTCGGGTCATGGTAAAGACCCGAAAACGGGTGAGCATGGTGCAACGAATGATACAACAAGAGGGCTTGCACGTTTGCCAGAAGGCTATGAACAAAAAGGCGGAATCGTTGTTTTTGACGATGATATGCGCGGTTTGGTGATTATTGAGGATGAATCGTTGGATTATTTGTTCGATTCAACGGTGAACGACTTAAAAGTGCCACTCGAAGTCGTTGTTTTCAACAGTTGCTATTCTGAATCACAAGCCAAAGCTATTGGCAAGCACGTGCCGTATGTCGTAGGTTCATCGCGTGCGCTCGATGATGATTTGGCTCTGGCATTTGCCGAAGGTTTTTATTTTGCTATGGGTGAAGGAAAACCTATTGAACGCGCTTTTGTTACAGGCAAACAGAAGGTTGTCCTAAAGAAACCTAAATCGAAAGACTTAATCGTTCTCTACAATAAGGGCGTGAAAATGGATTTATAATCAAAAAATACTGAGGGGGTATCGTATGGCGAAAAAACTTGTTGAAAAGCATCAATTAACAGCGATTGATATTGACCGTATTATTGAAATGGCGTGGGAAGATAGGACACCTTTCGATGCCATTTCCTTCCAATTTGGTTTGAGTGAAGCGGAAGTGATTGCTCTGATGAAATCTGAGATGAAACTGTCGAATTGGAAAAAATGGCGCAGTCGAGTCCAAGGGCGTAGCACGAAACACCGAGCTTTGCGCGATGATGAGGTTATTCGTTTCAAAAGTCGTATGCAAAAACCTTCGGGTAATCGAATTGTCAAAAGAAAAGGTCGGTGAGATGCCCTCTCACTGACCTTTTCTTTTGGTCTGTTGTCTCAAAACTTAGGGCAACTTGTTTTAACAGGAAAACGCTCTGGCGCGACATAAATTAAGGAGAGTTCCCATGCACCGCGTCCGTTTGTAGGTCTTAAAATGGTAGATGTATGGATGTCGTAGCTCGCACCAAACACCCAACCATTCATTTCTAACATACCTGTGATGGTAAAAGCATCGCCCAAAATGCCACTGTACTTGTTGGAAAGACGATAAGCTCCACCTACGCGAATGGCGACTTCTTGCCAATCGTGATTAGAATATCGAAAATTAGTCCCAAACTGAGTCATCATAGACTGTCCTTGAATAGAAGCCATCATAGAAGGCAAAATACTGAGTTCATCACTGAGGGGTAGCTCTCCACCCATATTGAGGTTGAACCGACGGCGTAAATTCTCAGATTTATTGCCAAAAAACGAGATGTTCGGGCTTGACAGATGGTGCGCACTGGCACCAATGTAGAAACTCATATTGTCGTCAGCAACCATATACCACATCAAACCCGCTGTGTAGTCGAGGAACATATTGGATTGTAACCCTACTTCGCCCGAAGCAAGCGATGTATTGACATTAAATGCGACACTGTCATATTGGCGGTCGAACCACAAACCGTCTATGCCTGACCGATATTGACCAGTACCCACTTGGATACCTGCAACGAGATATTGGTCGTCAGCACGGTAGCGATTGCCAGAAAGTTGTTTCATATAGGAAATACCCAAATTGCCACGTGTGGATTTAAGTTTGGAATATGCACCCGTTTCGTCTTGCATGGCGTTGATGCCGAAAGCAAGATAATCTTCATCAACAACCCGCAAACGATAGTCGAATGAACCATGAATGGTACGAATCGGAATATCGGAAAAAATGCCGCCCCACTGTTGCCGATAATTGGCATTCATACGCCATTGCCCTTGAAAAACACCCATCATAGCAGGGTTTACTTGCAAAGGTGAGGCATAGTATTGTGTGAAAAAAGCGTCTTGAGCTTTTAGATTCAAGGCTGTGGCAGCCACAAATAGAATGGTTAGAAATGAATTGTAGATATTTCTTTGCATGAATATTAGAAATTGGTGATTAGAGAATGGGTTGTAGTTGTGAGTAATAAGTTAGGGAAAATTTTAAATTTTCCCTAACTTTAGTTATCACTACCTACCGAATGAGTGTGGTATGCCCTTTCAGAATTTCAGTTGCACCATCTATGTACTGGGCTTCGACATACCAAACATACTGACCAGAATTCATGTATTGCCCTCGGAATGTGCCATCCCAACCCGATTTTTCGTCATTGATTTGGAAATTAGTGGCTTCATAAAGCATCTCGCCCCATCGGTCATAAATTCTGAAAACCTTGATGATTGTCCCTGTGCGACCGCGCACAATGAGTTTATCGTTGATAAGGTCTTCATTCGGTGTAAACCCTGTTGGCACGAGAACATTGCGTGGTTTTGACACCGTAATTTTCACACTGTCCGATGCTCGACAACCCGCCGAATCCACACCATTGACAATATACAAAATAGTGGACATCGGTTTTGCAATAGGGTTTGGACATTTCAAGCAACTTAAAGTGCTGTCATACGGTTGTTTCCACGTTAAAGTAACTGTTCCACGATTGTTGAGAGGGTTTGCAAAAAGTTGGGTTTTATCTCCCAAATTGATGGTAATATCAGGTGACGCTTCGACGATAAATTTCGGTGGTGATGCGATTGTGACATTATCAAACCAAATACAGCCGTTGGCATCTTTGACATAAACATCGTAACTACCCGCTTTTACGCCCACAATTTGGCTGATACCGTTATACGTTTTACCATTTAAACTGTAATAATAAGGTTGAGTGCCACCAAAAGCATCAACAATGATACTACCGTTTTGGTCTCCAAAACATTTGACAGGGTTAGCAGAGATGTCTGCATCCAGCACAGGTGGCGATTTTACAACAATAGTATCAAACAATTTACAGCCGTTGGCATCAGAAATAGTGACGATATATGTACCCGAACGGAGTTTTTTAGCTGAAGCAGAAGTATCGCCACTCGACCAAGAGATATTGTAAAAAGGAATACCGCCCGATACGGTCAAATCAATACGTCCTGTCGTATCACCTACGCATTTATTGTCAGTGATGGTTTTTGAATCAATTTTCAAGCGCGATGGTTGGAACACATCCACAACAGTATCTCTTTTGCAACCCGTTGAGTCTGTGATAGTTACAGCATATCGTCCTGCAATCAACTTTGTGGCTTGTTGGGTTGTTTGTCCTGCGGTATCATTCCATTTGTAAGTAAATGAGTTATTTGAGCCAACGGCTGTTATCAATGCTTGACCGTCTGAACCGCCAAAACAGCTGACAGGTTTTGAAAACGCTGAAAGTAGAATAGGGCCGGGTTGTCCGATGAATTTGAAGAAAGTATTGGTACACCCCTCAGTATCTGTGACCGTGACGGAGTAGGTACGACCGCCAGGAATATTGACCGCTTGATAATTTGTCTGTGCAGGATTGGTATTCCAACGATAAAAATAATTATTGACATTACCATTACCTGCACCACCTTCGACAGAAGAAATGGACAAAGAGCCTGTTGACGTATTGTAACATCTGGGTTGTACAACAGCGATTTGTGCCTTGATAGAATCGTGGCTTTGGATAGCGATGGAGTCAATAGCTTGGCAGCCAGAAGCATCTGTTACTGTGACAGAATAGAATTGGCGTGACAGACCTGTGACTGTTTGTGTATTTTGCAAATTGCTCCAACGATAAGAATAGTTACCAGAGCCACCAGTTGCAGAGACTTGGGCTTCACCGGTGCTACCATTGTAACAAGATAGCTTGGTTTGTACAGGAAAGGCTTGTACGGCTGTTGCGGGTTCAGTAATGGTTATATTCGCCGTATCCACACAACCATTGGCATCTGTAACACTTACAGTATAAGTGCCAACACCCAAATTAACTGCTGTAACAGCATCTTGCCCTCTTGGGTCACTCCATTTATAGATATAACGGAAGTTACTTTGGAATGGCGTACCGCCTGTTACTGAGGGGGTCGCTGTTCCGTTGGCATCGCCCTTACATTTTACATTTTTGAACTGTGTTATTGTCGCATTGAGTCGCGGTGGCTCTGATAAAGTCGTATCTTTTGTCACTGTACAATTGTTTTGGTCAGTAACTGTCACAGAATAGCGACCCGCAGTCAAGTTTTTCGCTGTATCTGCGGTTTGCATAGGAGATGTACTCCAGCGATAAGTGTAAACACCCGTGCCTCCTGTCGCTTTTACCACAATAGAACCTGTGGCATCACCATTGCACTTGAGTTGAGAGAAATCCATGCCTTGAATGACCAATGCTGGATTAGAACTAACAGTAACAGAGTCAGTTTTGAAACAATTGTTGTTATCACGGACTGTAATGCCGTAGCGTGCGGCAGGAAGATTGGAAATCGAAGGCGTTGTTGCACCATTTGGAAGCCAAGTATAGCGATAAGGCTGCACACCCCCACTGACAACTACACGTGCTGACCCTGTTGCTAAATTACTACAAGTAGCAGGCATGCTGACCAACGAATCAAAGCGGATTTGGGCAGGTTGCAGTACAGTAATGCTGGCAGTGTCGGAACACCCAATGCCATCTGTTACAGTCACACGCTGCAATCCAGCTTTGAGACCCGATGCAATACTATCAAATTGCGTATTGTTCCAATTATAAGAATATGGTGTCAAACCACCTGTCACTCGTGCGCGCGCTCGCCCTGTGGCATCTCCGAAGCATTTGACAGAATCTTGGACGGGAGTTATAACTATCTTAGCGGGAGAGACGACGGTTGAAGAGTCTGTTTTTCGACAGCCATTTTTATCAGTTAAGGTAACAACATATTTGCCAGCTGTTAAATTAGTCAACACACTGGTTGTATTGCCATTGCTCCAACTGTAACTGTAAGGAGAAATACCGCCAGCAGCTAAAGCGCGAATAGAACCATTCGTATTACCAAAACAGCGGACATCTTGTTTAACTAAATTCATAGTCAGAGCCGAAGGTTGGTAGATGGTAGCGGAATCGCGGAAACGACAGCGATTGCTGTCTTCGACCTCAATAATGTATTTCCCAACAACTAAACTGTCAAAAACACCTGGATTTCGCCCAAATGGACTCAAATTGAGGGTATAAACATATCGTCCGACACCTCCCGAGGCGACAAGACTTATTTTACCAGTGGCTGTATTATTACATTTGACAGAGTCCACAGTCTTCTGGATACTGAGGGGGTCGGGTTGACCCAAGTAAAAGATAAGCGTATCTTGACATCCTTCGCCATCAATCACAATAGCTGTATGCCTTCCTGCTTTTATTTTATTTCTAAAAACGGGGTCAAGTAATTGACTGAACGTATCAATTTTATAGGTCAAAGGCTGAACACCATTCGCAAAAGCAAAATTAACAAAAGGGCTTGTTCCACCATAGCAAAGGATTGAGTCCACTAAAAGACGACGATTGGCACCTCGCCCAATGGTTGCAATACAGTCCATTGAAGTTTCTGACAATCGTGCAATTCTTGCACCGCAAGTGCCACCCAAAGCACGTACCATCAATGTCACTGTTTGCATAGTACGCAAGCCTGTTACAGTGTGTTGTAAATTACCATTGGGTGTCACCCAAGTTCTACCACTATCCACACTCACTTCATACCCTGTTGCACCATTCACAGCTCCCCAGACAAATTGAATCCATGAGAAGTTGAGATTGCCTACTGATAAACTGGGGGCTGCCAAACTATCAATGACCGTTACGCGAACAGTATCGCGATGCGTACAATTCAAACTATCCACAACTGTAACAATGTATTGAGTGGTATTTGTAGGTCGAGCGGTTGGAGTGGCACAGTTTGAGCAAGACAGACCTGTCGCTGGTGCCCAACTGTATTTCAAGGCATTGCCGCTTTTGAAAGTGATAGACCAATGCGTCAAAGTATCTGTATGACCTCCTCGAATGACCGAGGATAGAAGCTGCCAATTACCGTTCACCGTTGCCCCCCTCAGTGTGTTCCATGTTGTGACACCTCCTGCGGGTTGATAATCGCCTGTCAAAGGCGAAGCTGCAGATTCGATGGCTCTTGTTGCCGTTGGTGAGAAACACAGTGCGCGAATATTTTTTTGTACCCCCCCTACTCGATCGGGTTTCATCAAAATAGTTTGTCCTGACGGTGCTTTCAGTTGCACCACATAATCATCTGCAACACTCGAATTGACATCAATACACACAGAGTCCAACTGAGTCAGAGGGTCTGTAAGAGTTTGCATAAAGATATTGCGCACTAAAATAGTAGAAGAATGAGGATTGAATAGAGTTGCGGTATTTCCGTCAATTTGCACATTTGGAAAAGCATCAAAAGTAACGGAATTGTTCACCCGATTGAGCGAAGTTTTATTCAAAACAGTGCCTAAAGGTTCTGCAACACAAAACGAAGTATCTTTTAATTCTGGAAAATTCAAATCGCAGACAGCACATTGTGCATTGGTTGGTGGCAAAATATTGACATTCACCGCTGTATCCCAAACACAGTTGAAATTATCTTTTACTTGATAAGTATAACTTGCAATACCCGCATTGCGTGGTCGTGCAACGATGGAGTCCATATTGTAAGAGGTAACAGTCGGGTTCATCAACCATGTGTGGCTCACAATTTGAGGCTTAAATGTCTCAATTTTAGGATAAAGTCGTTTCTCAAAATCAATACCCCAATAAAAAATCCAACCATTGTCCCCCGTCCACTGGTCTTTGATATAGAGCGACCACTCACCATTCAACGGACAACCGACCAAACGTGTAAAAGGGTCTTCGGGCGCATAATCACCAGGAGCTAAGCTAATAGCACCACTGGTGAAAGAACGCCAAGTGCGTGTTGCTAAACTCGTCCAACCATACTCCAAACCTGTTCCTGCTGGATTGAAGGCGGGGTCATTTTGTTGTGTCCCAGTACCATCACTACCCGGCGTATAACGATTAGAACGCGGTAAGCCAATGCGGATTTCATTACCCGTTTGGCCTGCATATTTGTGCAAAATAGCCGACTGTTGGCTCGGGCATACAATTTTAATCTCCAAATCACGCGCCCAAGAGTGTTCCATGTTCACAAATATTCGCTTCAGGTCGGCGGCATTTTGTAGAGTTTGCCCAGGGTTGAAATCGGTAAAATAAACACTCGATTTATATTGGTCGCGTTGATTATCGGGGATAAATAACTTCTCCGAACGCACTTGACCAATCCTAAAACTATCTTCATTTGTTTTAGTTGAGACGTTATAGTTAGGGTCAATCTGCGCTGTCGTACCCCTCAGTCTAACTTCTTGTCCTGCACAAATTTGACTGACGATTGAGCCCAAATTAAACGTTGGGCGAGGTGCAATACGGACACGCTGTTTGATATAATTGATATTTTTACAACCATGTGTGTCAATCACCGTCAATTTGACGACATAACCACCTGATTTTGTGAAAATATGATTCACATCGGGTCCATAAGCCACAGGTGTACCGTCGTCAAAATTCCATTCAAATTTTGACAAGCTATCGGATTGGCGGTAGGCAACATTGTTCAATGGATAAGAGCCTGATGCTTTGAAATTGATAGAAGTTGTATTCGGACAAGCATCAATCCAACCTGTATCAACGGGTACAATGGCAGGACGAGAAGACACAATTTTGGTCGTAAACGTCTGACAAGAAGGGATACACACAACATTTGCGAACCAGCCACGTCCTGTGCCAGAGGAATTTGACCTAAAACGAATTGTCATACACCCAGTACCATTTCTTGCACTTGTCTCAACAACTAAGTTTGGGTTATTGGCAAAATCGCTTGCACAACCTAATGAAGGGGCATTGGTGTCAGAACCGTCAAAAAAACAGAGTTCGTCGCCAGCAGCAATATCTATATCATTGAAACCCAAAGCAATATGATTATTCATTGGGTCGTCTGAACAAATAGTGAAGGTCAAATCTTGATTATTGCTATACGCCCCCGCATTACCACCTGAATCATAGAAAACTGCACCACAAGTCCCTGTGCTAACTGACCCATTGCGCATTGTGATAGTGGTTTGCCCTATTACGGTTTTTGAGACAAAAAATAGGCTAAAGGCCCAGATAAACGTTGTAGCTATATTTTTCATTATGCTATATATAAAAGATTGGTTCTCTCTTATTTGTTTTTTTAAATGGTTTTGATTGTTGTAATGTGACTGTAAATTTTGATTGCGATTTGATTTAACAGATGTATATCACATAAAACTTGTTACTTATCAGCCTTTTTTTCTTCATTTAGATGCTCATTTAATTTCTCAATAAAATTCTGCCCCGAGTGATAAACCAAAAACTTATTCGTCCCTTTGATTTGATAAATCGTTTCAACGTAATAATCGCGTTTCAAATTTTGCTCACCTTCCAAAATCAAAATATTAATATGCGCCAAATCGGGTACAGATACTGAGGGGTAGTCCAAAGGTTTACCATCTTTGCTCACGAGTTCGTCTGTCACATAAAAAGCATGGTCGAGGTAATACGTCCACCGCTTTATCAAGAATGCGTCAGTCTGTGCCACTGCGTCAACATACGTTTTGCCATAGGCATCGTACAAGCGAGAGTCAATCGTTTTGGTGACGGGGGAATTTTGTTGTGCAAACGAAAAGAGTGGCAAAAAAACGAGAATAGAAAATATAGTTTTTTTCATTGCCAGTAGTTTTGTCAAAATATTCATGAAGAGATGTCGGTATTTGGAAAATTATTATCAAGTATTGACAAATTTAGGTGTTTTTACAAAATTTAGATGCTTTAAGGATTACATTTATATTTCAAAACGCCATCATTAACATTTTATTTGGAATTGCCCTTTTTTTGACAAACAAAAAAAGGAGTAGTGGTTTGATTCACAACTCCTTTTTATTTGTTCAGTTCTTCTTTCCACCAAAAATCATGCCCCCTCAGTATATTTTTTGTTTTTACCTTTTATTTTTATTTTTTTTAATTCTAAACCAATGACAGTCAGTTATTTGTCATTCATTGATTAATTAGTTATTGCTTGAATTGTCATCGGTCATTAGTTGATTTTTCGCTAATGACCAATCAACTAATGACTAATAACCAATCAAAGTCCTCGCCGTTTGACTTCCTTTTCAATCAAAGCCAGCTCTCTACTTACATCACCTGTGACCGATGTATTTTCCTGCGCTCGACGTGCCAGATAAGGGACAACATCTCTGACCATGCCATAGACCATGTATTTTGCAACATTGTAGCCAGCTGCTGCTAAGTTGAAAGAAATATTATCGCTCATACCATACAATTGGCAAAACCAAAAATGAGGATGATCGCGTGCGATGCCCATTTCTTCCATCAAATCCGCTAAGAGCATCGAACTTTGTGCATTGTGGGTCGCGTTCATCACGGCAATCTGCTCATGGTTTTGGATACTATACACCAAAGCATCGTTGTACATTTTGTCAGTCGCTACTTTATCGGGATTGATAGGTGTCGGATAACCCATCTCAGCAGCTCTTTTGCGCTCTTTTTCCATGTATGCACCGCGCACAAGTTTTGCGCCCAATACATAGCTTTTCTCTTGTGCCAACTCATGCGACTCTTTCAAAAATGCCAAACGATCGTGACGATACATCTGGAAAGTGTTGAAAACCACCGCTTTATCGCGGTTGTAACGCGCCATCATCATATTCGCCATGCGGTCAATCGTGTCTTGAATCCACGACTCTTCAGCATCAATCAACACATTCACACCTTTTTCACGTCCTGCATGACAAATAGCGTCAAGTCGTTTCGATGCTGTGAAATATTCATTCTGCTCGTCATGCGTCAACGGTGCATTTTGCTGAATCCGAGCCAACAAATCGAATCGCGCAATGCCTGTGATTTTGACACTGATGAACGGAATATGTGCCGAACGCGAGGCAAAATCAATCGTATTCAGATTTTCAACCATCGTGCGATTGAAATCTTCTTCGCTTTCTTTGGCTTCTACACCATAGTCGAGAATGGTTTTTGAATTGTATCGCGCCAGATTTTCGATGGCAGGTGAGGCATCGAGAAGGGTTGTACCACCACAAAACTGCTCATAAATGGTTTTTTTAGTCAATGTTTCGGCAAAAGGCAAGCCCCATTCAATAGATTTCATCGCCAAAGTTGTACCGATATTGACCAGAGTTGGCTTATTCATCATCCGAAAAAGCCACGCCATTTTTTTGAGTTCTGCATCTGTTTTGTGGGAAAAAGCGATTTGTGTATTCGCAAAATTAATCTCGTTTTTTTTGATTTCCATTCTATTTGGTTAAGTTTCAGATATGATACTGGCTGATAGGACTCCTCGCGGAGAAGGGGGAATTGTTTCTGGCGACAAAGGTAGATGTTTTTTAGTAAACCCAAAAATGTCGTACAAAGAGCTTGATTTTTAGCACACTACTGAAGTTTTTGTTTGAATATTGTGACAAAATCCCTCCCCTCAGTATAAAAGTTAAAAGTGAGCTCCTTAGCCGCATCAAAACGAGGAAAATAGACTGCTCCGATATGTGTTTCGCCTGCTCCAATTTTCTTAGGCAACATCACACTTTTTTCCAAACCCTTTCTGGCTTCCTTTTTCGTCAACTGACTAAACATAACAGCATCGAAATAGTTGAACGATAAATCTACGCCTGTTCGGATTGACCACGAATAATCGCGATAACGTGGAGACCTATTTTTTTGACTCTTAGACTCAACCGCTGCTACGGCTGCTACAGTTGCCAAAACCAATATTGCCGTTTTTACATTTCTTTCACGCACGCGTTCCTTGAGTTTTTCCGTGATTTGGTCAATACTGTGGGCTTTGAAGTAGCGAATCTGGTGGCTTGTGTCTTTTGCAGAAGCTGCATAGTATGTGAATTGGCTCGCATCAACGTATGCCGAATCGGTGCTGTTGTTTTTAACAGAAACCTCAAAAACCAAGTAGTCTTGTGTACTGAATAGGTAGCCAAAAGTAACATCAATACTGTCGCTTTTTTGCATCGCAAAACCATCTTTGTCTAAATATTTTTCGGGAATTTGAGGTGTCAAAATAGCTGTTCGAGGGGGCATACAACCGTTAAAAAACACGCCCAAATAAGCAAGAGTCAGAAGGAAGAGTACATTTCTTTTCATTTTCGGATAAGTTATAGCATGAAGGCAAAGGTTTTGAATAGATTGCCAAAAATAAAGAGATATTTCTATACTTCATAAAAGCGCATTGTTAAAAAAATGTTATGCCCAAAAGCCCCACGAAAAAGGCTTCCATTCTGCTTTTATCAGCGAAAAATGCTCTTTTTCTTTGTTTTCATGCCTAAAAAACACGATGCCACACCAAAATAAGTCAATCGTCAAACGTACTGAGGGGTGCGATTGGATGGTTGCCCAAGCCGATTCCATATCTTCCGACCAGTGAATGTCGTCAAAAACCAAAACCGTTCCTTCGTGAGCATATGCGAGACATTGATTGAAATAAGCGAGCGTTGGCTCACGGCGGTGGTTGCCATCAATGAAGGCAAAATCCAGTTTTTTGACTTGATTCAGGGCTTTTTGCAAGGTTTGGTCAAATGTGCCAACAAGGATTTGAATTTTATTTTTTTCAAAATCCGTTTTTATATTTTTCTCATAACTTGAAAAATCCAAAATGTCGGGATTGTTTCTTTTTAAACCTATTTTCAAAAAAGTATCGTAATACCAATCGAAATTGCGGCGTGCCAAATCTGCGATTGTTTTAGAACCTTCCAAAGTCAATACTTGAGCTTGTCGAGGCGACCCCTCAGTAAGATACAGCGTCGAAACGCCCAAAGATGTCCCTAACTCAATGATAGACAAAGGCTTAGAGAACTGAACTAACCGAAACAACCAAGCACATTGAAATGCAGGTGACAACGCCGAAGCCGCTATTTCGCGCACTTTGCGCACCTTTTTCAAGCCACTCACATGCGAGCCTGCGCCAAAATCCTCTACCTCAATCGAATCGTTAGAATTCAACAACTCCCCCCTCAGTATTTCTGCTTCACGAAAAACATAGAATGTACGGTCATCCTCCAAAACCGCTTCCACAAATTGGAAAACGAAGGGCGAATGAACGCGGTATTTTGTTTTTGCTCGCCAATAGAATTTGAGAAAACGAGCGGCTATTTTTAATCTATCAAGCATCAATATTGAGTAAAAAGTGAAAAAGAGGGTCACGTTAGGCAAACTTTGGAAGTTTGCCTAACGTCTTTGCCGAATCAATCATTTAAAAGTCTTCATTCTTTGTCATTTCCAAAAAATCAACAATCCTGCGAATAACATCAGGATTTTTGGCAATTCTAAAATGTCCATAGCCTTTTGTAACCAACAAAAGAGCATTGTCCCAATGCTCAACAACACGCTCGGCGGCATCAATAGAAGTCACATCATCGTCTTGGTCATGGATTAAGAGCAATTGACCGACTTTTACTGAAGGGTATGCCAAGGCTGTATCTGAAGTCTCAATAGGCTGTTTTGTCAGGCTTTCGATGTAGTGAAAAAAAGCTTTTTTGACAGCATTTGGCGCATTCATGTATGCCAGAAAGCCGTCCATGATACGTTTGGTACGGTGCGGCACAGCCAAAAATACAAGTCGTTGAAAATCAATCGCATTATTCACAAATTGCTGTGCATAAACCAAACTTGAACAGCCGAAAGAATGACCAATCGCGCCATAAATATTGCCATAATGGGCATGAATAGCTGCGATTGTGCGTGCATTGGTCAGCAGATTATTGGTGCTGCCATCCGAATCACCATGCGCCAAAGCATCGAAAGCAACGACTTTGAAACCCTTATTGAGCAAAGGCTTGACGAACATACGCAAAGCTGTACCGCGCGATTCCCAACCATGCGCGAGCAAAATGATGGGTGCATCAGGCTCTTTCTCCCATTCATACAGCTTGACAATATGCCCGTCGAATGGCAAATCAATCACTTTTGCAGCTCGAATCAAGTCATCGGGTTGACGGTGTTTGGCGCGGTGGCGTGGTGTGGCAAAGATTTTATAAGCCAATCGCGCCATATACTGAGGGGATACGCTTCCAAAAGTGCTAAACAGAAATTGTGCTACGCGCAATTGCCAAGGCTTTATTTTGGGCGCATGTTCTGTTTTGCCATCAAAATGATTGGATTCGAGATACTCGATTCTCGTTGCTGCGGGTGATGTGGTATTCATGGGGCAAAGTTACGGCTATACAAGCAGCTAACCAAACAAAGCATCGCGGTGACGCTTGATATAACGCCGAACATTGACCCAAAAAGCCAGAATGAAGTAAAAAATGACAGGCGAACCGACCGTCAGAAAAGAAATATAGATGAAATAGAGCCGAACACGTGATGAGGCTATATTCATTTTTTCGCCTAAGTAAGAGCAAACGCCAAAGGCAGAACGTTCCAATAAATCTTTCAAATTGTTCACTATCGTTGTCATTTATTTGGTCAAAGTAGAATTGTTTAATTTTTAAATTGGTAAATACTCAGAACACCAAATTTGTTTAAATTTTCTCAAAAAAAAATATCATAAAAATGGTTTAAGAGATACGATTGGCAAATTTAGATTTTTATAATGAACTGAACAAGTTTATTCTGACCTATGAAAAAGGCGTTGAGACACCCCCTCAGTATCTCAACGCCTTTTGATAGTTTTTTATAAACGCTTGTCAAGACCGCGTCAATTTGTCATCTATACGGTGCGTCATGCGTTGAATCGCCTCGATGATATTGTCGAGAGCTGGCGGATAGTCCACATATTTCATTTTGTAGTTATCATCGCCCCAAATGGCAATCGTCACCATGCGTTTTTTGTCACCATAAGTCACCGTCAAGCGCAGCGGAATCGGCGTTGGCTTCATCACTTTGCGTTTTTCACATGCAGGACTGTTGCAATCGTACATACGCTGCATTTGGAAGAACTTATTGTCCATGATGTATTGCGCAAAATCTTCCAATTCTTTGCGGCTGATGTTCTTTTTGACCACACGCAAAGGGTTGTTCACTGTCTGAAACTCGTGAATCAAACGCCCATCAGTCGTGATGCGTGTAAAATCTTTGATGACAGGGTCAATGCCGCCGTAGTAGCCGCCACCGATGAGTTCGACGCTGATATAAGTCTGCTCTTTGCGCTTGGTTTCAGCTTTTTTCTGCTCATCGTCGCCGCCTTTTAAGATAGCCCACCACGAACGCCGTTTGGGTTGTTTGGGTTCTGCTTCGACAATGACTTCGGGCAACTCATTGGCAGGTCGGACGAAAGGCGCATCCTTACTATCAACCGCTACGAAATGGTATTGATAAGTGCCACTTGAGTTAGGTTGTTGAAATTCAAGCACTAATGCTTTATTATTTATTGCCGCAATTTCAAATTTCTTAATATTTCGGAACGGATAAAACAATGTACCTCCGCTTAAACTCCAATTACCTTTTGACAATTTGCCATGCAAAGATTGTTCAAAAGTGAAGTCATATTTGAAAAACAGGAAGTATTGATAGTCCTTGTCGGCTTGGTGAACGGTCGTGTTCGACTCGATGTGCAAGGTGTAAGCGTACCGCCATTTTGTGCCAATCAGTTGGCGTTCGTGTACTGAGGGGTAGCCAAAGCGTTGTGCAAATAGGTTTGCAGAAAGCAAAATAAGAAATGATGCCAGTAAAAGTTGTGGGTATTTCATTGATTTACCGCGATTTAAGTGTTTGGTTGGTGAACCAAACTGAGTAGTTTTCAATTATTTAAACTTTTTAGATATTCAAATTTCAAACCAAATTTTGAGAAAAACTAATTTTTAACTAAAATGCTATGTCAAAGTTTTGCTAAAACTTAGCAAAAAGCCAAAAAAGTCGTACTTTTGCGTGCTTAACTGAAACCTCATTCATTTCCACTCCTGTTTTTTTACACAAAGCCTTATTTGAATGAAAAATTCTATTGCTTTTGCGTCTATTCTACTTTTATGTTTTTTCGCTGTTGCATGCAAACAAGGTGATACAAATGCTTCATCATCAAACGCTTCTACACGGACTATTCAGCTGCCCAACACCCCCGAAGATGTGGTGAAAACATGGGAAAGTCAAATCGGGCAAAACCAATTTGCTGAGGCGAAATTGATTAGTACGGGCAAAGCGTTGGAAACGGTTGTCTCCCTTGATAGCACTTATCACATTGAAAAAATTGCACCCTCGTCATCGAAAGTTCTCAGCATTTCTTGTCGTACTGAGGGGGATAAATCTGAATGTGATTGTGTTTTGGAGGATGCCGTAGGTCAATTGAAATGCGTTTATTACCTCCAACGTCAGAATGGTCAGTGGTATTTGCAAGATGCTTCATCAGAACCTATTGATAGTGAACCAGTTAAAACTGTAAATAAAAAACCTTCTAATCCTACTAAATAGTTATTTGTTATTCGAGTATTCGTTATTGGTTCAAAAATGACGAATATACGAATAACCAATAACGAATTACTTACTATGAAGATTGGACTCTTTTTTGGTTCTTTCAATCCGATACACGTTGGTCATCTCATCATTGCCAATTATATGGCAACTCAGACAGATTTGCAACAGGTTTGGCTCGTCGTGAGTCCACAAAACCCTTTGAAACCTAAAAATACCCTTGCACGCGACCGCGACAGACTCAATATGGTACAAGCTGCGATTGACGACAATCCAAAATTGAAGGCTTCCAATATCGAATTTGACTTGCCCAAACCCTCTTACACGATTGATACTTTGACTTATTTGGCTGAAAAATATCCGCAGCATGAGTTTGCACTCATCATGGGAGGCGACAATATAGCAACGTTGCATAAGTGGAAAAATTATGAGTTGATACTGAGGGGATACGATATATATGTGTATCGCCGACCCAACTATGATTTGGGTGAATTGGCTACGCACCCAAGGGTCAAGTTATTCGATGCACCTTTGATGGATATTTCTGCCACCTATATTCGCAACTGTTTGCAAAACGGAAAACCCATTCAATACCTCGTGCCAGATGTGGTTTTGAATTACTTATCAGAAGCTAAAATCTATTGAAAATCAACTGATTATGAATATTGCAGAATTGAACGAATTGATAAAAAAACGTCGTGCCATATTTCCAAAAACTTATATTAAGGATAAAGAAATAGCACAAGACATCATCGAACAGGTGCTTGAAAATGCGAATTATGCGCCTACACATCGCCTCACAGAACCATGGCGATTTCGGGTACTGAGGGAAGGGGCGCTACAACGATTAGCAGATTTTTTAGTTGCAGATTATAAAAAAAACACGCCACCAGCAGAGCAAACAGATTTTAAAATCAAAAAAATGTCTGAAAACCCTTTGCGTTCGGGTTGTGTCATCGTTCTCATTATGAAACGCCATGCAGATTTGTTACCCGAATGGGAAGAAATAGCAGCTGTCTCTATGGCAGTTCAGAATATGTGGTTGACTTGTACGGCTTATGACATTGGGTCATATTGGAGTTCACCTTCTGCCATTACAGAGCGTTCGACCGATTTTTTGCAATTGGCAGACGACGAGCGTTGTTTAGGTTTGTTTTACATGGGTTATCACAATACGCCCGATATACCTGCCCAACGAACACCCGTAGGAGAGAAAACTGTTTGGTTAAATGATTGATAAACAAATGTTTGTGAATGATTTCTCAAATTTTCCCCTTATTTCAAATTAAGCTACGGTTATACTGAGGGGGCTTTTACCCCTCAGTATAACCGTATTTTTTAGTATAAAACAGTAATATCGCCCTTTAAAATCACCGTTTTACCGGGCAAAACTTCGACTTCGGCATAAAAGACATATACGCCTTGCTGAACCCTTTTTCCTCTGAAAGTGCCATCCCAACCTTGGTCTAAATTATTGGTTTCTATGTTTTTAGCTTCAAAAAGATGCTCGCCCCAACGGTCGTAGATGGAGAGACGAGGCATAGGCAGATTTTCTTTGCTGTAAACTGTAAAGGCTTGATTGCCATTTTGAGAATCAGGGTTGATGACATTGGGGGCAAACACGTTGGGTTGCACATAAATCATCAGTGTATCGCTCGCAGGACAACCCATTGAGTCTTTAACGGTTAGCAAAACTTGAGTTGTTGCAATCGGAGAAATGGAATAGGTCAAGCAATTCACACAATTTGATGAGTCTTTGGGCGACCAAACAGCCGAAATCGTTTTGCGCAAAGGTCGTCCTTCCAATTTGACAGTCTGTCCCACTTTTATGACACTCGGGAAGGCACTGATTGGCACGATTTCGACACTCATAATAGCAGGTTGTCCCAATTTAAATTCCAAAGGTCGGTTGTAACAACCCAGCGAGTCTCGAACAATGAGTTTGTAAGTACCTGCTTTTATATTACTATACTTATTACTTCGAGAAAAACTCTGCCCATTGTCTATCGAAAATTGATAAGGCGGAAAACCGCCATTGGGAATACCAAATGTTATTTGTCCGTCTGAAAAACCATAGCAAGAAGGCTGTTTGGACGTATATGGAAACTCTGGAGAACGAAAAGTAATGTCTAAAGTATCGGATGCCGTTTCAGATTTTCGGCACACACCCAGATAGCCCTCAGCAATATAACGTCCTGGTGCTGAAATGATTAGGAATGTATCTTTCCCATATTTGACAATTGAATCCTCATATCGCCATTGCACACCATCGTACAAACCCGTCGTGACCAACGTATCGGGGCAGATGCCATCGCCAATATTTTTGAGCGTAATATTGGGTTCTTTCGACTTGCTAAAACCTGAGTAAAATGCTGCATAACTCGCCGCACTATTTTGCCCATACATGGCAACTTGGATAGCGCCTTGTGCTTTGACACTGATATTCGACACCTTTCGAGCAGAACTAAACAGTGAAATATTGCGATAAGTCACAAAATCAGGATTACCCACAACCGTCCCTGCTGCACCTAAATTAGCAGCCACACCATCCACCAAAACGGTTACTTGAGAGTCGCGCATAGCCGTAATCATCACACCACCATCGAAAAGCATTGAACCAACTGCATTGGGGTCAACGATATTATCAATCGAATTTGGGATACTACAACTAATGGGCGGCACAAAAATCAACCCCTCAGTACGCAGCTCATTGCTGTTACCTGCTGGCGCACCACCAATCATTTGATAGACATAAATCTTCTGGGAACTCCGAATATACAAATTATTATCCGCAGAAAAAGCACTGGTTTGAACAGCATAGAACTGACCAGCATTCAAAACCGTAGTAGGTGATGTACCACCGTTGAGAAAAATCTGGGTATTGTCGTAATGCGCTACAATGATTGGTCGCTCCAAAACCGCAGAGCCGTTGCCACGACACAATATATACTCTTTACCCGTGGCTTCAACGGGTACAATTTGGTCAATGCCTGTGTCTTTGTCGCCAGCTGTTGTCGGCGAGCCACACCAAGAACCCACGTTGATAGCAATCGGTTTTGTCGCAGTTACTAAGCCGCCCATAAAGCCATTGGGTGGCTGAATTGCCGCAGATGAACCCAAATATTGAGCAAAAACCACGGATTCCCCTTTCTGTAAAACGATTCTTTCGGGTCCAGTTGACGGAACATCTGCGCCATTTTTACGAAAATCGGTATTCGGGTCAAAACCCGAAAAAATGACTTCGGTAGAATCTTCAGTGGCTAAAATACCAACAAAATTTGACCTTGAACTGGCATTGACTTCCTGCAATAAATGACCAACACGGAAAGTTTTCCCCAGAGCCGCACGACCTTTGCAGGTCAAGTCAGAGGCTTGAGCTTGATTGGTTGAATGCGCTCGAAAATAAGCATAAAACTTTTTCTCTGACTCTACGATTAAACCTTTGTTTTTCAATGCTTTATGTAAGTCTAAATCGGTTACAAAGGCGTAAGTATTGTCCGTACTACCAATGTCATAGCGAAAAGGTTGCGTATTACTGATGTTGACAGTTTGTATCAAATTACCTGAGCCATCACGCAATCGGACAGCAAAAGGAGTGGTTTCGGGTGTCGAAAGATATAAATATTGCGGCCCCCAATCCACACGAGGGTGCATAGGTGGTAGATAGTGGATACTATCCAATTGGGCATAAATATTTGAGTACCAAAATATTATGAATGAGA
This sequence comes from Saprospiraceae bacterium, assembly GCA_016787525.1. Taxonomy (GTDB): domain Bacteria; phylum Bacteroidota; class Bacteroidia; order Chitinophagales; family Saprospiraceae; genus JAAFJT01. The sequence continues at coordinate 21,762 of JAEUUP010000010.1, read as the reverse complement.
CTGTAAGTAAACGCTTCATACCATAGTGCTTTTTTGTAAATTTGCGGAAATGAATCAGTTCAAGATGTAATTTTACAACACCAAACGCTGTTTTTTTAAAAGGCGTTGCGTTTTGTTGTATTCAAAAAATAATTTGACAATGATTATTGGCATTGGCGGTGTCAGTCGAAGTGGCAAATCAACCTTAGCCGCTTTGATAAAAGACTATTTTACTGTCCGCAAGGACTCCTATGGAGAAGGGGGGCAATCGGCAGTGGTTTTGTCGCAAGACGATTTTGTTTTTCCTGTTGAACAAATTCCATCAATTTCAAAAGACGGGGAAGTAGAGATAGACTGGGAAATACCAGAATCTATTGATTTTCAAAGATATAAAACGGCTATTTTAGAGGCTGAACGGCAATTTGACCATGTGATTACTGAGGGGTTGCTCAATTTTTATGATGAGACCATCAATGCTTTGTTCGACAAATTCTTCTTGGTCAATATCACAAAAGAGACTTTCTTAAAACGTAAATCTGAAGACAAACGATGGGGCGAAGTGCCTGCATGGTATGTCCAACACATTTGGGAAAGCTACGAGAAATATGGGCGAACAATTCTAAAGGATAAAAATAAAGAAGTGGTCGAAATATCAGGAACAAGGACTTTCGATGTGAAAAAATACTTTGAATGATTCACTTTGGACACAAATCCTTATTTATGTATGAAAAGTTAATTTTGCGGTTATCATTTTAGAAATAAACTCGTTTACAAAACGTTTTGACACTAAAAATCTAATTTTGCAACCAATTATCAATAAAAGCAAAACCATTTTATGAAAAAACTCATTTGTCGTTCAACACATCCTTTATTTCTGCTGCTGTTTTTCTTTGCCTTGTCCCCCCTCAGTATGTTCGGTCAATTGTATGGTACAGCAGGCGGTCTGCGCATTGGCAATGGCATCGGTCTGACATTGCAGCAGCAAGTGGCCGCACATACAACAGTAGAAGGCATTCTACAATCCGATTTTACGACAAAAGATGTGACATTGAGCGTCTTGGGCGAGCAGCATTATGGCATTTTACGCCGCAATTTGAACTTCTACATGGGTGCTGGTTTTTATAAAACGTGGTTAGCAACGGATGCTAATCTCATCGTACAACCTACCAATCCTTTTGGTTTGAGTATGATTGGTGGTTTAGAATTGACTTTAGGTAAACTCAACTTGTCGGTTGATATTAAGCCCACTATCAAAATAAAAGGTGATGGAAAAACGGTCCAAGCACCATTAGGTGTTTCGGCGAGATATGTTTTCGTAGGGCGATATTTTAAAGACGATGATTGGAAGTTTTGGAAAAAGAAACGTTGATAAACCAAAAAGGTCGGCACTGTTGAAACTTGCCGACCTTTTTGATACCAATTTACAAGGTTTTGAGATACTCAATGACGGCCTTTCGTTCTTCCGAAGTCAGTTTGTCGCCATATGTATGCCCACCATTGCCATAACCATATTGGGTTGTATCGTAAGTTTTCGTGTCAGCTTTAGTCGTTTCAATTTTATATTTCCATCCTACTTTTACAGGATCAAAGTCAGCAGTATTGTCGAAAGTCCGACTCCATTTAGCAGGCCGTTGCGACGAATTTAAAAGGTCTTCTAATGTTGGAACTGAACCATTGTGCAGATAAGGTGCGGTTGCCCAAATACCATCCAAAGGTGGAGCCACATAACCTTTGGTCGGCAATAGTTGAGCAGCAGCTGGTTTCTGATTGAACCAACTTGAGTTGTACCAACCATTGTATTGTGGATAGTTGGCATACTCATCAGCCAAAGCTCTATCTGTACCAATAGATTGTAAATCAATAAGATAGCTCGGATAAAATTCATTTGAGCCGTATGAACCATGACATTTTTGGCAATGGATAGAAAAAATGTTTTTACCAGTTGCTGCCAAATTCTGGTCAATGGATTGTGGATACTGAGGGGGTCTTAAACTGCGCAAATACGCCATCACATCTGGAAAACGAGCATCAATCTTGCGAGCTTCGCTGCTGTCTGCCATAGCCACGAGAGCTGAGGCCATGCTCAAACGTCCAAAATCACCTACGCCTAAGCCATTATAATAAAGAGCATTTTTCTTACGCATAAGCCACCACGCAGGGACATCGGTTGGTATGACTCGTGTTGGAATTTCATACTGAGGGGTAGTCAGCCAAGTCAATTTCTTGTCGTGTCGAAAAGCCGACAGACTGCCAAATATCTTATCTGCTGGATTGACCCCTCTGGTATCCAATCGAATATAAGGCGCAATACTTTTAAATCCACGACTGAGCGGCCAATAAGCTGCCCATTCTTTAGAGTTGGTGCCATAACGTGATTGTACCAACACATCAAGTGTGTTGAATAATGCACCAATATCTTGAGTATTGTCAGCGGTTGTATTACCTAACCCAACGATGACCTTGCCATTGAGTCGGTCGGCATGGCAACTCATGCAATTGGTATAAACAACTTTGACACCATTGGCAGCAGTGGTTACAGTAAAATTGAATGGGATGCCTTTATTGTCACCCGTCCGTCCCAAATCGTCCGTACTATTTGTCGGGAAAGCAAGTTTATAAACATCAAATGGGATACCGCTGTTGATATAGTCGCCATTATGCAAATAGTTGCTTCCGCTATCTGAGTTCCCACTGCGTTGTTCAGTAGCTTCGATTTTGGTAGCCCCAGTCGGTAAGGGTTCTGTGCTATCTGTTTTATGAGTACAATCAGACAGTAGAAAAAATGATAAGGTAAAAAGTAGAAATAGGATGTGTTGTGTGCGCATAACGAGTTATTTTTCACCAAAATTAGGATATTTTTGTTTATATAGTCCTAAAAAATGACTACTATGAAAAAACCTTCCCTTGTTAGGGAAGGTTTAACATCGTGCACATGTTTGGATAGAAGCCAAAAAAAGTCTAATTCAATTTTATTAATTTTATTGTTTTCACGGTTTTACCTCTACGAAAATTGAGAAAATACATACCGGGTTTGATACCCTCAGTTTTTATGTCAGTTTGATAAGTGCCTTGTTGTTGATATTCATCAGTGATGACTGGCAAAACTTGTGTTCCATTTGCATCAAAAATACCAATATTGATAATCCCTTCTGTCGCAACCTCATAAGTCAAATTTATTTGACTGTTAAATGGGTTGGTTGGACGTTTTGAAAAAATAACATCATCTTGAATTATGGCATAAACAATAGCGGTATTTGCATTGTCATCACGTAATCTAACTGCTTGCGACAATGGGCAAATAGCACCTATAGTCACTTTGTATTTCCTTCCTGATGCTAAGTTATTGAACAAGCGTACAGTATCTGTTTGTTCGTATTCTTGTACAGGAATGGGGTTAGCAATTTCGTTGACAATTTCATAAATTTTAATAAAATAACCGACACCACCTTCTACTCTATCCCATTTTACTGATGCAGAATAAGAATTAACTTTGGTTACTTGTGCATTTTGAGGTGCCGGTAAATAACAATCTTCAAAATTCTGAGTAGTAGTAGTTGCATTTAAATAATTTAAGTTAGATACGAATAAAAAAAATAAGGTAAAATGACAATAGTGGTAAAAAGATTTGCTAAGTAAAGTGTGGTTTTTCATGCTACCGAAATTTTAAATGTGAAAAAAAATAAACTATCGGTAACAAAAATCTAAGCAACCCTTCTGAAAAAAAATTACACTTTTTGCCAATTCTTGCAAAACACACAAAAATGGCTTGTAATAATATTGTTATTACTTTTTTTAAGTTATTTTTTATATGTAAATTTTATATAAAAAAAGAAAAAAAACTATCCCAATTATAATGTGACAGGGTATTTTATTTTTTTCTTCTTTTTATTTTTTCATATCTATTAAATTTTCCTCAAAGGTCGTTTACTTAGTTCAAAAAAAAAATTACACTTTTTACCAATTCTTGCAAAATGATAAAACGACACCATGATTAAAAATTACAAGTGTCTATGTATTTTTGCCAAATGCTTTTGATAAAGACTAAACTATTCGAAACTATTTTGGCTTTGACGGTTTCAGAACGAGATCGCATTCCAGATTTTATACTATCTTCTTTTCATTCAATTAAAGGGGATAAGCCTCTTGATTTTTATAATATTCTTAGAGGAGAAATCGAAAAGTTTGAAAAAGGAGAGAATTTTGCACAAACAGAGCAAGAATTGTACAAACTTGTTTCGCCCAATAAAGAATGGAATCAGCGAACTTTTGATTCTATGGAATCACGTTTGCTTAATATAGTAAAAAAAACAATTATATATAAATACGCCAATATTGATAAATTGGACGGAGAAATGACTGATGAAGAAGAAGCAAAAATTGAGATAAACCAATTACTTCTTCTTGTAAGATTTTACCGCGAACGTAAGTTGCATCAGCAATTCGAAAATACAATAAACCGCCTTAAAACCCTACAAGAAAACTTGCCATTGATTGACGATTATTTTTATTTTCAATATTTGATTACTCAAGAAGAATATGACAATGCCAGCATTTATCGCCTTCCTGAACGTATTGATAAAAGAGTTTTGGCACTTGATAGTCTCGATATGTACTACATAGTCAATAAATTAACAATATTATTACACTTTGAGCCCCCTATCAAAACTGAAATAGAGCCACAATTAGAAGTTTTAAGTAAATTGGCAAATAGCTCTAATCCTTTTTTTAGTCGTATCTTTAGCCTATACAAAAATGCTTTCCATTTGCTTTGGATTAAAGACAGTGACGATGAAGATGAGCAATTATTAGATTCTTATCTGCAAATATTAAATGTAAATTCATCTCTGCTGCCTAAAACTCAGCAGAAAGACCTATATGGTGTCGCTCGAAATTTCTGTGTAGCCAAGTATAAAAAAGGTAAAACTCAGTACTTGAAAATACTATTTGACCTCAACAAAAAAAACTTGAAAGCAGGCTTATTTTATCATAAAGATGGTACTATATCAGAAGGGATAGTATTTGGAGCGTTGCAAAATATTGTAGCAATCGCACTTAGATTAAAGGAAATCGATTGGGTTTTATCTTTCTTAAAAGAGCATAGACACAAAATCATAACACCAAATGCTGAGGAACAAGAACGATTTTACAACTTCAATATGGCTTGTTGTCATTTTCAACTCAAAGAATACGATGCTGCTTTACAACTTCTCAATATTGAGTTTGACGACAAGCGCTACCACTTGATGGCACGCACATTAGAGATTAAATTGTACTATGAAAAAGACAATAAAAAAGACAAAGAAGAAGATTTTTTAAGTAATCGAATCAGTGCTCTAGAAACTTATTTGGCACGTAATGATGTGTTGCTGGTAGATAAAATTGGTTACAGAAATTTCATAAAATTACTCAAAAAACTCATCAAAAACAAAAAAATTACAGAAAAAGACTTAGCAGATAAAAACAGTATAGCAGAAAGAGAATGGTTGATTGAGAAATCCAAAGAACTCAACTAAGGTAATTAATCTTGACTTTGGCGTGAGTTTATTTCTCTATCTATCTCCATCTTTGCTACTTTATAGAAACGCCATAGTTCTTCAAAAAAATTCTGATTGTATTCCAACATCCGTCTATTGTGAGGGGACAATGGATAGATTACCAAGCTTTTATGCAATACTATTGCTTCCGTCAATGATGTGTCAAGAGCTTGCAGTTTTGACAACTGCCCCCTCAGTATTTCCGTTGAAGTATGAGGCATATCGCGATAATTTTTAAGCTTGTATTGAAAAACATATTCAAATGACTGCTTGACTTTAAACTCTTGTGCTTTAACGAGTTTGATAGCTACTGCTGAGTCCATCGGCATGAAGTCATAGGCTCTTTGGAAGCTACGACAAGCTTGTTCGATGGAGTCTAAGGTTAAATCTTTGTTCAATATATCTGTAAAGTGAGCCACCGAATCCAATAAAATCCCCCCCTCAGTATTTGTTGATTTATCTCCAAAAAATACAGCTCGTGAAACCAACTTCGATGTCAATTGAAAAGCAGGATCGAATGGAAGATGAGTCGCTTGGAATAAAGTGGCTTCAGGCATAAACCAAGTTTCAAAGGCAGGTGAAATAGAGTCTTCGCTGGATTCTTCTAACTCATTTGCCGCCCATGTTACATCAAATGCTTGCCATTGTCCGTCTATGCGAACAATATTCCAAGCATGATTTTGAATACTCGTCACATCATTTGTCTCCTTGGCGTAGCCAGACACATATCGCGCTGCCATGCCTGACTTGGCACACAGAAAAGCAAAAAGTCGCGAATAACCACTACAAATCGCTTTTTTATTACTAAAAACCTGCTCAGGGCTTTGATTTTCCGTATTCAACGATTCGTCGTATTGAATATGAGTCGCAACCCAGACAAAATAGAATCGTACACGAGCTACATCGCTCTGCGTGTATTGCTCACAGTACGACACTAAATCTTCTAACGATTGTACAGATTGTTCAGTTAAACGAAGCGATAAAGAGTCAATATATTTGAAGTTTTCAGAAAATACATTTTTCGGTAAAAATAAAATAAGTGCAATTAATAACAGATGTTTTGGCATCGTTTCTAACATAAGTAATTGGTATGTTTATCAATAAATGTGAACCCAATTCATATATCAAAAACTATGCCTTAAAATTAATTTTTATATAAAATTAAAGAAAAACTGTGAACTCAAACACCTAACAAAAAAAAATCATAGAACTTACGCCTTCAAATTTAATTTCTTTTTGATATTGCATCTTTTACTTGATTCCAACTTTGAGAAAAATAACCTATCAAGTCAAAAATTTGCTTTTGTGTGAGTTTGGCTTCTGCAATTTTTTCATCAACTGTTTCTAAGCTAATTATTTCGGCATTTATGTCTAAGGCAGATTTTAGTAACTCGGACAATTCACCAAATCGGTTCGACCAATCTCGCAACGTATAAATGCTCAAAGTTGTCAGCTGTTTTTCAGCACTATTGCTGTAATCCAACAAGACTTCGTGGGCATTGGTCAATATCCCATGTTGTTTTTCCTTCAACGCACCTCTTAGTTTGATGACAATATTGGTGTCTTCGGGCATAAAAGACAGGCCTCTTCGATGACTTTGGATGGTAAAAGACATAGAATCGAGGCGGTAATCTCGATTCAAAATAGTCGTAAAATCTTCATCTGGAGTTTTTGATTCTACCCCCTCAGTATATTGTACTTTATTTTTGAAAAATTCATAACGTTTTATCAGATCTTTAGTCAATTGAAAAACAGGGTCGTAGGGCAAGTGCCCTTTCTGAAATTCATAAGAAATACCCATAAAATAGCGTTCAAATTCGATATTCAACTCACTACTATCCTTTGCCAACGTATTGGAAGCCCAAGTGGCATCAATCAGTCCCCATTCGCCATTCACCCGCACGACATTCCAGGCGTGGGTCTCGATGCTATCGGCATAAGTTTCACCACGACCGTAGCCTGCAACATACAAAATAGGGATATTGGACAACTTGCACAAGTGTTCCATCAATCGAGAATAGCCTGTGCAAATGGCTTTTTGCGACCTAAAAACAAATTGAGGTGATTGACGGCGAGCATCGAAATTGATGGTTGTCATCATGGCAGCACGTTCGTCGTAGCGAATATTGCGCGCAACCCATACGAAGTAAAAACGTACAATTTCTAAATCAGAATGTGCATTAGCTTGACAGTAGGCAGCCAAATCGCTGAGTGAACGCGTTGCCATTGGTGGCGCGTGCATAGCAATGGAGTCAATTCTTGCAAAATTCTGCCCTCTCATACTGAGGGGTAGTAGGACAGACAAATACAAGAATAAGCCGATCATGAAAGTCTTGTTTTTCATCGAGTGCATGTTGTTTGTTGTTTTAGAATCATTTTTAAGTCCAAAAACGCTCCCGAAGTTCAGGTGTAGGTAGCCAACACTCGTTTTTTTTACCAAACCAACGATAGCGATTTCGAGCTACGATATTATAAAAAAAATCCCTAATTGGGCGAGGAACGATTAGAAAAATCGTCAAAAAACGCCACCAACCTGAGAAATAACGCAACTCACGCAATATGCCAGTTGAGCGTGTGTAGGCTTGACCGTTTTCGATGAATATGAACGTATCAAAATTGGCAGTTTTCATACCGAAATGATTTAAAATAGCTTGTCCGCGTTCAGATTGCAGGGATGCGAACATAATCTTGCCTTGTGGGTCGTGTTCGATGATGAATTGAACCGATGCGTTGCACAAGTTGCAAACACCATCGAAAAGGACAAGAGGCTTGGTCGGAAAAAGAGTATGTGATGTCATTGAGCATTGGTCATTTTCAGAATAATAAACAAAAAAATTAGAGAAATCGTTTAGTTTCGCACGATAATCTTGCAAAACCTAAAATGAATTTACCCAAAAATTAAAAACTCAAATATAAGATAATTAAAAAAAATTGACAAATTCGTCATTTATGCTCAGAAAAGCTGTAATAACGGGAGCAACAAAAGGCATTGGGCGTGCCATCGCCGAAAGCCTCGCTACTGAGGGGTATGATTTAGCTGTTTGTAGTCGCAACGAAGCTGATTTAGTAGCTATGCAAATTGATTTTGCAGAACGATTTGGTGACATCAAACTTTTGACTCAGGTAGTTGATGTATCAAAGAAAGAAGAAATTACAAAATTTGCGCAAGTGATTGACAATCAATGGAGTAGAGTTGATGTTTTAATCAATAATGCAGGCGTTTTTATGCCAGGTTCAGTCCATACTGAAGGGGACGGACTGTTGGAAATGATGATAGAGACCAACCTTTACTCCGCCTATCATCTCACACGCGCCTTATTGCCTTTGATGATGTCTCAAAAAAAAGGTCATATATTCAATATGTGTAGCGTAGCCTCCATCACTGCTTACGATAAAGGCGGCTCGTACTCAATTTCAAAATATGCCCTTCTGGGTTTTTCAAAAAACCTGCGCCAAGAGCTGAAACCATACGGTATCAAAGTCACTTCCGTTATGCCCGGCGCAACGTGGTCTGATTCATGGACGGGTTTCGATGCGCCCGAAGAACGACTTATGCAAGCCCGCGATGTGGCAGAGGTGGTTGTATCAGCTTTGCGCATGTCGGCTTCTGCCGTGATTGAGGAAGTCGTTTTGCGTCCACAATTGGGCGATTTATGAAAAATACTGAGGGGTCGTATTTACAATTTGGTGAAATGCAACTGTTCGTCTTTCGACGTATTATCATCTCTCAACTTAATACTTGTCGCTGTTTTTGAAATGATAAGCCAATCATCGGCTGCATCATCAAGTTTATCTGTACCCGAAATGTTGATGATGAGTTTATTGCTACTCGTATTTTCCGACCAAGTACCTGTGACTGTTTGACCTGAAAACTTAGCAATCAACGTTCCATTCGATTGAAAATCAAAGGTATAACCACTAAAATTAGAAGTTTCATCTTTACCACTGTCAAGGTAATAGCTGACTTTCCATGTACCATCGAGGCTGGGGTCAACAGAGCTATTGTTGTTACAAGCGGAAAATAGATGGAGTATGAGTGCGAAAAAGAGTAGTTTTTTCATTTAAATTTATTTTTATACTTTTTTAAAATAGATAAATTTAGTAGCAATATGCTTATTTTATTAATGGTTCAAATTTATGCTCTTTGCCCAAGAATGGAAATGAATTGACACCGAAATGGGATTTTGGTATGCTGAATCGGATTATATTTTTTAGGTAGCATCATAGGAGTAGAAAACCCACCCCTCAGTAAAATCCTCCAATTTTCTTGAAAAATCCCTACCTTTGCGCCCTAAATTTTTTCAAATCTGCTCAAATGCGATTAAAAACGCTTGAAATCAAAGGCTTTAAGTCCTTCGCCAACGAAACGGTTATCAATTTTAATGAAAATGTCATCGGCATTGTCGGTCCCAATGGGTCGGGCAAATCCAACGTGGTGGATGCCATTCGCTGGGTTTTAGGTGAACAAAAATCAAGCGAATTGCGCCTCGATAAAATGAATTCGGTCATTTTTAATGGCACGAAAAAACGTAAACCCGGACAATTGGCACAAGTCAGTTTGACCTTCGACAATACCAAAAATCTGCTGCCAACGGACTATACGACCATCAAAATCACACGCATTCTCTATGCTTCGGGCGAAAGTGAGTACCGTTTGAATGGCGTAACGTGTCGTTTGAAAGACATTACTTCGTTGTTTATGGATACGGGTGTGGGGTCAAATTCATATGCGATTATTGCTTTGGGTATGGTGGACGAGATTTTGAACGACAAACAAAACTCACGCCGTATGATGCTTGAACAAGCAGCAGGTGTATCAAAATATAAGGCGAGAAAACATGAAACGTTGAACAAACTCAACGCCACTGAGGAAGACCTCAATCGCATCGAAGACTTGCTTTTTGAGATAACCAACAACCTTAAAACGCTTGAAAAACAAGCGGCTCGCACGCAGAAATACCTCGACATCAAGACAGAATATCGCGAAAAAGCGATTGATTTGGCAGTTTTGAAGCTCTCTGTTTTTAAAAATGATTACAAACAGACCGAAAAAAACATCGAGATTGAAACGGATCGTTACCGACAGTTGGATACTGAGGGGGTGAAATTGGAGGCTCAAATTGAACGCGACAAAAAAGCAAATCTCGATAAAGAGCAAGAACTGAGTGAACGCCAACGTGAATTGAACAGTGTTGTCGGGCGTTTGAGAGGTATGGAAAACGATAAACGTATGGCACAACAGCGTAAATTGTTTTCAGAACAGAACATCACCAAATTGGTCGAACAAGTCAATGCGTCGAAAGCAAGAGTTGAGAAATTGGCGGACGAAATTGCTTATTATCGCGAAGAAATCAGTGCAGAAAAACGACTCGAAAGCAAACTCGAAGACCAACTCGAACAAGCCAAAGCCAAACTCGATGCCATCAGAAACGACCACGGCACTTTGAAAGCCGACCTTGATGTGTTTTTGAAACAACAACAAGCCATCGAGCGCGAAATCAATGAATTGGAAAAGCAAAAAGCAATTGCCAACAATCAAATTGAAAACAACACACGCGAAGCCGAACGTACCGAAAACGAAACGCAGGGCAGACGCAACGAGGTCAATATACTGAGGGGGCAATTAGCAGATTTGGAGAAAAAAGAAAATACGCAAGTTGCTGAAATACAATATCTTGAAGGCGAAGAAACGAAACGATTAGCCGATTTAGAAAAAGCCAATCAGAAATTGGAACTTGTAACCAAGAAGTTGGCAGACACCAATCGCTCGCTCGATGCGAAGAAAAACGAGTTCAAACTGACCAAAAGTATGGTCGAATCGCTTGAAGGTTTTCCTGAGTCTATCCAATTTTTATCAAAAAACAAGACGTTTACTGCCCCACTTTTGGGCGATTTAATTTATGTGCAGGAGGGTTATCGTACAGCTGTTGAGAATTATTTAGAGCCATTTTTGAATCATTATGTGGTTCAAAATGCCGAAGAAGCCATCGCTGCGGTGCGTCTTTTGAACAATGCACAAAAAGGGAAAGCGCATTTTTTTGTTTTAGATGCCTTTAAAAACACATCGTTTGCGACAAAAGGGTTGCTGAATGCACGCCCTGCGGTGGATTTGATTCAAGTGGATATGGCGTATCAGGTTTTGTTCGATTATCTTTTGCAGAATGTGTTAATCGTTGAGAATGATTCTGATATTCAATCATTTGATTTTGATGAAAATACTGTTCAAGGAACTCCTTTCGGAGAGGGGGCTATTCTGTTGAGCAAAAGCGGTGGTTTTTCTAAGCGACGTTTTTCGGTGAGTGGCGGCTCGGTGGGTTTGTTTGAAGGTAAAAAAATCGGGCGGAAGAAAAATCTCGAAGTTCTCGAAAAACAAATCAAAGAGACTGAGGCAGAGGCTGCTGATTTGCAAAAACAACTCGGACAAGTGCGTGGTGACATCAGTTTTTTGAAATCGAATGAACAAAAAGCAGCTATTCAGCGAGTGCAGAATGAGTTGAACCACATACGTCAGCAAAAAGTGTTTTTGCAAACACGCATAGATAATTTTTCAACATTTATCAATGAAGCGGATGTGAAAAAAAGGCGGGCAACGGATCAAGTCGAAGGGCTTAAAAAATCAATTGAAAATATTGATAGTCAATTAGTTGAAAAGAAAAAAGCGGAAGACGAAGTTAAAAACCAAATGGTAGCGGCTGATGGCTCGTACCGCAGCGTAGCGGATTTGATGAGTCAATTGTCAATGGCTTTTAATGAGAAAAACGTTGAATTCATCCGCCAACAAAATAAGGTTTCGACTTTGCAACGTGAATTGGGTTTTAGAGAAAAAAACTTGTCGGATACTGAGGGGGGGATTGCGACTGCCAATCGTTCATTGGCGCAAGCAAAAGATGAGTTAGAACAAATTGATAATGAATTAGTTACGTTTGACAATTCGCTTCAAGATTTTTACAAACAGCGTCGCCAACGTGAATCGGGTTTGTCGGAGTTTGAACAATCGTTTTTCAAAAAGAAAAATGAAATTGTGAAAATGGAAGACGATTTGCGGCGCATCAATCGGCAAAGAGGCGAAATTCAGAGTTTGGTGAACAACCTGAAAGATAAATTCAACGACATCAAACTACAAATTACGAGTATTGGAGACCGTTTGAATGTTGAATTTGGTGTTTCGGTCAACGATTTAATCAATGAAACACCGAAACAAGGGCTTGTAAGAGAAGAATTGCAGAAAAAAACCGACGATTTGAAACGCCGTTTGGATACTTATGGCGAAATAAATCCGTTGGCAGTCGAGGCATACAACGAAATGAAAGAACGCCACGACACCATTGCAGGGCAACGCGACGATATTTTGAATGCCAAAAACTCGTTGTTGGCGACCATAAAAGAGATTGAAGAAACGGCAACAGCACAGTTTTTAGAAGCTTTTGAAACCGTGCGAAAACATTTTATTGAAGTGTTCAAATCGCTGTTTTTTGAAGAAGATACGGCAGATATGATTTTGACTGACCCTCAAAATCCTTTGGAAAGCGGCATCAACATAGTTGCAAAACCCAAAGGCAAACGTCCGCAAAGCATTTCTCAATTGTCGGGCGGAGAGAAAACATTGACGGCAACAGCGTTTCTATTTGCGCTTTACCTTTATAAACCTGCGCCATTCTGTATTTTTGATGAAGTGGATGCGCCTTTGGACGATGCGAATATTGAAAAATTCAACAAAATCATACAGAAATTCTCAGTTGACTCACAGTTTATCATCGTCACACACAACAAAGCGACGATGGCGGCAGTGGATATTATTTACGGTGTCCACATGCCTGAACAGGGTGTTTCGACGGTGACAGCTGTGGATTTTAGGGAGTTTGGAAATGTTGCGGAGTTGGCGGCGGTATAACTGTTCATACACCTTTAATATACTGAGGGGTCGGTTTCGCGGGAAACCGACCCCTCAGTATATCAGCCGATAGCCAGTGCCAATTCCTCTTTGTGCTGAATCACATGCTTGAGTTTTGGCATTTTTTTCATCGTTTCTTCGTAGCCAATATCGCAGAGTTCTTTCACTTTGGTCATACTGAAAAAGCTGAAATCATTGACTTTTTCGGGTGCGATATAGACATCGAGCAGTTTAATATTGGGTTTGGCATTCGTCCAAAGGCTCAAATCAACGACTCGTTGCGTGATGCCCATGAAGGTATCCAACTCTTTATTCGATTGCACATGAACTTTGGGTTTGACATTTGAACCAATCAACACATCGCATTTGTCGCGGATAATCGAAGCGGGCATATTGTTCGTGATACCGCCATCAACATACATTTCGCCTTCAATTTCGATGGGTTTGAACAACCACGGCACAGAACAGCTCGCCACAACCTTGTCGAACAGCGTTCCTGTGTTGAAATAAACGGCTTTGCCTTGGTTCAAGTTGGTCGCACAGACATAAAGCGGAAGATTTAAAGCTTCAAAACTGTCTTCTTTGATAAATTCTGCCAACCTTTCTTTCAAATAGTCCAATTTTACCAATCCTGCACCCGGCACACCAAACAAGCGGAAAATCTTCATCATACTGGAGTCAGCTATCATTTTTTCCATATCTTCGGTTTTCACACCTGCTGCATAGAGCGTGCCGATGATAGAACCTGCGCTTGTACCTGCGACAATCGTCGGCTCGATGCCATTTTCTTGCAAAGCGCGGATAACGCCAATGTGAGCGATGCCTTTTGCACCACCGCCAGAAAGTGCGATGCCAATTTTATGTTCTCGATTGATAATATCGTTCATGTGAGAAGGATTTAAACGATTAATGTAATTTGATTGTATTCTATTCAAAGTTATTCACTTTTGAGACAACAGGCAATACCGCCTTAGAGTAGATATTTGCATGAAATAGTAATAGTATAAGTTACCCAAAGCATATTGATTAAAGCCTAAAAACGATAAAAAAGTTTCAAAATTATGCCAATAGTTACGGCTTTAACTTCTTAATAACGTTCTGTCTTTCGGCATAAATAACGTTTGAAATATGCAAAATGCGTGCTAACTTTTAAAAAATCCCCCCTCAGTATTTTCTACTCACCTCACCAAAAAAGATGTCCTCAAATTATTTTTCTCATATTTGCACCATTTTTTAGCAACAGTAGTTATCAAATACATATTCAAACAATATGAAAACTATATAAATAAATGAAAACCAACCGTTTAGCCGTCTCAACTATTTTCTTTTTCATTGGATTTGTGTATGCCAATTGGGTGGCGCGGTTGCCCGAATTGCAGCGATTTTATGGTGTAACAGATGCTCAACTCGGTACACTTTTGCTGTGTTGGGCGGCAGGAGCGGTTGTCGCCATGCCTTTCACGGGATGGTTGACAGTGCAACTAGGCAGCCGCCGTTTAACACAAGTGACAGCAACATTGCTCTGTGTTTTTGCACCTTTGATTCCTGTTTTCCCAAACGTTTGGTTCGTCAGTGGTTTATTTTTTTTCTTGGGTATGAATAATGGTGCATTGGATGTGTCGGTCAATGGTCAAGCAGTTTATGTTGAACGCATGTATGAAAAGCCCATTATGTCATCTTTTCACGCTGTATTCAGCGTAGGAATGGCTTTGGGTGCGGGCACGGGTGCTTTATTTGCAAAAATGAATGTGCCACTTGTGACACATATACTCGCTATTTGCGGTTTTTGCATGTTTTTATTAGGTTGGGCTAACCTAAATCTGATTAAAGATGATAAATCGAAAAATGAAAATCCTATTCAAGACACATCTAACGAAGAAAAAAATGCCGCTTTCCAATTACCCACAAAAGCGATTTTGCCTTTGGGTATCATTGCTTTTTGTGGCATGACAGGTGAAGGCTCGATGGCAGATTGGTCGGCGATATATATGAACAAAACAATTGGTATGGACGAGGCGTTTTCAGCTTTGGCATTCGGAGCATTTGGTACATCTATGACAGTAGGTCGTATTTTTGGAGACTATTTTGCCAATCAAGTGGGGAAGCGTAAAGTACTGATTTATAGTAGTTTACTGTGTTTTTTGGGTTTGTCTTTGGCTTTGATTTTACCCAACCCTTATGTCGTTTTGTTCGGTTTTTTCTGCGTCGGGTTGGGTTTGGCGAACATTGTACCGATTATCTACTCGGCGGCAGGTAATACTGAGGGGGTCGCTCCGAGCGTTGGCATTGCCATGGCAACAACGATTGGATATGCTGGATTTTTCGTTGGGCCGCCCATCATTGGATTTTTATCGGATGCTTTTTCTTTAAAAATCGGCTTATTATTTACCTTAGCCCTCTTTGTGGTCATGTTTTTTTTAGTGTATAAAAGAAAATTGTAAAATGGAACAACAAAATCAAACCAATACAACAGCAGCGATAAATCCCGCACCTTACGAAGAATTTGAGTGGATTGACAAAGTGTCGTCACTGCTTGACAATAAATTTCGGTTGCCTTTTACCCAAATTCGTTTTGGCGTTGATTTTCTCATCGGGCTTATCCCCTCAGTAGGCGACTGGCTGAGTTTCGGTATTTCGTCCATTTTAGTTTTTGCGATGATGCGTCGAGGTATTGGCGTGGTTATGTTGTTCAAGATGTTGGGCAATATCATACTGGATGCCTTAGTGGGTTCAATTCCTATTTTGGGTGATTTGTTCGATTTGCACTACAAAGCGAATCGTCGCAATGTCGCCATGTTGCGGCAGTATTATGTCGAAAATCCTAATCCACCTGCGGCGAAACGCAGTTTTTTCATCATTTTTCTACTATTTTTCTCCGTTTTGATAGGTTTACTCATTCTTGTTTTCAAATTGATGGCTTGGTTTTGGGGACTTTTAGCAGCGTATTTTTAAAGGCTAAAAAGGTCAGGTCAAAGAAAAACTCGCCGACCTTTTTATTCTAATTGTCGAATAAATGCGTGTATTCTGTAACCCAATGGATATTTTTAGCATCTCAATTCTAAAAATAAAACCTTTGGCACATGAAAAAGCATTTTTTGAGTATCAACTTTTTATTCATTTTTTCTCATTTTTTAATTGCTCAGCAAGGTTTAAAAGGGGAATATTACGCAGGCACAAACTTTAATACACTCGTTTTGACGCGCATTGACCCGCAAATTGACTTCGATTGGCGTATTGGCACAGCCCCTGTCAATGGTATGAATCCCAATGCGTATTCGATTCGTTGGACGGGGCGTTTACAAGCACCGACTTCTGGCACTTATACTTTTTCGGCGAAAGTGGACGACGGCATACGGCTTTGGATTGGTAACGTCAAAATTTTAGACGCATGGGGGATGCACGATTCTGAGGATTTTTCGGGTAAAGTGGTTTTGGAAAAAGGTAAAAAATATGACCTCAAAGTGGAATATTTCAATGGTTTACGTGAGGGAGAAATTCATCTTTTGTGGGAAACACCTGACGACAAAGCAAAATATTTTGGACATAATTACAAACCGATTTACAGTCAATATCTGTCGCAAACGCCTATCAATCAACCCAATCAACCCCTCAGTAAAAAAGCAGAAACACCGCCTCAAAAACCTGCCAACAAACCAGTGGCAGCTAAACCGATACCAAAACCCAATAAAACACTCCCCTCTCCAAAGGAGTCCTATCGGTCAGTAAATTGGGATACAGTGACAAAATATGCACCTAAAAATGTGCTTTTCGAGAAAAGCAAAGCAACGATGTTGCCTTCATCCTTTGCTGAATTAGACAATTTAGCTACAACACTCAAACGGTTTCCGAAGAAAAAATTAACCATCGAAGGACATACTGACTATGTTGGCGATGAAAAACTCAATATGCAGCTTTCGGAAGAGCGAGCCAAAACTGTTGTGGATTATTTAATTAAAAAAGGGATTGGCTCAAACCGCTTGACCTATCGAGGTTTTGGTGGCTCGCGACCTATTTCAAAAGAAGATACACCCGAAGAACATGCCCAAAATAGGCGTGTTGAGTTTATTATTGAATAATTAATAGATGCTACGTCAATATTCCAGTTTGAATGCCAGCCAAACAATCATAGCCAGGAAGAATACAAAAATGAGCGCAAAACCAATGGCTGGAGAAAGACTGACCATAAGATAACCCATCGTTGCCTTCTGTGCTTCGAGGGAGATTTGGGCATTGCGCATGGACAGTTGTTGGTGATAAGCCCCAACAATATCCACAAGCTGATTTTGGAAAGCCAAAAAGTCGGGCTTAATTTTAGCAAAGAAAAAGGCATCTGCTTTTTCCCATTGGTTGTTTTTTTTCAATGCAAAAAACTGTTCGACATCGTTGAGATATACTTGGCGTTTTTCAATGAGTTGATTAAAATTGATGTTTGCTACCGTCTTTTTATCCCAATCTTTACTCAATTCTTGGACAAAATTATTGCTATTGTGCATATTACTGAGCCATTTCTCATAAACAGCAGCATTTTCTATTGAGTCGCGTTGATTGATTGCATCGAATAAACGAATGAAATTTTGATTCGACAAAGAAGACCAGCGTTGAAAATCGTACAAGTCGGAAGAAGCTTGAGAGAGCACCCAAGAGTATTTTTTATCAAATTTATAAACGGTATAGACAAATCCCGATAATGCTAATAGTTGAATAGCGATGATGATACTAATGATTCTTTTCTGAGTAAAAAAGTTATGAGTTTCTTTTTGATAAGATTGAGCCATTATTAATACTTCGTTTGGTTATGTATTCTATGTTGTTGAGTTTCTTCACGTAATGTATTCACACTTTGCAAAGTTAAACGTTTTTTTGCATGAAAGAATATATTCAAGTTTTGTTTCTTTAATTATATTTCATGTATTCTACTTCTGACGGGTTCATTGATTCAATATTCTTTCGTACTTTTGCGGCGCAACGTAGGCAAATAGCCTAAAAATTTGATTATGAATCATTTAACAACCAATTTGACAATATGAATCAATTCGATTTAATCATCATCGGGTCAGGTCCCGGTGGTTATGTTGCGGCCATTCGTGCGTCGCAATTAGGTATGAAAGTGGCGATTATTGAGCGCGAATCTTTGGGTGGCATCTGTTTGAATTGGGGTTGTATCCCAACCAAAGCATTGCTCAAAAGTGCGCAAGTATTTGAATATTTGAATCACGCTGCCGACTATGGTATCAAAGTGGCAGGTGCGGAAGCTGATTTTGGAGCGATGATTGGTCGCTCTCGCAGTGTGGCGGAAGGTATGAGCAAGGGTGTTCAGTTTTTGATGAAAAAAAATAAAATTACAGTCATCAATGGCAATGCCAAATTACTGAGGGGTAAGGCAGTTGAAGTGGTGACACCCGAAGGCAAATCGGACATTTATTCTGCCAAAAATATCATCATTGCCACAGGCGGACGGGCGAAAGAATTGCCAAATCTGAAAATTGATGGTACAAAAATCATTGATTACCGCAAAGCGATGTCGTTGCCGACTCAGCCTAAAAGTATGGTGATTGTAGGTGCAGGTGCGATTGGGGTTGAATTTGCGTATTTCTACAACTCTATTGGTACAAAAGTGACGATTGTAGAATTTATGGATCAAGGTCTTGTACCACGTGAAGATGAAGATATTTCTAAAGAATTGACAAAAATTTACAGCAAAAAAGGTATTCGTACCCTTGCAGGAACGGCTGTTGAGTCAGTAGATACTGAGGGGGCTGTTTTGAAAGTCAAAACAAAAGCTAAAAAAGACGGTAAAGAAGAAATCATCGAGTGTGATGTCGTTCTATCGGCGGCGGGTGTCACACCCAATACTGAAAACATTGGTTTAGAGGCACTTGGTATCAAAACAGATAGAGGGTTTATTATAGTTGATGATAAATTCCAGACAAATGTACCTGGTATTTTTGCCATTGGCGATGTGTTGCCAACGCAGGCATTAGCGCATGTAGCGAGTGCAGAGGGCATAACTTGCGTGGAAGGTATTGCAGGTATGCACATATCAAAAATTGACTACAATAACATTCCTGGCTGTACGTATTGCTCTCCCGAAATTGCATCGGTGGGTTATACCGAAGCTGCGGCAAAAGCGGCAGGTTATGAGGTAAAAGTAGGTAAGTTTCCTTTCTCCGCCAGTGGTAAAGCTAAAGCCGCTGGTGCGCCAGAGGGTTTTGTGAAAGTTATTTTTGATGCCAAATACGGTGAGTGGCTCGGTTGCCACATGATTGGTATGAATGTAACAGAAATGATTGCAGAAGCGGTAGCTGCACGCAAATTAGAAACGACAGGGCATGAAATCCTGAAAGCTATTCATCCGCATCCGACGATGAGTGAAGCAGTGATGGAAGCGACTGCACATGCTTATGGCGAAGTGATACATTTGTAAGAAAATACTCGTGAAAACAAAAAGGCGATAAGACTACTGAGGGGTCTTATCGCCTTTGTTTTTATAAGTTGTATTGAAACTCAATATTGACACTGCATTAACGTTTTGTAAAAAATTATTTAGTTTTTGTATTTTACCTTTGCTTCTCAATCATCAATCAGAATCAATCAATGGGAAAAATAAACCTCTTTTTGTTGTTTACTGCTGTTTTATCGGCAGTTTTATTTTCAAATTGCCGCCTTAACCCAATAGACGACATCAAAACAGACATTGATCAAGAATGGGCTTTGCCGATTATTGACACAGAAAAATCATTTGGCGACATCATCAATGGCTTCGACCCTAAAGCCTTTTTACAAATTGGTACAGATAGCACTGTGATTTTGCGTTATAAAGGCAATTTCATAGCCCAATCGAGCCTCGATATTTTTGCTAACTTTAGGAATGTGGCATTTCCCGTAACGGATTCCATCATGTCTGTGCCATTTTCATTGCCCAGTGGGGTGTATATAGACTATGTAAATGTCAAAAAAGGGACTTTGCGTTGGGGGCTTGCACCACCTACCGAACCCTTGAACGTGACCATTTATATTCCTCAATTGACAAAAAATGGTGTGCCTTTTAGTCGAAATTTTAATCATACGAGTATTACTTTAGATACTCTTGAAATGGCAGGTTGGCAGTTGGCTGCTAAAAACGATTCTATTTTTATACACACCATTGCCCGAAAAATATCGAACGGACAACCTGTAAACCTTAAAAACGGAGCTGTTTATCAAATCCAAAACTTTGAATTTGCCTTTGCAAAAGGTTATTTTGGGCAAAGTGTTTTTGATGGACCACAAGATAGTATTAAGATTGATTTTTTTGATAAATGGAAAAATGGAAGTGTGCGCTTTGACAATCCTAGAATGATAGTCACACTTGACAATTCGTTTGGGGTACCGGTTCGTTCTATTATGAGACAAGGCGAAGTGGTCACTTTGAATGGTCAGCGATTGACTCTCCAAAGTCCTTTGACGGCAGGCATTGACATCAATTATCCGAGTATCAATGAGATTGGAAAAACGAAAAGAACAGTAGTGGTTTTTGATAAAACAAACTCAAATATTGCAGAAATAATGAGTTCGAATCCTGTTGGTATTCAATACGATATAGATGGTTTGACCAATCCTGATAATAATACGGGCATCACTGGATTTATGACAGATTCGAGTAAGTTTGAACTGCAAGTCGAGGTCGAAGTACCGATGATTGGTAAAGCCCAAAACTTTGAAGTCAACGACACCTTCGACATCAATTTAGCTCAAGCAACCGATGTGACACAAGCGGAATTTAAAGTGGTAACAGACAATGGTATGCCGATTGATTTGTCGCTGCAAGGCTATTTCGCGACCGCTAACGGCACTGTGATTGACTCAATGTACACTGCAAAGTCTCCCATACTGAGGGGGGCATCTGTGAATAGTTCTGGTTTGCCAATTAACGTTGTGACGACTGAGAATTTCATTAAAATAGATGCTGATAAGCTCAAAAAAATAAAGTATGCGACCAAACTCATCATCCGTTATGCTTTTTCGACCACGAGTAGTGCCGCTGTGCCTGTACGTTTGACCTCAACCCAAAAAGTGCGGGTAAGAATTGGTGTTAAATTTGGTCTAAAAACACAGTAAGATTAAATTAAATTTGTAATACACTAAAAACAAGTGAGCTTCACATAATAAAATGATGAAGCTCACTTTTTGAGAAAACTAATTTGCAATTGTCATTCTTTATGCTTTTTTTTGTAAAAATTTTCGTTCTGTGACAATTTATGTGTTTTAGGCTTTATAAGCAAAACACCGCGCTTTGAAGTGTTCAAAATTAGTCATATTGAAAGTAAACCTTTTGACAGTTCTAAGTAAGTTATTATTGCCCTCCGTACAGGCATTAGA
>JAEUUP010000157.1 GCA_016787525.1 Saprospiraceae bacterium | reverse complement strand
GTGGACTTTTTGGAGGGAAGGTTTAATTTTTTTCAAGTTCGGGCGCAGCCCGAACTTGAAAAAAATTAAACCTTCCCTCCATTCCCCCTTTTTTCGGCGGCGAAGCCGCCGTTTTTCAACTAAAAAATTACCGAAGTATTGTTAATAACGGATGTATTTTATATGTGAGGGGTTTCAAAATGAGGTCTTGAAAATATTTTTTAAAAAAAGCTCAAAACTTTAAAGTAATTTCACTCGCATCTCGTCTTCATGTAGAAAAAAGGAAAAATGACAATCGCAATGGTCAATCAACAGAAAGAGAGTGGTGTGATTGAAGCCGTCAGAAATTATGGCAAACGACTTTCTCGTTTCATCAGGAGTCGGGTTAGTTCGGTTGAGGATGCGGAGGATATATTGCAGGATGTGTGGTTTCAATTGAGCAATATGGTTGATATTGAACAGATAGAGCAGGTCAATGCATGGTTGTTTCGCGTTGCTCGGAACAAAATTACAGATAAATACCGCAAACAGACCCCTCAGTCACTCGACGATTTGGTGTATGAAGATGAAGATGGGGAAATATTGTTCAAAGATATTTTGCTGTCTGATTTCAATACGCCCGAAACGGAGCATCTAAAGGAAGTATTTTGGCAAGAACTTTTTGTTGCGCTCGACGAATTGCCTGCCAATCAAAGAGAGGTTTTTATTCTCAACGAAATGGAAGATATGACGCTTCAAGAAATTGCCAATCAAACGGGCGAAAATCTCAAAACCATCATTTCACGCAAGGGTTATGCGGTCAAATATCTGCGCAAACGCCTGCAAACTTTGTACGACGAATTTTGGACTTATTAAAAACTGAAAAACAATGTTTAATCAAGATAATCAATCATTTCGTATGCGTCGAGGCATGGGTTTTGCCATTGTAGCCGTAGGTGGCGTTTTGGTCGTAGGTGGCGTGGTGATGTATTTGTGGAACGCGATTTTGCCTTCTGCGATTCATGTCGAAGTCCTTTCCTATTGGCAGGCTGTCGGTTTATTGATATTGTGTCGCATTTTATTTGGTAATTGGGGTGGTCGGCATCGTGGAGGTGGCAAGCCGCCTTTTGCGGGTAAATCGGCGATGTGGCGCGAGAAGTGGATGAACATGTCCGATGAAGAGCGCGCTCAATTCAAAGAACAATGGAAAAAACGCTGTCAATCACGAGATTGATACCCCCTCAGTATAGATAGCTAAAAAAGGGTAATGAGCCGATGCGTTCATTGCCCTTTTTTAGATACTCAATGTGGGTTATGGGCAGCCCTTTGTGTGTGATTTATTTTTTTTGAAAAAAATTCAATTTCATTAAAGTAATTTTTTCAAACTGCCGTCTTCCTTATTGTACTGATTAATTAATCACAATTTTTACTTACAGGCAGCATGAACGTTAGTGTTGCACATTAAAATTTAATCACGTTTAAAAAACAAAAAAAATGAGAATATTCAAATTCGTTTTGGGCGGTTTATTCGGTTTATTATTGATTTCGGTGGTATTGAAAGCTTTGTTCTTCTTGACATTTGCGGCTATGTTGGTCGGTGGAGCATTTATGGCACGCAGAGCTTACATGATGCGACGCAACTATATGGGTGGCGCACATTTTCACCCTATGCAGCATCGCATGGCTCAAATTCAAGGCTATCAGATACCCATCGAATCGCTCGATGACCTCGTAAACAGACAAGAGTTTACTGTGCCTTTCGCTCGCCCGAAGGTTCAATACAGAGAAGCAGATTTTATTTAAGCACTTGATGGCGTTTTGTAAAAAGTTGATTTACAATAACATGCAAAACAGGCGGTCTAATTTTTAATCACTATTTTTTTAAACAAAATTTTATCAAATTTAAAAATCAATCATTATGTGTTATCATAATCAATCATTTCACGGCAATCAAGGTATGAAAAGTGGCTATGGACATCGTGGCGAATATTTTAGAAAAATGGCATCAGCGATGCACAACGGCGGTTGGGGCAGAGGTTTTTTCAAAGTGCCTGTCAATGTAGCAGAAACGGAAACGGCTTATGAATTGTCGGTTTTTGCACCAGGTCGCGACAAAACACTGTTTAGTTTGACGGTTAAAGACAAAGTCTTGTCCATTGCTTATAAAGCCCCAGAAGCGGACGAAGCACAACAGTCTAATTGGCGCAATCAGGAATATGCTCCTGTCTCGTTTGAACGTCAGTTTCTTTTGAACAATAAAGTGGATGAAACGGGTATCGTAGCGCAATATACTGAGGGGGTGCTTAAAGTGGTTTTACCAAAAACAGCAGAAGCGCAACGCCCTGCTCAGGACATTAAAGTCAGCTAAAGCCGCATTTGCATCACCAACAGAAAGCCCTTTGATGGTGTTAGTAAATGTTTTAAAACTTGAAATGGACAATGACTGATTGTTTTTCTGCTCCGAAGGAGTCCCTTTGGACAAGCAGAAAAAAGCGTACAAAGAAGGATTTTTATAGAGCGAATGTCAGTTTTGCCCCGTCAACGAGGCAAAACTGACATTCACTCTGAATGAATTCTTTTCATAGCACGCATTTTGTCCCAAGGACTCCTTCGTCCGCGAGGACTCCTTTGGAGGAGAGCGCAGCGAGAAACAGTGAGCGGTAAGTTTTAAAACAGTTTCTAACACTATCAAAGGGCTTTCTGTGGTACAATAGGAGGGGAGAAACGAATAGAAACTGACGGTTTTAAGTAATCAGAAATAAGTTTTCGCGTGTTTGATACTCACTGTTTTGCGCTATGCGCAAAAGACGTACTTTGAAAGTTTTCCTATTGGAGCGAGCGATTTTTGGATTAAAATTTTGGCTCTGCAAAAATTTTAAACCAAAAATCGCTCGCTCCTCAAAGTCCTTTTCGCCGCCAAAGGCGGCGTTTGAAATGCACGAAAACTTATTTTTGGCTAATTAACCAAAAATATCATTTAAAACACCTGCCAAACGTACACCGCCTTTCAACAATTGCAAA
>JAEUUP010000100.1 GCA_016787525.1 Saprospiraceae bacterium | reverse complement strand
CTATTGGAGCGAGCGATTTTTTGATTAAAATTTTGCCAAAGCCAAAATTTTAATCAAAAAATCGCTCGCTCCTCAAAGTCCTTTTCGCCGCCAAAGGCGGCGTTTGAAATGAACGAAAACTTATTCTTGACTACTAAACTACGGTTTTTTCACTTTATCAAAGTCTCCCGCTTTAAACATGCTGATTTTTGAAGCATCTACATGTTTTTTCAGAGCTTTATTAACTTCGTCAGCGGTGATTTTAGATAGTTTTTCTTCGTAAGCAGCGTCCCATTTCATATCTCTACCGAGAAATTGGTAGCCATTGAGTTTACCAGACAATTGTTTGTCATTGGAGCGACCCACTAAGCGGTTTTGCATGATGTATTTTTTAGCTGTTGCTAATTCCTCTTCTGTGATACCATCTTTCAAAAGCTTATCTACTTCTTCTTTGAACGCTTTCTCCAAACGTTCTAAGTTTTCGGGTGCATAGATAGCGTAAGCAAACAAACCGCCCGTTTTATCTAATGGGTCAGCTTGGAAACCAGAGCCAACACCGTAGCTGATGCCTTCTTTCTGGCGAATGCGATTCGCCAAACGGCTGCTCAAACCACCACCACCAAGAACTACATTGCCTAGAACCATAGCAGGGAAGTCAGGATCATCGTCTTTCATAGCGATATTGAGTGCTGCCATGAACATTGCATTGGCTTTGTCTGGTGTTTTGATGACATCGTTTTTAGCGGGTACATCAAAATGTTTAGACTCCAAACGTTTGTAAGGTTTAGGCGATTTCCAAGAGCCGATCCCCTCAGTAATAATTTTTTTAGCGGTTTCTTCATCGAAATCACCAACGATTGAAACAGTTGCATCGCTTGCACCATAGAATTCTTTATAAAACTTACGGGCTTCTTCTGCTTTAGCTGTTTTTAATTCATCAATTTCTTCTTGTGGTGAAGCCGTGTAGCGTACATCATTCTTTGCATAAGGACTGACATGTTTTTGCATCGCATTTTGAGCTAGGTATTGTGGGTCGCTCAGTTGTTGCTCACAAGCCGCCAATTCTTGTTGAATGATTTCATTGAACTCTTTTTCAGGAATGGTTGATTCTTTCAACATTTCGTTCACTAATTCCAATGTGCGAGGCAAGTTGTCACGTACGGTTTCGATGGAGACATTGATTTTATCTTGACTACCACTGATGTTAACAGTAGCTTTAAGTGCATCAAGCTCATCGTTCAATTGTTGCGCTGTATGTTTGGCTGTACCCTTGCGCAACATGCGACCTGTCAGATAAGATACCATGCGTTTGCCTTCCAAGCTTTTTGCATCACCAACGCGCAAAGTCATATTGGCAACTACAGTATTACCACGCGTTTTTTTAGATAAAAAAGCATATTTGACTGCACCTGCCTTACCTGTTTTGGTACGAGCATCTACGTTGAAGATAGAAGGATCAAAGACTTCGCCTTCTGCCATTTGTGCTTTGCCCTTATAGCCTTCAACGAGTGCTGATACTTCAGGTGTTGGTGGAATTTCAGCTCTATCAGGTTTTGCATCGGGAATGAAAACGCCAACCGTTCTGTTCGAGGGCTTGAAGTAAGCTTTAGCAACACGTTCTACGTCTTTAGCTGTTATTTTCTCCAAATTGTCGCGTGTGATAAAGAACATACGCCAGTCACCTAGTGCAATAAACTCCGATAACAAAACGCCTGTACGTGCTGTATTGCGATAAGCTTCCTCCAATTGTTTTAGATTCTGTTGTTTGGCACGTTTCACTTCTTCTTCAGTCAAAGGATTGGTTGCCAAATCGTCTAAAGTTTTCAAAAAGATATTTTTTGCTTCATCGAGGTTTTGCTCTTTGCGGACATCTACGTTGAAATAAACAAATCCTGGCTCTTTTGTTTGAAAAGCAAAACTCCATGTGCTGGCTGCTTTGTTGGCTGCAATAAGATTTTTGTACAAACGACCAGAAGGGTTGTCAGTCAATGCATCAGTGACGATTTGGACGGCTGCAAAATCGGGGTGCGAACCTGCAGGAACGTGATAACCCGCAGAAGTCACTTGTACATCACCCACACGGCGCAAAATAACATTGCGTTCGCCATCTTGTGTGGGTTCAGTTGACCATGTATTGGGCAAAACACGTGTGGGTTTAGGCACAGGCGAAAAATATTTATCAATTAAAGCCAAGGTTTTCTTTTCGTCAATTTTACCTGCAACAGTCAAAACCGCATTGTCGGGTTGATAAAACTTACGGTAGAAAGCTTGGAGATTTTCAATCGGTACATTTTCAATGTCGGCACGATTACCAATGGTTGATTTGCCGTAGTTATGCCATAAATAAGCAGAACTTAGGACTCGTTCCATCAACACTCCTGTTGGGTCGTTTTCACCAGACTCAAACTCATTACGGACTACTGTGAACTCAGATTCTAAATCTTTTTTAGCAATAAAAGAGTTGACCATACGATCACTTTCTAAATCCAAAGCCCATTCGAGGTTTTCGTCATTGGCAGGGAAGGTTTCAAAATAGTTGGTGCGGTCAACCCAAGTTGTTCCGTTCCATTGGGCTCCTCGAGCCTTGAACTCAGCAGGAATATCCTTGTGTTTTGGCGAGCCTTTGAAAACAAGATGCTCCAGTAAGTGTGCCATACCTGTTTCACCATAGCCTTCGTGGCGGCTACCAACGAGGAAAGTTAAATTCACAGTGGCTGTTTGTTTCGATGCATCTGGAAAGATGAGGACGCGCAGACCATTGTTCTTGAGGCGATACTCCGTAATGCCTTCTACGGAAGTGAGTTTTTCAATATTGGCTGGTAATTGCGCAGAAAGTGCGCCTGCAAAGCTCAAAAATAAACTCAAAATAACCGATTTGCGAATAGAAATCAGGTTTTTCATGTTTTGATAACGAGATTTAGTTAGGAAAATAGATTATAAATACTGAGGGGGGCTATTTTATTGTTGACAAATCATTTTTTATACACAAAAACATGTGTGAAAATAATTCATTCACCTGTGTTAGTGGCTTTTTTTTTAGACTAATCTTTCAAAAAGAAGGATTTATCGCTCTAAATTTCCTTAAAAGGACAATATCTTATGAGAAAGGCTGCACAAAAAAACTGCCGCGAACATAACGCTCGGGCAGTTTCTAAAATTTCCATCGGGGATACTTTTTAGTATCTTACCGACAATGACTTTTTTTATGTCTCAAAGGTTGCAAGACTCTCATCTCTTTCGACGAACGACTTCGTAGGTTTTGAAGAAAGAGAAAACAACTTGTAGTCGTACAAAAACTATCGAATCAACGTCACATCGCCTTTTATCAACTCTTTCCGACCATCAATATACGTCACTTCTGCCCAAAAAACATAGACATCGGGTGGCGCATCCTGTCCTTTGAAAGTACCGTCCCAACCTTCTGTCTCCGCTGCTGGGAAAATGCGCTTTTTCTCGAAAATCAAATGACCACTGCGTTGGAAAATCTGAAAGTTATCAATGCTGACAACCGTCTTACCACCGTAAATTGTGAAGTAATCATTTATCAAATCACCATTGGGTGAAAAGGCAAGTGGCATAAAGTAAAGGTTGTCGCGCCGTATGACCACTTGTGTCGCGGCAGTTTTGACACAACCGACCGAATCTATCGCCGTGACGCTGTATGTTTGGGAATCAAAAGGTTTGACAAAAGTATCCAAAGAGCGAATAGAACGGTCACTCCAATAAAAATGACTGAGGGGTTTGTTGGAAGTCAAAGTTAAGCGAAACGAATCGCCAAATTGAACCTCTTTGCTTTCAGGCAGGCTGATAATGAACGGTGGTGGGTTCGGGATTTCCAATGTTTTGTCCAATTTACAACCCATTCTATCCACTAGTGAAATGGTATAGTTGCCTGCTGCTAAATTTTCGATATAAATGCGTCGGGGAAAGGTGTCTTTTCCATTAACCAAGAAATAGGGTGGTGTGCCGCCGCGCGCACTATCCAATGCAATGACCGCATCGCGACCATCTCGACACAACGGAGGCTTGACACTATATTCAGCGATTTCAGGTGAAGGAATAACTTTCAAAACAACATCGTCGCGAATGGTGCAAGCGTTGGTTGCCGTCACATTGACGAAGACTTTTTGGGTTTGTGTTGGATGCAAAGTGATAAAAGGTGTGCTTTCACCCGTACTCCAACTGTACAGACAGTTACGACAGTTCGGAATCGTCGCATCTAATGTGACAGGATTTGTTTTACAGACCAAAACGGAGTCTCCAAGATTGAGTTCAAAGATACATTTGATTTTCACCACCCACATATCATTGGTGTTGAGGCTACCATCGGGGAAAGTGATTTTACCTCGTGCGTTTTCGGATTTATTACCGCCTGCATCGGAGTTGGAAATGCCACAAAGGAGATACGCTCCGTCTTGAAAACGCACCATTTCAAAAGGAACATCTTGCTTATAGCCGCCATAAACTTGATCCCAGATGATGTCGCCCTTTTCGTCAATATAAATCAGCCAAAAATCGTAGTCACCAATCAAAGAATCGCGCTTGTTGCCACTGGGTAGTGAGATGGATTGCCCTGCCAGCATGATATAGCCCGTTTTGTTCTGTTCGATGGCAATCACACGGTCGTTATTGTCCCCGCCATAGGTCTTATCCCAAAGTTTACGCCCGTTTTTATCTATTTTGACAATCCAAAAATCGGCAGCACCATAGTTCGGAGCTGTTTTATCGAAATCGGGTTCTCCGCTACTGTGACCACCGATGAGAAATGAACCATCTTTTAGCTCTTGAATATCTCTGATTTCCTCTAAACTGGAACTTCCGAAGGTTTTATCCCAAATCTTTTGACCATTCCCATTGAATTTGATGACCCAGTAGTCTTTTTGCCCTCTTGAGTCTTCCGATTTGTCGCCAGAAGCATTCGACATAGACTCACCGACCAAGATAAAGTTCCCATCTTGCGTCGAAGTCAAAGCATAAGGGTACTCATCGCGCAAACTACCGCCAAAACTCTTGTCCCAAATCTTATTGCCGTTTCTATCCACCTTGAGTAGCCAAATATCTGTCTCTCCTTGATGTGGAGCGGTTTTGTCGCCGCTCGGGGGCGAGTCGCTGTGTCCAATAATGATATAACTATTGCCATTATCGGTCGTAATGGCGTTGAAAGGCGTGTCATTGCCGCTGCCACCGTATGTTTTTTCCCATCTTTTTGTGCCATCTGGTGCAATTTGAACCAACCAAAAATCACAAACGCCTCTATTGTTCTCTGATTTATCACCTGATTTTGAAGAATAGCTCGCACCAATTAAAAGATACCCCTCAGTATTTTGAATGGCTTTGAAACATCGGTCTGTTGTGTCACCTCCGTATCTTTTATCCCACAATTTATTGCCCATACTGTCAATGCGCACCAACCAATAGTCTTCATAGCCCCTCGAAGGTTGCGTTACATCGCGACCATCGGCGGGCGAACCCGATTCTCCGACCAACAAAAAACCACCATCTTCTGTTCTGAAAGCAGATTGAAGGGTTTCCCAACCTGTGCCGCCATAGGTTTTATCCCATTGAACAGTTGGTTGCGCAGAACTACCAATTGTTAGGAATGTCAGAACAGACAATTGTAGGATAGCAAGGGTATGTCTAATGCTTTTAATGTTCATGTCAAAAAATGTTCGTTTTCAATGTCAAAGATATTTGTTTTTTTCTGAAATATTTGCTTTTTTCCACTACTTCAATCAACATTTAACACATATTGGTTAATATTTCTCTGATGTTATTTCAAATTCTAAACTTACCTTTGAGCTTCGAATTAGGTTGAAAGGAAAACGATAATAAAACGTAAATAAAATAATAATGTCTGATAACCAATTAATTACAGCGCACGATAAAACGTTTAGACCCATGATTTCGGCGGAAACAATCGCCGAACGTGTCAATACATTGGGCAAACAAATTGCAGAAGACTACGCAGGTAAAAGACCGCTCTTGCTTGCCATCCTCAATGGGGCTTATATGTTCGCCGCAGATTTGTCTCGCGCCATCCCGATTGACTTAGAATTGACTTTTGTCAAGCTGTCTTCCTACAAAGGCACGTCAACCACGGGCAAAGTTACAACAGTTTTAGGGCTTGATACCGATTTGAAAGGTCGTCACATCATAATTGTCGAAGATATTATTGATACAGGTAAAACGCTGACCAATTTCTTCAAAGAACTCGACAAGGAAGAGCCTGCAAGTGTCGAAATCGCTGCTTGCTTCTTCAAACCTGAGGCTTTGCAACACCCCCTCAGTATCAAATACTTGGGTTTCGAGATTCCCAATCGCTTTATTTTGGGCTATGGCTTAGATTATGATGGCTTGGGTCGCAATTTGGCAGATATTTACGAACTGAATGTATAAAAAAAGGAAGCCCACTGATGTTTGTCAGTGGGCTTCTCGGTTTTTAACTTTGAATCTATCTTTTTATTCTTCAAATCATCTATCGAAAGGTGCTTAATTTGATAACGACAGAGACAAATGCTAAGAATAGATCGCACTTCGCGCGAAAAACGTGCATTGAAATCCCTTTTTTAGACCGAAGCTAATCTTTGAATCACGAGTGATTCAAAAATTAGCTTCGGTCTGATAGATTTTTTTTCTTGTACGCCTTTTTTGCGAAGCAAAAGACAGGGAGTAACCTACATCATGCGTAACATCAGTTATCGAATAATCCCCATTTTCTGCATCAAAAACGCGGCACTCATCTTTTGGGCGACACCTTCTTTGAGTTTATAGTCGAAATGCAGCTCATTCTCGCCGATTTCGACTTCAAAACAACGATTTTTGAGATATTCAGGGAAATCTTTTTCCATATCACCAATCATTAGGTCGTGTGTGGCGATGATACCGACGGCTTTGTGCGCCATGAGGTTGTGAATGAGACCGATTGTACCCGCTCGTTTGTCATTTGAGTTCGTCCCCCTCAGTATTTCGTCCAATATGACGAAAGTTTTTTGGTTTTCTTCCAATTCTGTGATGATACGCTTCAATCTTTTCAACTCTGCGAAGAAAAATGATTCGCTGTTTTGCAAAGAGTCGCTGACTCTCATGCTGACAAAGACGTGAAACGGGAAAAATCGAAACTCCGTCGCACAAACAGGCGCGCCCATCTTCGCTAAAACGAGATTGACACCCAAAGTTCGCAGAAAAGTGCTTTTGCCTGACATGTTTGAGCCTGTCAAAACCACGAATGACGGGTCATTGAAGCGAATATCGTTGCCAATCCGTTTGTTTTCGGAAATAAGCGGATGACCCACGTTTGTCATCACCAGTTCCCCCTCAGTATTGGGCGTTGGAAAGATAAATTCGGGATGATTGTAGGCAAAATTGGCGACACTCGCGAGTGATTCAAACTCACCTAAGACATAAAACCACTGTCCGACATTCTGACCGAACTGTTGTTTCCATTTATCGAGGCTGAACAGGGTATGAATGTGGTATTGGAGCAATCCATTGCTCACTAAAGCCGCAAAAGCGTTGAAAATACTGTCAAATTGGTTCAAAATGACCGACAATCGCTTCATTGCGGTGCTGGCAGTCGCCCCCTCAGTAAGAGTCGTTTGCTTGAGTTGTTGGAGTTTGTGGGCTGCGAAGGGTTCATGCTCGATGGCTTTGAGCAAAGCGGCGTATTTTTGAAAAGCCAGACTCAAATGGGTCAACAATTGATGCTCGGCTTTGATTATTTTTTGCTGACTGCCCACAATGAGCAAGTTTAAGATGCCCAATCCTTTGAATGCCGTCGAAGCCCACGCCATATCTGTCGCAACCATCAAAATAAGAGACAACACAGTCAAGGCAGGCAGGACAAAAGAGAGAACCCTAAGGAGCGTTCGGTTGGGCATCGGCAAAGGTTGGGCAAGCCAATCTTTGAATCGGTCCAAATTCGCTTCTTTGGCGGCGAACATCTGACCGCGGGCTTGGAAATACTGCCGCCAATCCACGTTTTGCGCCAATTCTTTGATGGCTTCTTGTCTCAGCAGAATGTCATCGGCTTCGGGATGCCCCAAATGTTCCGCCAATGTCGCCCGACCAAAGACAGTTGCGGTGCGATTGAGGTGTTGATAGATGGATGTCGCCCCAAACATGTCCAAATCATACGTATAAGGATGCTCTGGATTGATGAATGTCTCGCCTGCATCGAAAGGTGTCAAATCTCCTTGCAAATACGCTTGCTCATCTTGGTTTATTTTTACCAAATGGGCAAAAAGTTGCTCTTGTTCTTTGAGATGGGCATGATAAAACACTAAAATGAAAAAGAGTAAGCCCAAAACACCAACGGCAATCGCCAAAGCGACCCAATCTTGTGCATTGAAATAATGATACACGCCAAACAATAAAGACAAAATCGTCACCAAACGAAAGGCAGCGACGGCATTGGCTTTCTGAGTCTCTTTTTGTCGCAAAGATTCGTAGTAATGTTCTTTTTGAGCGTACTGTTCTGTCAGAGAAGTCATATAATATCGAGTGAGGGTGGCTTTTATTGCTTTGTTTTATGAATACAATCGTCGGTGCTAAGGTAATTGGCGTGGTTGAGAAATTCAAATAGCTCCGCTTTTTTGTTGAAATAAAGCCCATAAAAGCCATCGAGGTTCACAACACAGGCAACTTCGCTCAAAGCAGAATAATTTTTTTTAATTATTTTAAAAAAATAATCCATATTTTATTTGCATATAACAAAATTAGTCGTATATATTTGTAGCATAAACGAAAGTTCAACCAACCGTTCCTAAAACTCGATTTACTCATCTTTAAAGTCCATTAAAGCATGGCATATACCCAAGTTTCTACGACTCAACACGACGATATTCAACTCATGATTGAGCGTTTCCAAAAATTGAACTTGCCTTTTGAGTTCAATGACAAAACAAGCTTAGCTATTTTGATAGCTAAAAACAAGGCATACAAAGCCTCCATCGAAAAAAAGAACGCTACCTTGGAACAAGCTGATGCTGACACCTTGGATTTGAAAGAGAAAGAAGCCGATGTGGTCAAAGCCCGTTCTTCTTTCAGAACACAAATCGGTGAACTCTATGGCAAAGACTCCGATGAGTACGTGTGGGCGGGCGGTGTCCGTCAATCTGAGTCTATCGAGAAAGCAAAAGCGACTCGTATGGAGAATTCAAAAGACAACGACGACGCTAAAAAATAAGCATCGTTTCTGTTTTTTGTCCACATGAAGGAGATAAGCCCTGCAAAGGTTTGTCTCCTTTCTTTTTGTGATTGACTGAGGGGTGCAGGTTTTGTTTTTTCGCATAAAGTTCAAATATTTCGCGGAATCATGGGTCGAAAAGCCCCAGAGGGGCGGCATATTGGTAGCGGCACGCAAAGCGTGCCGTATAGTAAAGCCCATATTCAAGCCCCGTAAGGGCGGCACATTGATAAAATGTATAATTTCATTCGGTTACTGCTACTAATACGCCGCCTCTACGGGGCTTTTCAACGCTTAATTCGCATATTTGATAAATAATCCAATCGAATACCGCACAAATGCGCCGTTTTGGGTATATTTACCCGACCTTTTTCCTAAAAAAACGAGCGCATGGCACATCATCTGTCCAATCAACACAACAGCATCGCGGGTTCGCACTTAGAAGCGGGCGGTAGCATCCATATTGGCGACACCATTTCTCATATATACGTGCAGAATGGGCAGACCATCCAAGTGCCTGAGCTTTTGACGCACTATATCCCCCTCAGTACCGACCATATTGTGGGGCGCACTGCCGAATTGACGCAAGCTCACACGCACTTGAGCCAGCATCGGGCGACTGTTTTGTTCTATGGCATCGGTGGCATGGGCAAAACTTCGGTGGCGGCGAAGTATATGGTCACGTTTGCCCACGACTACAAGCATCGGGCGTGGATTACCGTTCAATCCAGTCTTGTGGAGGCCTTTGTTTACAACACAACTTTGCTCGACAATCTGCACATCACCGAAAAAGTGCAGGGTTTGCTCACGGCACAGCAGTTTTTACCCGCTTTTGAGTGTGTTTTGAACCGATTGAGTCAATTAGGCAACACACTTGTCGTCGTTGACAACGCCAATGACTTAGCGGACTTGGTTGAATACAAAAGTTTGTTTGATTCGGTGCGTTTTCATTGCCTGATCACCTCGCGCAGTCAACCGCAAGAGTGGACAACCGTTCCTATTGACCATTTGCCGCCCGATGAGGCGGTGGCTTTGTTTCAAAAATGGGCAAAAATGACGGTGACTCTACCTACTGAGGTGGTGACTTGGAGTCACCACCTCAGTGAGACGGTTAGTGAGTCGGTGACTTCGAGTCACCGACTCACTGATGCGAATCAACCCATCAAAAACCTACTGGCAAAACTCTATTTCCACACCCTTTTGATTGAATTGGTCGCCAAGGCGATGGTGTCGGCGGGTTGGATATTTGAAGAAATGGCAGAGATGATTGAGTCGCGTTTTATTCACCACGAAGACCTGCGCGAAGAGCCGTTGGCAACGGGCAAACACGGCGAGAGTCTGCCCGAAAACCTCAAACGAGCGACTATCGAGGACTATATCTGGCATATTTTCAAGAATGTGACCCATTTAGACGACAAGCCCAAGGACATACTGAGGGGGTTCGCCCTTTTGCCTTTGGGCAAAGCCATGACACGCGACGAAGCCAAAGACTTTCTCGCCATTTTGGGCATCACAGGCATCACGCACCCCCTCAGTATCTTGACCGAGCGCGGTTGGCTCGACAAAGTACAAGCCACAGGGCAGAAACCCCGCTACACTATGCACCCTTTGATAGCCGATGTGGTCGTCAAACACCTTGATGCCTCTGTTTCTTTTGCAAAAGCGTATATCCATCACGTTGCCAACAGGATTGACTACGATAACACAAACCCACAACACCATCTTTTGACCATCCATCAAGAAAAACCCACGGCAGAACGCTTAATGAATTTGTTTTTAGAGGAAAATACTGAGGAGGTGTCTGAATTGTTAAATAATTTAGGTTATTTAGAAGAGAATTTTGGTTTTTATCAAAAAGCAGCTCTTTTGAAAGAACGGGCTTTGGCGATTGCCCAAACTATTTTTGACAAAAACCATGCGATTATTGCGGCGCGCCAATCGAATTTGGCAAATGTATATGGCGATTTAGGCAGGTATGCCGAAGCTGTCGATTTATTGGAAGCAGCTTTAGACAGTGGCATACGGAATTTTGGAAAAGACCACCCCTCAGTAGCGATTCGCCAATCAAATTTGGCAAATGTGTATCGCGATTTAGGAAGGTATGCCGAAGCTGCCGATTTATTGGAAGCGGCTTTAGACAGTGACGTGCGAAATTTTGGAAAAGACCACCCCTCAGTTGCGATTCGCCAATCGAGTTTGGCAATTGTGTATCGTAATTTAGGCAGGTATGCCGAAGCTGCCGAATTATCGGAAGCGGCTTTAGACAGTGACGTTCGGAATTTTGGAAAAGACCACCCCTCAGTAGCGATTCGCCAATCAAATTTGGCAAATGTGTATCGCGATTTAGGCAGGTATGCCGAAGCTGCCACATTATTGGAAGCGGCTTTAGACAGTAGTATTCACAATTTTGGAAAAGACCACCCCTTAGTTGCGACTTACAAAAACAATTTGGCTTGGGTATTTTATCAAACAGGGCAAAAGGCAGAAGCCAAGGCATTGTGGCAAGCAGCTTATCAAAATTGTTTAAAAAACTTTGGGGCAGCGCATCCGCATACGGTGTTGTTGAAAGAATATTCGGAAATGGATTGAGGGTTTTGTGCAAATAATGGGCGCAATTTGAGTTGTGTTGCCTTTTTTTGCGGCTTTGTCGCTTGAAATCTCGTCCTTTTGGGCATTCTGTTAACGTTTTTGCTAATGGTTTGCGTTCGTAAGTTTCGGATATTTTTAAAATATCCGAAACTTGTTTACTCATCGCTCGAAATCATGTCCTGTTCGGCATCACGTTTGGGGAACTTTCAAAGTTCCCCAAACGTTTTAACGATTTCAGAGTGAAAATCGCTCGAAATCACGACCCAATCGCTCGAATTCACGACCCAATCGCTCGAAATCACGACCCAATCGCTCGAATTCACGACCCAATCGCTCGAACTCACGACCCAATCGCTCGAACTCACGACCCAATCGCTCGAACTCACGACCCAATCGCTCGAACTTTCGACTCAATCGCTCGAACTTACGACCCGTTTTGACCGTTTTTCATGTCAAAACCTGAGAAATCATACAAATTAAGCATTAAAAAAGCCCCATCGGGGCAAGATTTTGGTAGCCCTGCGTGAAAACGCAGGGTTAAAACGATAAAAAACAACGTTTAGCCCCGTAGGGGCGCAACCATTGGTACAAAATGTGCCGCCCCGCTGGGGCTAATGGGAAATGTTGTTCTTTATTACCCTGCATTTCATGCAGGGCTACCAAAATTTCGCCCCGATGGGGCTTTTGGTGGCTTCACGTATCGGATTCCTTCAAGGAATCCGATACGTAAAGCCAGTTTTTTATGTCGAAATGCGAGAAATTACACAAACTAAGCATGAAAAAAGCCCCAGAGGGGCGGAATTTTGGTAGCCCTGTGTGAAACGCAGGGTTATAGAGCAACAACATTTCCCATTAGCTCCATCGGAGCGTAATCATTGGTGCAAAATGTGTCGCCCCTACGGGGCTTCATGCTGTTTTTTTATCGTTTTAACCCTGCATTTCATGCAGGGCTACCAAAATTTCGCCCCGATGGGGCTTTGGGTGGCTTCACGTATCGGATTCTTTTAAGGAATCCGATACATGAAGCAAGATTTTTATGTCGAAATGGGAGAAATTATGCAAATTAAGCGTTAAAAAAGCCCCAGATGGGCGGAATTTTGGTAGCCCTGTGTGAAACACAGGGTTATAGAGCAACAACATTTCCCATTAGCCCCAGCGGGGCGTAACAATTGGTGCAAAATGTGTCGCCCCTACGGGGCTTCATGCTGTTTTTTTATCGTTTTAACCCTGCATTTCATGCAGGGCTACCAAAATTTCGCCCCGATAGGGCTTTTGGTGGCTTTACGTATCGGATTCCTTTAAGGAATCCGATACATGAAGCAAGATTTTTATGTCGAAATGGGAGAAATTACACAAACTAAGCATTAAAAAAGCCCCAGAGGGGCGGAATTTTGGTAGCCCTGTGTGAAACACAGGGTTATAGAGCAACAACATTTCCCATTAGCCCCAGCGGGTTCAAAGAACTCCTTTGGAGGCGTAACAATTGGTGCAAAATGTGTCGCCCCTACGGGGCTTCATGCTGTTTTTTTATCGTTTTAACCCTGTGTTTCACACAGGGCTACCAAAATCTCGCCCCGATGGGGCTTTTGGTGGCGCGACGTATCGGATTCCTTGAAGGAATCCGATACGTGAAGCGAAGAAAATGCGGCAATTTCTTGAATTTTAAAACCGAATCAACAACTAAATGCCAAATAAACGGCGATGAAATGCGCCATTGTGCCTAATAGCGTGCAACAATGCCAGATGGCGTGGGTGTATTTGCGACTCCGCCACTTGTAGAAGACGATGCCGACCATATAAGCGAAGCTGCCGTACAAAATCCACGATAAGACATCGGCACTCATGGTCTGAGATAGGGGTTTGGCGACGAATAAAAGCATCCAACCCAAAAAAACATAGAGCGAAAGGGACAACCATTCCAATTTTCCTGTGAAAAAGAGCTTGAAAACGATGCCTAATAGGATGATGCCCCACATAGTCGCCATAAAAAGCATGGCTTGGTCGAATGGTAGGTAGCGAAATATGACAGGAGTGTACGTTCCGCCAATCAATAAGAAGATACAAATGTGATCGCAGACGTGCCAAAGGTGTTTTTGTCTCGGATTTTTGACCGCATGGTAAACAGTGGAGGACAAATAGGTGACAAACATGCCCAATCCGAAGACTGAAACGGTGGCTAAGGCATAAGGCGTGCCATAGTCCGTCGCTTGTTTGATGAGAAACGGCGTGGCAAAGAGCGCAAACGCGACACCTAAGCCGTGTGTCAAGGTGTTGAGGCGTTCTTCCTCGCGGGTTTGTAAACGGTGTGGCTGTTTCATCTTTTTTTTATTTGGCAATAATCTCAAAAGTCTGCTCCAAACGGTTGCCATTGGCATCAACGAGGGTCAAACGGTGCTTACCGATGGGCGGTTGAAGCGCAATTTGGTGAAAAGTCTTTGTGGTTGACACAAATTCGTTGTCCAAATGCCAATATATTTGCGCTTCGGCATCGCGGTGCGCGACTCTGAAAATGGTTGCGCTCGGTTTACCATCAAAATCAATCGGTACATATATTTTTGTAACGGATTTTGGATAAATCAATTGCATCGGATTGATTTTACTTGTCGCTGTGCGACAATTGGCGCGATACTGAGGGGGTGGTTGGTAGTTCGGATGACGCGGACGGTAGTAAAATTCCTCCAAAGGCGGCAACACAAACCACGGACGATGCACCATATTCTGCGGTTCTTCACATTCACTCGTCACTTGCACCTGTCCTGTTTTGTCTAAGTGAATGATTTGGTGATAAGGGCAAGATTTTACCTTAATAGCCGC
Source organism: Saprospiraceae bacterium (assembly GCA_016787525.1). Taxonomy (GTDB): domain Bacteria; phylum Bacteroidota; class Bacteroidia; order Chitinophagales; family Saprospiraceae; genus JAAFJT01. The sequence goes on along the minus strand of JAEUUP010000100.1, from coordinate 10,498 downwards.
TTTAGTCGCCCAAACCGTGTCCTTTTCGCACAAATCAGTCGCCCGATAGCCACTTTGTCGGCAGACTTCAATCTTCATCATGTCGTCATAAGGCTGTTCAAACCACTCACTGCGCGTCGGTAGGGCGTTGAATATGTCAAATAGAATCGGTGCAGCCTTTTCAACGCCAATCAAACCCGGTCTTCCTTCGCCATCGGCATTGCCAACCCAGACTCCGACCGCATACTGAGGGGTCAAACCCACAGCCCACGCGTCTCGGAAGCCAAAACTCGTCCCTGTCTTCCAAGCCACGGTCTTTGAAGATTGAAAAAGCTCCCAATTCCCTTCGCCATCGGGACGTTCGACCTCTTTCATGGCATCGAGAGCCAACCAACTCGCGGCAGCAGTCAATACTGAGGGGGTTTCTTGCGTTTTAGGTTTGGCATTCGATGTTTTATTTTGAATATAATTGGGCGCACGCCAGTCCGTCGCCGCATATTTGTTCTGAAAAGCATACCAATGTTTGGCTGTTCGCGCCATCGAGGCGTAAGCATTCGTGATTTCCCACAAAGAACCTTCGCCACCACCCAAAATGAGCGTCAAACCATAGTGGTCAGGCGATTTTGTGAAAGAATGAATGCCCAATTTCTTCAAATGATGGTAAAACTTCTCGATACCATACTGATTCAGCAGCCGCACATAAGGAATATTGAGCGACCGCGCCAAAGCACGTCGAGCTGGGATGACACCATCGTAAGTTTCCGCGAAATTCTCTGGATGATAGCCGCCAATCTCCGTCGGAATGTCCACCAAGGTCGAGTTGGGGCAAATATCACCCTCTTGTTGGGCATAAGCGTAGAGAAAAGGTTTCAAAATGCTGCCAGTCGAACGCAAAGACGGGATGATGTCCACATCTCCGCCGTGTTCTTTGCCCGCACTCGGACTATTGCCACAATAGACCAAGACATTGCCCGTTTCGATGTCCAATACAAAGGCCGCCGCGTTGTGTACACCATTAGATACTAAGGTATTGTGGTGAATTTGGAGGATAGAATTGACTTGTTTCTGCAAATTTTCGTCAATGGTCGTCCGCACACGCGAATGTTTGCCCGTTCTGAATATTTGTTCTTTGAAAGCCCTATCCAATAGGTGCGGTGCAGCTTGCGGTAAGGGCAAAGGTTGCTCGGGCAAAGGCTCTTCCTTCGCCAAGTCGCCCGTGACACGGTCAAGTCGCCCCCTCAGTATCAAGCGTTCGAGCAAGCGATTGCGTTTATTGAGCAAAGCCTCTCGATTGCGTGACACATGAATCATGGCCGGCGCGTTAGGTAAGACAGCCAGCAAGGCTGATTCCGCCCAAGTCAACTGTTTAGGGCTTTTGCCGAAGTAACGCCACGAAGCCGCTTCCAATCCGACCACATTGCCGCCGAAAGGCGCATTGGAAGCATAGAGTTGGAGGATTTCTCGCTTGGTATAAGTCACTTCAAGGCGCATCGCCATCGTCGCTTCAATCATTTTAGTGATGATATTGCGCGGTTTATTCTTACGAGCCAAGCGAATCGTCTGCATTGTGATGGTCGAGCCACCACTGACGACCCCTTTGCTCTTGATATTCTGCCAAACCGCCCGCCCCAGCGCGAATACATCCACGCCCGGGTGATAGTAGAACCATTGGTCTTCAAACTCAATCAAACAAGCGATGTATTTTTCAGGAACAGTGTCCGTCGGTGGGAAACGCCATTGCCCATCGGACGCAATACGAGCGTTGAGCAGCGCGCCATCGTTGGCTTCTAAGACCATACTCGTCGGGTCGTCGAACAAAGGTCTGGGCAAACAAAACCCAAACGCCACAAACAGCCCAATGACGGCGATTTGAGTCTTACGCCGATGCTTTTCAAGAAAAAAATAAGCGAGATGACGGAGTTTTTGAATCATAAAAGCTTAAAATAAGACACGAAAATAGGATAAGTTATTGAAGAATAAGGATTAAGGCTTGTTTATTTTTGAAGTTAGGCAGTGGTTTACTGAGGGGGTCTGTTAAAAAACTCTTAAAATGAAAGATGTATTTAAACTACCGAAACAAACGAGCGTCTTACTCACGTTCTCAAATTTGAAACAGAAACTTGAAGGAAAAATTATTTTAAAATTAAAAACACGATGTCAGTTATGAAAAAAGTAATGATTTTGTTCGCAGCTATTTTGGCATTCACTGCCGCTTCTTTCGCTCAAACTTCAGACAGTCAACCCGCTCCCGTAGGTGCAAAGATGGAAAAACCGCAAGGTCACAAAGGAAAAGGGAAACACATGAAGCAAGCACACACCCATATGAAAAAAGAATTGAACCTCAGTGCCGACCAAGACAAACGGATGAAGGAAATTGGCAACACTTACAAAGGTAAAATCCAAGCCATCAGAACAGATAACGCATTGAGCAAAGAACAAAAAAAAGCACAGTTGCAAGATGTCCAAAAATCGCACGATGCCGAGGTCAAAGGCGTGCTAAGTGCCGAACAATACACCAAGTTCACGGACATGAAAAAACAACGCCGCGACAATATGAAAGGACACGCAGGCAAAGGGAAACGTGTAAAAACACAATAAAACCGATGGAGTAGGCTTTATAAAGATAAAGCACCTCTATTTTTGAAAGATTTGGAAGTGAAGCAATGAGTCAAGGGAATATTCGGTACATTGTGTCGGATATACGGAAGTCAAACACGCGTTGTTTTTGATTTATTCTTGATAAACAAAGAGAATACAAGACAATAGTTTTGATATTTCGGACACAACTGTGTAGTTTTGTTAGACAAAGCCCGACATTCATACTTGAACTTATTTGCTTCACTTTTAAATCTTGAACCAATGAAAAGTCTTTCCTTATGGGCAAAAGAACACCGCCTTGCTGCCCAAATGTTGATCACTGTCGGTCATTTCATCACAGCTTATCTCAGTATTCAAGTCGGTATTTTACTATTGACCATGGGTTATGAACTACCCAATGGCTTGATTTTCCTGTTTTTGGAGTTATTTATCCTAGCAATATGGCTCAACCCGAGCAAAAACGACGGTTTATCGAAAGAAAGGTATCGAATGTTGCGCCGTTTTTTCGATGGTGCTGTTTTAGCCATCGGTATTTTGCTTACCTTAGTGGTTGCCAACAGATACACCTCTCAAGCCATAGATGCATCGCTCGTTGAAAGGGGACTCGTGAATGTTGCCCCTTCTGCAATGGCATTAAATGTGGTTTATGAGCAGGGAAAAACGCCACAATCGCAGATACTAAGCCCAAAAACACAAGAAAAAAATTGGTTACAAAAACGATTGATAAAAAAATATGAGATTATCGAGCAAAAAGACATGTCAAAAGGGACAAAAACGCTCTTGCTCATCTTAATTTTGTTGGGAATCATAGGTGTTGAATATGGTTTGGTGGCACTATCGTGTGGTTTGGCTTGTAATGGCATGGAGGCTTTGGCTATTTTGTTGTTGGTTGCTGGTTTGGCGGGTTTAGTGGCACTCGTTTCGTTGGGTATGCGCCGCATGTTTCCCAATTGGTCGAAGAAAAAAAGGTTTGGTATGGCTTCATTGATGGTGGGCGCGCCGATACTCATCATGCTACTGGCTACGGCTATTTCTAATAATTAGAGGATAAGTAAGAAATAAGAAAAGTTTGGAGTAACGACTTGTATCAAATTGGCATATTTGATACAAGTCGTTATTTTTTATTAACCAATGCAGGCTGATAAAGGGTTGGCTGCAAAAGCGATATTGGTCAAGTCGGAATCTATAATCGTATCTAAGGCTTCAATATGCGAATCTGATACTGAGGGGGGAATTTTGGACATCGTAATTCAATCAATCATTTTTCCAAAATTTTTTATGCAATAAATGTAATTTCGCCGCCTAAAAAATTAACAAAAAAATGGGTAATACAACTCTTTTCGACAAAGTTTGGGACGCACACGTGGTGCGCAAGATTAAAGATGGACCTGACGTTTTGTTCATTGACCGTCATTTTATACATGAAGTGACCAGCCCTGTGGCTTTTTTGGGTATGGAAAGCAGAGGTATGACAGTTATGTTTCCTGACAGAACATTCGCAACGGCTGACCACAACACACCTACTATCAATCAGCACTTGCCTGTAGAAGATAAGCTCTCGGCGAATCAGTTGGCTGCTTTGGAGCGCAATACAGCAAAATACGGCATCTCTCACTGGGGTTTGGGACACGAAAAAAATGGTATCGTTCACGTCGTTGGACCTGAAAATGGCATCACTTTGCCAGGTATGACCATTGTTTGTGGCGACTCGCATACTTCTACGCATGGTGCTTTTGGGGCGATTGCGTTTGGTATTGGTACTTCTGAGGTGGAAATGGTGCTGACTTCACAGTGTATTATGCAGCCAAAACCTAAAAAAATGCGGATTACAGTCAATGGCAAACTCAACAAAGGGGTTGTGCCAAAAGACGTGGCTTTGTATATCATTTCACAAATTTCGGCGAGTGGCGCAACAGGCTATTTCGTTGAATATGCAGGTGAGGTTTTTGAAAATATGACGATGGAAGGTCGTATGACCGTTTGCAATATGAGTATCGAATCGGGTGCGCGTGGCGGCATGGTTGCACCTGACCAAACCACATTTAACTATTTGAAAGGTCGTCCACTTGCACCACAGGGCGAAAAATGGGACGAATTAGTCGCTTATTGGCAGACGCTCAAAACAGACGAAGGCGCAACTTTTGACAAAGAATTGGTGTATGACGGCAGCCAAATCGAACCAATGATTACTTACGGTACGAATCCTGGCATGGGTCTCGGTGTAAGTCAAGCGATTCCGACGGCAGACCAAGTTGATGGGGGTAAAACGACTTACGAAAAAGCCTTAGGTTATATGGGTTTCTCTGAAAATGAAGAGATGCAAGGCAAAAAAGTAGATTATGTCTTTTTGGGCAGTTGCACAAATGGTCGTATCGAAGATTTCCGTGCATTTGCATCCATCGTTAAAGGTCGTAAAAAGGCAGATAATGTAACTGCTTGGTTAGTACCGGGTTCGCATATCGTCGAGTCACAAATCAAAGAAGAAGGTATTTTAGATATTTTGACTGAGGCGGGTTTTGTTTTGCGTCAGCCGGGCTGTTCAGCTTGTTTGGCAATGAATGACGACAAAGTACCTGCTGGCAAATATGCTGTTAGTACCTCAAACCGCAATTTTGAAGGTCGTCAAGGTCCCGGTGCGCGTACACTTTTGGCAAGCCCATTGGTGGCGGCAGCGGCGGCAGTTACAGGCGTTGTAACCGACCCACGCGAACTACTTTAATCAATGACGGATTTTCAATTGCGAACAAAGATTGGGTAGATGATACCCCCTCAGTCATTCGTAGTTATTGATTCGTAAATGGTTGGACAAAAATTATTTTACAAGCAATTTTATCTAAAAATTTGAAAAACACTTATTTAGAAATCTTTGTACTAAAAATCTTTTGTCTTTGTACTTAATTCGTAATTATTAATTTCTAATTCGTAATTAAATAAAAATGGCTTACGATAAATTCACCATATTGACAGATTCAGCAGTGCCATTGCCTATCGAAAACGTGGACACTGACCAAATTATTCCGGCCCGTTTCTTAAAAGCAACCGAGCGTGTAGGCTTCGGCGACAACCTTTTCCGCGATTGGCGTTACAATGGCGACGATACGCCCAAACAAGATTTTGTCTTGAATAACCCGATTTACAGTGGTAAAATCCTTGTTGGTGGCAAAAACTTCGGTTCGGGTTCGAGCCGCGAACACGCAGCTTGGGCGATTTACGATTACGGTTTCCGTTGCGTCGTTTCGAGCTTTTTTGCCGATATTTTCAAAGGCAATGCTTTGAATATTGGTATTTTGCCCGTGACTGTTTCACCTGCGTTTTTGGATAAAATTTTTAAAGCTATCGAAGCAGACCCGAAAGCGCAAATCACAGTGGATTTGCCAGCGCAAAAAATTTCAATTGTAGCAACAGGCGAAAGCGAAAGTTTCGACATCAACAGCTACAAAAAAGACAATATGCAAAATGGTTATGACGATATTGACTATTTGCAAGCAATGAAAAGCGACATTGCTACTTTTGCAGCAGCGCGTCCTTTCTAAATTTTTTCATTGACGGAGTGATTTTGAAGTCACTCCGTCAATTGTTTTTACCCCCTCAGTAAATGCTCATAAAAATGCAAAGAGTCATAGTTATAGGCTGTTGTGGTGCGGGAAAATCTACGTTTGCACGACGTTTGCACGATGTTACTGGCTTAGAGCTTATCCATTTAGACCAATATCATTGGCAGCCCAACTGGGTTGAAATAGAGAAAACAGCTTGGGTTGAAACCGTAAAAAAGTTGATTGAAAAGCCTAAATGGGTAATGGACGGTAATTTTAGTGGCACTTTGCCAATCAGAATAGAGCGTGCCGATACGATAATTTACTTCGACTATCCGATTTGGCTCTGTTTGTGGCGCGTCATCAAACGCATTTGGACGTATCATGGCAAAACCAGACCCGACATGACTGAGGGGTGTCATGAGCGATTGGATTTTGAGTTTTTACACTATGTTGCTACGTTCAACTTGGTGAAAAGAAAAGGTATTTTAGCCAATTTGGAGAAAGTGAGAAGGCAGAAAGTGATTAAAATTTTCAAAAATGATAGAGATGCGGAGGTGTTTTTGAAAAATATCAACTCATAACCCCCATTATTATTTTTGCAATATTTTTTTAGAAATGAGAGAAAAAGAGCTTGATGAACCAGATATAATTTGCAAAATTCATGCTGATTTTAAAGAAGAAGATTTGGCGGAAGCAATCGCAATTTTTGCATTTCAATATAAAAATGTAGGGATAGTTGGTAGCGCACAATTCGTTAGAAGCCTTATTTTTCTTTCAAAAGGGGATTTGAATTTTTTGAAAAATTACATTCTCAAAAATCATGACCCGAGAGAAGTGGTTATGGAGGCAGAAAATGCTGCGGGAAATCTTGGTCATTGGTTTGGTATCTCATTTGATGAGTTTGATGATTATGAAAAAAGCGTTCATTCTTATTGGGAATCAATAATTCAAGCCGAAGAGGACTTCAATAATGTAGTAAAAGAAGACAAAAGCTATTGGGATTTTTTATTTCAAGCCGAAAAAGAATTTGAGTATTGGTTAAACAGAAGAGACAAAAACTATCGAGATTCTTTAATTCAAGATTGGATAAAAGAACAAAATGCACATTGGGATTCTTATTATCAAGCACAATTTCAAGCCGAAAAAGAATTTGAGGATTGGGTAAAAGGCGAAAAAAACTATTGGGATTCTCTCAATCAAGTTTAAAAATAGATTTCGTAAGATGCGTAAAAGATACATAGAAATAATGGACACAACGCTTCGCGATGGCGAGCAAACAAGCGGTGTGTCGTTCTCATCAACAGAAAAATTGACGATTGCTCAGATTCTTTTGCAAGAAGTCAAGGTGGATAGAATTGAAGTCGCTTCGGCGCGTGTGTCAGAAGGCGAGTTGAAAGCCGTAAAAAAAATTACATCGTGGGCAAAAGACAACGACTTACTCGATAAAGTAGAAGTCCTGACCTTTGTGGATGGCGATTCATCCATCAATTGGATGCTTGAAGCAGGTGCAAAAGTGATGAATTTGTTGACAAAAGGCTCGATGAATCACCTCACGCATCAACTCCGAAAAACACCTGAGCAACATTTTTCTGAAATCGAACAAGTCATTTCTTTAGCAAAAAGTAAAGGTATTGACAGCAATGTGTATCTCGAAGACTGGAGCAACGGTATGAGGAACTCCCCTCAGTATGTTTTTCAATTTCTCGATTTTTTGACCCAACAACCCATCAAACGGGTACTCTTGCCCGATACTTTGGGCGTTTTGACACCTTCGGAAACGTATCAATTCATCAAATCTATTGTTGAGCGTTACCCAAATACGCATTTTGATTTTCATGCACACAACGACTACGACCTCAGCATCGCCAACGTCATGGAAGCCTTGCGAGCGGGTGCGCAGGGTTTGCATTTGACAGTCAATGGCATGGGCGAGCGGTGTGGCAATGCTCCTTTGGCGAGCGCGATAGCTGTTATCAACGACTATATGCCCGAATTTAAAACCCATGTTGTCGAAAAATCACTTTATTCGGTCAGTAAACTCGTCGAAACCTTCTCGGGCTTCCGCATTCCTGTCAATAAACCGATTGTCGGCGAAAATGTGTTCACTCAGACCGCAGGTATTCATGCCGATGGCGACAATAAGAAAAATCTCTATTTCAACGATTTGATGCCTGAGCGTTTTGGTCGCAAACGCAAATATGCCTTGGGCAAAACATCGGGTAAAGCCAATATCGAGAAAAACTTGCAAGAATTGGGCATTCGCCTATCCGATACCGATTTGAAAAAGGTGACACAACGTATCATCGAACTCGGCGACCGCAAAGAAATGGTGACACGCGAAGATTTGCCCTACATCATTTCGGATGTGATTGATGCGTCAAGTGTTTTGGAAGAAAAAATACAAATCATGAATTATGTATTGACGCACTCCAAAAACTTGAAACCCTCTGCTACTTTGCAAGTCCGTTTGGGCGACCAAGTTTTTGAAGAAAATGCTCAAGGCGATGGTCAATACGATGCTTTTATGAATGCTTTAAAGAAGGTTTTGCTCAAAAAACACATCAATTTGCCACAATTAAGCGATTACAATGTGCGAATCCCACCTGGCGGCAAAACCGATGCTTTGTGCGAAACCGTCATTACGTGGGAACACAACGGCAAAGAGTTTAAAACACGCGGTTTGGACTCTGACCAAACTGTGTCGGCAATACAGGCTACGCAGAAGATGTTGAATTTGATTTAAAGGTGAAAATAAAGACGGAGAAGTTTGAAACTTCTCCGTCTTTGGAAACTTCTCCGTCTTTAAAAGTTACCCCCTCAGTAAAAAATAGAAAAACATGAAAAAAGTAACCGTTTATTGCGCTTCAAGCCCTAAAATACGTCCGATTTATTTCGAAGTCACTGAAAAATTGGCAAATTTGCTTTATGAGAATGATATTGAAGTTGTTTTTGGTGGAGGTGCTAAAGGTTTGATGGGCAAATTAGCAGATACGATTGTTGCTCGGGGTGGTAGAATCAAAGGCATCATGCCGCAATTTATGAATGAGGTAGAATGGGCGCACAAGGCTGTTGACAATTTTGAATTTACACAAACCATGCACGAGCGCAAGGCAAAGCTCATCGAAGACACCGATGGTTTAATCACCTTGCCCGGTGGTTCGGGTACTTTTGAAGAATTGTTAGAAGCCATCACTTTGAAGCGTTTGGGACTTTACACCAAACCGATTGTGATACTGAATACTGAGGGGTTCTATGAGCCACTCAAAATACTGCTTGAAAACAGCATCAAAGAAAATTTTATGGCTGATATTCACCGCAATATGTGGACTTTTGTAGATGAACCAGAAGAAGTGATTCCTGCTTTGTTGAATGCACCGAATTGGGATTCTGGAGCGATCCAGTTTGCGGCAGTGAAGTGATACCCTTCAGCAAGTAATGGCTTCGCTTTTTACATAATAAAATGACAAAAAATGAAACTAAGAACTGTTTTCAAATTGCTTACTATAGGTCTATTAACTATAAGCATAGTATTGAATTATAATTGTCAAACACGATCAAAAAATAGAGCAACTGAATCTAATGATTCAATGGGTAATATGCCTAAAATATTGGAATTTACATTGATTGAGGCTAAGTCAAATGAACCTATGCGAAATCAAGAAATTGATATTAACTATTATCAGATGGCTTATGATGTTCCACCAATACTTGATTTTATAAAAAAGCTCAAAACAGATTCAGAAGGGAAATTTATGTTGCTTACAAATATTTTTGGAAATAAAGAAATCGGGATAAAATGTGGAGAAAATTATCATCTTATTACTTTTGGAATCAAAAATGGTTTAATATTTTTTTTTAGATTAAAAAATGGGTTTGGGCAAACTATTTCAAAAACATTCTATAATTTAGAAACAGGAACTGAAACAAATTATGTACTTTATAAAGACTCAACAGTGAGTAAAATAAAAGATATAAAACTCTTTGCTTATGATGTTAAATCATATTATTTAGAGTTTAAAGAAAAAGTTATTGAACGGAAAGTGGAATTTAATGCCGATCAACGAAAGTTATGGACATTCATGTGGTCTGAATTTGAAAAAAATTACAGTGGAGAAACAACGCCACCTTTCAATTCACATTTTTGGTATTCAGTAATTACTGCGAGCAAAAAGGTTTTTCACTTAGACACGAAAACTCTATATGGTCTTACTCAAAACGTAAAAGATAAAAATAAGCAATATTATTTTTCGTTCTGTGACAATTTTTGTGGTATCTTAGTGAATGGATACTACAGTATATGAATTACTCTTGAACCTACCTGAATTAAAAGTAGAAAGAGTAGAGTTAGAAAACAAAACAATACGTATTTATTGCCATCATTTGAA
>JAEUUP010000059.1 GCA_016787525.1 Saprospiraceae bacterium | reverse complement strand
AAAAAGAGACTATCAGACCGAAGTTAATTTTGAATCGTAAAACGATTCAAAATTAACTTCGGTCTAAAAAAGATATTTTAAAGCACGCATTTCGAGCGTAGCGAGAAACAGTGAGTGAACTGTCGCTTGCGTAACATCAGTTACTTAAAACAAAAACACACTCTTTATCATTTCGACCGACATTGAACACCTCTGGTGCTTTAGCTTATTCGTTTTGCACCAGAGGTATTCATTTCTTCATCCTACCTCGGATAAAACTCATAACACCCAATATCAGGTTTTGCTACATCGCGCAGTTTGTTGTCTAAATCTTTGGTAATCAAAGGAATAGGCAAGGCTTTTTGTTCAGCAATGGAAAGCGTATCGAGGTGATAATCGTTTGTGCTGGTTTTTCTGAAAACTTTGGCTGTTGTAGGTGCATTGATACAATCTTTGCAATTATCGGTCAGAAATTTAGGGAAAGCGTCTGTTTTCAACAAATCTTTGACTCGGACTATACAGTTTTGGAGGCTGTAATTAAAGTCCGTTGCGACATTGGGCGTGCCATCGTACAAGCCGACTTCATCTTCTTTTGAGCCGTAAATAATGCAATTTTTGAGCGTCATACTGAGGGGGTAGGCTTTGCCAAAAGTACAATTGCCCAACGCGTCGCGGTCATAACAAAAGACATTATTGGCACTCAAAGCAGGTTCTTTTGAGCCAAAACTCGCCATTGTGCAGTAGTTGAAAGTGTAGTCACCGCCGTATTCGATTTGCACATTGTCCACATAATTATTGTAAAAAAGGCAGTTTTCAGCCGTAACTTTGGCATGGATAGCAAGCAAACCACTCGATGCAGTATTGTAAATTTTGCACGATTTTAAAGTCAAATCTGCCGCTGAATCCACGCGAATACCAACTCTTGAATTGCGAATCGTGGTGTTTGTCATCACATTGCCTTGACTCATTTGACCCAGAATGATGCCCGTCCATTGGTCGGATTCGTCCACAAATTCTTTTTCTAAGCGGTCACTTTCAATGATGACAGGCTTGTCAATTGTGCCTTCCGATACGATTTTGGCATTGCCCAAAACATACAGGATACCATCTCGATACACCACCGAGTCGCGCGTTTGCACAATGCCACCATGCACGTATATATGCGTCCCCGCAGGCAGGCGTAAAGTGCCGTTCACAATGCCCAAAACGCCATAAATCACATAGGGTTTTTTATCGTCCCAAATGACTTCGCTACCGCCGCAATCCAAAATGTATTGTTTGCCGCCTGCCCACCGATTCGGTACATAGTTCGCATTTTGTCCCCAAGCCTCTATCACAACGGTTTGTTTGTTGCCATTGGTCTCAAAAATGAGGTCTTCGGCAATCACGAACGGGCTGGTACTGAGGGGGGCATTGGGATTGATGGTGACTTCTGCAAACACATAAATTGAATCGTTGGCAGGAATCGCGACATCTGTGAAACTTCTGCCCGAAACGCCGTCAATATTCAGATTGAATACCGCAGCGGTTTTGTTTGCCAATGAAATTTTGGAAATTTTTATAGGTTTATTGTTCGGATTGAACACTTTTATATAGCGTGTTGCCGAACCAACACTTGTAAAAACGGTATCAAAACGCAGTGTATCGCTCGAAAATCGCAGTTTTGCAGCTGCATCGGTTGTAAAATTTTCGTCTTTGCGGCAAGCAAAAAAGGTTAAAAGCAAGGCAACAGCCGATAGTAATGTTAATCTCATTTATATTTTTAAATTAATTTGTATCAAAAAGCGGGCAAATTTAACCAATTGTAGCCACATTACAGTTTTGTGATAAAAACGCTTTTTCTTTGCTGAAAATTTTAACTGTCTTGAAAAACAAGCCCATTATTGACGTTATCATTCCTGCTTACAACGAGGAAAAATCTATTACTCATGTTATTAACGATATTCCAAAGGATTGGGTTCGTGACATCATCGTTTGTAATAATGCTTCGACCGACAAAACAGCAGAAGTCGCCCTTGCACAGGGGGCAACGGTTGTGCATCAACCCTTGAAAGGTTATGGCAATGCGTGTTTGGCAGGTATAGCTCATGTTGCTGATAAAGTTGAAAAACCCGATATTATCGTTTTCTTGGACGGCGATTACAGCGACCATCCTGAAGAATTGCCGCTTTTGATAGCACCGATTACTGAGGGGGGCTATGATATGGTCATAGGCTCGCGTGCCACAGGCAATCGTGAATCAGGTTCTATGACACCCCAACAAGTGTTTGGCAATTGGTTGGCGACATTTCTCATTCGACTGTTTTTCGGTTATCGTTTCACGGATTTAGGACCATTTCGAGCTATTCGATACGATAAACTGTTGGAAATCAATATGATTGATAAAAACTACGGCTGGACAGTTGAAATGCAAATAAAAGCCGCTAAACTGAAAATGTGTTGTACAGAAGTGCCTGTGACCTATCGCCGTCGCATTGGTGTCTCGAAAGTAAGTGGCACAGTGAAAGGCACAATTATGGCGGGGTATAAGATTATTTTGACGATATTTAGATATTTGTAAAAACGTGAGTAGAGGTTTAAGTTTAAGTTATGTGGATAACAATATTGTTTTCCACAATCAAAACCATGTTTTAAAGAAAATACTAACAGGTTTTGCAAGTATATTTTGTAGTTATCCACATTGATTTTGGGCTTACTGACATGTGGTGTGGATATTTCGAGATTTATCGGTGTATGAAATGTGTATAAATACGAACGGCGATGAACTTTTACCTCAAGTTTATCGCCGTTAATATTGTCCGATTCAATACTTTAACTTTTCATACGACCATAATTTTCTTTAAGTTTTAAGGTGAAAATAATGGTCTTGATTTGAATATTCTCAATATTTTTTTGTGTCAAAACAGCTCGTTCACCCAAACCACGAGTTGCACCACGTTCTTCAAATGATAGCCCATCTCGGTTGAAGTCGCTGGTGTCAAATGATGCTTCTGAAATGAGTATTTTCAGATATTCCGTAATCTGTTTTTTATTTTGACTCACGTATTCACGCGACACCGTCAAAGGAATTTCTGTTTCATTCTTGAACTTTAACCAAGTATCGTTTTGTGGACTCAAAGTTATGGTAGGCAAAAGCATATTGGTCACGCCAAAATCTTTGCTCAAATATAAAGCACTGACCCATAAAATTTTAGAACTGCTGTTCGTGATTTTTACTTTGATTGGCGATTCTTTTTCAGGCTCGCACTCAATCACAATCGGTACTTTCCAGTCCATCCACTGTTCTGATACTTTTTGCATAGGATTGATTTTATAACAATCAATCGTCATATCTTCAGTTGTTTTTTCTTTCTGATTGGACACCATATTGAGCGTAAAATGCCAATTTGCAACTGAATCTATATTGTTAAACAGAGAAATAAGGTCATAAGCCGACATTTTCCCGAAAATAGGCGCATCGTCATAAGGCGTTTTCAAATACACCTGATCCTTTTCCAAACACAAAACATAGTCAATCCCATTTCTTTCTTCGCTGAGGTCAAAAAACAATGAGCCACCTTCTTTTTTGAAGGTATCCATGATGCGATACCGTTGCTTTTCGTCCATTTTTTCCATAAAACCAATGCGCAGACGTGGCGCAGCGACCCCCTCAGTATTTTGTGGCTCTTGTATCTCGTCTAACAATGAGAGAAGGCTATAATTCAATCGAGCTTGGTTACGTGAAACTTCTTGAAAACCAAGCAAGCCTAAGTTTTCTTGTCGTTTTAAACCTGCCAACTCAGCTTTCAGCACTGTCAAATCATTTTTAAGTTTTTCGTAATTGTTTTCTTGCGCCCATTTTGTCAATAAGTTAATAGCTTCTTCTGTTTGTGCTTTAGATATTAAGTTGCGGATATTTTCTTTGAGTTTGTTAGATGCCTTTTCTATACTTTCATTATCTTCCTCTTTCAATTTAAAAAACGGCGCACTCAAATCTGCTTCACCAAAACGCAATAATTGTGGTCTTTGGTTATCTGTTTTGACAGACATTGCCTTATAAACTTCTGAAAAAAGAAGCGAATAATTCAATGTTTGTTCTTTGTTACGCACTAAAACTTCTATAAAAGTCTTGATAAAAAGTCCACAACGGTATGTTTGTGTGTTTGAACCATACTGCTGTCCGTCATCATAATTGTTCACAATTGGCTCTTCACCTCTTGAACAACCCATGAATAAAATGGCTTTTTCTTTTTTCTCCAAAAGGTCAATCAAAACCTCGCTGTAACTTTCACAAACGGCAAAAACCGTTTTTGCATTTTGTAGATGTTGATAATCACCTTGACTCATATCCAAAGATTCAAGACCGTCGTACATCACAAAAAGTGTATCGCTATCATAGATTTTCTCATCAAAATCTGCAAATTCATAAGCTTCTTTGTCCAGTAAATTGCGCAAATAAGGCAGAAAAACATTGCGTAGCGCGCCTGCATCGAAATCGAAAAACAGCTTTTGCTTTTTATTTGTCTCTGCATCGGCTGATGGTTCACTTGTTGGCGGCTTTTGAAACGACTCTTGTAAAAAAACTTTATCGGTCAATTCTTCATTACCTTGAATGTATGGTTTCTGCTTTTTAACTGTTTTCGCAATGCCTTTTGCTGCACTTGCTACCAATCGAGTGTAGCTGATGTACGGGGTTTGAGTCAAAGCTGCAATCATATTATGCGTAAAAACGCCTTGCGTTTTACTTTCAATCTGCATTTCATTCGCCACTTCACCGAATGAACAAGCATTGAGACTCAGCATATTAGGCTCAGTGGTTGAGAAGAAATTATAAGATTTGCAACAGTCTAACCAAAAAACAAAATTCACATAAGGGTATTGGCGGACGATGTCTAAAAAATCATCACCTTTCAAATAAATATCATATTGATTGTCAACCGCTTTTGAATCATAGGTCATCAAAATGCCAATCCTTTTCTCAATTTGTTGAATGGGTCGTTGAAAAGTTTGTGCAGAAGTTTGCTGATACGATTGTTGGTACATTTGTTCTTGCTGCTGATACTGAGGGGGGGTATTGCTGTACGATTGACCAATATCGTTACCAATATTGCTTTCGACATTGCTGGATTGATACGCATTTTGGGCTATTGGCTGCAACTCATATATTTCTGTATCCAAGCCCGAAAAGCTAAAAAACACAAAATCGTCGTCCTGTGCCTGACTGGCGAGAAAGCGAAATTGTTCCAAAATGCTTGCTTTTGTTGCCGTTTTGTTGAAAAGGCGCGTGGTTTTCAGGCTGACTTGTGGCTTGGGCTGTTGTTTGGCTGTTGCAGACTTTTTAGTTTTTTTTGTAGGTTGTTGATACTGTTCAACGAACTCCTTTTGGAGAGGGGTATCACCAAATTGAGTTTTAAAAAAATTTTCAATCAAATCAATGTCATTGCCTGTGCCATTGAGTTTGGGCAACGGTTCTGTGTAGTCGTTGATGCCGACCATCATGGCTAAAATTTGTCGTTTCTGCGTTCCCGTTTTGGGCGCATCCAACACCATTTTTTGTAAAACACCTTTGCTGACCAAACTGGCGGGCAGTTGTATGCGTTGGGTATTTTGGGCTGCTTCTGTATGCAAAACCAAACCTAAACTTTCTACTTTTTGCTGAATTTGAGGCGCAGAAACGTTCATAAAACCACCTTTCAAAGCCACACTGAATTGCAAAAGCGGGTTGAAAGTTGAGTTTTTGACCTCTGATTTACCCATTTCTTGAATGGCGAGTAATTCTAAAAGCTCACGCAAACGCAGGATTTCGGAGCGGTTGTTTTTCACCAAATTGTCTTGCATTTGCCGAGAAATGTCGCGCAAAGCCGCCGCAGGATTGAGCGTAGCTTGGGCATTCCAAACCAAAGTCTCGCGGAACGAAGCATATCTCTCACCACTCAAACAGTCATGCGCATAGTCCAAAACGAAATACGCCAAATTTCTCAAAAGCCCCCCCTCTCCGTTAGGCGTTCTTTGAACAGTATTTGAAAGTTCATTGGCTCGCAATTCTTCCAAAAAAATAGTCCGAACATCTTTATCTGGCTCAAAAATGCCTTCACCGATGGGGCGAAAAAATGGCGACAAAAGCACATCTGAAACAGCAACCATCTCAATAGAATCAGATGAATAGGCTTTAAAATTTATCCACATCTGATAGAGCATATCTGCCGTTATGCCCAATGGAAACACAGCCCAACGTGCCAACTCGTAATGCCCTGCACCGAATTGCTCTTTGAAGAGTTTGATTTTTGAGTGGACTATGAAATTGGTCATTTGCTAATTTTTTCCTTTTATTTTCTGCATGGCAGCCACAAAATTGGCATCTGTGGCATCAAACATAGGCACTTTTTTCTCAATATCGGCGGCACTTGTGCCACTCCAACGATTGAGTGGCATTGGGTTGACCCATGCAATGCGGTGTTTTTTCAACTTACTCAAAAATGCTTGTGTGGCTTCGATTCTATCTGAACTGCGATAGCCACGTGCTGCACCTGCATCGCTGAAAATCAGAATTTGAGCAGGTGCAGTATTGTCTAATATTTTGAACCACTCGTCCAAAGTGATGGCATCAAGTTCATTTTTATCTCTAAAAACAGTATCCGTAGGTGTATTGTGACAATACCAAACAAAACTGTTTTCGTTGCCCACTTCCTGCACAAATGCCGCCATGAGGTCGCTAAAATGGTCGAAAGCCACCATCGAGCCGCCATAATCGAGCAAAAGATGCACACCCAACCATTGTCTGGCTTGTCGGCGATAGGCAAATTCGGATAGATAGCCATTCCGAATGATATTGTTCAAACTACCGTCAAAATCCCAATCAGAACGTTCGCCATCGAACGAAATGCGCCGAACGGACAACAACATTTGGTACAAACGACGAATATCAAGCGGTAAAAATTTGTTTTTATCAAAAAACGAAAAGCGCACAGGTGGCGCAACGGATGCAGTCGCCGTACTTTCGACCCCCTCAGTATTTTGCTCAAAACTGACCCAAAAATCAGTCAATTCGTTCTCATTTGTCGCAGAAACGGTTGGCTTTGTTGGATTTGACAAAGCTGTTTCTTCTTTTTGGGACTTCGCCTTTTCCTGTTTTTCTTCTAAATCACGGCTTGAAACTGTCTCTGATTTTTTCTGTTTTTTAGTCTCCGCTACCTTTTTTTGCGCTTCTAATTGAGCCACCAAATGAGTCCAATACGAATCAAATCGTTGCCGAAAAGCGACCTCATCGTGGCAAGGCTTGAGCCACAAAAGTTTGCACAAACGGAAATAATCGTCAGGTGTTTCCAAAGGGAATGGGCAATTTTTCAAACCATCCATCAATACCTCATACGACTCTGAAGTGAGGACAACACGTTGCAATTCGTTTTTTTCCCAATCCAAAAGATTTTGAAAAAAATCGAACAACGGCAACGGCAGATGGGCTGTTTTTTGATCCATTATTTGAAAAATTCTGCGGTTTCAAAGTTTTTAAATAATGCCTGTTGCAAAGGCAGTTTTTTCACATTATTGCTCAAAAATTCGTTGATTTCTTCAATTTCTTTTTTGATGGATTGACTCGTTTGGCTCATTTCTGCCATGCGTTTGAGCGCATCGAACCAATCAATCAACTCGCTTGTCGAAACATTTTTGCCACTGGTTTTATTGCTTTTAATGCGTTTTCTAACTTCTTCAAATGCCGTTACAGTGGTGGTAATCAATGTTTTATCGTCTTCTTTCGCAATGGTTTTGCCATAAAAACGATTTTCCAAAATAGTCATCAGTCGTTCGGCAGTAAATGGCGGAATGAAATAGTAGATGCAGCGACGCAGAAAGGCTTCGGGCAATTCTTTTTCGCGATTGCTGGTGATGATGATGAGTGGATTGCGCTTTTTGTTCGCGCCTTCGTCTCTTTCTACAATGGGTTTATTGGTTTCGGGAACGATAAAATCGCCGCCTTCCAATTCATTTAGTAAGTCGTTTGGAAAATCGAGGTCGGCTTTGTCAATCTCATCAATCAACAAAACGGCAGGATACTGAGGGGTAGATTTTTCAATCGCCTCTGCCATAGCGCGTTTTTTCAAATAGCCACTGATGTCGTGTGCTTTATCGTCTTTGGTGTGTGCGGCGAGTTGCACATCGAGCAAACGGCGCAGGGCTTCGTATTCATAAAAGCCATCTTTTGCCCTTGTTGAGGACTTTATATGCCATTTGAAAAGCCAATTTTTGAAATGTTGTGGCGTGCCATTGTCCACGCCTTCTAAAATTTGGTCGTGATAGAGTTCAAAAGCCACAGCCGTTGCCAAAACAGATTTGCCGCAGCCTGGCTCACCCATGACGAGAAGCGGGCGTTGCAAAACGATAGCCAAATTGACGGCTTGCACAAGGTCGGGATCGGGCAAATAAGGTGGCAAAGTGCTGCCATCGGCAAGGCGAACGGTATTCGTCAATTTTTCACCAGTGTAGAGAGTCATGTTTTACAAAATTTTAATCCATCTTGGTCAAAAATATATTTTTCTAAATCCGAAGACTGCATTTTTTGAGCCATGCGCAGCAAAGTCGGTACGACCAAAGGCGCGTTGACATCAAAAAAATGTTGCTCGGCATCTAAGGCTAAATCATTGAAAATATCGGCTCTTTCGATGCACCAATCGCTCAGATACTGAGGGGTCAAAGGCGCAATTTCGTCGGCAACACAGACCACACAATCTTTGGTTAAGTCGGTCGGTAGGGCTGTTGTAATATCTCTTGTTTCCTCAAATTCGTCGTCAATGCGCCATAAAAGCAGCAGCATGATACGCCGATTGATAGGATTTTGTAGCAATTCGGTATGTAAAGTTACCCAAAATTCAGACAAAATCGCCTTCAAATCATCGTCAAATAGGGTTTGAATATTGTCCACAATCAGCACGTATGGGTCGCTTGTGGGCAATGCCAAAATGGTGTTGTGAAAGGCGCGTGCCAAATCGGGTAGGGTAGAAGCCGCATGTTGTGTGAGTTTCAACCCTCGTTTGAGTTCTACAAATACCCCTGCTCGCCCGTTTGCGACAGCTCCCAAATCAATACGAACAGGGCGATATGTTTCCGAAAAATTGCGCAACAAGACAGACAACCGTTTGGACAAAAAGCCCAACCCTGCACCTTCCTGACCCCTCAGTATATAGACCCCGTTGGGCAGTTTGGGGTGCTTTTGAGTGATGTTTTTGATTTCTGAATTGAAATTGAATTGGTCTATTTGGTTCTTCAATTTAGCATTGCGGTCAACACTTTCGAGTGCTTTGCGCATCTCATCTGCTTCGGCATAGAGTTTTTTGAGTGGTTCGAGCAGTGTGTTTTTTGTTACTTGGGCATTATTGAGCAGCACTGTTTTGAGCGGTTCTGGCGATTGTAAAGCCGTTTGAATGATCAAATCGAGGTTTGCTGCTTGGAGTTGTTGCTGTACTTCAGCTTCTTTTTGCGTAATTTGCTGCCGAATATCCGCCAATTCTTTCCAAACATTCTCTAAGCCCAGAGGAATGCCATTTGCCAAATTATTGTTGAAAACCCACGATTTGGCAGCGTCATCTTGCCAATAAATGCCCCATGCAAACTCATTTTGAGGCGTACCTTTTCGTGCCAATCCACGCGGTACGTCTTCAGTTGGGAAAAAATTAAGTGTGCCACAAGCATGTCGAAAAGCCGCTTCGAGTGTCTTGCCTTGTAGCACCAAATTATTGTAAAAAGCGATGGAAAAATCGGTGGCTTCTCCGTCTTTGATGCTTTCAGAAGTGGCGATGACCGCTTTTACGCCTACTTTTTCGAGCAAATAATGACGTAAAGGTTCGGTACAACAGGCGTTCATAAACACCAACGCCACATTTTTCATACCGAAAAACAAATTGTCTAAGCGATTGTCCGTCAAACGTTCATCGGTTAATTTCCAATAATCCTTGCCTGCATGACCCGAAAAATGGATGATTTTTGGGCGTTCGTCTTGAGTGCCGATGCGTGGTAGCGAAGTTGCCAAAGAATCGGCAGAAGCATTTTCATCGGTGAGCCAACTGATGGAATCGTTCACCACAAAAGGCAAAAAAGCGTCTTTCAAGCCTTGCATCTCTTGGCGCAAAGCTGGCAAGAAGCCTTCGCTTTTTTCGCCTTTCAGCTGATTTGCGAAAGCGAGGTAAACGAACGGTTTTGGGTTCACGGATACTGTTTTTTAGATTTTGAGCCACGGATGAACGGATTTTAAATTTTTTATACAATAAAAGAATCCGTTCATCCTAAAATCCGTTCATCCGTGGCTCATAAAGCATCAATACAATTTTTTCAAAAACTCACTCCCCTCAGTATTAAGCCACTTATCAAAGTTTTTAGGTTTGTTTTTGTAATCTTTATCATAAAAAGGATTCGGATTGCGTAGTAACAGAGTTCGAGTTGCCCAAGCGTCTGCTGCTTCGGTATTGGTACTCACACGTTGTAACCCTCTTGTCCCACCTTCACCTCTTTCAGTTTCAAACAAAGGCATAGGTGATGGTAAATCATCCAACTGGAACATGGATACATCAAACGGCTGACGACTGATAATGAGCTTCATAGTTGTATCGGAACTTGGTAAGTTGAAAACACCTGTTTGTGTTTCAAAAGTCAAGGTGATATCCTCGCCGTCCCAAGCAAGAGCTTTGTCGCCTTTTTTCTCCAAAAGCTGCACGTTATTGCTCATCATATTGGTCATAATGCCAAAAGTAGGCGACAAATAGAGCAAAGCGACATAAAGTGGTTTGTCGTCATTGCTGGTAACGGTGATTTGAATTGACCCTGTTGGTATCCCCTCAGTATCTTTGCCTTGATAAGGCAATTCTACGATTTCTTTACCTTTCACATTTTGAATGGTAGCGGGTGTTGTTTTGCCTTTTTCCAGAAAGGCTATCGAAACCTTATCCAAACTCATTTTATTGCTGCCTGTATTCTCCAAATTTTTCACAAATTCATACTGTGAAATATGGTTCAAATCGTCGAAAGCCAAAGCTACATCGTTGGACGGCAACACAATCGGTTTGAATTTCGCTTTCTGGTCAGTGTCCACACGATTGGTAATCACATATTTGCCGTCAAAAATGCGAATAGCATAATCGGCAATATCTTCTTTGGCGACTACATTCAAATTTTTACCTTGCGAAACGATGAGGTCGCGCAAATCCGTTTCTTTCTCTTTGTTTCCGTCCAAATTGTCAATAAAAACAGCAATAGGTGCAGACAAAAATCCTTCGATAATGCCTCGATATTGCCCACGTTTGTCCAATTTTGAGTCGTCGGCGATGGTCAAAAACGTGTGGTCTGTTTCAATTTTACTGATAGCCGCATCGAGGCTGATTTTACCATCTGCTGAGGTCACTTTCACACCTTTGGCTTGATTGCTGATGCCATGAATCGCACCCATATCCATCATCCAACCGTCTTTTTCGTTGCATTGTACCGTGGCACTCACGGGTTTACTCACGCCTTTTTTACCCAAAAATAGACGATAAAGGTCAGTTGAGTCCGTCGAAGCATAGATTTGTGGTACTTGTGGAAACTGATTTTTCAAATAATTTTTGACACGGCTTTGCAAATCGCGATACGACACCAAACCTTGCGAACGCTCCAAAATCTCAATCAAATGCGTTGTAAACACGCCATGCCCCCCTTTTTCACTCGCCAATTCGTTGGATTGACAAGCCGCCATCGCCACATGTCGAGCAGGCGGAATGATGTCGTTGATAGGCTGAGTTGCCAATTTTTTAGGGTCAATCACTTTGGCGAAAAGAAAATCGTCCCAAGCTCTAGCAGGTAAAGAACCATCTCCTCTGGTCGTTGCTGGCTCATAGTGACGGTGTAGCATTTCGCCGTCAAATTCGCCGCCACGTGTATTTTCTCCCGAATGGCAGCAGTCTGTGACAACGACAATATGCGGATTTTTTTTCTTTTCTCCTTTTTCGTTTTTATTGGCAACGTAGTTTAAAAGGTAACGCAACTCTTTGTCAGCCAACAATTTACAGTTTTTAAAATCGGCTGGTACGCTGTCGTACAAAACCAAACCTTCGAGTTTTTGATCGGGTTCTGATAGCCATACTGAGGGGTCTGCTTTTTCTTGCGCGCCATGCCCTGCGTAGAAAAAAAGTATCACATCGTTTTCAGTAGCTGCCGCTAAATGGGTTTGAAAATCATTGATAACGTTGGTCCGTGTCGCTTCTTGGTTAAAACGCGTTTTGATTTTCAGCGTGAAATTGTCTTTCTCTTTTTCTTCAAGGTACTTTTTGATGGCTTGAGCATCAGGCACGCAGCCTTTCAATTTGCTAACAGGTCTTTGATAATCATCAATGCCAACGATGAGGGCGTAGAGATTTGGATTGTTTTTCATTTAAAAACTGGTTTTTAATAAAAAAATTGGGTTGTTATTATAAAGTAATCAAATAATGTGTCTGACATCAGAAACAAATATAAGTATTCTTAATTAAATTGGATGGCAAATATTGTCTTTCAAAAAAAACTACGATAACTTTATACTTTTAGGCATAAAAAACGTGTTTTTCTGTACAGAAGTTTGCAAATTTACATTTTCTTTTCTCTTACATTTTTAAATTCAAATGTCATGAAATCAACTATTCTTCTTGCGTTTTCACTATTTCTATGCTTTCAAACCCAAGCGCAAACAAGTCCTGGCTCTAGCATGAGTCGGTTGTCGCGCAACGATTGGAACAGTATCCTACGGGGCACGCAAAGCTTGACAACAACTCGGAACCCCGAAGTAGAACTGAGGGGGCATCCTTTTTCGATGGATGACTGGAGACTAGGTTCTATTATTTTGAAAGATTCGAGTCAATCGGAAGACAAAACCTTACGTTTCAAACTGAATGTCGAAGACAGCGAAATTTGGGTTCAAGTGCCAGATAAACCTGAGCATATTTTGACTGACAATCGCATTGTTGGTTTGATTCTGAATGTCAAAGATACGTTTGTCGAATATAGAAAATTTGTTTTACCTGAGTCTCCAACTACGCCTCGTTTTGCACAAATAATTTATTCGGGAAAAAATTTTACACTGGTTAAGTACATCAAAAAGACATTTATAAAAGCGGACTATGTGGACAAAGGGTTAGCTGTTGTCGGTCGTAAATATGATAGTTACGAAGCGGAGGAATCTTATTTAGTCATTGGCACCGATACAAAAACATCAAAAATTAAGCTCTCAAAAGGTGATATTTTGAAAGCAACAGCGTCAGTGTCACGCGCAAAACGGGAAGAAATACTGACATTTTGCAAAGAGAACGATATAAGTAATCCCCTTGATGAAGCAGATGCAGCTCTGATGATGTCGTACATTGATAAATTGCAATAAGTGCTTGGGTTATACCCCCCTCAGTAAGAAGCTGTTTTAAAAAGGTCGTGAATGGACAGTTCACGACCTTTTTCCATAAAACAAACTGGCAATCACTGCTAAACCATAAGTCAAAGCCGCCCAACTGATGGCTGTGAAATGCCCATGCAATTGCTCTTGACGAATCACAATGCCAATCAAAGCCCAAATGACAGCCAAGCCGATGTAAATATTCTTAAATCTGACAACCAACATCGCTGCTGTGATGCTGCCCACGCCAATCACACCACCCGTCCAAAAAGTATCGGATAAACCCCATTTTGAGAAATGTATGCTGACCAAGAATGTCGTAAAATTGGCAATTGTCGCAATACAAATCCAACCCAAATAGATGCCAAAGGCACTTTGAAGCAGCCATTTTGAAGGTGTACTGGGCGATAACTCGTGATATTCCACTGTATTCAGCTTGACTAAACTAAATAAAATGCCACCCATGAGCAACAGCGTTATCACAAACGCCTCATAGTGCCAAGCAAAAATCCACGCAGCATTCAGCACACAATTTATCACAAACCAAATGCTAAAAGACTTAACTGCATTGGTTTTCAAATAGTTTTTTCCGATAAATTGCCATATCATTATGCCTAAAATAAGCGTGTAAATGACAGCCCAAATCGAAAAAGTGATATTGGCAGGCGCAAATTCGTTGAAATATTTGTCCGAAACTGCACCTGTTTTGATACCGTTGATGGGCAAGGCATTAGCAAAATAATTGACAACCAACACAATAGCCAAAGCCCCAACATTAATAATTTTTAAAGAATTTACTTTCATAATTTTATCGCCTAATTCATATTTGCCGACAAAATAGGTGTTTTCCAATCTTTAGCTTTTTATTGTTCTATGTTTTTTTCTGAAAACTATATACCAAGCCCTTTGCAAGTCATCCAAGACTCTCGATTGACGGCTCAAAATATCCGCTTGTTTATCAAACGAGACGATTTACTGCACCCCTCAGTATCGGGTAATAAATTCCGAAAAATAAAGTATAATTATTTGGAAATGAAACGATTAGGGCTGAAAGGTGTTGTGACTTTTGGCGGTGCATTTTCCAATCATATTCATGCAGTGGCGGCAGCGGGGCAAGTTTTAGGCTTTCCGACTGTCGGTATCATTCGTGGCGACACCCCCTCAATATCTAATGCAACTTTGACATTTGCGCAAACGTGTGGCATGACTTTGCACTTTGTATCAAGGTCAGAATACCGCGACAAATTGGCTTTGCAAGAACAGTTTTCGAGACAATATCCCGATTTTTACTGGTTGCCCGAAGGTGGTACGAATACATTTGCGCTGGAAGGCGCAGCCGAAATTGTCCCCGAAATCATTACCCAATTAGGCGCACAACCCGATTATATTTGTTTGGCGTGTGGCACAGGCGGCACTGTATCGGGCATCATATCCGCTTCTGAAAAATTAGAAAAACCGATAAATATCGTCGGTTTTTCAGCACTAAAAGGTGATTTTTTAGAAAAAGAAGTAGAAAAATGGCTCGAAATGACCTCAAATCCACTTTTTAGCCAAAAGATACAAAAACACTGGCTCATCCAAAACGATTATCATTTTGGCGGTTATGCCAAATGGTCAATGCCATTGGTAGATTTTATCAACAATACAAAATCGCAATTCAATCTCCCACTTGACCCTGTTTATACAGGCAAAATGTTGTTTGGCGTATTTGATTTAATCGAAAAAGGCTTTTTTCCAAAACATTCGACCATTGTAGCGGTGCATACAGGTGGTTTGCAAGGTATTGCAGGCTTTAACCAACGATTTGGTCATTTGATTTATTTGTGAAAAATGGAAAGTGAAAAAGATTCGACGTATTTTCACTTTTTATTTCCGTCTTTCACTTTTTAACAGATTTTCGATGAAAAAATATACATTCCGTCTCATTTTCAAACCTTTGATGGGTTTATGGATGCTCCTTTTTACCCCCCTCAGTATTTCCTCCGTTTCGGCACAAGATTTTTATCATATTGACAGCATCGTTGAGTATCGCGTCTATTTTACGCAGCCCAATTGGGATGCCATACTCGATTCGTTGGCACTCTTGCCCACTGAGCCTTTTTTCGTAGCTAAAAGATTGGTCATCAATGGCGTTTCATACGACTCAGTTGGGGCAAAATACAAGGGCAATTCCTCTTTTCGAGTGACAAATAAGAAAAATCCATGGCATTTTGAGCTTGACCATATTCGCAATGGACAAAATCATCAAGGTTTTAAAGATTTAAAATTGTCCAATATTTTTCAAGACCCTTCCTGCCTTCGCGAAGCCTTGAGTTACGAAGCAGCACGTAATTATATGCACACGCCGCGCGCCAATTTCGCCCGAGTGTATGTCAACGACGAACTGATTGGTTTGTACACCAATGTTGAAGCCATAACGACGACTTTTTGTAAAAGGGAATTTCAATCCACTGCCGAAAATCCCTTTTTCAAATGCAATGCGCCCGTCAACACAGGCACAGGTTTCAGAACGCCCAATCTTTCGTTCCAAACAGCCGATTCAACAAAGTATTTTCCAGCCTATGAGTTGAAAGCGGATTTTGGTTGGAATAGATTGGTGGCTTTGTGCGACACTTTGAACAATCAACCGCAGTTTATCGAAAAAATTTTGGACGTTGACCGTGCTTTGTGGTTTTTGGCGTTCAATAATCTGTTTGTCAATCTCGATTCTTATTCAGGTGGCAGCGGTCACAACCATTATTTGTACCAAGATGACAACGGACGATTCAATAATATTACGTGGGATGTGAATCAATCATTTGCGTCATTCAAAAACACAGGCGGTACACCTGCCTCAGTGGATACATTGACGGCGATGCAATTGACTCCTTTTCTTCACGAAGTCAATGCAGGACGACCTTTGATTCAGAAACTGTTTGCCAATCCGACTTATCGCCGCCAATATGTGGCGCACATGAAAACGATGATGGAAGAACAATTCGCTTCGGGTCGCTACAAAACGGTCGGACAACGAATGCAAACGACAATAGATGCCGATGTGCAGCGCGATGTCAATAAATTCACGACATACGATGCCTTTCGCCGCAATCTGTACATCGCACAAAACATTGCAGGTGGCACACCGACTTTGAGTAGTTTCACAGGCATCATCAGTATGATGGATGGACGTGTCAAGTTTTTGAAAGAAAGTGTACAAGAATTTAAAAACATACCCCCCTTAGTAACGGATCTCAAAACGAGTCCAACAACACCTGTTTTAAACGATAATATTCAGATTACTGCCAAGATTACGGGTTCGACCAATGTTTATTTGGGTTATCGCTATCGCAATTCAGCCATTTTCCAAAAAATTCAGATGCTCGACAATGGTTTGAACGGCGATGGTGCTGCCAATGACCTCGTTTTTGGCGCAACCATCAAAGCCCTTTCAGCAGTTGTGGAGTTTTATATTTATGCCGAAAACAATGTGGCTGGCATTTTTTCACCCGCCAGAGCTGAACATGAATTTTATAAAATAAATATCAGTGTAAACACAAATCTAAACGCCGGTGATGTGGTCATCAACGAAATCATGGCAGACAATACGCGAACAGTTCAGAATCCAAAAGGCGACTACGCAGATTGGATTGAATTGCACAACCGAACCAATCAAATGGTCAGTTTGGCAGGAGCATATTTCACGGATGACAAAGCCGTGCCTCAAAAATGGCGATTGCCAACCAATGCTTTGATTCCTGCGGGTGGTTATCTCGTCATGTGGTGCGACGATGATTCGACGAATACAACCGATAGCCGTCCTCATGCCAATTTTAAGCTGTCAAGTAGTGGTGAAACCTTGATTTTGACCAATAGTGCTAACGTAATTGTGGATTCGGTCGCCTTTCCGAAACAAAAAAAGGACACAACTTGGGCGCGATACCCGAATGGTGTGGGCGCATTCCGTTATCTATTGCCTACTTTCAATGCAGTCAATGTTTTGACAGCAACACATGACTTAGCAGATGGCAATACCTTGGCTATTTATCCAAATCCAACCGAAACGATGCTGACGATTGAATCAAAAAATACCCCCCTCAGTAAAATTACACTTTTTAACACCTTAGGACAAACCGTACTGAATAGACAAATGCTACTTCAAACATCTTGCACACTCGATGTCAGCCTGCTGTCCGAAGGCATTTATTTTCTAAAAGCGGATAATTACAGTTTGCGAAAAGTTGTGATTCGGAGATAAGAAAAAATAAGAAGGCGGCGAAGTTTGGCACTTCGCCGCCTTTCAAAATGCCTTTTAGGAGGTGTGTTTGATGAGAAAATACTGAGGGGTATTGTGATAAAAATTTCATAAACAACTTACTTTTGAGTAAAAATAGCCACTTTTTAATCAAAACCACACTATCAAAACAAAGTAGCATCAATATGGACAAAGACCTAATTCTTCATTTTCGGAATATCAAAAGTTTAATTGCAGAAGGTAAATCCAAGGCTTGGCAAACTGCCAATGTTTATGCTTTATTTACCTATTGGCATATTGGAGCTTATCTCAGTCAACGTTTGTCAGAACAGACTTATGGAAATAAAATAGTCTCTCAACTGGCAGATTGGTTAATTCAACAAGAGCCTACTTTAAAAGGATATGATCACCGAAGCCTCTATCGGATGCGAGAGTTTTTTCAAATTTGGGAAAACATGGACTGGTCTATTTTACCTCCAAAATTTCAAGAAACCCAAATTTCTGTTGGTCAATCAATAATTAATACCGAACAAAAGATTGTGGGTTCACTGAACCCACAATCTTTAAATATGCCAACGATTCTTTCTCGCATTACTTGGTCTCACCATTTAGAGATTTTAAAAAGAGCAAACTCTCCAGAAGAAATGTTATTTTATTTGATATTAAGTATCAAAGAACGTTATACCGTTCGTGAATTGGTACGTCAAATCAAATCGGCTCTTTTCGAGCGACAAATGTTAGCCAAACATACATTGCTCATTCCCGAACATCCTCAAAAGGAAGAATTGGCAACTATTTTTAGAGACCGATATTTGCTGGAGTTTTTGGATTTGAAAGAGCCGTATTCGGAGTTCGATTTGAAAAAAGCGATTATTGCGCGTATGAAACAATTTTTATTGGAGTTTGGACGCGATTTTATCTTTTTCGGTGAAGAACTGCATCTGAAAGTCGGTATGGATGATTATTTCGTTGACCTTGTTTTTTATCACCGAGAGTTACAATGTTTGGTCGCTTTTGACCTTAAAATCGAATCTTTTAAGCCTGAGCATTTGGGAAAGATGAATTTTTATCTCGAATTATTGGACCGAGATGTACGAAAACCGCATGAAAATCCGTCAATTGGGGTCATTTTATGCAAGTCAAAAAATGATGAAACTGTCGAAATCGCTATGAGCCGACAACTCACTCCTGCAATGGTCGCTATCTATGAAACGAAATTTTTGGATAAAGAACTGCTGCGGAAAATGCTGCACGAATGGACATTGGATTGGGAAAACAGCCAAAATTAAAAGGGTTGTTTTTTTCAACACCATACTACCCCCCCTCAGTAAAACCCATTTATAAAGGCGGCGAAGTGCCAAACTTCGCCGCCTTCTTATCATTAAGGTTTAACGGTCAAAGGTTGTCCGTTGGCATCCAATTCGA
The DNA here is from genome assembly GCA_016787525.1 of Saprospiraceae bacterium. Lineage (GTDB taxonomy): Bacteria > Bacteroidota > Bacteroidia > Chitinophagales > Saprospiraceae > JAAFJT01. The sequence goes on along the minus strand of JAEUUP010000059.1, from coordinate 8,292 downwards.
CGATTTCGTAACCTAATTTTTGCAAACCAGCCATAATCACTTTTTTGTCACCCACTACGACAATATTCATTTTGTCTGGATTGACATATTTTTTTGCCAAGCGATTGATGTCGTTGGCTGTAACAGATTGCAAAATTTTATTTTGCTTTTCGGTGTAGTTTTTAGGCAATTTGTAGTTCAGAATATTCGCCAAAAAGAAGGCTTTTTGTTGATTGGACTCATAGCGCAAAGCATCGCGTTGCCCCAATGAACTTTTCATAAATGCCAATTCTTCGGCAGTGATGCCTTTTTCAGCATAGTTTTTAAACTCTTTCATGAATTCAATCACCGCACTGTCTGTCGCATTCACTTTAAAACCACCTGAGCCAACAAACGAACCGCCATCTTTGTCCGCACTGAATCCTGCACGACAACCGTAAGTCCAACCTTTGTCTTCGCGCATATTCAAGTTGACACGGCTGTTGAATGCTCCGCCCAATGGAAATGCCATCAAAGTAGATTCATAGTATTCGCCCGTCGCATCATAAGGTGTTGTGGTCAAATTGCCTACGCGGATTTCAGATTGAGCCGATTTGGGTTTATCAATCAAGTAAATTTTTGTTTTTGCAATATTTTGACCCTCTTTTGCTTTAGGCAAGCTGATTTTGCGTGGTTTCCATTGGTCTAAAAACTGCAATTTAGGCATAATGTCCTTTTGATCAACATTACCCACAACGACCAATTTCGCTAAACTCGGTGTAACGGCTTTGGCATAAAAATCAGTGACATCCGCCAAGGTCAATTTGCTCAAAGTCTCGTTGTAGCCCGAAACGGGGGTCGCTTTGATGTTATCATTGCCGTACAATGTCTTGCTGAACACATTTGACGCGATGAAAGCGGGTTGCGATTGTTGGATTTTATTCTGCTCCGTACTTTGTTTCACAATGCGTTCAAAGTCTTTGATGTCGAATTTGGGACGCAAAATTTTCTCTGCTAAAAGTGTCAAAGCTCTGTCGAGATTTTTTGTCGGCGTTTCCAAAAAGATATTCATCGCATCGGCACCAGCAGAGAAAGAAATGCTCGCGCCGATTTTATCCAACTCACTCGACATTTGTTCCGATGTGAAAGACTCGGTTGCTTCGTTCAGCATTTTAGCCGTAATATCAGCCAAACCAGCTTTGCCTAAATCATTGGCTAATAAACGATTACCACCATCAATGCTCAAAAGCAGCGTCACTTTTGGAATTTCATCGTTTTTAGTTCCCATGACTTGAATGCCGTTTTTAAACTTAGCTGTCCATGTCTCAGGTACTTTTATCACAGGACTTGCACCGCCTGTTGGTTTTTTGCTGCGGTCGAAATCATCTTTAGCCTTTACATATTTCATACCTGCGTAACCATAATCTGGTGCCACATACCCCTCAGTATTGACCTTATAATTATCAGCTGCGGCAACCGCATTGGCTTGTCCTTTAGGATAAACACTCAAAATGACGCAGTTTTTGCCTTTGATGTATTGGTTGTAAACGCGCATCACATCTGCTTTGGTGATAGCACGATAACGTTTGCTCTCTTCAGTAAGGAAATTCGGATTATTGGCGTAAGTCTGATAAGCCGCCAATTGAGATACTTTACCCGACACACTCGACAAACTACTGATGGTATTTGACTCCATACCCGCAATGAAACGAGTAATATCGTCGTCTGTCACACCTCGTTTTTCAAATTCTTCTATGGTTTGACGCACTAATTTTTCCATTTCTGCCAATGATTTGCCTGCTGCGGGCAGTATGCGGAATGTAAATTCACCCGCCAACTCGGAGGTAGAATTGAACGCCGAAGCTTGAGTCGCCGCTTGTGTTTTCACCAAGTTTTTGTACAAAAGCGAGTTTTTACCTTGCCCTAAAATTTCTGCCAAGCAATCCAAAGCGGCTTCGTCTGTCGAAAAGCGTTGTGGTACAGGGAAAGTCATCGTCAAAAGTGGCACGCGGATGTATTGGTCTTCGTAGGAGCAATAGCGATCTTTTTCCAACTTCGCCAACATAGGCTGCATGTTGGCTACTTCTTTGCCACGAGGAATGCTGCCAAAGTATTTTTCGACTAATTTGACTACATTTTGCACATCTACATCGCCACCAACTGTCACCACAGCGTTGTTGGGACCATACCAGCGAAGGAAAAAGTTTTTCAAATCGTTGACATCCACACGGTCGAGGTCTTCGACATAACCAATTGTAAGCCAAGAGTAAGGATGCCCGTAGGGATAAAGGTTTTTAGCCGTTGTTTCGCTCGATAGACCATAAGGGCGGTTGTCGTAGTTTTGTCCACGCTCATTTTTAACAGTGGAGCGTTGCACCTCAAATTTTTTCTGTGTCACCGCATCAAGTAGGAAACCCATGCGGTCTGCTTCAAGCCAAAGCGCTGTTTCAAGCTGGTTGCTTGGTAAGGTTTCGTAGTAGTTGGTGCGGTCGCGATTGGTTGAGCCATTGAGCGTGCCACCTGCCGCTGTCACCAATTTAAAATGCTCCTCGTCGGCGACATTGTCCGAACCTTGGAACATCATGTGTTCAAAAAAGTGAGCAAAACCCGATTTGCCAATTTCTTCGCGTGCCGAACCAACGTGATAAGTCACGTCCACATGTACTAAAGGGTCAGAGTGATCTTCGTGTATGACTAAGGTTAAACCGTTGGGTAAAACATATTTTTCGTAGGGAATCAAAATCTCATCGCCCTTTTTGGTGACTTTTTCCACCAATTTGGCTTGAGCGTAGCTGATTTGGATAGCGGTTGCTATAAACAAAGCTACTGTGAGAATGGGTTTTAATTTTTTCATTTTGAATGATTTACAGATGAAAAGTGAATTTATTTTAAAAAATACTGAGGGGTATTTGTGACAACTTGAAGTTTCAAATTTACAATAGCTGGAGCAAGTTTAGTACACGACTTACAACTTTCCTTAGACAAATAAAAGTGTCGATGGTTGCGACAAAGTAGGAATTTGTATCGAAGCAATAATTTGATACCGACATAGACAAATGCTAAGAATATACACAACATTGGTCGCAAGCTCCCTCTATAAAAAATAATTTTTTATAGAGCGAAGTCAATTTTTGAGCTTTTCAAGCTCAAAAATTGACTTCGCTCTGAAAAGATTATTCCCAAGCACGCATTTTGTCTAAAGGACTCCTTCGTCCGCGAGGACTCCTTTGGAGGAGAGCAAAGCGAAAAACAGTGAGTGTTTAGCACTTTTAAATGTCGCTATCAAAATATTTTGATTCTTTGTGACTCGTAATGGGTAATTAAAAGAAGCATTTTAATTTCAAAAACAAGTCAACTAATTGTTTTTCAATAACTTGTAATGTTTTAACCTTTACTTCACTTCGATAATGTTGTTGTCTTTAAAAGTAATTACCTATACCAGTTTTGACCTTTTTGAAGAAGGCATTTATCAATTCGTTGAGAAAACCAATGGGCTGATTTTTGAAGTTCTTATGTCGTGGACAAATGCTAGTAAAAAGATGATAATCAGTATTTTAGGTCAATCGAATTGGGTGCATATGGCTGCTCAAAACGAAAGCATTCGGATATTACAACCTATGACAAATGCAACATCCTTATTGCAATCTCTGATAACTTAGCTATCGCAGCCAAATCTCTGTTGCCCCAAATCCGTATTTTTCATGGTATTCATTTTTGAATGTAAATACATCGGGGTGGCGGCGCAAACGGGCTGCTATCATATCGCGCAATCGTCCTTTGCCCAAACCATGTATGACGTGGATACGTGGCACATTCAGACGAATCGCTTTAGCTAAGAAAGTCTCAAATGCTCGGATTTGAGTACGAACAATCTCATCATTTGTGAGGTCGCGGGGCGATTCGTGGAGCATTTCGATGTGTAAATCTATCTCAGGTACAAAGGCAGCGTATTCATTAAGGTTGGGCGTATGGTCGAAAAGGCGATAGTCTGACTCGCCCTTAGATTTCTGCTTTTGCGTTTTGATGATGTCTTTGGTGTATTTTGTCAAATCTTCTTTTGTAGCAGTGTTTTCTTGTGTCAAATCATCAGAAACGAGAAAGAGATGCACTTCGCGGTTGAAGAATTTGAGCCATTGGTAATTTTTAACAAACTGTTTGGGTTTGATTTTCAATGTTTTAAAAATCTCATTGCCGACCCCCTCAGTAAAAATAGGTTTTATAGTCACATCTAATTCCGGTAAATCATTGACTCTGTCAAAAGGTAACTCACCCAGAGTTTCAAACTGCACAGCCTTTAAAATACCATCTTTCGACCATTCGATATCGCCAAAAAGGATAAAATCGAGTGCAAAAACGATGTCCACAGCGGTATCATTTATCAAGAAAATGGTAAATTTTTCTATCTCACCGCCTTTTTTGATTACAGGTTCAAAGGCTATGTGAACGCCCGAATTTGTAAAAACAGGCTTTGTACTGTTCATAGAACTTCCTAAGGGGAGGGGAGTATTGGTAGATGATGCTGTGTTTGACACGATTGCTTTTTCTTTTTTGGGCAATGTCGGAATGGAGATGTTTGGTCCCATAAAATCCTCAAATCGTACCAAATCTTCCTCAAAAGCAGGAATATCCATGTCAAAATCGTCGAGTTTGACCATAACCATCCCATCACCGAGTTTTTCGATAATGACTCCAGAGTCAGGTGTTGTCAAAAATTTGACTTTTGTGCCTATGCCGAATAGTTTAGACATACAAGTAAAGGTGTAGTAGTTAAGAGGTGCAAATTTACAGGTTTCGCCTCATAAAACATTAAAAAACAGCATTTTACTGAGGGGGGTGTTATAGATTCAGAAAATTTCGTCGAGACACGGCTGTTTTTTCACAACACATGAGTTTTCATAAGTGGTATTTTCAGTTAAAATTTTAATTTTGCCGCTTCACAGACTGTTTCTTTGCATAAAAACGTTTGTCTTTAGTATTACTGATTAAATGGATTGAACAGATTTTACAGAAAAATACTATTCAAGTTTTTCAACCTATTTTTCAGTATTCCTTATCGGAAAATAAAACTGTCGTTGCGGCATTTAGGAAATACATCATGTTAGAAAACATAAAAAATATCTGGACAACATACATCATCGCCCCCCTCAGTAAATTGCTGTCGCCATTGACAAAATTGCTGGCTGGCTGGTTTGAACCTATCGGACAACTATTACATCCTTATAAAGAACGTTTTGACGAATCGTGGGCAGGCTTTTTTATGGATCACCCGCGCTTGGCTATTTGGCTGCGTCGTGGTACAAAGGTTTTGGCAGCTTTGTATGCCTTCTATTTTGTTTTTGCGATTGGTTTGTTTGGTGAAATTCCGACAGTTGAGGAGTTGAAAGACCTCCAAACGCTCAACACTTCGGAGGTTTATACGGCTGATTCGGTCTTAATTGGCAAGTTTTACCTCGAAAACCGCAAAGATATTCGCTACGAAGACTTACCACAACACCTCGTAGATGCCCTTGTGTCGGAGGAAGATAAACGCTATTGGTCACATTCGGGCGTGGATTTTAGAGCTTTGGGGCGTGTTTTTTATTATTCACTTTTGAAAGGGGATGAGCGTTCGGGCGGTGGTTCGACTTTGTCGCAGCAATTGGCAAAAAACATTTACGGCCGGAAAAAGTATTTCATGTTTTCGACACCCATCAATAAAGTCAAAGAAATGTTGATTGCGCGTCGTTTAGAACGGGCTTACGACAAACAAAACCTTTTGGCTTTGTATCTCAACACAGTGCCATTTGGGGGCAATGTGTTTGGTGTTGAAATGGCATCGAAACGTTTTTTCAACAAAACAGCCAAAGAATTGAAAGTAGAAGAGGCGGCTGTTTTGGTGGGTATGTTGCAAAAAAACACGCGTTACAATCCACGTCGCGACCCTAAAGCCAGTATGAAACGCCGCAATGAAGTGTTGAATAGTATGGTTGAAAATGGCAAATTGGATAAAAAAACGGCTGAAACACTCAAAAAAGATACCATCAAACTCGACTATCAACCTGTGCTGAATCGCGATGCAATGGGTTCTTATTTCAAAGATTATTTGCGTACGCTCATGCCTAAATTGCTCGAACCTTACAAAAAAGAAGATGGTACAGCTTACGATATTTATAAAGATGGATTGAAAATTTACACTTCTGTTGAGTCTCAACTCCAACTCTTAGCTGAAGAAGCTGTGACGGAGCGCATGAACGAATTGCAAAAGAACTTCGACAATCACTGGAGCGGCGACAAATGGTGGGGTGACGACAAATGGTTGGAAGATGCCATGCGCAATTCCCCTCGTTGGAAAGCTTTAGTGACAGATGGTTGGAAAGATGAGCGCATTCGCAAGCACTTTATGACCGAAAAAATACCCATGACCGTTTTCACATGGGAAAATGGCAAACCTGCCGAAGATGAACGCACAATGACACCGCTTGACTCCATTAAATACTATTTCCGCCAATTGAATACGGGTTTTATGGTGACAGATGCCAAGAATGGTTTGATAAAAGCATGGGTGGGCGGTACAGATTTTAATTTTTTCCAGTACGACCACGTGCGCGCCAAACGACAAGTTGGTTCGACATTCAAACCCATTGTGTATGCCAAAGCGATTCAGGCAGGTATTCGACCCTGCGAGTATATTTCCAATCAATTCACAGCCTATTTGCCTGACCATACGACCAAGTCGGGCTACGATTTGACGGAAGCCGAAAAAGCAGACCAACGTTTGGCATGGGCACCACGCAACTCCAATGAGGACTATACAGGTTCATATTCTTTAGAAGGTGCATTGACTAACTCGGTCAATGTTATCACTGCCAATCTTATCAACCGCATCGGATATGGTGCAGTGGCACAATTGGCAAAAGACATGGGCGTGACAAGCGATATGCAACAAGATTTAAGTATTGCTTTAGGCACAACCGATATTTCATTGTACGATATGATGAAAGTCTATGGCACTTTTGCTGCCCGTGGTCGTCGTCCCGAATTGATGCCTGTACTGAAAGTAGCCACTCGAGATGGTAAAATTATCGTTGATTTTACCAAAGACATCAATCCAAACAAATGGCAACAAGTCCTGTCGCCTGACCATGCAGATATGATGACCAAAATGATGAAGTCTGTCGTCAACGATGGCACAGCAGGGCGTTTGCGCTACAAATATGAAGTCAATAACGACATAGCAGGCAAAACAGGCACAACACAAAATCACGCCGATGGTTGGTTTATGTGCTACACGCCTAATATTGTGTGCGGTGCATGGGTTGGTGGCACGATTCCAGCTGTGCGATTCAGAGATATGAGTTATGGACAAGGCGCATATATGGCATTGCCTGTTTGTGCATTATTCCTACAAAAACTCTACAAACACCCGTCTTATGCCGCTTTGAAAAACGAAAAATTCCTTGAACCCGCTAAATGGGTGAAAGACTCAATGAATTGCGATCCTAAAATCTATTCACAATCGGAGTTAGAATATTTGGACTCTATGAGACGAAGCGAGCAGGTTGATACATCCGCAGCACCTATTGAATTGACACCTTCACAAGATAAATTCCCAGAAGAAGTGAAGCAACAAGAAGATAAAAAAAATGACGACCACGATTTAAGAAGTGGCAGCATACAACCCGCTACTCTGCCCAAACCATCGAAAACAACAACCGTTGTACCACAAAATAAACTGGAACAGAAGCCACTGAAAGGAAATAGATAAGGAACTTGTTCTCAAACACGTATTAAATACATGCACACCAATTAAAGCACCCCCCCTCAGTAAAAGCCCTGCTGCCGACAACCCAGCGTCGGTAGCAGGGCTTTTACTGAGGGAGGGCAGTACAATTAAATCACGAAGTTCACTTTTGAGGATTTGCAAATTCATAATATCAACAACTCTTGAATGTTTATAGTGTAAGTATGGTACAAAAGAAAAAAATTGGTTTTTCGTGAATTGTTAGTGTACAAAGAATAGACTTGTTGCAAGTTGAAAATCAATTCATTAGCTATTACTCACTGTTTTGCGCATAGCGCAAAAAGCGTACTTTGAAATATTTTCTTTTGGAGCGAGCGATTTTTTTAGGAAAATTTTGGCTTTGCCAAAATTTTCCTAAAAAAATCGCTCGCTCCTCAAAGTTTATTAGCCGCCTTTTGCGGCTAATAAACTTAATTTATTGATTTTCAATATACAACAAGTCTAATACATGTCTTGTTAAGTAGTCAAAAATAAGTTTTCGTGCATTTCAAACGCCGCCTTTGGCGGCGAAAAGGACTTTGAGGAGCGAGCGATTTTTGATTAAAATTTTGGGT
>JAEUUP010000045.1 GCA_016787525.1 Saprospiraceae bacterium | reverse complement strand
TTATTTTCTTATGGAGCGAGCCTATATTTTTTTTGCAAGCAAAAAAAATATAGGCTCGCTCCGAAAAAATCCTTTTTTGCACGCCTTTCGCCTATGGCGAAACAGTGCGAAACCTGTGTTTTTAGTGATTTATAGTTATGCTCACCTCTCGAAGTCTTTTTAATTGATTTTTACCACCTTGACACGAGCGACATCCTTGCCTTTTTGAACTTGAATAAAATAAACACCTGTCGTCAAATCAGACATATTGATGTCCTCGGATGCCCCCCTCAGTATTTTTCGTGAAATAACTTGCCCAATGTTGTTGAATAGGGTCATTTCGGCATTCTCTGTAAAACCTTCCAGCCTGACAAAGTCTCTTGTCGGATTCGGAGAGGCATAAAGCTCTGTTTTTGTTTCATTCCTCACTGAAATAGTCGAAGAATAAGCAAATTTTGTATCAAAATCCAACTGCCGCAAGCGATAATAGGCAACGGATGACAAAGGCGACTTGTCTACCCATTCATAATAGCCGCCGCCTTTACCAAGACTTTTAACTTGGTCGAGACTTTCCCAATGGATACCATCTTTCGACCTTTGAATGTCAAAGAAAGCCGTATTTTGTTCATTAGCTGTTAACCAAATCAAGTGAATCCCCCCCTCAGTATGAAAGGCACTAAAGTCCAACCACTCAAGGGGCAATAATGTGCCAATAACGTCTTGATACTGAAATGTCACAAAATCGGATTGGTCACCCACCCATACGACCAATGCACTATTGCCCGTACCACTGGGCGTTAACAATTGGATTTCAGTATGCGTTTGACTCAAAATTGTGGCTTTTACACCGCCAACTGTCACATAAGAAGTGCCTGTTGGACCAAAGTTTTCACCTGTCAAAGTCACTAATGTACCTCCTGATGCAGAACCTGTAAGTGGTGTTGCCGATTGAACGATGGGGAAATCGTAACTGAAGCGGATAAATAGATTTGACAATGTACCATTGGCTTTTTCGACCTGTATTGGAATATTTGTGCCAATCCCAGCAGGAATCCGAACGTTGATGAGATTGTCAGACCAAGAATTGATGGCTATTTCTTGACCATTAAAGTAAATTTTTCCAGAACTGGTACCAAAATTGCTACCTACAACCACAATATTGCCACCAGATGTAGCAACTGAAGAGGGTGTAATGGTATTGATTTTTTGCGCAAAACTGCTGTGTACGATTAGAATAAAAGTGATAATAAAGTTGATTTTCATGTTTTCGAGTTTGCTTGTTTATATAAGCTGTATTGTCACAACAAAGATGAAACAAACCTCTTGCGTTTTAAATTATTGAAAATCAAGTAAAGTGACAGTTTCTAAAACTCGTGTTTTGTTCTTTTATCATGCATATCTAATTTTTGGATTTTAGTTTAATATTCAAATTTCTAAATGAAAAAGTGGTGTTTTGTGAACACATTTCGGTCGGATACTTAGCCAGCTAAAATACACACTAATGACTACACCATTTTTTACCCACCGCATTGTCTTGTTAAAAGTCTCAATTGACGATAATCTTAAAAAATTCATGGCGTTTATCTTTTGATGAGGTTAAATCAATACTTTGGTAATTTTTTAGTTGAAAAACAGCAGCTTCGCCGCCGAAAAGTCCTCCCGCCGCTACAGGCGGCGTTATTTACGCTTAAAAAACTACCTAATTATTGTAAATGATTATTAAACTCTGACAATGATTTTTACTGAATCCTATACCAACTTGTCCCATTCGATTGTATGCGAATACTTGTCGCAGAAGCAAGCGTTGTAACACTTGTCCCACCCAAATTGATATAAGAACTAATGGTACGTGAGGCACCACTGTTATTCACAAGATTATAAATCCGATTGGCACAAGTGCTGGCAGCAGGCAAAGTGATTGTATGCGTACCTGTTATGATGATGGTGTGGTGTGTGGCATCGAGTGTTAGGTTCCCAGAGGTTGTCGTGATGGGATAAGCGACTGAACCATTCACTTCAAGTTTTGAGTTCGGTGTACTTGTACCTATACCCATATTTCCAGAACTTAAAATGCGTACATTCTCGGCATTATTGGTTTTAAGAACCAAGGCTTGAGCATCTATCGTCCCAATGAAATGCGTACCAGGCGTTGTACCACCATTACCTGACAATAACCATGCAGTCGTATTGATAAATTGAGAAAATGCCATTCGTCGGACGACACCTGCCGATGATGTTAACAAAGAATCTGTCGTTGTTCCTATGTTTAGACCTAAAAGGCGCAGTGGATTGCCTGTACTGCCTGTTTGTGCATCGATATCGAGACGATACTGAGGGGTCATTGTATTGATACCAATACTGCCGCCAAAGTAGTTTTTAGAACTACTGCCACGTGAATAGAAATTAAATTGATTTGAACCAATACCTGTATGGTCTTCAATGTAGATGCCGTAGTTGTTTGTGATTGAACCACCACCTGTATTACAAGAAGCATCCACGTATAAACCATAAGCATTACTGACTGAACCTGAGCCGACGTTATTTATACCTTTTGTAAAAATACCGTAAGCATTGGTCACACTACCAGAACTATTATTCGCTGAATAAATATGTAGCCCGCGCAAATCAGTTACAGTTCCGTTGGCTTTGTTTTGAATAGAAGTAGCCAAACCATAAAGACGACTTACACTACCCGACCCTCGATGAAAAGACCCGCCAAAAGTGCCAACTACTGAGGGGTAGTTTTGTGTATTACCTGTTTTTATTTCTACTGTGCCGTCGAGTCCATAAAATTCTGTTGCTGGATTATTGGTTGTATTGATGCGCAAATGACTCAAAACACCTTGCGAAAAGTTGCTTGTCGAATTGCCCGACATTTCTTCTTCTACTGAAATGACATTTTTAAAAGTTGAACCATTTTGCAACATTGAGCCATCATCTATGAGGGCATTTGCACCAACAGCAAGGTGTTGATTCACTTGTGTATGACCTGAAACAGCCAATTTATAGTTCGGTGAGCTTGTTCCAACACCTAGATTACCTGAACTTGTCAGACGTACCCCCTCAGTATTATTGGCTTTTATGACGACATCTTGTTCATCTGTTGTGCCTACAAAGTTTGTTCCTGCTGTTGTGCCTGCATTTCCTGTTAAACTCCATGCATTCGTCCCACCTTCAACAGCACCCGAAAAAGAAGTGACAAGCCACCGTTGCATAGAGGCTATATACATCAATGTGACGATGCCATTGGGAGATAAAACTAAGTTGTTGCCACCATTCACCACAATGCGATTGACAGTCGTTGATAATAACGATTGATGCCCGATTATCATATTGAAAGCCGTGCTATTGACCAACATTAAGATGCGTCCGTCTGTCCCATTGGCAATGCCAGACAAAGTGAATAAAGCTGCTGCATCTGTTATCCGAAAAAAACTGTGGTTGTTGATGCTCAAATCGTTGCCTGAATTACCTAAAATGCCCGATAGGCTGATAGGTGTGCCTTCTCTGAATGATACCGAACCATTCACATCCAAATAAGACTCAGGTGAACTGGTATTAATACCTATTTTTTGCCCTTGAGCAAAAGTCGAAATGGCAATTAAGGAAATCCAGACAAGGTATCGGTGGTAATTTTTCATAACAGAACGCTTATAAAATTCATTTCAGCTGTTTCAAACCTATATGACGGTTAAAAACAATGATGTTTAATATTGATTAAAAAATAGAAAACCATTAACTATCATTCACAATGCACTATTGTTTATTGAGTCGTTGCGACAAATCGGTACAAGATGCCGAAACAATAAGGCTATACGTTTGTGTTTGGCAATTTGCGGAGGGCAATCCACTGTCGCATACACGAATACAATAGTAATATGCGCCCGAAGTTAAAGGTGCTGTATAGCTGTATGTGCCTGTGAGACTGTTTACGGTTAATCCTGTAAAAGCATTTGCACCACTCAATGCAACACATGTCGGATTACCTGCGTCGTTGCTGTATGTATAAAGAGGTGTGCCGCCTGTCGGCAGCAGTTCGAGGGTGGCCGTACCCGATTTGACTTCTCCAATCGTAGCGGTTTGAGCAGGTGGTGCAGATGTTGAAAAGCAAGAAGAAATACTCACCGCAACAGGCGTGGTTGCAGTACTGAAACAAGCGTTTGTGGCATCATAAAAAGCAGCATAGTATGTTCCTGCAAGAGCCGTTTGGGCTTGTAAGGTAGTCATTTTGTTTAATAAACTCGCCGTTGCGCTTGTATGCCATGTTAGTGTTGTACCTGAAGGTGTATTACTCGCTGTGATAGTCGTTAAGTTGGCCGTCAATGCAGGGCATGTGTTTATTTTTGTGCTTGATACTGAGGGGGCCGTCGAACCTGCGTTGCAGCACGATAAGATACTAACAGTTACAGCCGTTGTCCCATTTCCCGAATTGCTAAAACAGCTATTGGTAGCATCGTAAAAAGCGGCATAGTATGTTCCTGCACCTACGGATTGTGCTTGGGCTGTGGTTAACATATTGGCAGAAGTTGCGGGCGTGCCTGTGTGCCATGTTAGTGTTGCACCTGAGGGTGTATTGTTTGCTGTTAGGCTCGTTAAATTGGCTGTTGTGCTTGGACAAAAATTGGTTTTAAAAGCCGCACTCATTATTGGCGCAGTTGTACCTGCATTGCAAGGGGTAACACAAGTATCTTCGCCATCAATCAAACCGTCGCCATCATTGTCAATATTATCACCACAAACTTCAGTATCGGAAGCACTGCCACACTGTACAGGAAAACTACCACCTATTGTTACATAGCTGTAATAAACCTTATACGTGGCTAACACACTCAAGAATGAACCCATATCTATACGAATTTCGTTGAAAGGGCTGCAAAAAACAGCACTGATATTTGTACCACCACCAATACCCAATACATTGAACAGTGTACCGCCACTTGCCGACCCCACTTGTGTGCCATTCAGATAAGCACGTAAAGTAACATTATTTAAAAGTCCTGCAACACCACCATTCACGTCTGCAACCCAGCCTATACGCGTGCCCGCAGGATAAATTGTCGGCAAAGAGACTTTCAAATAGCCGCCGCCACCCAATCCAGCAGGAATACTGAAGGTCGCGTAATTGGTTGTTACGGCATCTACGGCATTGGAAGTATTGCTTACGGAACAAAAAAGACAAATCCCATATGTACCCGATGTTTCGAGAGCGGCACCATTGGTGGTCAACATCATCGTATTGACATATTGAGCATTGACCACAACAGAAGTAGATACAAGAATGTGAAGCGTTAGATAAACACCTAAACAATGAGTTTTCATATCGCCTTAATAATTAGAATGGTTATGAATAAAATGTAAAGCGGAAGATCATTTTTTGTGTATTTGCACAATCAGTAAAGCCTTAAACTATGTGAATATGACCGCATTTACATTACAAATGTATTCTACTTGTCGCATCCAAAGCAATTCTTGTATCCCAGCAGTGTGTTTTTGTATGCCAAACAAAGTTTCTGGCATATAAAAACATGTTTAAGGATTTTTAACAAGGTTTTATGGTTGTAAATTTTGATTGGATGATCAACGTACTATCTAAATTTTGACACCATCAAGGAGGTGTACACTATTATGAATAACCTTTTATCCTTTTTAGGTATCTAAACCTTTCTTCGGAGCAAAAAAAACAGTGGTCAAGAGATTCCTGACGAATGACCGAAACTAAAACAAATAATCCTTACCTTTCGCCGATTTGATATATTTACAAACCATTGCTTTTAAGAAACACCATGACACGACTCATACGCAATTGTCTGCTGACTGTCTTTTGCTTGCTTTGTGTAGTTAGGCAAGAGCTTTGGGCACAACTCGACAATCTGCGGTTTGAATACATTACGATTCAGAATGGATTACCCCACAATCGGATAAATGCTATTTTGCAGGATAAAAATGGGTTTATGTGGTTTGGTTCACAAGACGGATTGGTACGCTACGATGGTTATGAGTGTCGCATCTATAAACAGCAACAATCCAATGCAGTTGGTTTTAGGGGGAAAAATGTTGAATGTTTACTCGAAGACCAATTGGGCAACCTATGGGTGGGCATGCAATCGGGTGGCATCAATATTCGGGAGGCCAGAACGGGACATTTCTACAATATCAGTCAGAGTGAAACTTTTAAACCCATAGCCGATTCATGGATTCGCGTAATTTTGGAAGATAAAAAAGGTCGTATTTGGGTCGGAACAGTTGGAAAAGGTTTGATTATTTATGACCCCCAAACAAAACAAGCCCAACATTTTGACACCCGAAACAGCGATTTGAAAGACAACACGGTGTCGGCTATCATCGAAGATACTGAGGGGGTGGTTTGGCTGAGTTCGGCTGGCACTTACATCTATCGGTTCGAGCCATCGAGTGGACGTTTTTTACCCATCTCTTTTGCACCCACCAATAAATATATTGATTTTAGAAAAACGCTCCATTTGGATGGTTTGGGCAATCTTTGGATTGGCACGCAAGATTTAGGTTTATTTCGATACACCCCTTCTACACAACAAATACAGTCATTTGTCCGTCAAAAAGATGCGAAAGGGCTGAGTTCTAATAACGTTTTGGACATTGCTCAAGGTAAAAACAACCTTCTGCTCATCGCCACTGACGGCGGCGGGTTGAATATGTATGACCCAACCAGTGAAACATTTAAAGTTTTGACTTATACAAGTCAAAATCAAGGTGCACTCAACAGCAATGCCCTGTATTCTTTGTTTGTGGACAAAGATGAAAATATTTGGATTGGGACAATCAATGGCGGTGTCAATGTTTACAAAGCCCATAAAACGCGGTTCGATAATTTTACTCATATTGGCAACCGCAAAGGCGAACTGACGCACCGTTCAGTCATCGCCATACGACAATCGAGCAATGGTAAAATTTGGGTTGGAACAGACGGCGGCGGTTTGAATCGTTTTGACCGACGCAGCAATGTTTTTACAAAAATAAACAATGCGACTGCCCAATACAGTCTCATCAATAATGAAAATGTGGTGCGTGCCATTTTTGAAGACAGTAAAAAAAGACTGTGGTTGGGCTATTTCAACGATGGTTTAGACCTATTCGATGCTGACAACGAGCGTACCATCAAACGTTTTCGTTTCGCTGCCAACGACCCCCTCAGTATCAGCAGCAATAATGTTTGGTCTTTTGCCGAAGACAAAGATGGCAGAATATGGGTAGCGACCGAGCGCAATGGTTTGAATGTTTTTAGACCAGAAGACGGGCGTTTTACCCGTTTTTTGCACAATCCCGATGACACCACATCGCTATCGAGCAACGATATAGTGGCTATTTTGATAGACCGAAACAATAATCTGTGGATTGGCACTGAAAGCAAAGGTTTGAATCTTTACAATCGCTCGACTAACACATTCACACACTACAAACACAACGAAAATACCCCCCTCAGTATCAGTGCCGACGATGTGCGCAGTCTCTACGAAGACCGCAAAGGTCGGCTCTGGATTGGCACTGAAAGTGGCGGTTTGGATGTGTTTGAAAATGGACAGTTTCGGCATTTTTCTACTCAAAACGGCTTAAATTCCAATGCCATCATGGGTATTATGGAAGATAAAAACGGTTTGATTTGGTTGAGTACGTTCAAAGGTATTTCGTGTTTTAATCCCGACATGCGCAGCGTTTTGAACTATGATTTTAATCAAAAAGACAATAACAATCAATTCAGTTCGATGGTCGCGATGCAGGCGCAAAATGGCGAATTGTACTTCGGCGGCATCAATGGTTTGACCATTATCAATCCTGATTGGGTACATTCACACAACGTGAAACCCAAAGTGATATTCACAGATTTCAAAATATTCAATCAGTCCATCAGCGCGGGAGAAAATCTGAATGGCAAAATCTATTTGTCACAAGCTCTTGAACAGGCTTCGGAGATAGCCATTCCGTATGCTGATAATGCGTTTTCGTTTGAGTTTTCATCGCTCGACTTCACTGAGCCTTACAAAAACCAATATGCCTACAAAATGGATGGATTCGACCGAGATTGGCGTTTCGCCACAAGCGAACAGCGGACTGTCACCTACACCAATCTCGACCCTGGCACATACACCTTTCGCGTAAAAGGAACAAATAGCAACGGCACTTGGGGTGAAGAAACCTCGATAAAAGTGTGCATCACACCCCCTTTTTGGATGACATGGTGGTTCAAACTCTTGCTTGTGCTGTTGTTGGCGGGTTTGGCATGGTTGACGTTTCGCATTTATTTGGAACGGCGTGAAATGGCTTTGCAGCAAAAAGTGTGGGCATCAGAAAGCGAGATTCTGAAACTGCAAAATGATATGCTTGAAACAGAAGTTGCTACTAAAAACAATGAATTGATGTCAAAAGCCGTGCAAATGGCGCATAAAAACGAGATTTTAATTGGTTTCAAAGAGCAACTCGACGATGTGCGCTCAGCAAGCGATGCCGAAAAAGCCCGATTACTGAGGGGGTTGAAATCGAAGATAGAAACCGAAATTCAAGGCGAAGAAAGTTGGGCGCAGTTCAATCTGTATTTCGACCAAGTGAACCAAAACTTCACTTCCGAATTGCTCAAAAAACACCCCAACCTCACACAAAATGATTTGCGCATTTGTGCGTTAACACGATTGAACCTCAGCACAAAAGAAATCGCTGCTTTGCTCAATATCTCGGCAAAAGGTGTGCAACAAAGCCGCTACCGCGTAAAAAAACGCATGGAATTGACAGAAGATGATGACTTATACGAGTATCTTCGGGGTGTGTGATGGTTGGTCAGTGGTTGATCAATCAATCCGAAAATCCGTATAAGTAATACGATTTTAATAAACTACACCATTACGGACTGTTTTTTTGCAAGCAAAAAAAAGCGTGCTTTGAGAATATTTCTTTCGGATTGAAGCTAAAAATTGAGGCAAAAGCCTCAATTTTTAGCTTCAATCCATAAAA
>JAEUUP010000015.1 GCA_016787525.1 Saprospiraceae bacterium | reverse complement strand
AAAAACACCCGAAGGTCTGTTGTCAGACGATAATAAAGCGCGGATTTTGCGCTTCCCCTCAGTATCATCGTTTGAACATTCAACAATCCAATCGGGATTGACAGGAATATCATATTTGGCTAAAGCATGAAAATAGCCTGCAATACGGTTGGATTCGATAGATAAATGTTCGGTCATAGACAAACAAGCAATTTGGCGACAACCATTTTTAATCAAATGCTCTGTGGCTCGAAAACTACTATCAAGGTCGTCAGTGATGATTTTTGTGGTTTCTATTTCCGAACAAACGCGGTCAAAAAAGACAATTGGCATCCCGTTTTGATGCAATTCTTGGAGGTGCGAAAAATCATTTGTTCCGACAGAAACAGACATTAAAATGCCATCAATACGCCCGTTTTGGAAGTGTTTGACAATGCTCAATTCCCGTTCATAGTCCTCATGTGTGAGGTATATCAAGACATGATAGTTTTTTTCTCTTGCAACCGATTCAATGCCGTTGATGACTAAAGTAAAAAAATTATTAGCAATTTCGGGAATGACAACAGCGATGGTTTGGCTCGATTGACGGCGTAAACTACTCGCATAAGGATTGGGCGAGTAATTGAATTGATTGGCAAGAGCTTGGACACGCTCTTTGGTGGCAGCACTAATCTCCCAATCGTCGCGCAAAGCCCGCGAAACAGTGGAAACTGAGAGATTTAACTCTTTTGCTAAGTATTTTAGGTCAATTTTAGACATATAAGATTGATTTTAAGCAAAAATAGTGAGCTGTTCCGAAAATTTGCAGGAATCATCGAAAATAGTTCCGAAAACGATTGCGGTAATTTATAACAGGTAGCCTGTTAAAATGATATACAATCAAGTTAGCTTTGTTTGAAAATTTAACATATCAATTCAAACTGATGGCAAAACAATATTTTAAAATACCGCTTTTTGATAAAACTAAAACAAAGGTTGTAGCGGGATTGCTCATCTTCGTTTTATGGGCTTTTACATCGCCTAAAGACACCGCATCGGACACACAACCGATATTAGGTTTTCGTTCTGTCGAAATTTTAAAAGTAGATGGTTTACAGTTCAAAGATTTGAACAAAAATGGCAAACTCGATGCCTACGAAGACTGGCGTTTGCCCACGGACACTCGTGTGAAAGACTTGATTTCACAAATGAGTTTGGAAGAAAAAGTCGGTTTCATGCTTATTTCTACCACGCGCTTGAAAGGTGATTGGTCATTCGAGCAAAATGCACCCAAAGAAGAAATCACAAGTGGTTTCAATGAGAAAGATTTGGTGCAAAGCACCAATATGTTTTCAAGAAAGCCTCTACCTTATCCTATGCTTTCGGCAGCGGGTACAACTAAAGGTGTTGTGGAAAACCATTTGCGCCATTTTATACTAAGAGCTAATACAGCGACTAAAACCATTGCAGAATGGTCGAATAATCTGCAAGCTTTGTGCGAAAGTCAACGTTTAGGCATTCCTGCCATTGTCGCATCAAACCCACGCAATCATATCACCGTGGATGCTTCGATTGGTTTAAGTGTTGGTACAACAACTTTTTCACGTTGGCCAGGAGAATTGGGTTTGGCCGCTATGCACGATTTGAAACTGACCCGCGAATTTGCTGAAATCGCAGGGAAAGAATGGTCGGCTATCGGTTTGCGCAAAGCCTATATGTACATGGCAGATTTGGCAACCGAACCCCGTTGGCAACGCATCGAAGGCACATTTGGTGAAGATGCTGACTGGGCTGCGGACATGATGCGCGAAGTCGTTTTGGGTTTTCAAGGCAAAAAACTGGGCAATCAATCCGTCGCTTTGACCACCAAACACTTCCCGGGCGGAGGCCCGCAAGTGGAAGGTCACGACCCACATTTTGTGTGGGGTCAAGACCAACATTATCCTGGCAATATGTTCGATTATCACTTGAAACCCTTTCAAGCGGCCATAGATGCTGGCACTTCTTCCATTATGCCTTACTACGCAAAACCCATTGGAACAAAATATGAAGCCTTAGCTTTCGCGTACAACAAATCCATTATCAAGGATTTACTGAGGGGTAAGATGGGTTTCAAAGGTATCATCAATTCGGATACGGGGCCGATTGAAATGATGCCTTGGGGTGTTGAAAATCTGAGTATTTTGGAACGTTATCAAAAAGCGATTGATTGCGGAGTAGATATTTTTTCAGGTTCGGCAGACCCTGCTCTTTTGCTTGAAACAGTGAAAAAAGGGATGGTGTCAGAAACCCGAATCAATGAATCGGTTGCGCGTTTGTTGCGTGAAAAATTTGAATTGGGCTTGTTTGAAAATCCTTATGTGGACGTAGAGAAGGCCGTAAATACAGTTGGTAATGCTGAATTTCAGAAAAAAGCGGATTTAGCACATCGCAAATCAATTGTATTGTTGCGCAATAACGGTCAAGTGCTACCCCTCAGTAATTTGAGTAAAAATGGGCAAAAAACGAAAGTTTATTTTGAAAGTTTTTATGACAATGGCAGAACCAAAAATCCTATAACAGTCATCAAACCTCAGAACAACCAATGGTCGAATCTCGAATTTGTAGAGACCAAAGAGGCGGCTGACGTTATTTTATTGTGGTTGACACCGAATATGGGCAGTTTGTTCAACACAAAAGAAGGTGAAGCCATCGAGTTGGAGCTGTCGAAATCTAAAATTGATGTGGCGCATGTAAAAGCATTGACAGAAGAAAAGCCAACTATTGTGGTCATCAATTATACAAGTCCTTGGGTTATTTCAGAAATTGATGATGCTAACCTGAAAACAGTTTTAGCAACATTTGGCACAACTCAAGATGCTCTTTTAGACGTAGTAAATGGTAATTTCAAACCAACAGGTAAAATGCCATTCACAACACCGAAATCACGACAAGCTGTTTTGGACAATAAATCGGATGTGCCAGGTCATAAAAAAGGAGGTGATTATGGCTTATTCAAATTCGGAGAAGGCTTGACTTATTAATCGCCTACCCCTCAGTATATGGGATGAAAAATATACTTTTTGAAACAAGGTTTGCACTTTTTGATTTTTAACAAAGATTAAATTGTAAAAATGACAATTTTAAAATGACAATATCCATACAATGATTTAATTTTCCGCTAAAAATTTGGCAACAAAACAAAAAATCCAATTTTATATTCAAACAAGTCATTTTTTTTAAAATAATTTTTAAAACTAAACAACTCTCAGGTATGAAAAAATGCTTACTCACACTCAGCTCTCTGCTGTTTTTTTGCGCTTTTGTTACAGCGCAAAGTGTTAAAGGCAAAGTTACATCGTCAGCAAATGGCGAGCCTTTAGTCGGCGCAAGTGTTGTAGCCAAAGGCACAACAAATGGTGCGATTACAGACTTAGATGGCAATTATTCATTGAATGTACCAAAAGGAGCAACAACTTTGGTTTTTTCTTTTGTTGGTCATGACACAAAAGAAATTGCTATTGATGGCAAATCTCAAATTGATGTGCAACTTTCTGAAGGTGGCGCATTGAATGAGGTTGTTGTCGTAGGTTATGGTACACAAAAGAAAAGCCAGACCACAGGTGCGATTTCGTCTATCAGCTCACGTCAATTGACAGAAATGCCTATTACGAGCTTGGGTCAAGCCCTTCAAGGTCGTGTAGCAGGTATTGACGTAGTGCAATCAGGTTCTAAGCCTGGTTCTGTACCGACAATTCGTGTTCGTGGTCGTCGTTCTTTCCGTGCATCGAATGATCCATTGTATGTTGTGGATGGTATCCCGCTTGCAGGTGGGTATGAAGACTTCAATCCCAACGATGTACAATCAATGGAGATTTTGAAAGATGCTACTGCAACCGCTATCTACGGTGCGCGTGGTGCGAATGGTGTCATTCTTATCACAACCAAGCGTGGTGCATTGGGTGCAAATGGCAAAAAGAAAACGACAGTTAGCTACGACAACTATTTTGGACAATCAAGCGTCTTGAAACAATTGCGTTTGTTTACAGGCGAAGAGTTTGCAGAATATGTACGCGAATCTCGTCGTGGTGTGGCTTCAGGTAGTATTTACAAAGATGTGAATGGCAATCCTGTTCCAACAGGCGTTGCTGATGACTATGCGGACTCAAAAATTGACGTTTTTGATGCTAACGTATTGGCTGGTATTAAAGAAAAGCGCAACTCACAATATCAGGATTTTATGTTGCGTACAGGTAATATTCAAAATCACTCTTTAGGTGTTCAAGGTGGCAACGACCGTACTGCTTTTTATATTGCAGGTTCTTATTTCAAAGACAATGGTGTTTCACCTGGTTTGGACTATACTCGTATGACTTTGCGGGCTAATATTGACCACCAAATCAATGACCGCATCAAAGTGGGCATTTCTACATTTGGTATGTTTAGTACACGTAATGGGGCAAACTGGAATCCTTATGGCTTTGCTCTACAACAAAATCCATTAGGCACTCCATATGTGTACACACCAGGTACTGGTACTTTCGGCAGTGGTGGTACTTATGACAAAAATGCTTTGATTTTCTCGCCAACCAATGATGCTCTTTTGACAAACCCATTGTTTGAAATTATCCCTGGCGCGCAAATTGATGAACAACGGCGCTATCGTATTTTCAATGCCTTGTATGCAGAAGCTAAAATCGTTGATGGTTTGACATATCGTATCAATTTTGGGCCAGACTTTACAGTTCAACGCAGCGGTCGTTTCGTTGGTTCTATGACCAATCAAAACAAAGGTGGTAACAATTTCGCCTCTGTTAGTAATAATTACAGCTTCGACTACACTTTAGAGAATATCTTGAACTACACCAAATCATTTGGTAAACATAATATTGGCGCAACAGCTTTGCATTCTATCCAAAAAGATCGTTTTGAGCAATTTGGTGCTTCTGCACAAGGTGTTCCTGTTGAAAAACAATCTTTCTACAATATTGGTGCATCAAGTCTTGCTAATCCAGGCACGTCTAACTTAGTAGAATGGACTATCAACTCATTCATGGGTCGTGTCAATTATGATTATGACAACAAATACTTGTTGACAGCTACAATTCGTCGTGACGGCTCAAGTCGCTTCGGTGAAAACGTGAAATATGGTAACTTCCCTGGCGTAGCTTTAGGTTGGAATATTGTGAATGAAGATTTCATGAAAGGTACTCAGAAATGGTTAGATGTCTTGAAACTACGTGTTAGTGTGGGTGCAGTAGGTAATCAAGCTGTTTCTCCTTATCAAACACAAGGTCTTTTGTCACGTACAGTTTATGCTTATGGCACAACTGCTGCATTTGGCTATCGTCCAGGTACAATCGGCAATCCTGACTTACAATGGGAAGCATCAACGACGAAAAATATTGGTTTAGATTTCTCAATCTTGAAAGGTCGCGTTTATGGTTCATTTGAGGTCTATCGTGTGAATACAACTGCTTTGTTGTTGGCTGACCAATTGCCTACTTCAACAGGTTTCAACGCTGTGACCCGCAACGTTGGTGAAACTCAAAACCAAGGTTTTGAAGCAACAATCACAACAGTTAATGTGGACAAAGGTGGCTTCAAATGGACTTCAGACATTGCTTTCACAAAAAATAACGAACAAATCATCTCACTCTACAATGGTAAAGTGGATGACGTGGGTAACAAATGGTTCATCGGCAAACCTTTGACAGCGATGTACGACTATACAAAAGACGGTATCTGGCAATTGGGTGAAGAGGACAAAGCCAAATCTTACGGTAGCCGCGTAGGTCAAATCCATGTGACTGACCGTAATAACGATGGTAAAATCACAGCAGACGACCGTGTTTATATCGGTTCTGAAATTCCAGACTGGACAGGTAGTTTGACAAACCGTTTCAGCTACAAAGGTTTAGATTTGTCAATCATCATCTATGCTCGTATTGGTCAGACAATTTTGTCTGGTTTCCACCAAAATAACAACCAATTGGCGGGTCGTTACCAACAAATCAAAGTAGATTATTGGACACCTAAAAATCCAACAAACGAGTTCCCACAACCTAATAAAGACCAAGAGTTCCCAGTTTTCAATCAAACTCTTATTTATTTTGATGGTTCTTTCGTGAAAATTCGTAACATCAATTTTGGTTATACATTGCCAAACAACTTAACTAAAAAATTAGGTATCGAAGGCTTACGTATTTTCGCAAGTATTCAACAACCTAAGATTTGGTCACAATACATGACAAAATATAATGGTGTTGACCCAGAAGTATCCGAAAGTGGTACAACTAATAGTGGTGTAACACCTTCAACAAAAGTCGTTACTGTAGGTTTGAATGCTAAATTTTAATTGGAATGACTCACACGTTTAAAACGTAGAGTTAAAAATACTACCCCTCAGTATTTTTAGAGCGATTACTAAATTATTTGTATTTTAGAGCGATAAATATTAAAAAACCAAGTTCACTATTTATCATTCACAATTCACCATTATAAAACAATTTCTGATAAGATGAAAAATTTCAATCTAAAAAAATCAGTAATGATATTCGGTACGATTGCTTTTTTATTCGTTAGCCAATCGTGCAAAGATGTTTTGAAAGAAGACGTTATCTCAAATATCGGTAACGACTATCTTAACACGGCTGCTGGTTTCAATGCGGCTGTCAACGCAGCTTATTCTTCTCTCCGTGCTTATTATGGTTCACAACAGGGCTTAACTTTCACAGAGTATGGCACTGACATATACGCGACGGGTGCTGACGGTGGCTACAAAGGTTTCCACTTCTATGATACACAATTGAACTCATCTGTGGACTGGATTGCTTCTCTGTGGGACGAGCTTTATCGTGGTATCAACACATGCAATGCGGTTATTGACCGTTCCAAAACAATCACAGGTGTTACTGATGCTGTCAAAAACCAACGTGTTGCTGAGTGCCGTTATTTGCGTGGTTTGTATTATTTCTTGCTTTATATGCACTGGGGCGGTGTTGATTTACGCTTGACAGAAACATTGACTCCCTCAAAGCAAACAACAAGAGCGACTGACAAAGCTATGTTCGATGCCATCATTGCTGACCTTGAAGCTGCTTATCCAGCTCTAGAAGCCAAAAAAGCATCTTCTGAATATGGTCGTGCAACAAAACCAGCTTGCGGTCACCTTTTGGGTTATGTTTATTTGACACGTAACAATACATCAAGTAAAGGTGCTGACGATGTGAATAAAGCTGTTACTTACCTTTCAGATGTCGTTAATGGTAGCTACGGTTTCTCTCTTTTGCCAGATTTTGCAAGTGTTTTCGACGAAAACAACCAAGTCAACAACGAAGTTGTATGGGCTGTTCAATACACAACTGATCCAGCAACCAATACACCTGCGGCTGACAACAATGGCAACACAGGTGGCAACAATCTTCACTTGTTCTTCGGTATGCAATACGACGTTCAAGCAGGGATGCAACGTGACGTATTTTACGGTCGCCCATTCAAACGCTTACGTCCTACAAAATACTTGATTGAAACGGCTTTTGCTGACAGAACCAATGACTCACGTTTCAAAAAATCATTCCGCGATACATGGTTATCCAACAAAGCAGGTACATATTCAGCATTTTCGCTTGACAATTCTAAAACAGGTTCACTCACTTACAAAACAGGTGATACCACAATGTTGATTGTCAGCAACGAAATGCCTAAAGAAGAACGTGCATTGCGCAAATACCAAGTCATCACACCGGGGTTTGCAACCACAGGTGGATATTTCAACGAAGCGATTTTCTATACATTGACAAAGTTTTTCGATACAAAACGTCCTGACTTGACCTATACACACGGTAGCCGCGACTATTTCGTCTTCCGTCTGGCGGATACCAAATTACTTTTGGCGGAAGCTTATCTTTTGGCTGGTAAAAGAGCCGAAGCTCTAGTTCAAGTCAACGATGTGCGTAAAAGAGCAGCATTCGCAGGTAAAGAGGCTGCTATGACTATCACAGACGCACAACTCTCTATGGATTACATCATGGAAGAACGCGCACGTGAATTGTGTGGTGAGCAAATCCGCTGGTTAGACCTCAAACGTTGGGGTAAGCTCGTCGAACGTGTGAAATTGTACAATCCACAAGCAGCAGCTAATATCAAAGACATTCATAATTTGCGTCCAATTCCACAAGCGCAAATTGACCGTACAGAAGGTGGCTCAACAGCCTTCCCTCAGAACCCAGGTTATTAATCTTCGATATGTATAATTGCCAGTTCGAGGAGTTTTTATAAAATTCCTCGAACTTTTTTATACCCCTCAGTATTGAAAGCATATTTTTATGTGCTTTCACACATCATTCTTGTTGTTCCGTAGCCTTTGGTCAATCCAGAGGCTTTTTTATTTTTTGAAAAAATAATTAATCAATCGTTTGAATTAATTAAACGATTGATTAATTTTGCACTCTAATTTTAATTACGTTGTAATTTATGTTTGGGAGAAGACAAAAAACGGATATAGATGCGCGTAGCGTGTTATTAGAAACAGCCAGCCGCTTATTTGCAAAGCATGGTTTTGAAGCTGTTTCGACACGCATGTTGGCACAGGAAGCAGGAGTCAACATTGCTATGATTGCGTATTATTTTGGGTCAAAAGAAAAACTATTTGAAGCTATCATTGACCAAAAACTGCCTCAAGCTAAGGAAATGCTCTTACACTTTTTAGAATCAGACCTCGAACCTTGGGACAAACTTCGTTCAGTCATTAGGGCTTATATCGAGCGCATATTTGCTTATCCGTCATTTTCCAAATTGATTAATCGAGAATTAAGCCTTCAACAAAGACCCGAACATAACGAGCGCATACTGAGGGGTATCATGGATAACTGGGAAATCATGTCGAAAATCATAGAAGAAGGGCAAAAAAAAGGTGTTTTTAGGACGGATATTGATACCATTATGACATTATCTTCTATTTTTGGGACAATCGTCCAAATTGTCAATACGCCCATTATCGCAGCTCGATTACTTCAAATAACAGACGATAAAAACGTATTTTCAGAGGAAACTAAAAACCGACTTAATATACATCTTGAGAAAATGATTAAAGCCTACCTATTCGTAAATAGAGAAGACTAACACGTCAATCCACAGTTTCAGATGCCTTACATGTATTTTAAATAAAAGAGATATTCAAAATTCAATTTGATGAGAAATTCAATATTTAAAACAATCTTTTTCTTCGCTTTAGCTTTGCCATCTGTTGTTTTCACACAAACAATAAAGGTGCTGACACTCGACGAAGCCATACAATTAGGGTTGAGCAACAGCAAACAACTCAAAGTGACAGGCACAAAATTAGACATTGCCAAAGCCAAACGCCTTCAATATTGGAACGCACTCGTACCTGTTGTAACACTCAATAGCAGTTATTATCGTTTGAGTGACAATGTTGATCCATTCAAGATTGGGACGTTTGAAGTGCCACAAATTCTCAATCAATTCACCAATCGTCTGTCAGCAAGCGAAGTGATTTTTTCGGGTTTTAGAGCTAAAAACTTCTATGAATCTGCTCAATTTATTGAAAAAGCAGCGGCTTTAGACCTTGATAAAGATAAAATCGAGGTCAAAAACAATATAGTTGCGGCTTTTTTCAACTATTACAAATTGCTTGCTTCGAGCGATATTTTGACTGAAAACCTCAATGTACTGAGGGGGCGGTTGACCGATGTTAAAAATTTTGTGAAACAAGGGACGGCACTCGAAAATGACCAATTGAAAGCCGAATTAGCCATTTCGCAAGTCGAATTGAGTCAAAAAGAAGTCGGACACGCCATTGCTGTCGCTAATTTCAATTTGAATTTGCTCTTGGGTTTACCCACCGAAACAGTCCTCGAATTGGACAAAAACAGCTTTTTTGCCGAAAAAAATATCAGCAATCTGAGCAGTTATTTGGCAAGTGTGGACAGCCGACCCGACTTGACAGCTTCTACTTTGAGGGTTCAAGCAGCCAATAAATCGGTCGAAATTGCCAAAGGGGGCTTACTACCGACCATCAGTGTGGGAGCAAATGCCTACTACAACAACCCGAACCAACGTGTTTTCCCTCCTGCCGCCAACTTCAAAGGCACGATGGATATTGGTCTTTCGCTATCGTACAATCTCACCAATTTGTACACAGGCAAATACCAAATTCAAGAAGCCCAAGCTAACGCGTTGCAAGCCAATCTGCTGAAAAGTCAACTATCTGATGCTGCTAAAATGGAAATTAATGGCAACTATTACGCCTATCAATCGGCTTTAGAAAAGATAAAATTGATGGAAAAAACCGTCGCTCAAGCCACTGAAAATCAACGTGTTGTCAATAATCGTTTCAAAACTCAGACATCTACAACTGGCGAACTTTTAGAAGCAGATAGTTTGCTTTTGCAAGCTAAAATCAATTTAGAGTCAGCCAGAGCCGATGCCGAATTGGCTTATCATAAACTGCTAAAAGCCGTTGGAAAATAACCCCTCAGTATTGAAAGGGTTTTGAATCAAATTTTTTAGAAAATTCACTTAAAAATAAGAAATATGAAAAAGATAATGCCTTTTATTCTTGGCGCAGTGATTTTAGGAGCTGCTTATTTTGCTTATTCTAAAATCAGTTTTATGCTCAACAACGAAGACACTGAAAACTCGCAGTTGGAAACCAATATCGTACCCGTTGCACCTAAAGTAGCAGGTTATGTGACCGAAGTGTTGGTCAAAGACAATCAACTCGTCAAAGCTGGTGATACAATCATCAAAATTGATGACCGCGACCAACGTTTGAAAGTTTTACAGGCTGAAATCAATCTTAAAAATGCCGAAGCGAATGTGGCTTTGATTCAAGCCAATAAAAAGGCTGTAAGTGCCAATATTGGTACGAGCGATGCCAATATTCAGGTGTCGAATGCAGGTGTTGAAGCTGCCAAAGCCGCCGTCGCAACAGCGAATGCCAACGTCGAAGCCGCTAAAATCCGTGTTTGGAAAGCAACCCAAGACTACAATCGCTACGCAGCACTACTGAAAGAAAAATCGGCAACACAACAACAATTCGATGCTATGAAAGCCGAAAAAGAAGCTGCCGAAGCCGCTCTGACCATCGCTGAAAAACAAGTTGCCACCGCACAATCACAAGTCAATGTATCGGATAAACAAACCAGCATTGGCAACAGCCAAAAGTCGGCTGTACAATCGCAAGTAGCAGCCGCTCAAAGCCAAATCACGCTCGCCCAAACCCAAGTCGAACAACGCAAGGCAGAGTTGGAAATGGCTAAACTACAACTATCATATTATGTTGTGACAGCACCTATAAGTGGCACAATATCAAAGAAAAATGTACAAATTGGTCAATACATCAATGTTGCACAATCCTTAATGAGCATCGTTGATGGTGAGAATATTTGGGTTGTTGCCAATTTTAAAGAGACTCAAGTAGCAAAAATGAAAGTCGGTCAAAAAGTCAAATTAAAAATTGATGCCTACAAAGGACGCGATTTTGAAGGAACAATTGAGTCATTTGCAGCTGCCACAGGCGCAAAATTCAGCCTTTTACCGCCCGACAATGCAACAGGTAATTTCGTAAAAGTTGTTCAACGCATACCTGTCCGCATTGCTTTGACCAACAAAAACAATGCTGAAACGCCGTTGCGAGCAGGTATGAGCGTAGATGTTGTTGTACCTATCAACTAAAAACGACCCCTCAGTAAAAAACAGTTTTTTTGTCTTTTTATTCAAAAAGCAAGCATGGCATCAAAAGGATTTACAAAATTCATAGTCGTAGCGACAACCATATCGGCTGCCATCATGGAACTATTGGATACTTCCATCGTGAATGTGGCTCTTTTCAATATGGCAGGTAGTTTGGGCGTAAACGTGGAAGACGTGGCATGGGTCATCACATCCTATGCCATCGCCAACGTCATCATCATCCCCCTAACAGGCTTTTTGGGGAACTATTTTGGGCGCAAAAACTACTATATTTTTTCAATGATTCTGTTCACCATCGCTTCTTATATGTGTGGCGAATCTACAACCTTGCTCAATTTAGTCATTTGGCGTTTTATACAAGGTATTGGCGGTGGTGCTTTGTTATCAACGTCTCAAGCCATACTTTTCGACGCATTTGAGCCACAAGACCGTGCCATTGCAGGCGGTATTTTTGGCATGGGTGTGGTTTTAGGACCCACCTTGGGTCCAACAGTCGGTGGTTGGGTGATGGAACACATGAATTGGCCGTGGATTTTCTTCATCAATTTGCCAATCGGCGTTTTAGCAACTTATCTGTCCTATAATTTTATCGAAAAAAAGCCCGATGAGGGTAAACACAAATCCAATATTCAGATTGATTACGGCGGCATTCTACTTCTAATGATTGCCGTTGGTTCGCTCCAATACGTTTTAGAAAGGGGCGAAGCCGAAGATTGGTATGCCTCTCGAACCATTCAAATCTTGACTGTTTCGGCATTTTTTGGCACAATTGCCTTTATTTGGCGCGAATTGACCATACCGAACCCCGCTGTACGCCTAAGTATTTTGAAAGATAGAACCTTGGGTTTTACCAATATCATGTCTTTCGTATTGGGTATCGGGCTCTTTACATCGGTTTATGTTTTTCCCGTTTTGGTGCAACGTATCAACGGATTTACGCCCTACGAAACGGGTTTAGCCATTCTTTTTCCGACCTTAGTGGGCATTTTCTTATTCCCGATCATCGGTAAAATGATGGCGAGTGGCGTGTCTCCTACCCCATTTATCATTTTAGGCTGCATACTGTTCATCATTTTTGGTTTTTATGGCGGTACTATGACAGGCGAAGCCAATCGTTTCGACTTTTTTTACGTCTTAGTTTTGCGGACTTTTGGCATTTCTTTAATGCAATTGCCGCTCATCAATCAAGCTGTTGCTGGTTTACCACCACAGGACTATCCGAGTGCGATTGCCATCAACAATATGATTCGCCAATTAGGCGGTGCTTTTGGCATTGCTTTAGCCAACAATTTTGTCGCCAGTCACTATGCCCAACACCGTTCTGATTTGGTTTCCAACGCCTATGCCACCAATCCAGCTTTTACAGAACGATTCAGTGCGACTGTCCAAAGCCTAACAGCACGTACGGGCGACGCTCTCAATGCAACAGAATTAGCTTATCGCCAAATTAGCTTTGCAGTTGACAAACAGGCCTATTTATTGAGTTATTTAGACACATTTCGACTTGTTTCTTACTTTTTTATTGCTGTTTTTCCACTTATTTTCGTCATCAGAAGTGCTAAGAAAAAATCTATCGAAACGGATACCGAAGCCCTAAAAGCGGCATTGGAAGATGCACACTAAATTTGACAATCTGAAAAAAGAACCCCCTCAGTAAATGCAACATTTTACTGAGGGGGTTCTTTTTTTCGGTAACGTTACCGCAAAATATTCCGCCATTTTAAATGAAAATTAAGATATTCACCTGTTGTAAAAAATAAACATTAAAAGAAGTGTCATTTTCTAAGAATAAAATTTTGAATCAATAAAAAATTATGAAAAGAAGAAATTTTCTACAAACATCTTTTGCTGCTACAACAGGTTTGGCACTGACAAATCCATTGAAAGCAGCCGAAACTACCCCCTCAGTATTGTCACCTTTGAATGCCAAAAAACGCTTAGCGATGGTTGGTACTGGGCATCGTGGAACTGGTTTTTGGGGTAAACCTGTCAAAGATAATTTTGGTGATATGATAGAATTTGTCGGTTTGTGCGACCTCAATCCTGGTCGTGTCGAAACAGCTAAGCAATTTATGGGTCTTTCTTGCCCCACTTTCACCAATTTCGACAAAATGTTGAAAGAAGTAAAACCTGATACGGTCATCGTCACAACGGTTGACAATACCCATGACATTTTTATCGTTAAAGCCCTCGAAGCTGGTTGCGATGTCATCACAGAAAAACCGATGACAACCGACGAAGACAAATGCCAACGCATTCTTGATGCAGAACGTCGCGCAGGCAAAAAAGTAACCGTTGGCTTCAACTATCGCCACAGTCCTCACATGCGCAAAGTGCGTGAGTTGTTGGAAGCCAATCGTGTAGGCAAAATAACTTCTGTTGATTTTCACTGGTATCTTAATGTGTATCATGGGGCGGACTATTTCCGTCGCTGGCATGCCTACAAAGCTAAAGGTGGCTCGTTGTGGGTACACAAAGCATCGCACCATTTTGACCTTTTGAATTGGTGGCTTGATTCCGACCCAGTTGAAGTGACAGCTTTCGGACAATTGGAAAATTATGGCAAAAATGGTGCTTTCAGAGGTTTAAATTGCCGTAGTTGCGAATATAAAACCGATTGTAAATTCCATCTTGACATCACTAAAGACAAGTGGTTGAGTGATTTATACATTAAAAATCAACAGCACGATGGCTATTTCCGCGATGGCTGTGTTTTCCGTGAAGATATTGACATCTATGATAAAATGTCAGCTCAAATTCTCTATGCCAATGGCATCACAGTCAATTACTCACTCACGACCTACTCGCCTTATGAAGGCTGGCGCATCGCCTTCAATGGCATGAATGGTCGTCTCGAAACATGGCAAGACATTCCTTATCAAAAAGCACCCGAGGTTGACCAAGCCAATCGTCATGCCGCAGAAATGACGCAAAACAAGGATGAAAAACCTGAAAGCTATGATGAAATTTTTGTGATGGACAATTTCGCAAAAAAAGGAGAAACGATTCCTGTCCCCAAATTCAAAGGCGGTCATGGTGGTGGCGACAGCCGTTTGCATGAGTTAATTTTCAGAAATCCGACCAACGAAAATCCTTTGCGCATATTGGCGGGCACACGCGACGGGGCATTTTCATCGCTTATTGGCATTGCAGCGCGCAAGAGTATAGAGCAAAAACGGGCAGTCAAAATCTCAGAATTGACGGATTTGAAACCCATGGCAAAACGCCCGATTTAGGACAGAGATAGGCTAGTAAATAGAATTTGATTGTTTCTAAAAAAAGTAATCAAATTCTATTTACTTTACCCCATCATTCAACTTTAACAATTCATTCATTATGAAACAATTAGCTTTTCTTTTTTTACTCATCATTTCCACTTTTTCTTGCAAAATGCCAACATCTAATACTGAGGGGGCCAAAAAACTCTTGCGTCATGTCGTTATGTTCAAATTTAAAGACGGAACGAGCGCAGAAGACATCAAAAAAGTAGAAACAGCTTTCCGTGCCTTACCTTCCAAAATCAAAGAAATCAAGGGTTTTGAATGGGGAACAAACAACAGCCCTGAAAAACACGACAATGGTTTCACCCACGTTTTCTTTCTCAGCTTCGACTCTGAGGCAGGTCGCGCTGCCTACCTCCCCCACCCCGACCACAAGGCTTTTGGAAAGGTTTTAGGTCCTCATCTCGATAAGGTCATGGTTTTAGATTATTGGGCAGAACACTGATTGTCGCATTCAATTTAAGATAAAAACAGCTCAATGTTTTTTAAAAAACTACTCATTATCCTCCTCTTTTGCCCCTTCTTACTGAGGGGGCAATCTTATAACACAGCCAAACCTTGGGCTTATTGGTGGTGGCTCGGCTCGGCAGTGGACGAACAAGGCATTACTAAAAATTTAGAAGACTTTGCGAAAGCAGGGTTCGGTGGTCTGCACATCATCCCGATTTATGGTGTAAAAGGTGAAGAAGCGAAATTCATACCCTATTTGAGTCCAAAATGGGTTGAAATGCTGGAACACACTGTCAAAGAAGCCAATCGTTTGGGCTTGGGTATTGATATGACCGTAGGCACAGGCTGGCCTTTCGGGGGCAACCAAGTGACAAATGCGGATGCCGCTAAATCATTCAAAATCAAACAAGACGAATCTGGAAAATATAATTTGGAAGTGTTACAGACCAAACAAAAAGTCAAACGGGCGGCTCCGGGCGCAGAAGGATGGGTCGTTGACCATTTCGATTCAGCTGCTTTGAAACGCTATTTTCAGCCTTTCGACGCACTTTTTTCTAAAAAAAATATAGGTGTTAGGGCTTTTTACAACGACTCGTATGAAGCTTATGGTGCAAATTGGACAACAGAGTTTTTCAAAAAATTCAAATTACTGAGGGGGTACGACTTGGCAGAACACCTCGATGTTTTGGCTCAAGATACAGCTAAAACCGAGCGTGAAAAACGCATTTGGGCGGACTACCATGAGACACTTTCGGACTTACTTTATGAGGGTTTTACTAAAGAATTTGTCAATTTTTCTAAAAAATATGGAAAAATGACACGCAACGAATCGCATGGTTCGCCTGCCAATGTCTTGGATTTATATGCCCTCAACGATTCACCCGAAACGGAGTTTTTTGGTAGCAAACCGTACAAAATTCCGCTTTATCGGCAAGACCCTGATTATCAGATTGACCGTTTTGGCGTTCCAGGCGACTTGGTTTTGAAGCTCGCTTCCTCGGCGGCACATGTGGCTGGCAAGCGTTTTGTCAGTTCTGAAACGGCAACGTGGTTGGGCAATCATTTCAAAGTCTCTTTATCACAAATCAAGCCCATCGTTGATGAGTCTTTCTTGGGTGGCGTGAATCATATTTTTTATCATGGCATCCCTTATTCGCCTCCCAATGAGCCTTTCCCTGGCTGGTTGTTCTATGCTTCGACCAATTTTAATCAACAAAGTCATTTTTGGAACACGCTACCCGAACTCAATGCCTATATCGAACGCTGCCAAAATTTGTTGCAAAACAGCCAACCCGACAACGATGTTTTAGTTTATTTTCCAATACATGACCTTTGGCACTCGGTGGGTCGCAATGCCAAATTGCACATGCTCGACGTTCATGCCATCATCCGCCAAGGGATGTTCAATTCGCCTTTTGGTCGCTTGGCGCAACAACTCAAACAGGACGGTTATAGTTTCGATTTTGTATCGGATAGACAAATTTTAGCTTCAAAAACAATTGATAATCAGCTTATTACTGGGGGGGGGCGAAAATATCGGGTCATCGTCGTTCCACCTATTGAATACATGCCTTTGGAAACGTTGCGCGCTTTAGAGAAACGACAAAATGAGGGTGTTTTAGTGGTTTTTATGGAAAAACTGCCTCGTACTGTCAATGGTTTCAAAGATGTTGAAAAACGCGAACAGGCGTTTAAAGGAACGTTGCGCCGATTCGTACCCTATAAAAATGGTTACGCACAAGTATTTGATAATCATCAAATTAGAAAAGAAAAATTAGTCGAAGCGGGTCTTTTATTTCTCAGAAAGAAAACGAGTACAGGTTGGCTCTATTTTATAGCCAATCAAGATCAAAAGTTTAAAAAAGACTCTATTGAGTTGAGTGTAACAGTGGAAAATGTTATGATTTTCAATCCTTTATACAATACAAAGCAGTTTATTGATTTTAAAAAAATTGCAAAAGATAGAATTAGAATACCCCTCAGTATGGCATCGGGAGAAAGTGTTTTCATCGAAACTTTCGACAAACCTATTCAGACTAAAGTACAAATACCAAAATTTGTTATCCGAAAACCGCAATCAGAAACGGTACTGAGGGGGGCGTGGAAAGTTACTTTTTTGAAAGGAGCGCCTTCTTTACCGCAAGATTTTACAACTGAAAAATTAGACTCTTGGACGGTTTTATCAAACGATACAGCGAGTCAATATTTTAGTGGAACAGCTCGTTATACCTTGTCATTCAATTGTTTAGATACTCAAGTGGGTAAAGCAGGATGGCTCGAATTGGGTGATGTCAGAGAAACAGCCACTGTCAAATTGAACGGTAAAACATTGGGTACGGCTTGGTGCTTGCCGTTTAGAGTGCCGATTACTGAGGGAGTACTTTTGAAGGAAAACAATCAATTGGACATCGAAGTCACTAACCTTTCTGCCAATCGGGTGCGTTATTTGGATAAAAAAGGTGTTCAGTGGCGCAAATTTTATGATATTAACTTTGTAGATATAACCTACAATCCTTTCGATGCTTCACAATGGCAACCCGTTCCTTCGGGTTTGCTGGGCGAAGTAAAATTAATGACTTTTTAATAAAAATAATTTTTTGATGAAAAACATAATATTTACACTCATTATAATGCTTATATCGCTTGATTTATCAGCACAAGAGATGACCCTTTACGAAGGTGACATTCCGAACAACAAACCAGCCATTGAAAATAAAGAAAAAATCGTACTCGAAAATGGCAATTTCCGCATCAGTGACGTGTCCAAACCAACTCTGACACGCTTTAACTCTGCCAAACCCAACGGTATGTCTGTCATTATTTGTCCTGGCGGTGGCTATGGCCGCTTGGCATTCGACCACGAAGGTGTCGAAGTGGCAAAAGCGTTCAACGCTCAAGGTATCACGGCTTTTGTGCTAAAATACCGTTTGCCTAATGAGAAAACGCAAGACAACCGCACGCTCGCCCCGCTTCAAGATGCCCAACAAGCCATTCGTTTGGTCAGAAAAAATGCAGAAAAATGGGGTTTAAACCCTCAAAAAGTCGGTATCATGGGTTTTTCGGCGGGTGGACATTTGGCGGCTACGGCAACAACTCATTTCACTATGAAGGCAGACCCCTCAGTAAAAGATACTTTTTCGGTTCGACCCGACTTTGCTATTTTGTGCTACCCTGTCATCAGTTTTGTCGAAGAGATTACGCATAAAGGCTCTCGTAACAATTTAATTGGTGAAAAACCAACGATGGAAACGACTAATTTGTATTCCAATGAATTGCAAGTGACTAAAGAAACACCGCCTTGTTTTTTAGTTCATTCTGCTGACGATGGTGCTGTACCTGTCGAAAACAGTTTGCGTTTTTATCAAGCCTGTATTAAAAATAAAATACCCGTAGAAATGCACTTGTATCCCAAAGGTGGTCATGGCTACGGCATGAATAATCGGACAACAGAGGATAAATGGTTTGAAAGACTGTTGAATTGGTTGAAAACACTCTAAATATGAGTGATACTGAGGGGTTGTGACGGTTTGCAGACGACCCCTCAGTATGCGTTATTCTACGGTATTTTCGATGCGTTTGTCTGGAATCAGCCACATAATGGCAACAGATACATAAATGAAACAAGAAATAAGTGGATAATAAAGCGCAATACCGACGGCAATCGAATATAAAACGACAGATACTACCCCTTTTTTGTCCTGACCAACGGCTCGCGCCAACAACGAATTGGGCCCATGCGATTTTATAATCGTCATCTCTAAAATGTAGTAGGCAACTCCTGACATCAAGGCGACAATGCCATAAAGCATCACAGGCTTCGAGGCAAAATGATTTTCGCCCATCCAACCTGAAACAAAGGGCAATAAAGACAGCCAAAATAAAAGATGTGCGTTCGCCCACATAATTTTGCCATTCACGTGTTTGATGGTGTGTATCACGTGATGGTGGTTGTTCCAATAGATGATGGCAAAGATAAAACTTAAAATATAGCTCAAAAATACGGGTAAAATAGGCTCAACAGCGTCCCATTCGGGGCTATGAGGCACTTTCATTTCCAAAACCATTATCGTCACGATAATGGCTAATACGCCGTCGCTAAAGGCTTCGAGTCTGTTTTTCGTCATTGTTGTGTGTTTTAAGTTGTAAATGTTTTTTCAGAAAATTTTATATGAGTAAAGATAAATACCCCTCAGTATTTTTCGTATTTTGGACAAAAATTTTGATTGAAACAATGAAACTTCTGTATTTACTCACCCTTTATTTTGGGGCATTGGCTTCTTCAATAGCTCAAACAACGGCTATCAGCGGGCATTCACACAATGATTATGCGCAAAAACATCCTTTTACGACGGCTTTTAATGCCAAAATGGGTTCGATTGAGGCAGATGTTTACTTTGTCAATCATCAGCTTTATGTCGCACACGATGCTAAAGACATCCAATCGGAACGTACACTCGACAGATTGTATCTGCGCCCATTGGCTAAAAGGGTGCGTAAACATCAAGTTTATCCTTTAATCTTATTGATAGACATAAAATCGGCAGCGGATTCAACTTTGGATGCCATTGTAGCGCAAATCACGCATTATAAGGTGTTTTCAACGACTCATTTTGTTCAATTTGTCATCAGCGGCAATCGCCCACGACCTGAAAAATGGTCGAATTACCCCTCCTTCATCTTATTCGACGGCAGACCTTATGAAACTTATACATCTGAACAGTGGCAACGCGTTGGTTTGGTGAGTGATAATTTTTCAAGATATGCAGATGCGGCAACTTCTAATAGCATCAATTCGACCACTTTTGATAAAATGAAAGCGATGGTGGATGGTGTTCATGCCAAAGGTAAAAAAGTGCGTTTTTGGGCGACACCTGATACTGACACGGTTTGGAAGAATTTGGTGAATCTGAATGTTGATTTTATCAATACAGATTCGCCAGAGGCACTTAGTAAGTTTCTGAAAATGCGTTAATATGCGAATAATGGGTTAAAAATGCCTAACAGTGTTTTTAACCCATTATTTGCCTTTGATATTAATTGCCCGGTGCGTAAGGGAATTTTAAATTTTTGTAATAATCCAAATCCTTATCAGGTTTTTCATACCCCTCAGTAATGGGCTTTTTTGAGAAAGTTTGGAAATACAATAAGCAAGCGTTGCGCCACCAAACCGCTTCTTTCTCTTGAACGGTTAATAGCATTTTTACTTCTTCAAAACGTTGTTTATCAATATATTGACTGCTGTTGTTCCAATATTTCTGTGTGTTTCTAACACTCTCTACGCCACCGTAGTATTTGAAACACAATTCATCCCAGAGGTTTCGACCCGACTGCATTTTATGGTCCCAAGGTAGGTGATGAAACCACAATACATAAGCCTCTGGACAGGTTTTGATGTCTGAAAAAGCGGCGGATACTGAGGGGTGATATTGGGATAAGGCATCACTGCCTTTTGCTGTTCTATCGAAGCCGATACCTGTTGAATCTGCTTTGTGATAGTACGTACAATTCCAATCAGGACGACTGCCAAAATCTACCCATGGTGCGGGGCCATAATGGTGTCCATAGCCCATAATGTGGTGCAAGCCCAGCGGAGTCATGTAATTGACCATATTTTCTCTCGAATTGGACAGAATTTGACGCATGGGAATCATAAAATTGTCCGCAAATGCTTGAGAGGAGACGGGTTTTTCTCCTGAATGATGGAAAGTCAAAAACAACCACTCGGCGGCGATTTTATCTGCGTCGAGTTGATGATTCCATGCCAAACGTCCGAAAGCATACCAATTTGACTGCAAAAAAGGGTGTCCGCACCAATTTCTATCTGAACCAATATTGGCAACGCCCGCCACACCTGTCAACTCATGGCCATCGAGGCTGCCATCCATCACTTTGGCGACGGTTGAGCCTTTGCCTTTGGCATAAGTGTCTGATGCTAAACATTCTTTGAATAAGGTGCCGCTGTAAACCAAATGTGTGGCTTGACCCAAATATTCATGGGTTATTTGAAATTCAGGTATAATGGGCGTTTGGGGCATTTGTCCAAACAATGGATGGAATGGTTCGCGGGGTTGGAAATCAATTGCGCCATTTTTCACTTGAACCATGACATTTTTTCTGAATTGACCATCCAAAGGTTTAAATTCATTGTAGCCGTGTTTGTGGCGGTCTTCTTTGGAGGCTTCATAGACGAAAGCTCGCCACATCACAATGCCTCCGTGTGCTGCCAAAGCATCGGCCAACATATTCGCGCCTTCAGCGTGGTTGCGACCGTAACTTTGTGGGCCGGGTTGTCCTTCAGAATTGGCTTTGACGACAAAGCCGCCAAAATCGGGTATGTATTGATAAATTTCATCCACTTTGTCTTTCCACCATTTTTGTACTGAGGGGTCTAATGGGTCAGCCGTTTTGAGTTTACCAATCTCAATGGGCGCACTAAAACGGGCTGTCAGGTACATTTTGATACCGTAGGGACGAAAAACATCTGCCAATGCCTTGATTTTAATCAAATACTGAGGGGTCATGGTTTGAGCGTTGGCATTGACATTGATGGGCGACACGCCGTTGATACCGATGGAGGCGTTGGCTCTTGCATAGTCTTTGTAGCGCGGGTCAATATAGTCGGGCAGACGATGCCAATCCCAGATGGACTGCCCTGCATAGCCGCGCTCGACATGGCGATTGAGGTTGTCCCAATGATTGAGAATGCGGTTTTTGACAAGGGGTTTTTCGAGAATATCCAATTGGTGGATGGATTGATTGGTTTGCAACAGGCGCAAAAAATGAAAAGTTCCGTACAAAACCCCTATATCCGTATTGGCAATGATATAGATATTGGCATTTTTTGAGCCGATGATATAGCCTTCATTGCCGATACTTTTCAATGATTTTTGGGAAACGATGGTCTCACTCAAACCGACATTTTGGGCTGTGCCGATGATGATATTCCCTGTTTTACTGAGGGGTATGTTTTTGCGCAACAGTCCTTTCAAGCCCCGATTGAGTTCTTCTTTGGCAGCTTCAATTGTCGCGGAATGGCCATAAAAAGCTATGGATTTGATGAGACTTTGATACTCAATCAATCGTTTGGCATCGGTCACGGGAACATAGCGTAGCCACAAATCATAACCATCTTCAGCTTTGATTTGGGCTAAAATGAAAAGAAAAAACACAAAAATGAATCGTTTTTTAATGGACATAGCGCAGTTATTTTATTTATAAATGATTGCTCAAAAATAAATGTAAAACTGACAATTAAAAAGTTTTTACAAAAAATAAACGTTGGTCAAGCTGCTAACTTGACCAACGTTGCAGGGTAACAAAAATTTAAAATGCTTTAAGACATTTGCTCATCGGCCGTTGGGCCATACATGCCAGGCACTGGCACATCCAACAAACGCAAATACACACTCAACTGCCCTCTGTGGTGGATGCTGTGGTTGAAATACATGTAGCGAATGGCATCTTCTTTAGTTGTGCTGATGAATACCCTGTCGCCAGCTTTCAATTCCCATTTGCGGCTCAATGAATCATCAGAAAATGACTCAAAAGCGGTCAATACTTTGGCACAATTCTCTTCAAAAAAAGACATGAGTTGCTCTTTTGATTCGATGGGCGGCAAAGGTTGCAAACCTGCTAAATTGCGCTCATCGGCAATAATAGCGTAGTAGAGCATATTGGGTAAATTGGCGATGTGTTTGGCCAATTGTTCCAACGAATTAGACTTTTCGTGGGGTCGCCAAGCTAATTTATCAATGGGTACACGTTCCAGCATTCTTTTTGTGCTGGCTGTTTCACGTTTGAATTCTGCTAAAAAAGCCTCTGTTTTTGACATAATTTTGATATTTTTAATAGTTATGTGAGTAATGCCAAACGGCATTTTCGACTCATTATTGATCTTGTCTATTTTGCTAAAGCCACGATGTCTTTGACTTCTAAAATTTGTTTTGCATAGCCTCGACTGATGCTGTGAATCATCGCTAAACCCAATTCGCGCAGAGTAGATACATTGTTTCTGAATATAAAACGCAGCACTGGATACAACCATGTGATGTATTTGTAGTAAGGCAGTGTGTTTTTTAAGCCTTCTGTTGGGTGCAGATAGCCGGGTCGGAAATTGTAAACGCGTTTGAACGGGAGTTTCATCAAGTCATTTTCGGTTTTGCCTTTGACTCTTGCCCACATCAATTTGCCTTTTTCGGTGCTGTCTGTGCCGCCACCTGAGATATAACAAAACGTCATGTCAGGATTCAAACGCGCCAATGTTTGGGCAACGTGCATGGTGAGCGTGTATGTTATTTTGGTGAATTCTTCTTCATTTTTGCCTATTGAGCTTGTACCAAGACAGAAAAAACACGCATTATAACCCACCAACTCCTGTTCTATGGCAGAAAAATCGTAGAAATTGCTGTGGACGATTTCTTTTATTTTGTGGTGTGTGAACCCCGAAGGCTTGCGATTGATGAGTAGGATGGCGGATACTGAGGGGTGGTGTAAACATTCGTGTAACACACCTTCGCCGACCATACCTGTCGCGCCTGTGATGATGACTTTGATGGGTTGTGTCATATTCGGATTGATTTTATGGTTTGTCAATAATTTTTCATCTCTATGGTTTAGTCGTCAAACTTAGATTTAAATTTGAGAGTATGCCCATTTTTTTTCTAAAAAAATAAGAAAGGAGGCTGTTTTTGGCAACAGTCCCCTTTTGATAAGTTATTTGTATGGCGCAAATAAAGATTTAAATCAAACAGGATTGAGTGTCCTTTTTTTAGAAAACAATAAATTTTCCAAAAATGGATTGACAAAAAGCCGTTGAGGGTCAATATTGGATTGCTCGCGTATGTCTAAAAATTGAGTGAGGTTTTTGCCATAAACTCGGTGGAGGGTTTCGGCAATATTGGGAATATTTTGAAATTGTTTTGCCCAATGTGGACGGCTGCCGGGTATGGACAACCATTTTTCCATCAGTTTTATTTCAAAATTCTCCCATTCATCGTTCGGGAAACTGGTGATTTGGATATTGCAAGTCAATTGACCTTTGGACATGCTGGGCAATGTGTCTAAAAGTCCTTTGGATTCGCCAAAGAGCCGCATATTCATTTCGAGACTGACGGGGTATTTGCCTTCTTTTTTGAACGTTCCCAACAAATCAACAGCCATCATCCAAGCTTTGGCGGGTAAAGTGAGGGCTTCGTCAACGGGAAAACTGACGGAACAATTTTCGTTGCGGTAAATGCCGTTTATCCATTGACCCAACATCACATTGTCGCTTTGCAACATGACGTGGTCTCCTTCTTTGAGATAAGAAAAAGCCATTTTGTTGAAACCAACTGTCCATTTAGGACGGCGTTGCAGCAAACGACCTATCAAATGTGTGGCACCCGCTTGTAGCCAACCCACATTGTCTCGCATCCATGTGTTGAAAGGTCGCCAAGTGGTGGGTGCCGTCGTAATATCGGAGGTTTGGAGGATGAGTTTATCGTTGTATGGAAACCAAAAATATTGACAATAATCATGTTTGAGATAGGTTGTGGGTGTTTCGGCTAAGGCTTGTGCCATGTCTATTTTCTTTTCAACGACTCTAACATGGAACATTTTGACCAAATTCAAAGTGATTTTGGTGATGATGCCAAACAAACCCAAACCCAGACAAGCCGCTTGCCACAGCTCAAAATCAGTGTCTCGATTGATGATTTTTAACTCTCCTGTGCCTGTAACCACTTCTAATTCTTGCACAAACTCCGAATACGTTCCCCAATGTCGTGAAAAACCATTTGCGCCGACCGAAATAGCCCCAGCAATCGTGATAGGTGGCACGTCAACATTCATGGGCAGTACAACGCTGTGTTTGCGATAGGCTTTTAAAGTATCCGCAACTGTTGCACCTGGTTCAACGATAATGCGGTCGGGATTGTAGGTGACGGACAGCACTTTATTCAAATATTTGGCGGTATTTATCATAAAATCCTCCGTCACACACAAAGGTGACCACGAATGTGAATCGCCCACAACTCTGACTTTCCTATTCTCTTGAAAAGCTTTTTTGACAATGGCTTGTACCTCTGCCACAGTTTTTGGCTCAAAATAGTGGGCAACTGTGCTTCTTAGGTTTCCTCCTCTATTCTTCCAAATGAGGTTTTGTTTGCTATTCATAAGTGTTTTTGATTTTAAAATGTCTTAAAATGGATGGCGTTGAAACCCCTCAGTATATGTCTCCTTTTGCTTTATGTCATAACAGAATTATTGTCAAAAACATCTTCTAACAAATTATCAATCAATGGATTGGAAAAACGATTTTGAAGGTCTGATAAAGTAAAATCTTGCTCTTGTGCAATCATTTGAATTATCTTCTTGAACTTCGACAATTGGTCTTTGTAAGCCACATTTTTGAGATAATCCACAATGTCCATATTGCGGATTTTTAGCCCTTCCCATTCTTTTGCCCAATGCGGTCGAATATTCAATGGATTGCCCGAAGCATCTGTAAAACTTTCCCAAGCGGAGGTGATTTCTTGTAGAAAATCGCGCCATTCGTCTTTAGGCGTTGTCAATATGGTCAATACTTCGATGGAACATGTACCAAATGAGTTGCCATACTGAGGGGCCAACAAAATATCGGAATCGCCCATGATGCGCATTTCCATAGTCAAACGCATTGGAATATCTTTATTGTCGCGGTTGTATCTGTCATAAAAAACTTGAATCACTGCCCACCATGCTTTTTGACAAATTGTCCAATCGGGCTTAGTCGGGTCGTCGGCTCTTGCTGGAATGGGGATTTCCCATTCCATATCGTACATACGCCAATTTTGAATCCCTCGCCTAAAATGAAGCCCGTTGGTGATAGGCGTAATGATGGCGGGTTTATTTTGCGGAATATGCGGCATGACATACATCGCACTACTCGCCACAATCAGCGTTTGTATCTCTGGTGACAACCATTGATACAATTTGCTTTGCGACATCAACTCAGCGATGTATTCTTGCATTTCTTGAACTTTGGCATTGAACTTTGATGGATAAGGTACTGAATCCGCCGCTTTACCATCATTGTCCCAACAATTCACCCAACAGTCTTTCTGAAAAGCAAACCAAAACCATTCTGAATAGAACTTATTTTCGGCATCGTTGACAAATTTTTGCCAAGCTCTGTTCGTTTGTTCGCTCGTAATACCCGACATATCCACACCTTTTGGCACTTTAAAACCTTCTGGTGGTGGTATGCTCAAAGCCAATCGCTCTTTGTATGGGCGCATATTGGTGTAAGTCATTTTGTCGAGTTTCAAAGTCACAGCTGTGACAACGCCCAACAAACCAAAACAACCCGCCGCTGCGGTCAATAAATAAGGGTCTGAAATTGTCCTAATTTCGCCATTGGCATCTACATATTCGATTTCATAGACCAAATCGCTCAGGGTTTTGTGTCTCAATCCTGCGCCATGACAAATAGCAGAAATACTGCCGCCCCAAGTGATTTCGACCATAATCACATTGAGTGGTACTGTCCAACCACTGGGTGCATCGCCATTTTCACCTGTTGCCCACAATCTAAATTGTTCGTTGGTTGTGGCTGCTCCAATTTTGCACAATCCTTTGGTTACGCCATTTTCTTCGATTGTGCCGACCATTTTGATGCCTTGCAAATCATTTTTAGGGTCAATTGGTGGATGTTGGGCAGGTAAATGTGTAGCGACACT
Organism: Saprospiraceae bacterium; assembly: GCA_016787525.1. Taxonomy (GTDB): domain Bacteria; phylum Bacteroidota; class Bacteroidia; order Chitinophagales; family Saprospiraceae; genus JAAFJT01. Next base: position 139,061 of record JAEUUP010000015.1, on the reverse strand, counting down.
CAAACTCAAGGAAGAAATCAATATTTGGTCGTCGGCTGCATACAAATCGCTCCACGTGTGCCGATAACCCGAAACACGCACTTTTTTATTGTGCGTTTTGGCATAGCGCACGATATTCTGCACCGCCACTTTTGAACGCGGGAAACAAGTGTATTTGGGAATATTTTCAACAGTTCTGCCCCAATTTTGAAATACTTCATTTTCCAAAACAGCAACAGGTTGACCATCTGCTTCTGTGACTTCATGCCAATAACTGACGTTTTTGACATACAACTCTTGAATGGCTTCATTAAAATCTTCATGTGCCACCGTTTGCCATTTGGGTATTTTGTTTTCGGGCAAAAAAGACGCTTCGATATTGTCAACCGTACCAGCAGGTAGCGAATCGAAATGGTTTTTCAACTCTGGCAAGGTTTGCATCAAAGCAAATAAATCACGACCTGTGATGGTTTTATCGCGTTTTCGATGTCCTTTGTGATACAATTTCACAATTTTATCCAGATACGTAAACCATGCGTGGGCAAAGCCTTTTTGTTGAATGGTTGCAGCGATTTCTGTCAATAATGCACCTTTTTCCGCATCAGCGTGCTTTAAAATGTCGGTCATTGTCTGTGTCATAATATTTTGTTTTACCCAGTATTTAAAAAAAGTTTATCATAGCGTTGATACATGACGAACATCCGAATGTCTGACTCAGAGACATTGCAGCCGTCAAAAAATGTTCACAGGTGCTTTCAGAATGCACAAAGATAGTGATACCAAAAGCGCGGAAAGACGATTGAAATTTTGGAAAAATAGCGTGAAGAAGCGTGTAGCAGAATCGAAAACCTCAGTATGTTAAATCATTAACTCATCCTGTATGTTATACGTCAGCAACTGTATTGGGCGAATATAGATAAAGAAAAGTGTCAAAAACAAATAAAAAGCCTTAAATTTTGCTCAAAAGTCAAAATTTAAGGCTTTTTGTACGTGTGTATTTTGCTCAGAAATCTTTCTCATCATAAAAAATAGGTTCTCCATGATTTATAATGGACAATTATGTTTTAAAAAACAAGGTTCCGCATTATGAATTACGAAGAACCAATTTATCAATAATCCCAATTCAGTTTGAACTGACTTTTGGTTACTTTATACTGAGGGGGTATGCCAATAAGAGCTTATTGACGACGAAAAAAATCATCAACAAACTTAGTCAATAACTCACCGTGCAGATTTTTCGCTAAAACCTTACCGTTTTCATCTAAAATAAAATTGGCAGGAATGCTTGTCAAGCGTAATTGTTTAAAAAGAGCCGCATTGTCACCTTGTAAGTCTGAGGCGTGATGCCAACGATCTGCTCCATCTTTCTTGATAGCATTGGACCATGTTTGAACGCTGGCATCAAGGGCATAACCGATGATTTGAAAACCTTTGTCGTGGTATTTATCCCATATCGGGACGAGGAAAAGCCGATTCTCTTTGCGACAAGGTGCGCACCACGAAGCCCAAAGGTCAAGAATGGTCAACCGTTTGCCCAATAATTCTTGCAAAGTCAGTGTATCACCAGACAACATTGGTAGCGAATAATTCGGAATAATATCGCCTATAAGCACAGGTAATATTTTTCTATCTGCCTTTTGATTCAATTGTTTGACCCACAGATTTTCAGGTGTTGTGGTTTTCCATCGTTCGGCTTGTGTGACGATAAATTCTGGTATACGCTCATAGTTTCCTTCTATACTTACCCAACGAATCGCTGTGAGTGCGGGCAATAGTTGCGTAGTTTCTGTGGCAAATTGCATGATGGCTTGTTGAAATGAGAGTAGGGCTTTTTCAGCATCAAGTAAAGCAGCTTCATCGTGGGTCTCTTGTTGTTTGCTTGCAAGAAATGTATCATAAGCTTTTTGCCGAATGTCTCGGAGTTTGAGTATTGCTTCATTGTCGGCGGAAGGTTTTTCGATGACAAACTGGCGTTGAAAATGAGCGGCATCTGTCTTAATCACAATAGATTCACCATTTTTATACACCAATGGGCAATAGTTAGACAAATTCGGGTCGTCATTTTCCAATCGGTTAGGATAATGTGGTGTTTCTTTTTTTTGCATGACCAATTCAAAAAGTCGTGGTTCGGTAGCGGAAGGCATTTTTGAAAATGTGAAATGTCCATCGCTGTCAATTTTAGCAGAATCAATAACGTTGCCGACAAAACTACTGGCAACGTCATTCCAGTTTTTCGGCTCAATGAGATAAACCATGGGCAACCAATCCGATTGCGGATTCATAGTGATAGTTCCAGATAAAGGTGACGTTTTGTCGCAACCTAAAAACATTGTTATGAGTAAAAAAAGCATGAGTATCTTGAATTTTAATTGCATAGATAAATGACGCATAATTATTAACAATTTTTATTTCTAATTAACTGAAGCTACGCAAATAATTAATTGTTTTCAACGATGTAGATTTTGAACAATATACTTTGGTATTTTTTGCTAAATACTAAGCGTATAAATAAACCTATTGGCTTTTAAACAATTGAAAGTCAAAGGTAAAGGATTAGAAACTGTTTTAAAACTTAAACCGACAATTGTGGACTGTTTTCTGCTCTGAAGGAGTCCTTCGGAGAGTGCAGGGAAAAATAAAATAGTTGCTAAGTTTTATTCATCGACATACTGAGGGGGTGTTTATTGTCGGTCAAACATCATAAAAGAACAGTTTTTTCTGTGATCAAAATATACTCTCAGAGTCTGTTAGCACAAAATGCTTGAATAATAGCAAAAAGTTATTGGGTATCTGAAACATTTTTCCAATCTTCGTACTTCCAATCATTTTCAATCAAAAAATAAAAATTCGGAAACCAACAAAAATAAGAATAGGCTTATGTCAATGTCAACAAACACTCGTGTGCAGCTGTCTGCAATGATGTTTCTCCAATTTTTCGTGTGGGGTGCATGGTACGTTACGATGGGAACTTACCTCACTGAAACCCTTAAAGCAACAGGTGTACAAACAGGCGCGGCTTATAGTGCGAATGCTATTGCGACTATTGTGTCACCTTTCATTGTCGGTCTGATTGCTGACCGTTATTTTGCGGCACAAAAATTTATGGGTGTTTTACACCTTTTGGGTGCTGCTCTACTCTATTTTGCGACTACCGTCACCGATCCTAATGCATTTTTTTGGATTATTTTGCTCTATTCGGCGGCGTATATGCCGACTCTGGCATTGTCTAATACGGTGGCATTCAATCTGATGTCTGAGCCAGATAAAGAGTTTCCACGCATTCGAGTTTTTGGAACATTGGGTTGGATTGTAGTAGGTCTTATCATCGGTGCATTGCATCTTGAAGGCGTTGCCAATCTGGCAGCGACGGCTATTCCATTCAAAATTGCCGCAGGTGCATCACTTTTGCTGGGTTTATATTCTTTTACATTGCCCAATACACCACCCAAAGCGGCAAATACTGAGGGGGCATCTATTGGTCAGATTTTAGGACTCGATGCTTTGGTGTTGTTCAAAGATAGCTCGTATTTGATTTTCTTTATTTCTTCTATTTTGGTCTGTATTCCTTTGTCGTTTTATTACAGTTTCACCAATCCTTTCCTTACTCAAGTCGGTATGGAAAATGCCACAGGCAAAATGACAATGGGACAAATATCCGAAGTGTTGTTTATGGTACTTTTACCACTGTTTTATAAACGTTTAGGTATTAAGAACATCTTAGTTGTAGCGATGTTGGCATGGATGCTGCGTTTTGTCAGTTTTAGTTTTGGTAATGCCGATTCGATGTTGGCTTTGCTCTATTTGGGTATTATTTTGCATGGCGTGTGCTACGATTTTTTCTTTGTGTCGGGCATGATATACACCGAAACCAAAGCGGGTCCTACTATCAAAAGTGCAGCACAAGGTCTTATTACTTTTGCAACTTATGGCGTGGGCATGTTCATTGGCACTTATTTGTCGGGTTTGGTCAAAGATGCTTATACCATCAATGACACCACCGCTTGGCAATCGTTTTGGCTTGTACCTGCGGGTATTACGTTAGCTGTTTTGGTGTTTTTATTTTTATTTTTTAGGGAAAAAGAAGAAGCATGAATCTACGACTAACCAAATTACTCATTTTCGGTTTTGTGTTAGAAGTTGTTGTGTTGCTATTGTCTTATTTTGAAAGCAATGGCAACACAACTTTATTTTTTCAAGCTGCTGCACGACTTTCAGGACGTGTATCGCTACTTTTTTTCATTATTTATGCCTTTTTTGCTACTCGTTTTCATAAATCCGATAAACCTTCGGTATCAGAAGTTAAACATATCTTAGTATCTGACTTTGCTATTATTCATCTTATTCATTGGGTTTTATTGGTTGTTGCTGTCAAACTCAGCGGTTTTGAGCTTGTGCCTTATCGCCTAGCAGGTGGTGCATTGGCTTATATCATGGTTGTTTCGATGCCTTATGTTTATGCCAAAAAACTCTTTTCATCGGTCTCCACAATAGTGTTGGAGCATATCTATATCACCTATGTTTGGCTTATTTTTCTGATGACTTATGTGCCTCGTTTGCAAGGTAAAGTCCCAACAGCAACAGGTTCGACAACGGCTTATTGGATTTTGTTGGGTTTTGTGGTTTTGTTTATGTTGTGGCGAATGGTTGTCTTGATGTTAAGGAAAGAAAAGAATTAATCATTGGTCAATGTTCATTCTGCCCTTTTACTGAGGGGGCAATCAATGACTAATGTCTAAGTAGTAATAAGTAATAAAAATAAAAGTAGTATGGGTAAAAAAGTAGCTATTCTCGGTGGCGGTTTTATTGGTCGCTTTTATGCCGAGTCGTTGCATGGACAACGGAATAGAGATCGTGTATCGGTGGTTTATGCACGTAGAGAAGAAACAGCAACACGGTTTGCGCAAGATTTTAATATACCATATTGGACAACTAATATGGAAGAAGCCATCGCACATCCCGAAACGGAAGTGGTAGTTGTCGGTTTGCCCAACAATTTGCACTTAGATGCGGTGCTTTTATGTGTAAAACACAACAAACCTGTGCTTTGCACCAAACCATTGGGACGAAATGCAGAAGAAGCTCGTCAAATGCTTGAAGCAGTTGAATCAGCGGGGCTTTTTGCAGGCTATATGGAAGACTTATGCTATACACCTAAATTCCTAAAGTCATTAGCGAGTGTCAAATCAGGAGCAATTGGTACTGTTTTATGGGCAAAGTCAAGAGAAACACATCCTGGCCCGCACTCTGAGTGGTTCTGGAATATCGAAATGGCGGGTGGCGGTGCTATCTTAGACTTAGGCTGTCATTGTATTGAGATTGGGCGCAATTTTATTGGTAAAGACATTCGCCCTGTTGAAGTTATGTGTTGGGCTGATACACAAGTGAAACCGATTGATGCTGAAGACCATGCCATTGGTCTTGTTCGCTATGAAAATGGTGCTATTGGGCAATTCGAAGTGTCATGGACGTTTAGAGGGGGTATGGACTTGCGCGACGAAGTGATGGGTAGCGAAGGCACAATATGGACAAACAGTTTCCTACGTACAGGGTTTGACATGTTCACAACGGGTAAAAGCAACGCTTATGTGGCAGAAAAAGCTGAATCAAGCAGTGGTTGGCTCTTTCCTGTCGGTGATGAAGTGCATGAATTGGGTTATACCAATATGTTTACCGATATGTTCAACGCACTTGAGAGTGGTTCTGCTTGTGCTGAGACATTTTACGACGGCTATATCGTCAATGCAATTATGGATGCCGCCTATCTGTCTGTGAAGTCTAAGAAATGGGAGCCGATTGTCTTAGCGCATTGGCGGGGTCAAACAGGTGTGCCTAAGATGTCTGGTTATGTGGATTACGATGATGACCATTATTTTATAAAAGATGAAATAATGCCTAATGGCGATATTAAAGTCATTCTAAAACATAAGACATCAGGGCTTATCTCTGAAACTGTGAAAAGGGCTTCTTAGAAACTGTTTTAAAACTTGAAATAAAATTACTGACTGTTTTTCTGCTCCGAAGGAGTCTCTTTGGACAAGCAGAAAAAAGCGTACATAGAAAGATTTTTATAGAGTGCGTTTAAATTTTACCTCGTTAACGAGGCAAAATTTAAACGCACTCTGAAAGAATCCTTTTCATAGCACGCATTTTGTCCAAAGGAATCCTTTGGACAAAATGTATGTTTTGAAATAATCTTCATAGAGCGAAGTCAATATTTGAGCTTTTCAAGCTCAAATATTGACTTCGCTCTATAAAAAGTTATTTCTGTAACGAGGGAGCTTGCGACCAATGTTGTATCTATTCTTAACATTTGTCCTGTCATTATCAAAATGGTTGCCCAAACCTATATTCCTGTTTACTGTTTGACAAACTTTAGGGTTGCAACCACCCCCTCAGTATTTTTTGCCCTTAAAATATATGCCGATTGAGGCAAATCGCTCAATGATAGCTGTATCGCGCCGTTTTGACTCAAAGCGGCATTTTGTTGACTCAATACAAGCTGCCCTGCAAGGTTAATAATTTCCAAACTATTGATTTCGCCGCCATCGGTTGTCACTGTCAGTTCGTCGGTGACGAGGGTTGGGTAGGCTTTGATTTTAAATGTTTTGTCACCCATGATGGCGGCGATGACTTTTGAGTAACTTGCCTTGCCGTCATTGTCTATCATTTTCAAACGATAGTAGTTTACGCCCGCAAAAGGCTGTTTATCTATGTCATCATAGATCGAATTTGAGCCTTTTGCCTTATGTGTACTGAGGGGTATGAAGTTTTGTCCGTCGCGACTGCGTTCGACGATGAAACTTTTAGTATTTTCTTCCACACTTGTTGACCAATTCAACAAAACTTGGTGTTGGGCGATGTCGGATTCGGCTTTGAAGTTGAGTAATTCGACTGGTAGCACGGTTGTTACGGTCAAAATCACCGTTCCTGCTGAACCATTGTAGCCAATTGACCATGTCAAACTGCCCGATAGTGTTGGAAAATTATACGAACTGAATGCACCTGACAAAGATGTGCCATCTATGATGGTAAAACTCGTTCCGCTCGTCGGTGTATAGCCATTTGCCAAAACAACAGTCAATGTACCGTTCAAAACAACCGAACCCGCGACGTTGAGTTGGTCATAATCCACGCCCAATGTCGCACCGCCCAAATGTGCAGTGAAAACACTGTTGTTGGTAAAGCTACTTGTGGTTTGTACACTGCCTGCTTCCGACAATGTGCCATCGTTTTGCAAAGCACCCATGACATAAATCATGGGTGTTGCGGTATTGCTGCCATTTCGATTGACATGGACGGTTGCGCCATTGCCAATGGTCAGGGTTTGTGATAAAGCAGGATTGAGTGATGTGAACAATGGTATGAATAATGCTAAAAGATGTTTCATTTTCTTTATTTCTATTTCTAAAATATTAAACTGCGTATTTTTTTTTATGACTTCTGATTGGCTTGTGGTCTATTTATCATCACTTTTTTCTCTATGGCGGTTAGAATCTCCCTGTTTCAAAATGGCCGTTTTGAGCATGTCTATATCGGCTTCCATTGTGTTGATATGTTTTTTTAAACCTGCGTTTTCGGCTTTCAAATCATTGAGTTGTTTTACCAACTCTTGCGTAGCCGATATGTTTAAAGTCGAAAGGGATTCATAGTCCACCGTATGAAAGTCATCTACTTCGCGTCCGTACACAAAGACATTGCCATTAGGTATATGAGTATTTATTTTGAAACCATCAATAGTTACTTCAATTATATCAACAACTGCTTGGGTTTGTTCATATATCAGTTTGATTTTATCACCAACTTTCAAATTTTGTACAGTATTTTTTTCAGAATATATATATCCCGCTGAATTTTGTTTAGTATTTTTTTCAGAATGTATATATCCCGCTGAATTTTGTTTAGTATTTTTTTCAGAATGTATATATCCCGCTTGGGTTTGTTCATCAAATTTTACCCAACCATCATGTATCGTTGCCATTTTATAAACATCAGGCACACACTCTTTAATAGTGGACACCGCATTAGGATATACTTCTGCTACTTCTTGAGCAATCACTTTTTTGTATGCTCTATTCCCTTTGCTGATACTATCTATCAGTTTGTAATCTGTTACTTTTATTTTCATCAATGTAGATAAATCTTCGGCAGAGTTTGACCCCCTCAGTATTTTCTTGATACGGCGGTCGGAAAAGGCATTAAATTCGGTCGCGGCTATGCGGTCGCTGGCGTAGATAGAATAGTTGGCTGTGTAATTGGAGACTGTTCCTGTTTGATTGCTGCTGTTCAAATAAGCATAAGACAATGTATTGGTGGCGTTGCCATTAACAACCAATTTGGCTTGTGTAGGTGTGGTCGTGCCAATGCCCATTTTGCCATTGACTGTTAATGTATTGTTTGAGAAATCACCATAAATCAAAGGACTTGATGTACTGGTGTTGTCAATATAGAGTTTGTTGCTGCCTGTTTCGCTTGCACCTGCGCCATATCCTAAGAAAACATTATTGCTACCTGTATTATCCTGTCCTGCAAAAGTACCTACGGCAGTATTTCCTGAACCTGTGAGATTTTTTGATAAAGTAGCGTAACCCAAAGCTGTATTGCTATTGCCTGATGCATTAACTTCTAATGCACTTCGACCAAATGCGCTGTTGTTTGAGCCTGTTGCCATTTGATTACCCACATAATAACCAAAAAAAGTGTTTTGATTACTTGTCAAATCATCATTCTCTCCCGCTTTTTCACCAAAAAAAGTAGAGCCACCTGTATTGTGAACGCCAAAAAGAGCTCCCGTCATTGAAAAACGTTCAACGCCGCCCACGGTAAAGCGTATTTTGTCGTCGTTGACTGTCTTTTCCACTTGAACACTTGTATTCGCATCAGCATCTTGCAAGGTTGTTGTCAAAAAATTGGGATTTGACCAATAACCATTGCCATTGGCATCAGACCTTAATACATAACCATAGACAGCATCTGTACTCATTTGCAATTGAGAGGCTTTGACTGTGCCGTTCACATCGAGTTTTACTGAGGGGGTCGTTGTGCCGATGCCAATGTTTGTTCCATCGTCAAAAACTTGGGTATTTGACAATGTTGAACCATTCCATTTGGACAAATAATTAGAAGTCAAGCTGCCGATTTTAGGGTCTGTTTCCAATGTCGTCATACTTACCCAACTGGCATTGCCATTTACGTCCGATTTTAAGACGTAATTCGCGGCTGCACCTGTGGTCATTTGCAAATTTGTTGATTTGACTGTGCCGTTTACATCTAATTTTACTGAGGGGGTCGTTGTGCCAATGCCGATATTAGTGCCATTGTCAAAAACTTGCGTATTTGCCAAAGTTGAACCATTCCATTTAGACAAATAATTAGAAGTCAAGCTACCGATTTTAGGGTCTGTTTCCAATGTCGTCATACTTGCCCAGCTGGCATTGCCACTTGCGTCCGATTTTAAAACATAATTAGCAGTTGCTCCTGTGGTCATTTGCAAACTTGTGGCTTTGACCGAGCCATTGATGTCTAATTTTGCTGTGGGATTGCTCGTGCCGATGCCAATGTTTGTCCCATTGTCAAAAACTTGGGTATTTGCCAAAGATAAACCATTCCATTTGGGCAAATAGTTATTTGTCAAACTGCCCACCTTAGGGTCTGTTTCAAAAATAGTCAATGCTGCCCACGAAGCATTGCCATCTGCATCCGATTTTAAGACATAATTATCGGCTGCACCTGCGGTTATTTGCAAATTGGTCGTTTTTGTTTTGCCATTTACATCTAATTTTTCGGTAGGTGCATTAGTACCAATCCCAACGTTGCCATCATAAGCATTGAGTATCAAATTGTCGTTTGTTTCAAAATCTATTCCTGAGCGACCTTGAATATCGTTGCCATCATAACCAATCATCAAACCTTTGGTGATACCTGGAGCGGCAAACATAACAGCTTCGTGATTGTCGGTATTGAATTGTGCAATAGGACCGATATTACAATCATAATTTGCACCAACGGTCAATAAAGAACTGGCATAAGTTGTCCCGATACCAATATTATTGTTTGCAAGTATTCTCATAGGAATATCACCTGTTCCATTTTGAAACAATAATTGTCCACTTCCGCCTTCATTATTCGTACCCGTAACGTTGAGAGACCATTCACTGCTGCCGCTACTTAAATTACCAATAGTCACACTTGTTCCATTATCAGAATTACTAATAACGCCTACCATTTGATTCTCTGTTCCCAACACGGTTAAAGGAAAAAATGCGGCGGATGTACCAATACCGACATGACCTTCAATAACAGCACCATTATCGGGTGCCGTTTCTTCGCCCGCATAGTTGCTACCGACGGCTAAACCACCATTGATGTCTAAGGTATTTTGAGGATTTCTTACGCCCATACCAATTCTGCCAGCGTTTGTAATAGACATTTGCACGTCGTGGCTGGTATAAAAATCCAAACCATATCTATTTTGAGAACCGATTGTTCTTGCCGAACCAATGGCTTCACCTGAACCTGTGCCGAATAATAAAGTGTTGTTGTTTGTACCATTATTGGCAGCATTTCCATCAACAACAATACTTGTATTGACCTTCAAATTACCGTTGATGTCCAATTTTGCCGTCGGTGCTGTTGTTCCGATACCGACATTCAAACTGTTGTCATACACTTGTGTATTGGTTAAAGTCGAACCATTCCATTTGGGCAGATAATTGATTGATAAATTACCAACTTTAGGGTCTGTTTCTGTCAAAATAGAAGAAAGTGATGCCCAAGTTGTTGTGCCTGCACCATCTGTTTGTAAAACCTGTCCAGAAGTACCAGATACTGAGGGGAGAGTATAAGCATTGTTGATGTTCAATGCACCATTTATTTTCAAAGCCTTAGTGGCAAAGTCACCATATAATAAAGGTGTAGCGGTATTGCTATTGGCAATGTAGAGTTTATTACTGCCCAATTCATTACCACCCGCATTGTAGCCGATGAATACATTGCCGTTGCCCGTTGCATTGTTCTCACCCGCCTTTTGTCCAATGCCAACATTCGAGATACTATTGTTCGACCGCAAAGCATCTGTTCCGACAGCGACATTGTAGTTACCATCTATATTCGACCATAAAGCCCGTGCGCCAATACCTACATTGTCAAACGACCCTTGCGTAGATTGCAACGCTTGATAACCAATACCGACATTTTGATTGCCACCTAAATAAATTTCATTCAATCCCGCTTGTTGACCAATAAAAACCGAGCCGCCTGTATTGACAACTTCAAGCGTGCCTTTATTCATTTTGAAATATTCAACACCATCGGCGGAAAAACGAATAAGATTGTCGTTTGTCGTTTGTTCAACTTCGATTTTTGTATTGCCGTCAGTGTCTTGTATTTTAGTCAAATTACTGAGGGGTATCGCCGTCCACGCCGAACCGTTGTAAAAATGAAATTGATTCATATCTGTATCAAAAACCAAGAGACCTTTCGCGGGAGATGTGATATTGGTTCTTTGAGTCGTGGTCAAACGCGGCACAAGTAAACCTTTATCCGTCGCCGTGATGTCCAAAGCCGCAGAATTATGTGGTGTGGTTGTGTTGATACCCACATTTTGGGCAAAAGAAAGCTGAATACTTACGAAAGCAAGTAAGCACAATATAAATTGTTTCATTGTAAATCTTAATTATTAATCAAAAAATGGACGTACTGAAGGGTCATTGACAGAGCGTTCAGATGTTTTTCACGACACAAAGTTGCGTAATGGATTTAGATTAAAAATTGATATATGGTAAGAAATAAGTTTTTCTAAAAAGTAATTGATTTCATGGAGGAACTGTTCATCCAATGACTTGCGAGCTACTTATCGGATGTTTTCGCAATATCCGATACGTTTTGTTCCAACATTTCGGATATTGCGAGCTACGTATCGGATATTTTAAAAATATCCGATACGTTTTGTATATTGTCAACTTAAAAGTATCCAGCAGTTGTTAATTGGCTTTCTTAAAAACAGCCGTTTTTAAGGCTTCAATATCCGCTTTCATGCTATTATTATCCGTTTTCAAGACTTCATTCTGGATTTTTAAATCATTGAGTTGTTTGACCAATTCTTGTGTAGCAGAAATGTTGAGCGTTGAAAGTGCTTCATAATCTACTGTATGAAAATCGTTTACTTCTTTGCCGTAAACAAAAACATTCCCCTCAGTATGCGCATCTACTTTAAAGCCTTTGTCATTGATTTCTAATACTTTCAATATGTCTTTTCTATCGCCAAAGATGAGTTGAACACGGTCATTCACTTTCAGACCATGATTTGTGAGACTAATAAAACCATCCTTGATAGAAGCCATTTTGTAAATGTCTGGCACAACATCCGTCATTTTAGAAACGGCATTGGGATAGACTTCTGCCACTTCTTGAGCAATAACTTTTTTATAAACCTTAGTCCCTTTTTCAATACTATCAATGAGTTTGTAATCCGTAATCTTGATTTTCATCAAAGTTGCCAAATCTTCTTTACTATCAGACCCCCTCAGTATTTTTTTGATGCGCCGATCAGAAAAAGCATTAAACTCAGTGGCAGCAATACGTGATGAAGCGTAAATAGAATAATCTTCTGTCGTACCAGTGCGTGTATTGGTTGTACCTAAACTACCCAAATAACCATAATCACCTATATTGTAAGATTGAAAACCACTAATAACCAACTTTGCTTTGTCAACAGTCGTCGTACCAATACCAACATTGCCACCAAATTGATTCAAAATCAAATGGCTATTATCAGAAAGGCTTGCCCCTGAACGACCTTGTATATCATTGCCATTATGACCCAGCATGATGCCTTTGTTGTTTGTTGCATCGGCTATCACAATAGGTTTGTTATCTGATGTGTTAATTTGGATTAGACTGTTCAATCCAGTTGTAAAAGATGTTCCTACGGTCAATAATCTATTAGGTGTCGTCGTGCCAATGCCAATATAGGTCGCGTCAGCATACATTGGACTATTTGATAAAGATGAACCACTCCAACGTGGTACACTACCAAAATCTAAATTACCTACTTTGGGGTCAATCTCATTAGTTGTAATGCTATTAGGTTCAACCCACGAAGCATTACCTAAAGCATCTGACTTTAATATTCGACCATTCAATGCGCCCGAAACAATTTGGAGCGTTGTTGTTTTAGTTGTGCCTTCAACTTCTAGTTTTACTGAGGGGTTTGTTGTACCAATGCCAACTTTTGAACCATCATCAAAAATTTGAGTATTAGCTAAACTCGTACCATTCCATTTTGGCAAATAATTGGTTGTTAATGTCCCAACTTTTGGATCACTTTCGCCAAAAGTAATGGTATTGGGGTTTATCCATGTAGCATTGCCATCCACATCAGATTGAAGTAAGTAACCATTAGTAGCACCATCTGTCATTTGGAAATTAACTGTTCTGGTTTTACCTTCTACATCCAATTCAGATGTGGGTGTTTCTGTGCCAATACCAACATTGCCCCCAAATTTATTGAGCAATAAATCACTGTTATCTGCTAAATCCGCACCAGACCTGCCTTGAATATCATTGCCTGCATAACCCAACATCAAACCTTTATTATTAGTCGTTTCACCTACTAATAAAGGTTTTTCACCTGTGGCATTGAATTGTGCAATCGGGTCTAAATTGGTATTATAATATGTACCAACTGAAAGTGGTGCAACAGGATTATCATTGTTGATACCAATATTGCCACCATTGGGATTGAGTAATAAATGACTGTTTGTCTCTAAATTTGCGCCCGAAAGTCCTTGAATTTGATTACCTTTGAAACCAAGTAAAATGCCTTGTTCTGTTCCTGCATCACCAATCAAAATACTTTCATCATTACTTGTATTAACCGACATAACAGGGTCAAGACCTGTAAAAGATAGATTATCTCCAACTGTTAATAAGCTATTGGGCGAACCACTTGTACCAATTCCGACAGCTGAATTATTGTCTGTAATTTGACCATTCACTAATTGTACACCATTCCAATGTGGCACTTTATTCAAAGTCAAAGGTGCGATTTTAGGGTCAATCTCTTCTTGAGTGGGTGCAACAGCCGACCAAGTAGTACCATCATAAAAGTAAAACTTGTTTTCATCCATATCAAAAACCAACAGACCTGTGGCGGGAGATATGATATTGGTCCTCTGAGTCGTTGTCAAACGCGGCACAAGTATGCCTTTATCCGTCGCCGTGATGTCTAAAGCGGCAGAATTATGAGGTGTGGTTGTGTTGATACCCACATTTTGGGCAAAAGAAAGTTGAATACTTGCGAACACAAGTAGGCATAAAATAGACTGTTTCATTAAAAAGAATGTAATTTTGTAAGAGCGTCAAAGAAAAGACTTAGAGAGCGTTTCAGATTCTCTCTAAGTCGGAATCATCTATTAAAACTTTTTTTTTATCACGATGCAAAGTTGAAGGTTTCAAATGATTCCAAAATTGATGTATGTTAAGAAATGGCAGAATAGAATAAACGTGCGTGGGAGATTTGAATGTGCGAATCAAGTGTTTAAAAGCCCCATCGGGGCGACATATTGGTAGCCCTGCGTGAAACGCAGGGTTATAGAAAACGGCATTTCCCATTAGCCCCATAGGGGCGGCACATTTTGCATCATAGTTGCGCCCCTACGGGGCTGAACGTTGTTTTTATTGTTTTAACCCTGCGTTTCACGCAGGGCTACCAATATGTCGCCCCGATAGGGCTTTTCTGTCCATGACTTGCATAAGTTTTAAATCATTAATGCAACCACAATGTCCAACAATACGACATTTTTTCAAAAAATAGAAATACTCAAAGAATCGCTTCAATCGCGGGCAGCACTTGGTGATGAAGATTTCGGGGCAGCTTTAGAATTGGTGCGTTTCAAGCAATTCGACAAGGGCGATGTCTTGACTCACATTGGAAAAGTGGAGAATTATTTGTATTTTATCATTGAAGGTGTGACACGCAGCTACTTTTTCAAAGACGATAAAGAGATTTCTTTGGATTTTCATTTCACTGGCGACTTTATCAGTGTGTATGAATCGTTTATTGACCGTGCGCCTGCCGAACATGCCATAGAAGCATTGACCCCCCTCAGTATGGTGCGTATCCGATATGAAGATTTGATGAATTTATTTAAAAAACGTCCTGCATTTGAACACATTGGGCGTATCATGACAGAAGACCAATTCAAAAAATCATCGAATCGGGTAAAAGAACTCTTGTCTTTGTCTGCCACTGAACGCTATACCAAACTATTGAATGCACATCCCGAATATGTGCAACATATTCCGCTGAAGTATTTAGCATCTTATCTGAATATCACACCTGAGTCGCTGAGTCGTATTCGGAAGAGTCTTTGAGTGGTGTCTTAAAACCCAAACACCCCCTCAGTAAAAGACAA
This sequence comes from Saprospiraceae bacterium, assembly GCA_016787525.1. Taxonomy (GTDB): domain Bacteria; phylum Bacteroidota; class Bacteroidia; order Chitinophagales; family Saprospiraceae; genus JAAFJT01. Next base: position 123,669 of record JAEUUP010000015.1, on the reverse strand, counting down.
AAAAAAGTGAATTTGACATAGCAACAGTCAAATTCACCAAACTTCTAAATGTTAACCCACTAAATTTAGTAACAAAGCAAATAATGTTATTAATCAACCTTTTTTGTCAATCATTAAAGTTGTTTTTTTCTTTTCATTGCGGGTGGCTTGTGCTTTACTGGTGATTTCAGATTGTCGTGTACCGCCAGCCATAACGTATTCATCGGATTCGACACCTTTGTCGCCTTTGATGCAATTGCGCAATCGGGTTTGCATTTTGTCCGATGCTTCCACAGATTGGAAGTACAGCTCATCGGCTTTAAGAAATTGCTCAAGCAAAGCATTGCGAATTTCTAAATGGGTTTTGATGTCTTCGACCGTTGTCACATAATTGGCAAGGGAGACTTCAGTACCATAAACGAATGGTGTGTTGAGTTTTAACAAAGAGTCTGCAATGCCTTTGTTCGCATTGTAGTGATCCAGGGTGATTGGATTAAGTGCCATAAAACAAGTAATGTTTTAAATTTTAGAAATATGGTTTTAATATCGGTGTTTGGTTAATCCCTTGGTTTATGGTACAAATTTATATAAACTTTCAATATGTGTCAAGGGCTTATGGTACTGAGGGGGCGTTTTTTTATGAAATTAAATGTTAATGTTTTGTAAATGGCGCATTTTGTTGGTAAATTGCTCGTTCAATCATAAAAATGCTATCAAACTTCAACGATTAAATCAACAACTTATGAAAAACTCTAAACTTTTTCTCTTAGCTTTTCTTTGCCCTTTTATACTGAGGGGTCAAATTTCAACCAATCTGAATATTGAATCATTGGACAATGCACGCAGACCTGTGGGTTGGCAACTGGGTGTTCAAAGAAATGATACAACTAAGTATCAAACCCGAGTGGACAGTCAAATAGTGAAAGAAGGGAAATATGCTTTGTCCATAAAAGCACCTAATGATGCTGGAGATGCGACATTCGGCTCTACGTTCTATGTTATTCCTTCACGATACAAAGGTAAGCGTATTGTACTGAGGGGGTATTTGAAAACAAAAGATGTGAGTGCGACAGGTTTTGCTGGATTGTGGATGCGATTGGATGGCTATTCGGGTGTGGTTGCTTTTGATAATATGCAAAAACAAGGTATCAATGGCACAAATGATTGGAAAGAATACACAATTGAATTGCCTTTTTCAGATGAGGTGAAAGATATTTATGTTGGATGCCTATTGGTGTCGCCAAAAGGTCAGATTTGGGTAGATGATTTGAGGCTGACGATTGACGATGTGCCTATTGAGAAAGTAAAATTTCAAACTAAAGTTGTGGCGGGTGCAAGGCTCGATTCGACTTATTGGCAAGGTTCAAAAATTGAACTTAAATCTGTTTCTGCACAACAAATCAATGATTTGGCATTATTAGGTCGAGTGTGGGGATTCTTAAAATACCATCATCCTGTGCCAACTTCGGGTAAGGTTAATTGGGATTTTGCGCTGTTTCCTATTATGTCTCAGATTTTAGTGGTCAAAAACTCGGCTGAACGCGATAAAATCCTCGTGGATTGGATAAATAGCTTGGGTGAAGTGAAACTTTGCGCCAATTGTGATGAACCCAAAGGCAATTTTAAGCTTAAAGTTGACCATGAATGGATGAACGACCCAAAAATTAGCAAAGAATTGGCGGAGAAGTTGCAATTCGTTTACAAAAACCGCAATCAATTGAGCAGTTATTATGGTTCGGTCACGCCTTTGGGTGGTGGCGATTTCAAAAATGAAGAATCGTATGCGCATCTCAAGAATCCCGATGCGGGTTTTAGACTGTTGTCATTGTATCGTTTTTGGAATATTGTCCATTATTACTTTCCGTATAAATATTTGATAACAGAGGACAATTGGAACGACCTTTTGGCGGCGTATATTCCAAAATTCGTTGGGACGAATGATGATGCGCTCAATTATATTAAAGTGGTTCAAGAGTTGATTGTTAAAATTCACGACACACATGCGAGTGCGTCATCGCGTAGTGATGTTTATAATGAGTGGCAAGGTAAATTGTATGCGCCTTTTATTGTTCAGTGGGTGGGTAATGAATGGATTGTTACGAAATATGCACACAAAACAGAAACAGAAAAGACAGGTGTAAAAATTGGCGATGCTATCAAAAAAATCAATGGTGTTGACGTGGCAGAAGTGGTCAAAAGTTTAGAAACTTATACAGCCGCCTCGAATGATGTGACTCAAAAATCAAGAATTGCCAACAAATTACTGAGGGGTAATGAGCGCACGGTAAAAATCGAGATAGAACGCAACGGTAAGACGATGGCATTAGACATAGAACGTTATGCGCCTGCACAATTGAACTTATCTACTTGGGCACCTATGCCCGAGCAATCGTATTATTATGTGAGAGATGGGATTGGTTATATTTATCTGGGCAAAATACTAACAAAGCAAGTAGATTCTGCATTCAAACTTTTTGAAAATGCGAGAGGCATCGTGATTGATAATAGAAACTATCCTGCTGATTTTCCTATCTATGCGATTGGTCAATATTTGACAAAAGAAATTCAAGATTTCTCTCGATTTTCGAGAACAAGCGCACAAAACCCGGGCTATTTTGAGCTGGATAGTAGAAGTTTGAACGTTGGAGGTGGTAGAAAAACCTACAATGGCAAAGTTGCGGTACTTATCAATGAAGTCTCTTTGAGTTCTGCCGAGTTTCATACGATGGCTTTTAGAGTTGGGCCACATTCAAAAGTCATTGGCAGCCAAACAGCAGGTGCAGACGGAAATGTCTCACCTTTTACATTGCCCAGTGGTATTTCGACACAAATAACAGGTATTGGCTGCTATTATCCTGATGGTAGCGATACACAACGTATCGGTATTCAACCCGATATTGAAGTGCGCCCGACAAAGGCTGGTATCATGGCAGGCAAAGATGAGGTTTTGGAAAAAGCAATTGAGTGGATTCAATCTGGAAAGGATTAAGTTCAATAGCGATATTTAAAAGCACTAAACACTCACTGTTTTTCGCTTCGCTAAAAATACATGCTTTGGAATAATCTTTATAGAGCGAAGTCAATATTTGAACTTTTCAAGTTCAAATATTGACTTCGCTCTATAAAGATTATTTTTGTAACGAGGGAGCTTGCGACCAATGTTGTGTCTATTCTTAGCATTTGTCTAAATTGTTATCAAAGTGATTCTCTACTGACCATCACTTCTTTTCATCTATCTCATTTTGTATCCTTTCTCTTATATCTATTTTAGCACCTGTAAAAGCGAATATCAAAGTACCCACCTCTCGGGCGTAGGGATTGGATATAGAATCGGCAAGACTTGAATTTTGGAAAAAAGGCGATGATTCGGTCAATTCTTCTGTGGCATCGCTTCGGCTTTTTATCCTGATTAGATTGTCGTACCTATGCGATAGGTCGAACCAATAGAGATAATCCGTACTGAATGATACAGCTTTTAAATTTCGATGGGTATAGTAGTTGATTGCACCTGCTTGACCGTAGTTGTCGCATAGAATAAGCGTACGCGTTTGGTTAGGTAAGGTCGCGTATATACTATCCACCTTAAAGGCTAACTCCTTCCAGCCCAGCATATCAGCAAAGTCTTGTGGCAAAAGATGGTCTTTGCCATCTTCCCAACGCAATAAACCCCATTTTTTATAATACTCGTTGTGTTGAATGATGTATTCGGGACTTTTATTGGGAAAAGCAACTTGGTAGATTGGTATAAACAGCAGCAAAGGGAGAGCAATCGCTAAGGCTTGTCCATATCGTTGCCAACGGTTCTTTAATAATTCTGACACATAAACAGAACCGAATGCGATATAGATAGGATAAATACCAATGGCATAATAGTCTTTTGCCTTGAAATAAAGAAACGCCGCCAAAGTAAAAAAGAACGAAAAGAAAAAGGGTCTATACCTATCAAAAGGCTTGTAGAAGACCAAAGCATACAAAGCCCCCAAGATGACAAATAGCGAACCCACATAAAAAAGCAATTGAGATTTCAGAAAACCCAATCTATCTACATGCACCAATTGGGTATCCGCCAACTCTTTTAGATGGTGCGCAACAGGAAAGCCATGCGCATACTGCCACCAAAGATTAGGAGCTGTGATGATTAAGCCAATGAGCAAAGCAATATACAATCGAGGTTGCAAAAACATCTTTCTTTGTTCCGAAACTAAGACAGCAGGCATAAAGCCCATCAATAGGAACACGATATTATACTTATTCAAGAAACCAATTGCGCCAACAACTGCGCCGATGATAAGCCATTTTGTTTGTTCGGTCTTAAAATATTTGAGACATATAAAATAAAGCATCGTCCAACTCAAGACATCGAAAGAATTGGGTTGATACAGCGTGTTGAGTCTTAAAAGTGCAGAGAACAATACACAAGTCGCGCCTAAAATCAAGGCGAAGCGGTCGCCATTCAAGGTTTCGATGGCTTTCCAGACGATATAAATAGTCAAAACACCATATAGAGTTGGGAAAAACTTAACCCAAAAAACAGAATTGCCCAAAGATTGAATCAAGAAAGAAGTCCAAGAAGTAAAAGGTGGCACAGACTGAAATCCCCAAGCCAAATGACTGGCTTGATTGAGGTGCAAATACTCGTCGCGATGCAAATCATAGTCAGGACTGAGCAATAAAAATTGCAATAAACACTTGATGGCGATAAAACCTATTAAGATACGCGTATTATTATTCATAGCGGCAAAGCATATTAGGTAATGACGGATAGTATATTGGCAAAAAGTTTAAGCAAATATAAGCTATCGGCAAATATAAACCCTGCAAGACATAAAAAGACAAACAAGATGAAAAACAGAATGCCGATAAAGGAAAAAACTCGTGCTACAAGTTTAGCAGAGACCCTAAAAAAAGCGAAAACGTTTTCGTGTTTTTTAGAAAAAATACTGTATAAAATACGGATTTTGCGGGAATTTTAAAAAATCGAAGTAAATCTCTTATTATCTATGAAAAATAGTATGGAACATACCATGCGTTGGTACGGGCCTAATGACCCAGTGAGTTTGTCAGACATTCGTCAATCGGGTTGTACGGGTGTTGTGACAGCATTGCACCATATTGCTGTGGGTGATGTCTGGACAATTGAAGAAATTAACAAACGTCGTGAAGCCGTTGAAGCCGCAGGCATGACATGGACGGTCATCGAAAGCCTACCTGTACATGAAGCCATAAAAAAACAAACAGAAGGCTTTGAAAAATATATAGAAAACTATAAAATCAGTCTGCGCAACGTCGCAGAATGTGGTTTGAAGGTTGTGACCTATAACTTCATGCCCATTTTAGATTGGATGCGCACAGAGATTTATTATACTATGCCCGATGGTTCAAAGGCTTTGTATTTCGAGAAGGCCGCATTCGTAGCATTTGATTTGTTTTTGTTGCAAAGACCTCATGCATCGGCTGATTATACTGAGGGGGAGATAGCGGCAGCTCAAACCCGCCTTGAAACAATGACAGAAACCGAAAAACAAACATTATTCAACAATGCCCTTTTGGGTTTACCCGGTAGCGAAGAGCGTTTTACGGTAGAGCAGATTCTATCAGCTCTAAAAAACTATGAACACATTGATGCGACTAAGCTAAAAGCGCATCTGTTTCATTTCTTACGTGAAGTTGTACCTGTGGCAGAGGCAGTAGGATTGAAGATGGCGATTCACCCAGATGACCCACCCTATCCTATCTTAGGCTTGCCGCGAATAGTTAGTACAGAACAAGATGCCATTGATTTATTGAACGCTGCGCCCAGTCCTGCCAACGGTTTGTGCTTTTGTACAGGCTCATATGGTGTTCGACCAGACAATGATTTAGTTGGTATGATTCAACGCTTAGGTGATCATATTCACTTTTTACATCTTCGCAACACCAAACGTGATGCTAATGGCAATTTCTATGAAGCTGATCATTTAGATGGTGACACAGATATGTATGCTGTTGTCAAAGAATTGGTAAAAGTTATGCGTCGGCGCGATGTATCTATTCCTATGCGCCCTGACCATGGTCATCAAATGCTGGATGATTTGAAGAAAACCACTTATCCTGGTTATTCAGCGATTGGACGTTTGCGTGGTTTGGCTGAATTGAGGGGATTGGAGTTAGGCATTGCAAGGTCTTTATAAGCTTTTGATGATAAAAGCTAAGAAACTGTTTTAAAACTTAAAACGACAATTACTGACTGTTTTTCTGCTCCAAAGGAGTCCCTTTGGACAAGCAGAAAAAAGCGTACAAAAAGAATTTTTATAGAGTGCATGTCAGTTTTGCCTCATTAACGAGGCAAAACTGACATGCACTCTGAAAAATCCTTTTAATCGCACGCATTTCGAGCGCAGCGAGAAACAGTGAGCGATAAGTTTTAAAAGAGTTTCCAAAGGTTTGTTCATATTTGTCAAGATTCAACTAACTGAGATTTACAGAACTTAATAGTAGAGCTTAATCTTTATGCATTCGGCATAAAAAACTATAAATGGAAAGTGGAAAATACTGAGGGGGTATTTTTCATTTTCCATTTTTTTTTAAATAAACGTCTTTGTACCGCTGTAACTTTCTCTAAACTCTTTAGGTGTGATGCCATGTTTGTTTTTAAAGATGCGGTTGAAATAAGAAAGATTGTTGAAACCGTTGTTGTAGGCAATCTCTGCAATGGTGTGTGTTGTTTCAATCAACATACGTGCGGCATGACCCAATCGTACATCGTTGAGACTCTCAACAAATGTCCGACCTGTCCGCTTTTTAATGAAACGACTGAACGAAACTTCGGTCATACCTGCCAATTGTGCCACTTTACTGAGGGGTATATCTTCTTGAAAATGAGTTTGCATATAAGTAAATACCGTTTCTAATCGGCGGCTATTGAATCGTAGAGTCTCGTCATTTTGAAATGTATTGCTTGAAAGACTTATTGCATTTGGCGATATAGACAATTCATGCAATATAGACATAAGTTCTAGGACAGAGAGGAAACCGTTGATTTTGGATAGGTTCTCGATGCGTTCACGGATGTTTAAGGTTGTTTCTTTAGAGAATAAGATACCCTGCTCTGCTTTTTTAAAAAGTGCTTTGATAAAGGTCAGTTGATTGCGTTGCAGCAGCTTTTCGTCGAATAGGTCTTTGTGAAACTGTATGGTGACTTCATAAATCAGCGGCAGCCCTTCTGTCCATTGATATTGATGAGTGAACCAAGCATGAGGCAAATGACTGCCCACGAGTACCAATTCGGCATCGTCAATGACCCCAATGTGGTTGCCGACGATGCGTTTGACACCTTTGCCGTGTAGGATAAGATTGAGTTCAAATTCTTCGTGGTGATGAATTGGGAAATCAAAGTCTTTCTTTTCTCTTGAAAAAATCGTGAAGCAGTCGAAAGAAGTCAGTGATGTTATTTCTCTATAAAATTCACTCATTGTGATAAAAAAGTTTTGCCGTCAATTGGGCAAAAGTAGTGGAAAGGATAAATTTTTTTGAAGAAAAAAGAAGAAACGTAGAATCATTTTTCAAAAGATAGACCAATTAGTGTTATAAAGAGATAAAATAGTATTAGTCTGTTAAAGATAATCTCGATTTGGATTAGAGCAAAGGTGTCATCTTGACAACTTAGAGCGTTTTCAAATTTTTATTTAACCGAAAACGTTTTCGTACAAAATAAAAAAATGACAAAGAACATGATGACAATACGAAAAACCTTTTTACCTTAGTGCGATAAACACACTTTGTATCAAAGTGAGCTTTCAACAACTGGAATGTTTTTATCATATTTTTTTAACTAAACTCTTTAGAATTATGAATCAAAAGCTCTACACACTACCCAAAAAGTTAGGGGTAGTTTGGCTATTCCTGCTGTTTGCGGGTCTTAATTCACTGACTGCCCAACGTACAATTACGGGTAAAGTGAGTGACGCAGGCGGTCCGATTCCTGGAGCAAGTGTTGTCATCAAAGGCACGACAACAGGTACTGCAACAGATGGTGACGGTAACTATTCACTGGCGGTGAAAGGGGACAACTTAACGTTGGTTTACTCGGCAGTGGGTTACACAACTCAGGAAGTAGCTTTAGGCGCACAAAACACAATTGACATCACTTTGGTTGAAGACATTTCAACACTTCAAGAGGTGGTTGTAACAGGTTATGGTATTGATGGTACACGCCGTCAAACTGTAGGTGCGGTTTCGACTGTTAAACCTCGTGAAATCAAAGCCGTCCCTTCTGGTAACGTTGAGCAGCAATTGCAAGGTCGCGTTTCAGGTTTGACAGTTATCACTAATGGTCAGCCAGGTACAAGTAGTATTATACGTGTACGTGGTTTCGGTTCTTTTGGCGGTAACGAGCCACTTATCATCATTGATGGTACGCCTGCGGTTTCTACTGATTTCTTGTCACCAGATGACATTGAGTCAGTGACTGTTTTGAAAGACGCTGCAACAGCTTCTATCTATGGTGCGCGTGCTGCGGCAGGCGTTATCGTTTACACAACCAAAAGAGGTTCTCGCAAATCTAAAAAAATGGAGGTGTCTTACGATGGTGTCTATGGTTCAACTGACCCAGGTAAAGGTCAAGCAATGTTGAATCCTACTGACTTTTTGGAGTGGACATGGATTGGTGAGAAAAACACAGCTGCTGCTAATGGTACAACTTTCAGCTATTCGCATCCGCAATTCGGTGTTTTGACAGCTTCAAATAAAGGTACAATTCCTGAATTTTTGAAAGTTGGTGGCAACAATGGTGCATCTATCACAGGTACTGTAGATTTGACGGCTGAAAAAGCAAAATACAATGTCAATTCAGCAGCTGGCCCTGTCTACCAAGTTATCAGATCAAACAGAGCTGGTACTGACTGGTACGATGCGATTACTCGCCCTGCGTCATTGCAACGCCACAGCTTAGGTTTCTCAGGTGGTTCTGAAAACAGCCAATACTATATTGGTGTTGGTTTGCAAGACCAATTGGGTATTTTGATGGGTAACAGCTTCAAACGTTACAATTTCCGTGCAAACTCTGAGTTCGATTTGACTAAAAACTTGCGTATAGGTGAAAACTTGCAGTTCACTTATTTGTCAATCGTTGGTCAAGGTGGTGGTGACGGTGGTCGCGGTGTAGCTGCTGACGAAAACGACATCCTTCAAGCCTTCCGTATGCCTTCTATCATCCCTGTTTACGACGAGTTTGGTGGTTGGGCAGGTACAACAGCGGGTGGTTTCAACAACCCACGTAACCCTGTTGCAAACCGTACAGGTCAGTTGAACGACAACAACTTCCGTATGATTGGCTTTGGTAACATCTACGCTGAGTTGGACGTTATCCCTGGTTTGCGTTTGCGCTCTAACTTGGGCGGTCGTTTGCAAAACTCATACTACAAATACTACTCACGTTTGCAGTATGAAAACTCTGAAAACAATGCGAGCTTTGCATTCGGCGAAGGTGCAGGTTATGGCTTAGCATGGTCTTTGACAAATACAGCTAACTATACTAAAAAATTCGGCGACCATTCAGTTGACGTGTTAGTTGGTTTGGAAGCCTTGAATACTGGTAAAGGTAGAAATATTGATGCATCAGGTATCAATCCATTCTCTACTGACCCAACATATGTGACTTTAGGTACTGTACAAGCTGCGGGTAAAAACGTGAGCAGTAACATCCCTGCTACTGTAAACTTTTACTCAACATTTGGTCGTTTGAACTATTCATTCAAAGACAAATACCAGTTGACAGGTATCATCCGTCGTGATGCTTCTTCTCGTTTCGGTGCAAACAGTCGTACAGGTGTATTCCCTGCGGTTGGCTTAGGCTGGCGTATAACAGGTGAAGATTTCATGAAAAACCAATCTATCTTCCAAGATTTGAAATTGCGTGCAGGTTGGGGTAAAATGGGTAACTCAAACAACGTTAACCCGAACAACCAATACAGTTTGTTTGGTGGTAGTGTAGGTGCTTCTTCTTATGACATCACAGGTTCTAACAGTGGTGTAGTTGGTGGTTTCTATCGTACACGTATCGGTAACCCGAATGCACAATGGGAAACAGCTGTCACTTCTAACGTAGGTGCAGATGCAACTTTGTTGAAAGGTAATTTAGACATCACTGTTGAGTTGTGGCGCAAACAAACTGAAGGTTTGTTGTATAACTTGCAATTACCTGCTATCGTAGGTGCTTCAGCTTCTGTTCCTGCCATCAACTTGGCAAACATGTTGAATGAAGGTATTGACTTAGGTATCACAAGCCGCGGTAAAATCGTAGGCGATTGGAAATACGAAGCTATCTTGAACGGTAGCTGGTTGAAAAACGAAATCACAAGTTTGGCTCCTGAGGCAAACGTGACTTACTTCGATGGCCCTACTTTCCGTGGTGTATCTCCTATCCGCAACCAAGTAGGTCAATCTATCTCTGCTTTCTTCGGTTACAAAATGATTGGTTACTTCCAAACTGCTGACGAAGCAACTAAATCTAAACAACCAGGTGCAGGCATCGGTCGTTTCAAATACGAAGACAATAATGGTTATGACGCAAAAGGTCAATTGACAGGCGTTCCTGATGGTAAAATTGACGCTGCTGACCGTACATTCATCGGTAGCCCAGTGCCTAAGTTCACAGGTGGTTTGACTTTGACTGTTACTTACAAGAATCTCGAAATCAGCACTTATTTGTATTCTTCACTTGGTAACAAAATCTACAACTTCTCTAAATGGTACACGGACTTCTACGGTTCATTCAAAGGTGCAGCCATTGCAGAACGCGTAAAAGATTCTTGGACACCATCAAATACAAATCCACAAGCACCTATCTTCGAACAAGCATCTAACGAAAGTACAAACGGTGCTTCTAACTCTTGGTATGTTGAAGACGGTTCTTATTTGCGTATGCAATACATCTCAATTGGCTACAACTTACCAAGCACATTGTTGAGCAAAATCGGTGTGAAACGCGCAAGAATCAACGCCTCTACGAACAACTTGTTCACTATCACTAAATACAAAGGCTTAGACCCTGCCGTAGGCGGTGCAGCTGACTCAAACTTCGGTATTGACATCGGCAACTATCCTTTGACAAGAAGTGTAACTGTTGGTTTGAGCGTAGGTTTCTAATTAATTGAAGAATAATGATTAATGGTTGTTTATTTTTGAAGCCTTTAGCGACAGTCATTTACAATCTTATGTCATTCTCAAACTAAAAAACACCCCCTCAGTAAATTCAGTAAATACTGAGGGGGTCTCTAAAAATCTTTTATTATTGATTTTTTTCAAAAATTTAATAATTAGTAAAATGAAAAAAATATTGAATTTTAAAACCTTAATCGTTACAGGATTGCTCGCTGTTTTAGTCGTTGTATCTTGTAAAGACAGTTTCCTTGAAGTTCAACCCGCAGGTCAGCTTTCAGAAGCCTCTTTGGCAAGCAAAGCGGGTTTGGAAGGTCTTTTGATTGGTTCTTATGCGATGTTAAGTGGTAATGGTTTTTCTCGTTTGGGTTCATCGAACAACTGGGTATTTGGTAGTATTTGCGGTGGCGAAGCCAACAAAGGTACTAACGCAGGTGACTACACAGCCATCAACCCAATCCAACGTTACGAATCAACAGCAACGAACGGTGATATTCACGATACTTACAAACCAAAATACGAAGGTATCGCTCGTGCGAACAACGTATTGCGTATCTTGAAAAAAGCACCAGCAGACGTGTCAGCAGACGACCAAAAACGTTTGGCTGGTGAAGCCCGTTTCTTGCGTGGTCACTTTTATTTTGAGTTGAAAAAGATTTTCAACAACACTCCTTATGTTGATGAAAGCACTGACGAAACAACTGCTTCAAGCATCACTAACGATGCAGATTTGTGGCCTAAAATCGAAGCAGATTTGAAATTTGCTTACGAAAACTTACCTGAAACACAAGGTGCAGCAGGTCGTGCCAACAAATGGGCCGCAGGTGCTTACTACGCAAAATGCCTTTTGTTCCAAAAGAAATACTCAGAAGCTAAAACAGTATTCGATGCTGTTATCGCTAATGGTAAAACAGCTAATGGTAAAAAATACGCTTTGTTGCCAAAATATGCTGATGTTTTCAATGCAGCTAATGACAACCACGCTGAGTCAGTGTTCGCTATCCAATCAGCAGCAAACACAGGTAGTACTAACAACTCAAACTGGTTCGACGACTTGAACTATCCATACAACACAGGTGCAGGTGGTCCAGGTAACTGCTGTGGTTTCTTCCAACCAAGTTTTGCTTTGGCTAACGCATTCCGTACAGATGCAGCAGGCTTACCTTTGCTCGACGAGTCTTACAACTCAACAGCTAACCAGTTAAAAACTGACCAAGGTTTGTCTTCAACAGCAGCATTTACACCAGATGCAGGTCGTCTTGACCCACGTATTGACCACTCAATCGGTCGCCGTGGCATCCCTTATCTTGACTGGAAAGACCACCCTGGCTTTGACTGGATTCGTGACCAATCTTATGCAGGTCCTTATTCACCTAAAAAATTCATCTACTACAAGTCTCAAGAAGGTTCTTTGACTGACGGTAGCTCTTGGACTCGTGGCTATGCAGCTATGAACTATTGTATCATCCGTTTCGCAGACGTTCTTTTGATGGCAGCTGAATGCGAAGCAGAGGTCGGTACTTTGGCAAAAGCATTGGAATATGTGAACTTGGTTCGCACACGTGCCGCAAATCCAGACGGTCGTGTTAAGAAAAATGGTGCTGATGCTGCTAACTATGTCATCAACAACTATACTGCATTTGCAGACAAAGATGCCGCTCGCAAAGCGATTCGTTTCGAGCGCAAATTAGAGTTGTCTGGTGAAGGTCACCGTCTGTTTGACCTCGCTCGTTGGGGTACAGATGCAACAGAATTGTCAGCTTATTTGAACTATGAAGGTAAATTATTGACTTCTGCATTGGGCGGTGCTACTTACAAAGCTACTGCAAAATATCAACCTATTCCGCAAGCTCAGATTGACTTGCACAAAGGTGCTTTAAAACAAAATCCTGGCTATTAATCAATAGTTTCAGTCATACTGAGGGGGACTCGCTATCCCCCTCAGTAACTTTAAGTTTGTCTATAAGTTATTAGTCAAAAAAATCATTCTACACATCAAGAATGACCACTCACTAATGGCATATTCGACTCTTGATTTTCATACATTCTAAGTTTGTTTAGGAATAAACTTTCGTTAAAGGGTGAACCAAAGATATTTTTCACGAATATTGTACTGTGAATTCTATCTTTCGTTCGCTCTTTTTTTTTGGCGTACAATGGCGTAAAGATTTACGAAATTTTGAAATTTCATAAATCTTGTTTTTTTGATTTTTGCATCACGGCTTTTGATTCTTGCATCATGGCTTTTGATTCTTGCATCACGGCTTTTGATTCTTGCATCATGGCTTTTGATTTCTGCATCACGGCTTTTGATTCTTGCATCATGGCTTTTGATTTCTGCATCACGGCTTTTAATTTCTGCATCACGGCTTTTGATTCTTGCTTTGCTGTTTTATACAAATTTTATCTATGAAAAAAACGATACTTTTCCTTTCTGTCTTATGCCTTTTTGCAGCTTGCAAAAACGAAAAAACGCTTTTTGTTCTACTCGATAGCTCAAAAACAGGCATTGATTTCAATAATCAAATCACTGAAACGGATTCGCTCACCATTTTTAATTCTGAATTCATCTACAATGGTGGCGGCGTTGGCATTGGCGATTTGAATGGTGACGGTCTGCAAGATTTATACTTCACAGGCAATCAAGTTGAAAACAAACTCTATCTGAACAAAGGAAATCTTCAATTTCAAGAGGCAACTGCCCAAGCCAACGTTCAGAAAGAACCCAATCAATGGTCTTCAGGTATCAATATGCTCGACATCAACCGAGACGGAAAACTCGATATGTACATCTGCAATACCTTCAAAAATAAACCAGAGTTACGAAAAAACTTATTGTTCATCAACCAAGGCAATGATGTCAAAGGAATACCGCATTTCAAAGAAATGGCAAAAGAATATGGCTTGGACGATACGACCCACGCCTCCAATGCCCAGTTTTTTGACTATGACAATGATGGTGATTTAGATGTTTTTATTGCTGTCAACTACATGGATACCAAATACCCCAATCAGTATTTCCCAAAAGTCAAAGATGGCAGTTCACCGAATACTGATAGGCTTTTGCAGAACAACTTAGACCCCTCAGTAAATCACCCTGTTTTTACGGATATTTCAAAAAAAGCAGGTATTAAACTCGAAGGTTATAGCCACAGCTCATTGATTACGGATTTCAACAACGACGGCTGGCTCGATATTTACGTCGCCAACGACTACGTGACCAATGATTTGATTTACATCAACAACCACGATGGCACATTCACCAATCAGGTAGCTGCTATTTTTAAACATCAAGCTGCGTCTGCAATGGGCAGCGATGTGGCTGATGTGAACAATGATGGCAAACTCGATGTGTTCACCACCGAAATGATGCCTTATCACAACAAACGCAAAAAGGTATTTCTAAACGCCAACAACTACAACAACTATATCAACAACGAATCCTACGGTTTTGAATACCAATACGCCCGAAATGTCTTGCAACTCAATCGCGGACTCAATCCCGAAACAGGTTTACCGACGTTCAGCGATATTGCATTCATCGGCGATGTACAAGAAACAGAGTGGTCATGGACACCTCTGATGGCTGATTTTGACAACGATGGCAATCGCGATATTTTTGTCACCAATGGTTTTCCGCGAGACGTTACTGACCACGATTTTGGTGCTTATCGCAGCACTGTTAGCTATCTGATACCCGAAGTTGAACTGCAAAAAACGATTCCGCAAATCAAAGTACCTAAGTTTTTGTTCCGAAATGAAGGCGATTTGCGTTTCAAAGATGTGTCGAAGGAGTGGGGCGTGGCGGTTTCTGCCTTTTCAAATGGTGCAGCCTATGGCGATTTGGACAATGATGGCGACCTCGACTTGATTGTGAACAATATCAATGACAAAGCTTTTGTTTTTCAAAATACAGTCAACGATAGTGATAAAAAATCAAACTATCTGCGCCTAAAAATCGAAGGCGAACAGCCCAATACAGACGCTTTTGGCGCAACAGCGACGGTGTTTTTCGGTGGTAAACAGCAAATTGCGCAGTTGGTGTCAGCTCGTGGTTATATTTCGACTTCTGAGAATTGTTTGCATTTTGGTTTGGGTACAGCTACAAAAGTTGACTCTGTCATCGTCAAATGGCAAGGTGGCAAAACGGCAAAATTGGGCTTACAAGCCATCAATCAAATGATTACAGTCAAATTTGGTCAAAACACTCCTTTTACTGAGGGGGGTAGTTTGGCGTTGTTTGACGACTTAAATCCAAAAACGTTTGGTTTGGATTTTATACACCGCGATTCTGACTTTATTGATTTTAATTATCAAAAAACATTGCCACACAAGTTCAGTGAATATGGCCCCTCAGTATCTGTTGGCGATGTCAATGGCGATGGACGCGACGATATTTATGTCGGTGGCAGTGCTTTGTTCGATGGTACATGGTTTTTACAAAATGCCAACGGGCAATTCTCTAAAAAATCTGTGTCCTACAAACTCGACCCTAAAAAACAAGAAGAAGAACTCGGCACTCTGCTCTTCGATGCAGACAACGATGGCGACAACGACCTCTATATCGTGCATGGCAGCAGCCAATATCCGCCCAATTCACCTTTCTATCAAGATGTTTTGTGCATCAATGATGGTAAAGGCAATTTTAAAATAGCTCAAAATGCTTTGCCAACTGAAACTTCGTGTGGACAAACCGTCAAAGCGGCTGACTTCGATGGTGACGGTGATTTGGATTTATTCGTTGGCGCACGTGTTTTGCCATTTGCCTATCCTAAAACTGACCGCAGTTTTTTGTTGCGCAATGATTCAAAAGGGAAAGATAAGCCTGTTTTCACAGATGTCACGCAAGAAGTTTGCCCCGAATTGGCTCAAATAGGGATGATTAGTGATGCACTTTGGACAGATTTTAATGGTGATAATCAGCCCGACTTATTGCTCGCTGGAGAATGGATGCCTTTGACGTTTTTGCAAAATGACCATGGAAAATTAAAAAATGCCACAGCCAATTCAGGTATTGGTGACAAAATAGGTTGGTGGACAAGTCTCACAGCCGCCGATTTCGACAACGATGGTGATGTGGACTACATGGCAGGAAATTTTGGCGAAAACCTCTATTTTAAATGCTCATCGGGTGAACCCCTCAGTATTTATGCCAAAGATTTTGACAATAATGGTCTGTACGACCCATTCATTTCCTGTTTTTGGCGCGATACAGCAGGACAACGCAAAGAGTTTTTCTACCACACAAGAGACGATATGGTGAAACAGTTGGTTTTGATTCGCCGCAAATTCTTGACTTACGGTGATTTTGGAAAAGCGACCGTTCAAGATGTTTTTTCGCAGAAAGAATTAGAAGGTGCGCAGATTTTTAAAAGTAATTGGCTGTCAACAAGCTATCTTGAAAACATTGGCGGTGGTAAATTCAAAATATCGGCTCTACCGACAACTGCACAATTAGCACCCATCTATGGCATGATGCCTTTTGACGTGGACAAAGACGGTTTGCTCGACTTAGTGATGGTTGGCAACGACTACGGTATGGAACTATTGCAAGGACGCGCCGACGCATTCGATGGATTGGTTTTAAAAAACATGGGTCAAAATCAATTTAAAACCATAGAACTTGACAATAGTCATTTTTATGTTCCAAACAATGCCCGAGCTTTGACGCAGGTTGTCGTAAAAGACAAATCCTTACTTTTAGCCACCCAAAACAAGGGCGCATTGAAAGCTTTTGCTTTAAAAAATTCAGCACACATTCAAAACATACCCCTCAGTAAAAACGAAGTCAAAGCACAAGTTTTACTCAAAAATGGTCAAAAGCAAATGAAAGAGTTTTACTGGGGCAGCACGTTTTTGTCGCAAGAAGGGCGTTCGTTTCCATTGGATGAAACGATGCAAGAAGTCATTTTTTATGACGCTAAAAACAATGTGACAAGAAAAGTGTCTGCAAAAATTGTTCAATAATTAAAAAATAGCCCGATACTTTTCTTTTTAAGTGACTAATAACTAAACTACATGTATGTCTATGAAAACTAAACTATCATTCTTTTTCTGCTTTTTGCTTTTTGCCGCTTGCAAAGAAAACAAAACGGTGAAGCCTGCAAAATCGGATGTTGAATACCTACACGCTGCGCAAAAAAAACTCACTGATGTGATTGTAACCGATATTTTTGCGCCGCCTGTGGCAAGTCGTGTCTATGTTTACCCTCTTTTAGCGGCTTACGAAGCGGGAAAATTTGCAAAAGAAGGTGCAACTTCAATAACAGCCAAGCTCAAAGGTTTTGATGCTATGCCGACTCCTGAAGCAGGTAAAAACTACAATTTTACAATAGCCGCCATCAAGGCCTTGTGTTCGACAGCCAAAAAAGTTGTTTTTACGACCAAAGAAATAGATGATTTTGAAACCAAAACTTTTGCAGAATTGAAACAAGGCATAGCTGAAGATGTGTTCAACAATTCTATCGCTTTTGGAGAAAATGTCGCCAATGCTGTTATAAAACGTTTGGGTTCAGACAATTACAAAGAAACACGTGGTATGGCGCGGTTTGAAGTCAAAAATGGTATCAATGGTCGTTGGGTACCTACGCCACCTGACTATGCCGATGGCGTTGAGCCACATTGGGCTAAAATGAAAGTTTTGGTCATGGACACCGCTTCGCAATTTCGCCCTACCCCACCCCCTCAGTATAGCGAGGATAAAAACAGCGCATTTTGGAAAGAATTGGTAGAAGTACATGAGATTTCAAAAACTGTCGTCGAAGAGCGTGAAAACATCATGGTATTTTGGGACGACAACCCTTTTGTTTCACGCCACAAAGGTCATTTGATGTTTCAAGATAAAAAAATGACTCCTGGTGGACACTGGTTAGCGATTTGCCAATCATTTTTGAAGGATAGAAAAGTGGGATTTTATGAATCTTTACAAGCCTATACCCTAACCTCATTGGCTCTCTACGAAGGGTTTATCAGCTGTTGGGATGCTAAATATTTTTATGCTTCTGTGCGACCAGAGACCGTTATCAGTGCCAAAATAGATAAACAATGGCATCCGCTTTTGGTCACACCGCCGTTTCCATCTTACACGAGTGGACATAGCACTGTTTCTGCTGCTGCGGCAGAAACACTCACAGCTTTATTTGGTGACAATCAAGCTTATACAGATGAAACGGAGAAAGAATATGGCTTGCCTGTTCGCTCGTTCAAATCGTTCAGAGAAGCCGCCAAAGAAGCCTCTATCAGCCGTGTATATGCAGGTATCCACTACCGTTCTGATTGTGAAAAAGGCAATGAGCAAGGCACGAAAGTGGGACAGTTCGTTGTATCAAAATTGAAATAACAGAGATTGTTTATCAATCATTGGTCATTAGAAAATAAAACAAACTTCTCCTAATGACCAATGATTGATGACCAATTACCGACTCATCGAAAGGGCTTTTGTCGTTGTATAGTATTTGGCCAACATATTGGGGACTTCCCATTCTGGCATATTTCCTTTCAAAAGATAGTCCAAAAAGCGTTCAGTGACTCGCGCGAAATGGGCTTCGTGACCTTCTTTGTACTTTTCAGGAATTGTGACTTTCCATTTTTTTCCAACCGCTTCAACTGACACATCTGGAAACTTTTGTTGCAAACCAACAAAGGCTTCTTTAAGAGCAACCGCATAATCGGCGTTATTTTTCACGGGTTCGATGTACAAAGTCGGTTGATAATTTTCCTCTTTTCCTTGTCGAATTGCCAAATTTGCTTTTGTCCCACGCATCAACGATTGGTGCTTATCACCTGTGCCATCGGGTGCTTTGAAGTTCCAAATCACAGAAGTTTTGGCGTGTACCCCCCTCAGTGTATAATTGATTTCACCATTGCAAAAAACCTTTAGAATAGAATCGTTTACAACTGATTTTTTCAGAAAATCGGGAAAAGCATCGGTTTTTGTGATGGTCGAAAACTGCGACAATGACATATCGGTTGCCCAGCGTTTGGCTGTATTTATTTTTATATCTTTTTGGTAGTCAATGATTTGATTTGGAAAACTTGCCCATTGCACCAAGTCCACCAAATGCGTCATCACATCTACGATGCCTTCGCCTTGTTGCTGCACGTCCATGAACCACGCAGGACGCGTCAGTACATTGCCCGAAACAAATTTGTAGAAATGATGCACACTTTCTTTTGTAACCGCAGGATTGGTCGGTGTACCTTTTTCTAAAGTGCCGAATACTGAGGGGGTCATCGAAAGCTCGCGTTGAAGCATGGTGGTGATTTCGGAACGCTCAGTCATGATATCGTAGAGCAGTTTTTTATTTTCCGCAGCGATGGCAAAAGCTTTTTTAAGGTTCTCAAAGTCTTTTTCGTTGATAACCATTGGTTTATCTGCCAAAACATGAAAACCATTTTGCAAAGATTTGAGAATATAATCTGTTTTCAAACGATTATTACCCGCCAAGACCACGACATTGCCTTTTTTCTCGGCAATCATTTTCTCGAAAAAATCTGGAGCAATATAATTCACCTGTGTCCAATTGGTCGGTTTGTCTGCTCGTTTGTTGTAGCCTTCGATGCGTCCCAAATGTTGTTTGACATCATTGCCTTCGGGTGCATAGACGTGTGCCGTGGCATCAATTGAGTCGTACATCGCCTTCTGAATCAAGGCGGCGTGGAAATGCCCTGGGTCGAGTGTGACCAAATGGATGGGTTTATTTTCCGTTTTTGGATTGTTTTTACAAGACATCATAAGCATAAGACATGCTAATAAAAATAGATTTTTCATAGGTTGTGATTTTTTGTAAAGGAAAGAAGTTTTCGTGATTTGGCAAAAAAAAAGTTTTGGAAACACACGGCTTCCAAAACCTCTAAAATTATCTAATTAAATTATTTAATTAAACCTAATACGCTTTGTTGGACACTTAGTTACTTGTTCGTACAATAAAAAATAATTATTTTTTTATTCAGACAAAAAACAGGACAATGCGTGGACAATTTGATTGCGTATCAAAGTATAATCATCATCTGAAATGGTTTTTAATATCGAAAAACTGCGTTCATTGTCTCGATACCTAAAATGCAACAGAGCCACGTCATTGTCATCGGGTTTCTGTGCTTTCAAGACATCAAAAGCTCTGTCGAGGTCGGCATTTTCAATGCTTTCACGCATTTTTTCTTTCCAATTATCCTTTCCTTTCTCTAAATTTTGATAGCTGAAAACGACATGCGGGATTTTGGCTAATATCATAGACATTTCAGGCGAAATATGCTCGATACAATTGCCTTCCAAGCCCAAAGTCTCCAACTGCGTCAACTGCCGAAGTTCTAAAGGCAAAGTTTCGATGCGGTTGTGGTGCGCATTCAATGTTTTCAAGTGTGTCAAATCGAACACTTCGGGCGGTATTTCGGTCAAGTCGAGACTATTGAGATTCAAAAAATCTTCGTTGAAGCGACGACATTGTTCTATTTTTCGCAGAATATACGGAGGTGTAGGCATGGATAGTTGGATTGAGTATTTGGATACTATTTTTACTGCCTACCATAGAGGAAAGTTTCGTTTTTATAAAGAAAACCAGCGTTAGTTTGCTTTCAACTAACACTGGTTCACTCAAACAGTTTCTTAGTTCTTATTAACAATCAGGCTCTTCGTCGCCGATAGAAAAGTCTCTTGTAACACCGCTCAAATCCACATCCATATCTAATTCGCTATCAGAATCGAGTGGCGCAACAAAACCACGTGTGGCAGGGGCAATAGAAGTATAAGAAGCAGCCGTTACACCTGCAACCACTTTAGCCCAATCGAAAGCAGGACCAATATCAATTTTATCAGCTCTGACATTGACATGTGAAACAATACCTTTGAATCCAACAGCTTGTGTGGTCGCTTCATAACGGACATTTTCAGGTAAAAATGCGCGTGGAATATTGAATAGAGCTGTCAAATAACGCAAAAGAACAATCAGCGCATCGTATTGTTCTTCGGTGAAAGAAGCAAAATAAGACTTTCCTCGATAAGGTTTAGGCAATTTGATATACTCAGAAGTATCATTGACTGAACAATAGACATCGCCATAAGGTGTCAATAAATCATTGCCTTGCAAAGTTAAAGGCCCATAGTTCGACAATTCGATGCCAATACTGCTACGACTTAAAATCTCGTTGGTACTGCCTACAGGATTCTTGCCGACATGAAAAGCCCAAGCTTCTGATCCAAAAAGGCGATAAATACCACCATCACGAGCAATAACAAACGGCACAGACACATGCTGATTCTCTTTAGTGAGTTGCGACAAATCGCCACGCAGATGCCCCTCAGTAAAGTGAATCATAATCTGCGTTTTGGGGTACTTTTCTGTATAAAAGTAGTTCATATTGCGATGACTGGGCGTGACTCTCAAAACTTGCATCATCAAATCGGGCTCACCTTTGACAGATACAAGTGCAGGAATATCAATGGTAAATGCTCCGTCAATGCCATCATTACGCATTTTCTTCTCGGTTTCAATGACTTGCTGAAAATTCATTTATAGATTGTTTTAAAAATTATATAAAGTTGTTAGACTGTTAATGGTGTAAAATGGCTACAACTGAATTTACCTGCTCAGTTCGTACCAAATTGTATTTCCCTTGTGTTCTATTCTAACGTTCTAGATTTTTATAATGTTTCCAAAATACATACAATTCCTTCACAAAAATAAAAAGTATCACCAATAAAAAAATAAATTTTATAAAAAAATGAAAATCAAGTATTTATTATTTTGTATTTGCCTTCACCCAAGTAACTAAAATTGCTTAATCGCAGAACAAACAAGCCTGTCGTTGACTATTTGTCAGCGACGGGCTTGTTTGTTCTGTAATACGTTCTTTCTTTTGAATTGCATTATTTGAAATAGTCCCCTCAGTAGTTTCATAAAAAAGTGATACAGACCAAACAGGTCAAAGACCTGATAAATAGTAGATGTCGGCTTGGAAGCCGACACCAGCAATTCCGTTCTTTAATTTTAAGATTTAGGGGTTATTTGGTTGAACATTACATGCCAGCGGGTTTTTCATACCTTGTACCAGCGGGCTTTTTGCCTCATTTATCAAACATAAATCCTTGATTTTTTCCACTTTTTTCACAAATTGACGGTTGCATTGACGAATACTCGCCGCCTGCGTTGGCTTTTGTGTTGAGCCTTTGGCGGCGAGTTTGCGTCAATGCTTTGTTCTGCGATTTCTTTTTTTCTTTTATTTTACCCCCCCTCAGTATTTCAGCATTATTTATTCATTTTTTTCAATTAAATCTTTGATGGTTTCATGGTATTCCATATTGCCACAATTCAATATGATGAGGTTTCTTTTACTTCTCGTTAAGCCTGTATAAATCAGTTCTTCAAATGAAAAAGGAAAATCTCCTAATATCCCCCAATCTTCTTCAAGTAATAAGAAAAGCGTGTTCGCTTCCCAACCTTTGAAACTATGAATTGTAGAAATTTTCATAGTTCCACGAGCATACCAAAAATGAAATTTTTTATTATCTCTAATCATTTTTAGTTTTTTAGTTAGTATCTTATATTCTGGGTACTTTTTTTCTAATGCCTTTATTGACTCTCGTTTATCTCTATTCAGTAATTCGCTCAAATTTTGACTTGAATACCATAATTCAAATTGTTCTTTATTTATTCTATCAGCTTCAATTAATTTTTTATAATTGGATAGAATTTCAGGCTCTGGGTTCGTTTCAGTTAAGTCTTTTATGGCTAAAAGTACCGCAAGTTTATTTTTTTTAGCCTCCGTATCTTTTATATGTCCGAATAAATCAATTCCACGTTTAATTACTTCTTCGCTTTTGAAAGTTTCAAGTAATAATTTATACCATACCTCTTGGGTTTCAAACATGGAATTGGTTTTTTCATTCGTTTTGTATCTGTAATAACAGTCCAATTCTCTTAGTACGCTTATTCTAACTCCCAATATTGTTATGTTATTAGGATGTTCACCCAATTTATTTGATATATCCTTTATTGTGTTAAAAATTTCTGATACATTAATATCTTTTCCTGTAAAAAAGTATTTACAAAAACTAGGCTTCTCAAATGAAAATTCCAATTGTTTGTTAAAATCATCAATATCATACTTGTCTTTGAAATGTGCTGATTGAAAGCCAATAGCAATATCTTTTATTTTTTTGTTTGACCTAAAACAATCTTTTAAAGTGGATGGATTTTGTTGAACATTTGTCTTAATATCCTTATTTTCGATTTCGTTTGAGTAAATATTTTGTTTTTCGTCTCCAAATAAAACATACTCTCCGTTTTCTGCTAAAAAACATTTTTTAATTACATCCATCCAAGGTCTTTTATAGTCTTGTATTTCATCTATTAGTATGGTTTTGTACTTGAAAAATTTATCTTTATTTTCTTCAAACAATTTCTCATTGCTGTAATAATTATCTTCAAAATACTCTGATTTTTTACTCGTAGTCCAAGAAGCAAAATCTTCGGGTATCGTAAAATCAATTCCATTGTTATTCATTTCGGCTGTTATGAAATTATGATAATTCGTTATGTAAAAACTATCCCATGAAAATTCTTCTCTGACTTTGCTAATTTTATCATGGATATAGTTTCGTAGGGTAATGTTGTAACACAATATCAACACCTTACTTTGTGTTCTTAAATGTGCGTTTACAGCTCTTGCTGCCAAAACTGTTGTTTTCCCCGAACCTACAACTCCTTTAATTCTTTGGTCTCGTGCTTCACTAATAGTTAGCCTTTGTTGCTGTTTACTATAAGGTATTTCCTCTCCTTCTTCTTTTGTATGAATAGGAGGGACTAAATATCTTTTTATACTTTCATATAATTCATCATTGAAGTAGAAAGACGGCTGTCTTGCAATTAAATACTTTTTCTGTAAGATAGATGTAAAATCATTTGCGTTAAGATTGTCATTTGCAAGTAGTTCAATATTCCACTTTAAGAAATCTTGATATTTTTTATTTTCTTCAAATGGTTTGACTAAAAAATCGTTAAGCGATTTTTTAGTCTCATTATGGAAGTATAATGCACAAGAGACAATATTCCAATATTTAAAATTGGTAATTTTTCTTTCTAATAATCTTTCAACATGGAGATTGTAAAGATTTTCCTTGTAGTTTAACACTTGGTCTATTGGCGACTTCAAGTAGGCATTGTTTTTTTTCAATCTCCACTTTCGTTTTTCATCTAAATAATAATTTGACAACTCCCAATCTTTTACTTCAATTATCATTATACCATAATTCTTACGAACTATGATAATATCGGGTCTATCACCATTTAAGAAAGGGTTGAAAAAAATTTCAAAGCTATCGTCTAAATCGCTTAAAAAATTTAGTAAGTGTAATTCTCCTGCTTCGGGTTGAACTGTTAACTGTTTTATTTTTTCGATTGAAGGATAGAATAGTGCCATTTATTCTTTTTGTTTTTGCTAAAAATAGGGATTATTGATTTTTTTCGATTTTTCATGCTTACTTCTTCGTTTTTTTTGATTTCGCAGAACAATTACACAATCGCAGTGCCGACATATAGGAGGCATTGACGATTGTGTGTAGTTGCTTGAAGTAATTACTCTCTATAGAGTTGTTTAAAATATTTGTGTGTTAACATTTTGTCTTGCTCATAAAAAGACAATTGAAAATAATTGACAGAAATTTTCTAATTTCTGCAGTTATTTTCAAATGGCTTTGTTGAGTAAGACGCTTAACCACATTATTTTATACAAGGCTTGTCCTAATTATTTTAAGCAACTACGGCATATACGAAACCCGTTTCGCATATATCCAATCTATCCACAAAAATAAATTTTCTGCATAAAGGAAAAAAGTTTTTCATAACAAACTGATAAATAATTTTTTAGCATTTCGTATAAAATGTATCGTCATGTTAAATGCTTAAAAATACTGAGAGGTATCGCGTTGCGAGGTATATCCTTCGTATAAAATTACATTTGCATATACATACATTTTATACGAAACACCCCCTCAGTAAAAATACAAAAAGCCTACTTCTCAAACAAGAAGTAGGCTTCCAAAGTCAAATGACAAAAAAACTACGACACCAAAGTTTCAACAATAGCTGACCATGGACTGACCAAACCTTTGCTGCCGATGGCTCGGAATCGGAATTGATAGGTTTTGCCAGATTCTAAATCCTCTATGGAACGTTTGCGTGAGCTTGTGTAGTCGCCGTTGACCCAAGGGCTGTCTTCGTTTTCGATTTTGATGCGTCTTTCGATACCGTAAATGTTTGCACCTAAGACTTTCGATAAGTTAAATGTCACCAAACCTGCTTTTGTCTCGTTCACGAGTTTCAATACATTGGGCGCATCTAAAGAGGTGTACGAATTAGCTGATTTACGCACGTCAAAACCTGCTGCCATGACGATGGCTTCGTCACCGTTTGCCATCAAGTCAACCAATGTTGCGAGGTTTTTGAGTTGTTGCAGCATGTTACTTTTGCATTTGTCTTTTTCAATGGTGGCTGTTCGTCCACCGTTGATATTGTTTGCTAAAGCAATCTCGAAAGCATCGCTGGCTTTTTTGGCTTCACCTACTTCTTTACTGAGGGGAGCAAATTGAGGGTCTTCGGTCATCAATGTGATGGCATTTTTGGCATATACAGCTAAACTGTCTTGACCCAATTTCGTAAAGGCACTTAATACTACTGTCTTCATTTTAAAATGCTTTTTTGTTAAAAAATGATTTTAATTAATGTATAAGTATCAATAATAGTGCCAAATAAGAAAAATAATTTAAAATATCAATTTTTTATTTATTTTTTCTCATAAATATATCTGTTTATGTATTGGGTCGTCTTTGTACCCCCTCAGTATTTGTTTCTTTTTATGCTGTTTTCTATTTTTTCCATTTGGAAAAACTTTTTTTCAATATGGAAAAATCTTCATTCCATTTGGAAAAACTTTTTTTCAATATGGAAAAACTTTCATTCCGTTTGGAAAAACTTTTTTTCAATATGGAAAAATCTTCATTCCATTTGGAAAAACTTTTTTTCAATATGGAAAAATCTTCATTCCGTTTAGAAAAACTTTTTTTCAATATGGAAAAATCTTCATTCCGTTTGGAAAAACTTTTTTTCAATATGGAAAAACTTTCATTCCATTTGGAAAAATTATTTTTCCATATTGAAAAATCTCCTGACTTACCCCCTCAGTATCGTCTCCCAAAAGCACTCTTTAAAGTTCGACGATAGAATCATGCTGTTTGTAAGAATAATCAATCAAAATTTTTTGAAGACTTGTCAATTAAAAAAAAATAACTACTTTTGTGCAATCGGTTGCGCAAATTGTGTTTTGCCAACATATTCAATTAAAATTTTAAAAGCTAAATTTTATGAAAAACATAGCATTTTTATTGGTTTTTGTGGTCGGAATGACGCAAACCACTTGGGCGCAAAAAGAAAAATGGGTGTCGCTTTTTGATGGCAAAACGTTGAAAGGTTGGAAACAACTGAACGGACAAGCCAAATACACGGTCGAAAATGGCGAAATAGTCGGCACAACGGTTGCCAATACGCCCAACTCGTTTTTATGCACAGAACAAGATTATGGCGATTTTATATTTGAAGTGGATTTGAAGGTGGACGATGCGATGAATTCGGGTATCCAATTCCGCAGTTTGTCGAAACCTGATTATCAAAATGGGCGCGTTCATGGCTATCAAATGGAGGTTGACCCGACTGAAAGAGCGTGGTCAGGCGGCATCTACGACGAGGCGCGCAGAGATTGGTTGTACATTCCGAACATCAATCCAGAAGGCAAAAAGGCGTTCAAAATCGGTCAATGGAATCATTATCGCATCGAAGCAATTGGCAATGTGTTGCGGACGTGGATCAATGGTATTCCTGTGTCGCATCTGATTGATGACATGACGGCGAAGGGGTTTATTTCGTTGCAAGTCCATGCGATTTATGGTTCGATGAAGGAAGGCATGAAAATCCGTTGGAAAAACATCCGTATCCAAACCGAAAACCTTAAACCGAGTCCGACAGACAATTGTCCTGTCATCAATTTGACGCTCAATACTTTGTCGGAACAAGAAAAAGCACAAGGTGTGAAACTCTTATTCAATGGCAAAGATTTTACGGGTTGGCGCGCGGTTCATGGTACAAAAATGCCAGAAAAACATTGGGCTGTTGTGGATGGGACTATCAATGTCAGTCCGTCCGATGGTTCTGAAACGGGCAACGATATTGTGACAACGGAGCAATACGGCGCATTTGAATTGACTTTTGATTTCAAATTGACTGAGGGGGCCAATTCGGGCGTGAAGTATTTTGTGAATGAGGAGTTCGATTCGGGTGGCAAATCGGGGATTGGTTTGGAATTTCAAGTTTTGGATGATGAAAAACATCCCGATGCAAAAATGGGTGCAGTGGGCAATCGTACTTTGGCGAGTTTGTACGATTTGATACCGTCTTATAAATTGGACAAACGTTTCCAACGCAAAATTGGTGACTGGAATCAGGGCAGAGTTGTCGTTTATCCAAATAATATGGTTCAACACTGGTTAAATGGCTTTAAAGTTGTGGAATACGAAAGAAAAAGCAATATTTACAACGCTTTGGTGGCGCGCAGTAAGTATGAGAAATATAAGGGTTTTGGGGCTGCGGATAAGGGTAATATCTTGTTGCAAGACCACGGGAATAATGTGTCGTTTAAAAATATCAAAATTAAGGAGTTGAAATAGAATCACAGATTGTACTGATTTTTATTGAGCCACGAATTATGCGAATTAACGGATTTTACGAATTTTTTGAATTGCAATCCATTCTTGTATTTTTTAAATTCATAAAAAATCCGTTAATTCGTAAAATTCGAGATACAAACACACAATAAAGTAAATTCGTAAAATCCGTTAATTCGCATAATTCGAGACACTAAACACACAATAAAGTAAATTCGTAAAATTCGTTAATTCGCATAATTCGTGGCTCGATAAAACCCATAAAATCCGTTAATTCGCATAATTCGTAGCTCAAGTAATGACAATAGAATGAAAAACATCCTCTTTTTCCTCGTTTTGAGTGCCTCTACCCTATTGGCACAAACCAATTCTATTCAGAAATCACCTTTTCTGACCGATGCGAAACCCGAATCCGTTGGAATGTCGTCGGAACGATTGCAGCGGATTGATGCGTTGTTGCAAAAATCCATAGACCAAAAAGAAATCCCTGGCGCAGTGGCAATTGTGTGTCGAAACGGTAAAATTGTGTACCACAAAGCCTTTGGTACAGCCGATGCAGCAAGTGGTCGCGCATTCAAAACAGATGATATTTTTCGCATTGCTTCCATGTCAAAAGCCATTACTTCAACGGCTGTGATGATGTTGTGGGAAGAAGGCTTGTTTCAACTCGACGACCCGATTTCAAAGTACATTCCCGAATTTAAGAACCCCTCAGTATTGGACAGTTTGTACGAAGCCGATTCGACTTATACCGTCAAACCTGCGGGAAAGGAAATCACGATTCGCCACCTATTGACACATACATCGGGCTTGGGTTATGGTGTGATAGATGGTGATGCGCGATTCAAAAAAATATATAAAAAAGCAGGCATCGTTGACCTTTTCACTACAGAATCGGTCAAAATAGGCGATAATATCAAAAAATTGGCAAAATTGCCTTTGCACCATGTCCCAGGAGAGAAGTATGTGTATTCGGAAGGTCTGGATGTTTTGGGCTATTTTATTGAAGTCATATCGGGTATGCCTTTCGATGTTTATTTGAAAACGCATATTTTCGACCCCCTCAGTATGAACGACACTTATTTTTATTTGCCGTCGGAAAAAGCCAATCGTTTGGTCAAGATTCAAACCAAAACAGACGACAAATGGACATCGTTTACAGATAATTTCTACGACCCCGATTATCCAATTAAAGGCGCAAAAACCTTTTTCTCAGGTGGTGCAGGCTTGTCGAGTACGGCAAAAGATTATGCAACTTTTCTACAAATGTATCTGAACAATGGCGAACTGAACGGTAAACGCCTGTTGAGTCGCAAAACCATCGAATCTATGATGATGAATCAAGTCGGTGATTTGTTAGGTGGCGCAAAATCAGACCAAAATTACGGTTTGGCATTTGGTCTGTTGACGACAAAAGGCATGTCAAAAGGCGGTTTGGGTAGTGAAAACTTGTTTACATGGGGCGGTTATTTCAATACCAATTATTTTGCCGACCCCAAAGAGAAGATTATTGGTGTCATCATGAAACAGACACAGAAGATTGATGATAAAAATAATAGCGGGAAATTTAGAGCGATGGTGATGCAAGCGGTGGATAATTAATAGACACCTGCATCCATTAATGCTTTTCTGAAAATGATGCGATCAATTTGATTGATGTTCAAAATACGAATAGTAACTTTGGCTAAATTGGTTTTAGGTACTATTTCACCTTCATTGATTTCAAAGTGTTCATGCCAAACATCAATTCTTGGATTAAAAAAGCGGATTAATTCATCGCTTTCATCATTTAGAAAAGTGGCAACATCGCTGCCTTTATTTTGATTGCAGTGAGGACAAGCATAAGCAAGGTTATTTAATAGGGTTTTACCACCATGTTTAATGCTTCTAATGTGTTCGATATGAAAAACAGTTGCTAAAAAAGCTTCGGGGACTAAGCAGTATTCACAACAAAAATTAGCCCTTTTAACTACTTTTTGGCGTAAATCATTTGAAATGTGATGTCGGCTCATAGTAATTTGTTTATATTTTCTAAGCTTTAAGATGTTTCATAGCTCTTGCTTTTGCTAAGCCAATAAGCAAATCATAAGCTAAATATCGTTCAAGTTCTTCATTTTCGACAGGCGTAATTTGACCTTCTTTTTTTCGGTCAACTAAAAAAAGAATTCTTTCTTGAATAGCGGGAGCAAATTTGAATGCCAAGATTTTTTCGGGCATTTCCTCTGCTATCATCGCAGCAATTTGATCTTGAGCAGAAATAGAAGCTGTCATTATTTGTTTTTTGAACAAAGTTAATCGTTAATTTTATTTTTACAAATTTTAACCCCCTCAGTATAAAATCAAACAAACTCGTTATCAATGAATAAAAACCCAACAAAACGCTGGAAAATAGGGCTTTTAACTTGCGTCTTTTTATCTTTCACTCTGGTACTCGGAGCGCAAAACTTGTGCTACCTTTTGGCAACAGTGACGGATGGAAAAACAGGAAAACCTCTTACGGGAGCTGTTTTATCACTCGATGGTCGCGAAACAGGTGTCGAAACAGATGCACAAGGCACACTTAAAATGCCCATGACTTGCGGCGAACATTCGATTACTTTCCGTTTTGTGGGTTTCAAACCGTATTCCAAACGGTTGAAAATAGATGGCGAGACACCCCTCAGTATTGAGATGGAAAATATTGCCACACAGCTTGAAGAAGTTGTGATTACATCTCAAAGTGCGGTGCGGACAATGGAAACACCTGCTTTGGGTGTCAATATGTTGAGCATCAAAGCCGTTCAAAGATTGCCTCCTGCGGCGGGCGAAGTGGATGTTTTGCGGAGTTTGCAGATGTTGCCCGGCATTTCTGCCGTTGGCGAAGGCTCGAATGGGGTAAATATTCGCGGTGGTTTTGTTGACCAAAACTTGATTTTATTAGACAATATGCCCGTTTTCAATCCGACACATTTGCTGGGTTTGTTTTCGCTGTTTCCAACAGATGCGATTCGCGAAATGCAAATTTACAAAGGGTCAATTCCAGCAAGATATGGTGGCAAAACGGCAGGCGTATTGGATGTTCGTTTGAGTGAACCGAGTTTAGAAAATTTTAAATTAAAAGGCGGTGCTGGCATTATATCCAATCGTATTCACGCCGAAATGCCCATTATGAAAGAAAAATTAGCTCTGATGACTTCGGCTCGTTTTTCTTTCAACGAATATTTGATTAATTTTTATAACAATAACCTAATCGGCACAGTCGGTCGCAAGCGCATTCCAAACAATCAGCCTCAGTTTTATGATTTTGCCAATAAACTGTTGTGGCGACCTACTGAAAAAGACAATATTACAGTCACAAGTTATTTGAGCCACGATTCTTACAGCGTTGACTCCTTATTTGGTGTTGCCAATGTTGTTCCGCGACAAGCGACTTTGGAATATGGCCATCAAAATTTTGCAGTGCGTTGGAATCACTATTTTTCTCAAAAACTCAACTTCAATTTGCTCGCCGTTTCGTCTGATTATAAATCAAATACAACAGCCCGAGAAGTCAAAACAGGGTTTTTATTCGACACCGACCTCAAATACCGCAACGTCAAAGCCGAAGTTACTTATGCGCCTGACAAAAAACAGCGCATCAATTTTGGCATGACTGCTACACAATATATCAACAAACCTGCTGACCTCGTGCCAACCGAATTGTCGTCGGTTTCGACAATTCATTTGCAAAAAGAACAGGGTTTGGAAGCCGCTTTATTTGTTTCTGATGAATATGAAATCACTAAAAACTTGTTGGCAGAAGTCGGTGTGCGTTATGTCAATTTTTGGAATTTAGGCCCTTATCAAATGGCGATTTATGAGCCAAATACCCCAAAAGCATTGAGTTCAATCGTTGATTCGGTGTTTATTGGCAGAAATGGTGTGGAATCTCATTTTTCGCGTTTCGAGCCTCGCGTGGGCATTCGATATAAAATTACTGAGGGGCAGTCCATCAAAATTGGTTACAATCGGATGAATCAATTTTTGCAGATGATTTCAAATGCCTCTACCCCACTGCCCAATACCCGATGGAAAACAAGTACCCGTTATACACCGCCTGCGCAAAGTGATTTGGTGTCAGTTGGTTATTTTCACGACAGTAAAAATCGCATTTGGGAATGGTCATTGGAAGGTTATTATCGTTGGCAACGCGATATTTTTGATTATATCAATGGTGCTGATTTGTCCACAAATCCATTTGTAGAGACGCAATTACTGAGGGGTACGGCCAAAGCTTACGGGGCTGAGTTGTTGGTGAATAAAAAGAAAGGCGTGATGACAGGCTGGTTGAGTTATACTTATGCACGCAGTTTGGAACAAATTTCAGGCGATTTTCCCAAACTTCAACAACTGAACAGTGGTTCATGGTTTCCGACATCGGTTGATAAACCGCATACGCTCAATATGATGATGAATTTTCAAACCGAACGCCACAATGCCATTTCGTTGACCTTTGTTTACAGTACAGGGCGGCCTTTTACTGCGCCTGTGAGTTTTTATAAAAATAATGGTCTGATATTGCCTGTTTATACCGAACGCAATAATGCGCGCATTTCGGACTATCATCGCCTCGATTTTTCTTGGTTGATTACCAATCCGAGCATGAAAAAAACACGCTGGGAAGGGTCTTGGATTATTACGGTTTACAATTTGTATGGTCGAAAAAATGCCTATTCGTATTTTTATAACCCTGCTTTGGCTTCATTCAAGCCGTTCAAAGTCAGTGTTTTCCCGATTCCATTGTTTTCAGTGACTTATAATTTTAAATTTGAATGATGAAAAAATTAACATATTGGCATTTAGCTGTTTTACTCGTTTTCATAAAAATAGGCTGTCAATACCCTGTTGATAAATCCATTTTGCCCACACTGAAACAATTCATAGTCATTGATGCGGAATTGACAGAAACTTATGGAAAAGTCAATGTCACTTATTCATTGACAAACGTGGCTTCAAACGGTGGTTATCAGTTTCCGACAGCACCCAAAGCCACTGCTTATGTGTTGGACAGTCGTGGCAATAAGTTTATATTTACAAAAACAGATGGCACACAAAATGCAGGTTTCCAAGGCATTGTGGGCGAAACTTATCGCCTTTTTGTCGAAGTTGATGGCAAAAAATACGAATCGAAGCCCGAAACCATGCGCGCTTGTCCTGCTTTAGATTCTCTTTCAACACCCTATCGGCGCGAAAATTTCAGAGCAGAATCCGATTTATACTACGATGGCTTTGATGTGTATGCCAATCTGACTGATGAAGCCAATAAAGAAAACTATTATCAATGGGATTGGATTCACTACGAGCGTGCGCCCTATTGCGACAATCGTTTTGTGTCAGGAGATGGTCGTGCGGTTTTGATACCTTGTTTCCCAAACGATTGTTGGAATATTATTTACAATTCCAAAACTATTGTTTTATCCGATAAACTACGCGATGGCCAACCAATAGCGCATCGTGTGGTGCGTATTCCTTATGCTACGCCGCCCAATCGTTATTATATCAAAGTAACGCAACGCGCCATCACCCCCTCAGTATTTGCCTATCTTCAATCATTAGAAACGCAAACACAGAACACAGGGACACTATTCGATGTACCAGCCCAAACGCGATTCAGTCCGAATGTTTATAATGTCAACAATCCAGAAGAGCAAATTTTGGGCGTATTCAGTGTATTTTCGTTTCGTTATAAAATAGCAGTGATTGATATGGTGCAAAAAATTGACGGTGCCAAACCTAAAGTTTTCCTTGAATCTACACCTTATACAAGCAATATATTTCTGAACGCACCTTGCGTTGAAAGTGCTTTAAGAACTAAGATTAGACCTGAAAATTGGGTAGATTGACCCCCTCAGTATTTTTTATATTTAATTCAATTTTTTAACAAAATTTAAATAAAAGAACAATGAATAGACGTGATTTTGCCAAAAATACAGCTTATGCGACTTTGGGCGCAATAGCTTTCAGCCCAAAGTCTTATGCCCGCATCATAGGTGCAAACGACCGTGTCAGAGTGGGTTGTGTTGGTTTTTCAGACCGTTTCAGAGCCTCGCATTTGCCACCTTTCAAAGAATTGATGAAATCCATGAATTTTGAAATGGTCGCAGTATCTGACATCTGGAATCGCCGCCGCGAAGAAGGCAAAGCGCACATTGACAAACAACTCGGTACGGACATCAAGGTTTTTCGCAACAACGATGAATTGTACGCCTCTAAATCTGTGGATGCTGTTTTCATCAGTACGGCCGATTTTCAACACGCCATTCACACCATCGAAGCCGTCAAAGCGGGGTGCGATACTTATACAGAAAAACCTTTGTCAGAAACCATGGAAGACAATCGCGCCGTATTGAAAGCCGTGAAATCGTCGAAACAAATCGTACAAATTGGCTCACAACGTCGCAGTGGCGCAAACTACCATGCCGCTGAAAACTACATCAAATCGGGCAAATTTGGTCCAATTGTGATGGTTGAGTTGATGTGGAATGTCAATCAACCAGGTCGTTGGCGCAGACCTGCATTGGTCAAAGACCTTAAAGAGTCAGATGTGGACTGGAAACGCTTCCTCATCAATCGCCCTGCCGATAAATTTGACCCACGCAAATACCTAGAATATCGCTTATTCTGGCCTTATTCATCGGGTATTCCTGGTCAATGGATGAGTCATCAAATTGACACAGTTCACTGGTTCAGTGGTTTGACACATCCACGAAGTGTGGTTGCCAATGGCGGTATTTATCAATGGAAAGATGGTCGTTCAAATGCGGATACTTTAACCGTTGTATTTGACTACGGTCCTGCCGATATGAGTTCTGGGTTCCAAGTACAGTTCACGTCTCGTTTTTCTAATTCAGCAGGTGAAACAAAAGAATTGTACTACTCAAACGGTGGTATGATTAATTTGGACACCAACGAAATCACCAATACAGGCGGTTTACGCGAGCGCGAAGCAGCTGCTATGGGATTGAAAGCCAATCTTTTAGAGCCTTTAAAATTGGAAAGTATCAAAGTATCAACCGATGCCAACACAGGTGGCGACGAATTGACTTTCAATCATGTCAAAAACTGGATGGAATGTGTGCGCAGCCGCAAAACGCCAAACGCGCCCATCGAAGCAGGCTACCAACACTCTATTGCGACCATTATGTCGAATGCTGCTTATCGCACAGGCTTGAAAGTGACGTTTGATGAAAAAACGCAAGAAGTCATGGCTGGCGGAAAGGTGTTTAAATACTAAAAAAACGTCGGCGAGGTTGAAACCTCGCCGACGCTAATTTTTATAAAATATGAAAAAACTACTTCTAATCGCCCTCATACTGAGGGGTCTCTTTTGTGAGGCACAAACTGTCAAATTTGTTAAAAATGAGGCTGAAAGCAAAGTTGATGTGCTAATCGGCGGTCAATTTTTTACGTCTTACATCTATCCCGATGAGAAAATTTTGAAAAAACCTGTCCTTTTTCCCATCAAAACAGCGAAAGGCGCAACCATCACACGGGGTTATCCGCTTGCACCACGCCCTTTTGAACGCACAGACCACCCACACCATGTCGGCTTGTGGTTGAACTACGAATATGTGAATGGTTTGGATTATTGGAACAATTCAACGGCCATTCCTGCGGACAAAAGGTTAGAAAAATATGGTTTGATACGCCATACAGGCTTTTCAAAAATCAAAAATGGCAAAGTCGGCAAACTCGATGTCACTGCCGATTGGATCGAAAAAGATGGCACAGGCAATACGATTTTGAGAGAAACGACACAATATCGCTTTTCGGGCAAAGGAGATGTGCGTATTATTGACCGTATCACAACTTTGACAGCAGCTGTCGAAGAAGTCGCTCTCAACGATGTGAAAGATGGTATGCTCGCCCTACGTGTGACCCGCGAATTGGAACATCCATCTAATAAACCCGAGATTTTCACAGATGCAAACGGCATCGAAACCAAAGTACCAGTCGTGAATACTGAGGGGATAGTTGGGAAATACCACAGCAGCGAAGGTGTTGACGGCGAGGCAGTATGGTCAACGCGTGCCAAATGGATGAATTTATCAGGCAAAGTTGGCAACGAAGAAGTTGCTGTGGCAATGATTGACCATCCTAAAAATGTGAACTATCCGACTTACTGGCACGCAAGAGGTTATGGACTTTTTGCGCTGAATCCATTGGGTGAAAAAGTGTTTACAAATGGCAAAAAAACTTTAAATTTAAAATTGAAAAAAGGGGAATCCGTAACCTTTAAGTATCGTGTAGTAGTGAAATCAGGTGTTTTGACGGATGCAGAATTGAATGCCTTAGCAACGGATTTTAGTAAGTAACCCCTCAGTATTGGACATTCAAGAGCAGTTTTCAATCAAAAAAGATTCTGTTTTATGGTTTTTGTCGAGATTTAAGTATAATTTTGTTGAAAATACAAAAAATGACCGCACCAGCAAATCTGCCAACTGCAATAATGAAACCGAAATTGCGCTATGTAACACTCGCACAATTCCTCAAACGCTATGCACATACTGAGGGGGGATATAAGTACGAGCTTAATAAAGGCGTTGTCGAGAAAACTAAAACTATGAACCAAGACCAAGCTCATATCGAAGATAATCTTTTGAGATTATTTGTCAAAACATCTATGTTTACAGAAGGTGGCTCTATCTTCTTTGAAAAAGATATTAATACCATCAATGAACAATTAAGGCGACCTGATGCTGCCATATTTACACCCGCTCAAAGAAAAATAATGAGCAACGCCAATATGCAAATACCGATTTGGGTGGCTGAAATAATATCGGATTCTGATAATATCAATCGTGTGAACACCAAATTAGAAGAGTATTTTCAAGCAGGCGTACAAGTTGTCTGGCATATTTTTCCTGAAACCGAAACGGTTTATGTTTATACGGCTATTGATAAAGTAGAAATTTGTAAAAATCAAAAAGTTTGTAACGGTTTACCTGCCCTTTCGGGTTTTGAGATAACAGCGACACAGCTTTTTGCACATTGAGTTTCGGCTTAAAGTCAAAGCATCTTTTTTAAGCCTTCCCATTTCACTTTCCATCCTTTTGGAAATACCCCCTCAGTACACATCAACGCCACGGCAGATAAAACGCCACCATTCCCAGGCAAATAGAGTCGCAAACGCCCATCTTGATAGTTATGGCCGTTGGGCAGATAAGTATTTGTGCGAATCGGCATCAACAAAGCATCAATCGCTTTATCACCTAAGCCTAAACGGGTGGCTGTCATGGCGACCATTGGAAAATCCCAGCCCCATGTATGCTCCCAATGCCATGTTGACCACACTTTGTCCAATGTTCGGTGCATCGTTGCTGAATCTACCAAAGGTGTTTTGGGTAACATGCCGAATGCACCCAATACTGAGGGGTGGTCTATGAGGAATTTTTCATTGGTGTAGCTGTCGGTGGCATTTTCTGTGGCGAGATAAACCCCATTGGCTTGGGGTAAAACTGAGAGGCGGGTCAGTACATTGTCATATTTACTGTTTCTTTTGATGTTTAGTCGCTCCAACCATTGTTGAGCTGTTGACAAAGCCCAATGCCAATACGTCAGTTCATAAGTTGGGTTGAAAGTGACTTCGGGTCGGTGCGATTCTTGTGCAGGAATCAAGCCTGTGCCTAATATATAACGTCCTTTTTCTGAATCAAAATAGGCATAAGAAGCCATGAAATCGGCGGTTTTCAATACCAAATCTTGATATTTGAGTAAAGTTTCTCGCGTCGGATGGGCTTGATAGGCTTGTTCAGCAAAGTAAATGAAGTGAGCTTGTTGCCAAATCAAAAACGCACCGACGGACGAAGGTGTTTCTCGACCTTCTGAATCGGTCATTTTTTGCCAACGAACACCCTCAAAACCCTGTCGCGTGGCCAGATTATGTGCTGTTTGTTGGGCTTTTTTGTACCAATCCAAACTCCGTTCCATCAATTCCGTTCGCCCCCATTGTGTGAAGTGAGCCGCGTGCCACCAGTGCATTTCAAGATGTGGTTTTCCGTACCATGAATTGAAAGTCAAACCTGTCTCTTGAGGGGGCGTTGTCCCTGTGCATTGAATCTTTGTTAAGTATTGCGACAGGACAACACGTCGTTCCAACTCAAAAGCACGGGGGTCTTGGGTCTCCGAAAAGTCAATGACACCACCGCTGTGCCAAAATTTGCGCCATTGAAAGATGTTGTTTTTCTTGGTTTCGGCGTAGTTGGGTAGGGTTGTTTCAAAATCATTATCCTTTTTTTGGTTCGAGAACTCGGTTGTTAGTTCAAATTCATCGCTTTTTACTGAGGGGGTTAAAATATAGTCGTGCGATTTTGTCTTGAAGAAAGGAAAGGGTTTGTGACTGTCCTTTTGAGGGTCGAAAGGTTGGTCGTCATAACTCAGCCAAGACTTTTTTCCCCATTTCAGATAGACATAATATTGTGTATCGTCCAGTTGATGCACCAAAACGGTCTTTTTGGGAGTCAAAACAGCAGAGCCAGAGAGGTGTTTATCCTCGTTTTTCCAATTGTTACCTTCATCTAAAAAAGAATCGGTCGGATAAGGAAAGCGGAG
Source organism: Saprospiraceae bacterium (assembly GCA_016787525.1). Taxonomy (GTDB): domain Bacteria; phylum Bacteroidota; class Bacteroidia; order Chitinophagales; family Saprospiraceae; genus JAAFJT01. Next base: position 85,277 of record JAEUUP010000015.1, on the reverse strand, counting down.
ACGGAGACGAATCTGACCTGTTTTGAGCAGTTTTGACTTTACTTTCACAGAAATAATGTCTTTTTCTTGATGACAAAAAGTCGAAACATCTACGGTTTCTCCTTCGATGGTGAAATGGCTTTTCAGCTCGCCTGTCCACATATCTAAGGTTTGGTGGATGTCTTTGATGTCCTTCAAATGCACACGGGAGAGGTCTTTTTTGCGCAAATCAAAACCCAAATTGCCTAATTGTAGTCGGTGAGGGTTCTGACGGAGGTAGTTGGCTGCTGATTTATTGCGTTCGGGCGTGTTGATTTGTACGGTGTATGGCACTTTGCGCCCATGTGACTCATAATCTTTTAAAGTTTCTTCGATGCGATACCCCTCAGTATTCGGGAACGAATGCCAACCCCATTCTGATTGAGTGCCAAGGGATATGCCTTTGGCATACTCATTCGGAAAGGTTTGTAAACCTGTGACATCTGTTGTAAAACAAAATATGCCGTTGCCTACGGACAAGGAAGCCAGAGTATCGGCTTGGGTCAACACGACAGTATGGCGTTGAACGACGGCTTGGCGATTGATTTTTTGGGCCGATAGGCTGAAAGAGGCACAAAAGCAGAGATAAAAAAGGTATTTTTTCACGAGAGCCGCGTTTGTTTTGACTGAAAATCTATTTTTATACATCTTTTAAGATTGGGGGATACGAGGGGTGTCTCGACAAAGATAAATGTCTTGTGATGTTCCAGAATGATACCTTTTTGTTTTTTTCGGAAACGTTACCGATTCTATCCGTTGAACTTTATTCGATTGCTTTCATTATTGAACCGATGCTTCCTACATTTGGAAGCCAGTCTTGGGTTACTATAAACCAACTTCTAAAGCACTAAGTATTATATTCACCATTGACTGTCGGATGTGGCACACATGTCATACGCAAAAGGGGGTAATCTTTGCCTTGTTCGTCTTTTTCAGTTCTGTCAAAAGGTATAAATCCGAATTTTTGATAAAAGTTTAGGGCTTTTAGGTTTTGCTCATTCACATCAAGTTTGTTAGCCCCAAGCTCATTCACGCCAAAACGCAACAACACCTGCCCTAGACCTTGTCCAAAGTATTGAGGGTCTAAAAAAAGCATTTCAATTTTCTCGCCTGCCACACCAATAAATCCCAAAACTAAGCTTTGGTTGGTCAGACAATAAACTTGAAAATCGTTGAAATTGATAGTTGCCACCAATGCTTTGATGGCTTTAAAATCATATTCAGATAAGAAATCGTGTGTTGCAAGAACAGATTTTTCCCAAACGGATAAAATCTGTGTTCTAAAGCCATCATTATATTTTTCTATTGAGTAATCGTTCATATTGCAATATTTTGAGCACACGGTAAGTATGAAATTGGTTTCAAAGATGCATTTTTAAAACTGATTTAGCAACAGTTCTTCATAAAACCGCAATCGCTTACCATTTTTAAACAATAACCAATACATGTTTAAACGGCGTTTTACCTGTTAGATAAACATTCAAACCTGATTGTCGTAATGTACCAAAATGAGTCGAATACACCTCGCCATCAATACTCCTCAGTCTATTGTGTGCATAAATACCATTGCCAACGTTTATCGTGTCTTTGCCAAAAGTGTAAACACCTGTACCTGATTGCAAAAAATAGTTTTGCGGTTGACTGTCAAACGTTTTCATATCAGACAATTGCCCCCCTTCCTTGAAGCACAACTCAATAACAACTTCGACTCCCTCAGTACCTTGCACATCAAACTGGAGTTCAAAGCCGTCATTTTTCTTTTGAATCACAATTTTTGTTTCTAAAACTTGGACATTACTGAGGGGTCTATTTTCAAAATCCATTGTGTTCCAAAAACGGTGGTCCACGCTTTCGCTGAGTTTGTAACTCGCATCTTTTCGGTGTTTATTGGCAGGTAAAGGTTGATAATAAGGTACTTTGAGGGTCTGTTTCAAAACATAAGCCTCGCCTATTTTCTCAATACCTTCACTTCTAAAATAGCCTGTTGAAAAGAAATTGGTCGAAAAACGAACGTGTTTTAACTCCGCTTCCCCTTTTCGCATCGAGAAAAAATTAGGATTACTCGACCGACCCGATGCAATAATCAGAGGTTTGTCTGTACCGCCAAAAATACTTGCCGTCAAATCACCTTTACGAAAACGTACCAATTGGGTTTCCTTAAAAAACCGTTCATATTCTGTTTTTAAAGGTAGAGGTGAAGGCAATTGTTCTTTTAGAAGTGGCTCTTCTAACAAAAAAATCAGCGATTGTTCTCTTACTTTTTCTTCAAAACCTGCTGTTTTTTCAATGAAATGCGCCATCGCTGCATAATACCCATTTTTATCAGCAATTGCCATGTAGCGGTAAGGCAGATAATACAATAAGCAATTCCACACTCGATATTGGTCTTGTCGGCGGCTATCTACCGTCACCATATCGCCATTCGGTTCGGTATAAAAAGGTATCATATCGAGGTTTTTACGGACAAATGCTAAATACTGCGGGCGATTTAACAACCTTGCCATAAGAATCAACGCTCTATCTACCACTTCCGAATAAATCATACTGCGCTCCAAATGATGTCCTTCACTGCTAACATATATACCCTCAGCGACCCACTCTTCAATGCGATTTAAATACTTTTTATTAGGGTACAAATGATGCACTTGCGCCAAACCTGCCGATACTACCCACCGATGGTTTTCGGTATGAATCCCGCCAACAGTCAACGCATCGCCGACTTTCAAAATGAAGGTTTTTGTCAGATTTTTAACCGTTTCAAGTTCTTTTGATTTTATCTTTTCTAAAATAACAGCCGCTGCTGCTATGGGTTCAAGAATAAAAGCCGTGTCAGGAGGCGAAGCAAAATTGGCAATATCGAGTGTCCCATCAGGATTTTGCTCTTGTACCAAGAAGCGCATTACCGACTCCATATGTGGAATCAATGCCTTATTTTGATAAAATTTGGATTGTGGTTCGGCAAAAGCAGCGACCAAATTAGCGAAGTCGTAACCCAATTGCCGCACTAAATCCTCAATTGGTTTTGAGAATTTTGTAAGCAGAGCTTCCACAGCTTTTGCATTGGCTGCTACTGTTTTTTTATAAAATTCGGTATCTGTTTCAATTTGGTTCTGACTGAACAAAAATTGAGGATGGAGAACCAAAAGCGACCCTGCGGCAAAACTCTGTTTAAGAAATGTTTTTCTTGATATATTTTTCATAAATTCAGACTATTTTTAAAGCAAAAGCAAAGACATTTTTAAGGTTCTAAGGTAGCTTCACTTTGACCCCCTCAGTATCACGGGTAAATTCAAGATTCTGATTGGTACTTACTACAATACTTCGTTTTTTTTAGTTGAAAAATGGCGGCTTCGTTGCCGAAAAAAGGGGAATAGAGGCGTATTTCTCTTTTGCTAATCGTTTTTTCATAACTGTTTGCTTAATTTTGATTTAAAAGCAAGATAGGGAAACTTTGTGGTTTCCCTATCTTAAAAACTTAAAAAAGAATACAATTAGTAACGCGACAGAAATAAATTACACCATTACACACTGTTTCGTGCTACGCACGAAAGGCGTACAAAATAATTTTTTTTATGGATTGAAGCTAAAAATTGAGGCTTTTGCCTCAATTTTTAGCTTCAATCCGAAAGAAATATTCTCAAAGCACGCTTTTTTTGCTTGTCCAAGAGACTCCTTCGGAGCAAAAAAACAGTCCGTAATGGTGTAGTTTATTAAAATCGTATTACTTATTAATAACCTGGATTTTGTTTCAAAGCAGGATTGAGTGTGAATGCAAATGTAGGTATCGGTAGAATACGGCGATAAGTATCCGCATTTGTTTTGAAGCCCCATTTACCTTCAAACTTGCCGAAACGAATCATATCGTTGCGGTGCCAGCTTTCAAAAGCCAACTCGCGGCAACGTTCGCTGTAAATATCTTCTAACGTAACCGCAGTCCAAGCTGGGCTGGTGGTTCTTTGAGCGCGCAATTGATTGACCAATGACAAAGCTGTTGCGCCGCCTGTTGCTGCACCACCCCTCAGTATCGCCTCTGCTTTCATCAAAATGATGTCAGAATAACGGAATAATGGAATATCATTATTCTGATTACGGTTGATTGACGTTGCATCTGGATAGAACTTGATATTGCGGATACCCATATTCCAAGAGATTTCATCGTTTCCGCAATCGAATAAAGCAGGACTTTGACGCAAAACGATATTCGGTGTAATCTCTACGTGATAGGTAAAAGATGCGCTACCATCAGAACCTGTATAGAATTGGTCATAACCTTTTTTAGTTGTTGTAACTGTCAAAGGTGTGCCGTCTGCATTGTATTGTTTGCCTACCAACCACTGTTTGTTGCGAATGTCGTTGGTATCTTTTTCAAAATGTGCATAAAACTCTGGCAGTGTACTGCGCGGTGCGCTCGGTGTAAAAGGCAAATTGAAACGTTTGGTCTGAGAACGCAATACGTCATAACGCGCATGATACATAAAGCCATTTGTACCCGGTAATGCCGCCATCGAAGGGTCGTAAGGAATAGCAAAAACAAATTCCTTCATAGCTGGACCATTATTAGGATAGAACTGTTGCAAATAACTGGCACGTGGCTCTATGGCATATTTTCCTGAATTGATGACAGCATCACAAGCCGCAATACACTCATTGTATTGTGCTTTACCAGTGTAATACTCTGCATTCAAGTACATTTTTGCCAATAACGCTTGCGCTGTAAAAGCTGTTGGTTTGCCATAAGTTGTGGCATCAACTGTTGTACTCAAATTAGGCAATACTTCTTTGATTTCTTTTTCAATAAAAGCAAAGACTTCTGTACGAGGTGAATTGGTTTTAGGCTCAAAATCACCATATTTTGTGATAATTGGCACATTACCAAACAAATCCATCCACATGAAATAAGCAATGGCACGCACCATACGCAATTCAGCCAATATTTGAGCTTTAGTCGTATTGGATTCAGGCATGTTTTCACCCAAAATTGCCAAGGCCTGATTGGTTGTACCGACAATATTGGAAATCCAGTTCCAGTTACTGCCTGTCATGCCGTGGTCAGGTGTCCAAGAATGATAGTGAGGCATCAAATAGCCTTGGTTATCATACCAGTTGCCACCGCGTGCGGGCATGATAGATTCGTCGGTACTTTGTGATTGTATAAAATGATAATCTAAGGCAAAGTTACCCCTCAGTGCTGCATAAACAGGACCCGTTGCTTGGATAAATTGCGCTTGGGTTTTAGGGAAAACGTCAGGTGTCAAAGCTGATGTGATAGGCACATCGAGTTTGTGACAGAATGGCATCGTGCAAATGATAGTTGCCAGTAAAGCTATTTTTAATAATGATTTTTTCATGATGTCAAAATTTTAAAATCTTAAAAAGAAGTGTTCAAACCCAACATGAGGGTTCTTGTTTTAGGATAAAAGTTATTTGTATCAACACCCGGGGCGATACCGCCTTGGTTCACTTCGGGGTCAATACCGTTGTATTTTGTCCACGTAAACGCATTATTGACAGCCGCATAAATCCTAACAGATTTCATGTATTTGCTGATGCCATTGATGGTGTAACCCAAAGTCGCATTGTCCATACGCACATAAGAACCATCTTCGACAAAACGAGATGAATATCGTTGTGAGTTGACATCTTTGGCAGATTCAGAAGCCACATCTTTCAAGATATTAGTGAATTGTGCGGTGGTTGGTCTGAACAAATCGGCGCGTGTTGCATTGAATATTTTGTTGCCAAAAACGCCTCTGATGAAGAAATTCAAGTCAAAATTGTTGAAACGCATCGTATTTGTCCAACCCAACAATAATTTAGGTTGTGGACTACCGACATAATGATAATCCGCACCAATGGCAGGTGTTGTTGTCAATTCACCATTCTTTTTGTAATATTGAGATACGCCATTGGCATCTTTGCCTGCATAGTTGAATGAGAAGAACTGACCCAACGGATAGCCTGCTTTCAAGATTTGAAGCGTACTACCTGTTTGACCACTACCTTCTGGTTGCGTCAAACGCACTGAGTCACCACCCGCAAACAGAGGATTGCTCAAACTCACAATTTTGTTTGTATTACTTGCTAAGTTGATGCCTGAAGTCCAACTGAATGATTTTGTACTGAGGGGGGTAATATTGATGCTCAATTCAACACCTCTATTGTTCATACTACCACCGTTTGCTACGATACTACCTGCTGGTACGAGTGCTCTATCAACACCGTAACTGTATATCATACCTGATGTGGTTTTGTCATACAATTCGAGTGTACCATTGATTTTTCCTTTTAAAATAGAGAAATCTAAACCTAAGTTCTGAGTTGTCGTTTTTTCCCACTGCAAGTCTGCATTTGCTGCTTTTGTTGGGCCTAAAGCTGCTACGAGTGTTCCATTATTGTAGAAAGAACCCAAGCTACCTGATAAGAAAAGAGCTGTATAAGCATTGAAGCCTGATGAATTACCCGTTATACCATAACTTGCTCTGAGTTTTAAATCGTCGAAAAGGCTTTGATTTTTCATAAAACCTTCTTCACTGATACGCCAAGCTGCACCTACTGAGGGGAAGTAACCCCATTGGTTATTTTTACCGAAAACAGAACTACCATCACGACGAATAGAGCCTTGCAACAAATATTTGTCTTTGAAATTATAGTTCAAACGAGCAAAATCTGAAATCAAACGGTTTTGTTGATAAATACCATCACCACCAAAGTTGATACGATAAGAAGTGATCGCATAAGGATTACTCAAAGCAAAGTTGTTGAATCCGATATTGTCAACAGGGAAGTTTGTACTTGTCACTTGGAAACCATCGCCAATCGTATTGTCTTGCCATGAATAACCTACAACTGCTTTGAGGTAGTGGCTACCGAATTCCTTGTTCCAAGTCAAGAATGTTTCTAAGATATTATTCGTATTTTCGTATGTATTGCGTACTGCTGAGCCATTCGTACCGAAGTTTTGAAGATAATGAACTGCGGGTGGTTCGGGTTTGTAGTAGAAATTGGCACTGTTGTACTGAGAGTAGTAACTGCCATAGAACTCTCCATGCAATGATGTTGATTTCTGATGTGACACGTTCAAATTATAGCTCAAGCCGAATGGCAGTTGCACTTGCGCAGTAACAGAACCAATCAAATTGTTGAACTTAGTTTGGTCTTGACCATGCTCAATCATCGCCACAGGGTTGAAATAACCGCTTGTCGTAAAATTCTCGAAGAAACTGCCATCAGGATTTTTGACAGGTGAAGTTGGCAAATAGGTAATCATTTGACCCAAAACACTGTTGCGTTGAGGTGTATAGTCCGATTTAGTTGTTGCATTAGATACTTGCATGCCCAATTTGACCTTATCATTCAACAATGATTGGTCAAATTGCAGACGAGCAATAACACGTTGAAAATTACTTTCTAACAAGATACCTTCTTTGTTCATATAGTTGAGGCTGGCACTGTAAGAATGATGCTCGCCACCGCCACTGAATGACAAATTGTGGTTGTGTGATAAAGCTTTGCTTCTTTGCACTGCTTTTTGCCAATCTGTATCTGCGCCTTTGTCGTTGGCGGGAGTCATGGATTGACCATTCGCTGCTAAAAAGGCTTTTAACTCTGTTGAGTTCATCATTTCGAGACGGCTTGCAACAGTTTCTGTGCCAACAAAGCCATTGTACGAAACCACACCTTGACCTTTTTTACCTTTTTTGGTCGTAATCATGATAACGCCATTGGCAGCACGATTACCATAGATAGCCGTTGCCGCCGCATCTTTCAATACGTCAATTGTTGCAATATCATCGGGCGCAATTGTAGAAATGTCTGCACCCGGCACATTGTCAATTACATAAAAAGGTCCTTGTGAACTGTTGAGTGTGGAAGCCCCCCTCAGTACAACAGCTGCTGGACGATTCGGGTCACCACTTGCCGAGATGTTTAAGCCAGGTACTTTACCTTGCAATAGTTGACCAACATCGCTGATGGCACCTCTATTGAGGTCTTCGGGTTTCATCGTTGTGACAGCACTTGTCAAAGTCTTACGAGACGATTGACCATAGCCTACAACGACGACTTCGTTCAATGCACTTGCAGAAGCTGCCAGAGTGACATTGACAACAGATTGATTGTTAACAGCTACTTTTTGGTCGGCAAAGCCGACAAATGAGAAAACTAAAGTCGCATTTGAGGGACAAGTGAGCGAATAATTGCCATCTACGTCTGTGATAGTTCCTTTGTCCGTTCCCTCTACTCGTATGCTGACACCCACGAGCGGTTCACTGTTGTTGTCAACCACTTTTCCTGATACATTAATATCAGATATAGAAGAAAAAGCAAATGAAGAAAAGGTGAGTAACGAGCAGACGCATAGCATTAGCGTCCTGTACAGGAGCATGTGTACATTTTTCATACCATTGTTGTTTAACCTTGTAAAAGAAGGTGTTAGGTTGTTAAAGAATAGATTTAATAGTCATTTTTAAGCGAAAGTAAGTAAAAGTACGGTTTTTAGATACTGTGTATTTATGTCATTACGACACATTTAAGCAGTGCACGCTTTGTTACAATTGGCTAATTAAAGCTATAAATATCCGATACAGAAATTTGAATTGTTTTTTATTTTTTTGAAAAAAAGTAAAAAATGATTCAAATTTCTGTATCGAGTATCTTCGCTTCCCGTAAAGCTACCCCCTCAGTATAAAAGCGTTTTAGAATCAAATTTCTAAACGACAAAGGCAGAACTGCGTTTTAGCCAATTGAAACATTATTCGGATAGAACTCTGTTGTGTGGTTTAAAATCTTAAAGTCGCAGGTAAATATTTCGCAATCAAATCCTCGTAATAAGGTCTCAATTCTTTGACATTTGGCGGTGTCGGTACTTTTGAATACAAATCGTATGGATTAAACTTGTCAACCCATTTAAACATCTCATGGTCGTGTTCATCCATCAAATGCGCGTAAGCATTTTCACGGTGCTGTGAATAAAATGAGTGATAACGCAACATGTAGAGCGCAGGTTCTGGTAAATAATCTTTGAGCATCTGATAAATATACTCATCGTGTCCCCAAGACATATGCACGTTGCGCAAACCACAATTGGGTTCGTAAACACCATATTTTGTATTGTAACGCGCATCTTTTGAGTCTGGATTGGCTTCAAAGAACTCAGGATAGACAATCTTATCGGAATGTTTGCAACCCACAGGGAATGTGTCGCCCACAACAGCCCATTGTGGCTCACCAAACAAACACAAGACTTTGCCCAAATCGTGCAAAAATCCCGTCAAGACAAACCAATCGGGATGACCATCGGCTCTGATGGTTTCTGACGTTTGCAACAAGTGTTGCAACTGGTCGAGGTCTGTATCGGGGTCCGAATCATCAACCAAGGTGTTGAGGAAATCGCACGCATCCCACACACGCATCTCTTTTTTGTCAAATTTCAGAAACTCAGCTTCTTTCTGTTTAACAAAATCATAAGTCTGATAGGTGTGATTCAAGCGATAAAACTCTCTGACGGTATCGCGTTGTGGTGTATCGTAGTTGCGATATTCTTCTTTTGTCTTTGCGGGTTTATTTGGCTCTGGGTAACGAATGAGTACATCATCTTCCCATTCCTCGATGCTTGCCAAAGGTGAGATTTCCTTTTCTGTAAAGACCATTATTGATAACTGAGTAACTTTGAGTGATTTAAATAAATATTTCGGTTAAAGGTATTCTCATTTTTGAAACAAAAGACAGGGTGGTTTTATGCAAACGTTTGCAAAAATACTGAGGGGTTATTTTAATAAAACACCGCACAGAATGGGTATCTGAACATTTCTCAAACTGTGTCCATGAACTTCATTCCATATAGCATGAACATTTTTCAATATAGAAAAACTTTCATGCTATATGGAAAAAACATTTTTCAATATAGAAAAACTTTCATGCTATATGGAATAAACATTTTTCCGTATGGAAAAACTTTCATGCTATATGGAATGAACATTTTTCCGTATGGAAAAACTTTCATGCTATATGGAATGAACATTTTTCCGTATGGAAAAACTTTCATGTTATATGGAATGAACATTTTTCCGTATGGAAAAACTTTCATGTTATATGGAATGAACATTTTTCCGTATGGAAAAACTTTCATGTTATATGGAAAAAACATTTTTCAATATGGAAAAACTTTCATGCTATATGGAATGAACATTTTTCAATATGGAAAAAAGTTTTTCAATACGGAATGAAAGTTTTTCCATAGGGAAAAAAGGCTCGATAAAAGTATTAACCAATCCATAGTTTGATGACTTAGATATATAAAGTATATCAAACACGAAACCGATACAACATACAAAGTATATCAAATGCGAAATATAAAAAGCGAAACTCAGAGACCCCTCAGTAATAAAAGGGCATTAAATGAAAAAGGTATCAAATACGAAATGATAAAAAGCTAACTATCAGTTTGTTATAAAAATATTTTTTTTATTCTTTGGAAATATTATTTTTGTGGGTAAATCGGATATATGCGAAACTGATTGCGTAGAAGTCTCGTGTATGCGAAAGTTCTCGACAATTAAAAAAGACCCCAAGCAATAAAAAAAGGCGTTCAATAAATCAAAAAAAGAGATACGAAGTTAAAAAACAGAAAATGAATATAAGTTACTTAAACGAAGAACTTGAAATCGAATACAGCAATTTAAAAACGTTGATAAATATAGAAAACGAGAAATCAACAGAAAATTGGAGGCGATATGTTTCAAACGAAATGTCAAAAGAAAAAAGGCAAGAATATAGTAGACTTATCAACGGAGAAATTGATTTTGAAGAAATTGAATTAAATAAATCAATGTTAGATTTTTATGAAAAAGCTATAAAATTTAATCATAAAAATATTGTTTTGCTAAGTGATTATTTTGGAAGCTATACTTTATTTATTCTTGCAGTTAGAAGACAATCATTAAGATTATTTGAAATAGCAATAGAAAAGTTAGAGAAAGAATCTGAACAATGGGATGACCCCCGAGATACAATTGTAACGCTTACTATATTGTACAATTGCTTAAAAAAATTAGATATTAACCCAAGAGAGTATTTCAATGAAAAATCAAAACAAGTTACTACACGATTAGCGTTAGCATTAAGAGAATATTTAGAACGAGATGAGGAAATTAATACTTTATATGCCATGGGGTACGAGGAGGTAGAACAACCAAAATTTGCCATAAAATGGATACCATGGGGGGATTTTGAATGGTGTAAATCAAAAGACATTGTTTTTTATAATTTGGTTAGAGAATGCCCTTTTTTTTATTGCTTTGAGGGGACAACTGATGCGGATATTGTTCTTTTCCAATTACATGATTCTAAGGAATGGTCAATTTTTTCATTTCAATATGATAGTAAAATCTATTTTCGATATAAAACTGATACAAAAAACGTTTATGTAGAGGTATATTTTGAATCAAAAGAAATAGTAGAAAATGCCGTTCAGGAAAGATATTTAAGTTTTGGAATTGAAGAAACTTACATGAAAGAAGCGATAGAACAAGGTGAGCATAAGTATGATATGTATTGTTCACTCTGGATTTGCAATAAAGACTATTTTGGTAAAGGGAATCCACCAAGTTATACACGTGAATTTGTAGCACCAGATAAAGTCAGTATTATAAGGTCATTTGATAAGCCTCAAAATGAAACTCTTTTTGGCTTTTATATGCTTCCTATTTGGTAAAATTGAGCAGAAAAAATGAAAAATACTGAGGGGGTATCAGAAGCGATACTAACTCAAAAAAATAAAAAAAGAAGAACTGTCGAGAACAAAGCGTTGACGCAAACCCGCCGCCAAAAGCCCACGCACAAAAGCCAACGCAGGCGGCGGGTATTCGTCAACGCAACCGTTCTCCGCCATAAAAAAACAAAACCAAAATACAGCTAAAAGAAAAGTAACAACAAATTTGACAATAATTACAAGAGAAACAAAAAATTAAAATTTATAAATAACTACATATAAATAATTTATTATGAACGCATTGAGAATAAAATCAATACCAAAATCGCTGATAAACCAAGTTCGTTCTGAACCTGAAAAAAGTGGCTTACAGTTTAGAAAATTTGGAAAATCTTATGAAATTAAAGATTATTCTGATAGCGAAATCGCAGAAATGATAGTAGGAATTTATAAAGAACATAAAATGTTACTTACTGATAATCAGTATTTTATTGATTTGAAAGAAGTAAAAGGGTTTATTTGCGTATTGAAAAAGGTAAGTTATGTAAAAGCGCAAACAGAAGAAAACATAAAAGAAAAACTGCATAATTCAATCAAAAATATTAGAACATTTTATATACAAGACTATTTTGCAATTACAGACAAACTAATTGAAGGGAATAAAAGACATAAAATAACCGAGTATTTTTATAAGGTAGGAGCAATAAATAAAGGGAGAAATGAAAATAATAATTTGTTTACAACTGCAAATGATTACCAAACATTGCAAGTTTTTGAGCAAGGAGATTATCCAAAAGATTTATTTCACCCAATCAAACAAAAAATTAACGACCTGTATTTTAATGACGATTATGCAATTTCAGACTTTAAAGTTGAATGTGATTTTGTCATTAGCAATAACTAAAAACATCTATGCTAAAAAACTGAGGGAGTATAAAATTTAAAAAACTCATTCGGAACATCAAAATCAACCACAGCGACAAGGATAAAAAAGGATAGCAAAATTGGAAAATTACTTGACAAAAAGAAGTAGAAATTTGAACAGTAAAACGTGTTTTCATATATAAAAAATTGACACATGACAGGCGAAGCCGCAACAAAAAAGTCAAAATTAAAGGATTTAAAATTGGCAGAAAGTGATAAAAAACGCCAAAATACTGAGGGGTATAAAAAACGAAAACAAGTAAAATAAGGATTAAAAAGGATAGAAAAAGATAAAAAGGATAAGAAAATCGCTAATTTTTAACGAAAAGTGGTCAAAATTAACGAAAATACTGAGGGGGTCGAAAAAAGCAAAAACAACATTTTAGACACCCAACACGACATCAAAAAAATAAAAAAAGAAAAATACGGCGGAGAACAAAGTGTTTACGCCAACCCGTCGCCAAAAGCCCACGCACAAAAGCCAACGCAGGCGGCGGGTATGCGTAAACACAGCCGTTCAATGAAATGAAGCCAAAAAAGCCGAAGCCAAATTAAAAGCCGTTCGTTAAATTGAAAAAAGAAAATCGTGAAGGCTATACCCCGCTGGCATTAAGTATAAAAAACGTAACTGCTCGTGAGCGTCTCAGACGCGATACATACTATTTTGTGGGTCTCAGACCCGAGAAATAATACCTGCAGTATATGGTGTTCGACCAAATAACACCTAAATCTTAAATTAAAGAACAGAATTGTCTGAAGGACTCCTTTAGAGCTGGTTGGGTCTGTAATCCCTTACTTTCAAGAAATTACTGAGGGGTCTATTTCAATGGAAACAGACCCCTCAGTAATTTACTGAAAAAATCGTAACTTTGTACAAAATTCACGACCGATGACATTTGTAGATGTAAAAAATGACGTTGCTTTTCGCAAAATATTCGGCAATGAGAATAAAAAAATTATTTTGATTTCTTTTCTCAATGCAGTTTTAGGTTTGGAGGGGCGAGACCGAATAAAAGAAGTGACTTTGCTCAATCCTTTTCAACTTCCTCGCCTTGCGGGGGAAAAGTCCTCGATTATTGATGTCAGGGCTACCGATGAGAAAGGGTCAACTTTCATCGTAGAAATGCAAGTTGCTGAGCCAGCAGGTTTTGACAAGCGTGTGCTTTATTACACAAGCAAAGACTACGCAGGGCAGATTAACTCTGGCGATGATTACCCTCTTTTACGCCCTGTCTATTTCATTGGTGTCTTAAATTTTGACTACTTTTTGGGCGAAGACTACCTCTCTTCTCATTCTATTATTGATGAAGCGACAGGAGAGAATGGATTCAAGGATTTGAAGTTTAGATTTATTGAACTAAAAAAGTTCAATAAAAAAACACACGAACTTAAAAACATAATAGATAAGTGGACTTTCTTTATCAAGAATGCAGAAAATTTGGAAGTCATGCCTGACAATGTAGACGATGAAGGTCTGAAAGAGGCATACGAAGAAGCAGCACAGCACAATTGGTCGAGAGAAGCGTATAATGCTTATATTTATTCTGGTATCCGTGAGCAAGATGAAAAAGGGAGAGTTGAGTTGGCAGAAAGGAGAAGAATAGAAAGAGTTGTAAAACAACTACATCAAAACAATGTACCCCTCAGTATAATTGCCATGTCCGTTGAACTTACGGAGCAAGAAACCGCTGAAATACTTGGAATCCAACAAGATGAATAAAAATCAAGAACAAATAAGTTTGTAACGATTTCAGGGAAAATCCAAGACAAACAAAAAAAAGACGGCGAAGTTTTAAACCTCGCCGTCTTTTTTTTATGACTTTATCCTGTTTTACACATCATTAATAACTGTCATTTTGCTTCAAATAACCTGGTAAGTTAGAAGCTCCGTCAATCGCTGTTTGTGGCAGAGGGAAGATGCGTTTTTTCTTGTCCGTATTGGTTTTTTCAGTCCAAGCATCTTCATATTTGCTGAAACGGATTTGGTCTGTACGACGCACCATTTCCCAATAAAATTCAAAACCCCGTTCGCGATAAAGCAAGTCAAGAGTCATGCTTGTCAATGCCGTTGGTGTTACAGTTGTATTTTGCGTGCGTGCCAATCTGACTGTATTCACATCTGCCAAAGCGCCCGCAGCATCGTTGCTTTTACGCAATTTAGCTTCTGCCCGCATCAAATAAATGTCCGCCAAACGCACAATGACAATATCCGCTTCGCCAAAATTACGTCCACTTTGCGATTTTTTGCTGAATTCATATTTCTCTACCCGATAACCTGTGTTGTAATTGCTTCCTGCAACAGTAAAATCAATTTGTTCTGTGAAATCAACCGCCAAAGTGGGTTTGTTACGTGTATCGTGGAAGAGTTTTGTAACCAACATTTTGCCATCAGAGCATTTGACAAAAGCCCCATTCACACGTTTCAAGCCATATTGCTGACCCCTCAGTATGCCTCTATTGATGTTGAATGCCGCAGCATCCACGCATGAGTCTTTACCATTTGAATAAATGCTGAGATTCTCTTTATAAAAACGTGGGTCAGCCTTAGCAGGGTCAACTGCACCGTAAGCAGTTGTCCAAGTACGATAAAAATCAGGTGTAATGCCCGGTCCATCTGTACCGTTTGCCGAAGGATAAGCAGGAAGTGGGAATTGGTCGCCTGATAGAGAGAAATACGCCATACGATTGTGACCATTCAAATCAAAACGTTGGTCAACTGCAAAAATCAATTCTTTATTGTCGTGATTGTCGCCGTTGAAAATGGCAAAATAGTCTTTTGACAATTGATATTGGTTAGAATTTATGACTTTATCGCAATATTCCACCACTTTGTCCATGTCTTCTGGTTTGAAAGTCGGCTTGTCGGCATAAACATCGCGCCAAACGGCTGAGTTGAGATACAAACGTGCCAACAAAGCCCAACACGCTCCTTTCGACAAACGACCGGGTCCGACAGTAGCATCGAGATTGGGTTCGACTGCCAAAAGTTCGCTTTTGACATATTCAACGGCATCGTTACCCCTCAGTATTTTTGAGATTTCGCCCAAATCTTCTTTCACAAACACCAACCCGAATAAATCCAATAGAAGCATATTGTAATACGCTCTCATGCCTCGTGCTTCTGCTAAAAACAAAGTTGCACTGGCATCTTTGTTCGTCGGCAAGGCTTGAATGGCCGAAACAGAACGAGATAAACCTTGCATGATGAAATTCCAAGTATTGCGAATATTCGGGTCTGTACTTTGGTAAGTGTGTTGGTGCATGGCGATATAGATGCCATTATCGCCCCAATCCGTTCCACCGCGATAAGGTAAAATCGCTTCATCCGTAGAAATCTCTTGAAGTGCGAAATAATTGGTGTGCAAAAAGATGTCGGGCAATCGAGCATAAACAGGTGCGATAATACCTTCTGCCGCTTGTTTATCTGTTAAACCCGAAACAGAGGCTTCATCTAAAACTTGTTCTTTTAGGTCGGTACAACCATTCGTGGTTGTAAGAAGTGTGATTGCTGTAAAAACAAAATATAATACTTTTTTCATGATTTTTATTATTGAAAGTGGAAAAAAGAGATTCATGTGTGCATTATTTGGATTGTTCGTAGAGTGATTTTATTGAACAAAGCACCCCCTCAGTATTTTTAAGAAAAACGAACAATCCAACACGCCGAGACCACATTTAAAAACCTATATTCAAACCAAAAATAAAGGACTTCGCTTTAGGATAGCTCAAATAGTCAATACCATAAGACGAAATGCCGTTGATGGTTCTATCTGTATTCACTTCTGGGTCATAGCCATTGTATTTAGTCATCAACCAAAGGTTTTGACCTGTGGCAGAAAAGCGCAAAGAAGAGACCCATTTAGCCAAACCAATGGCTTTAGGATTCAAATTGTAACCCAAAGTCATGTTGTTTAACCTAAAAAATGACCCGTCTTTCAAATAACGAGAAGACACAGGAGCTGAGTTGTTTATAGACTCATTGGTTTGTGCAATCGCTTCAGGAATGACATTGATGCCTTTCGATAAACGCAATTTGTAGAAGTTGGAATTGGCCGTATTGTCATAGACTTTGTTGCCCGAAACGCCATTGAAATTGATAGAAAAATCAAATCCACTCCAACTTGCATTTGCATTCAAGTTATACATCCGTTTTGGCAAAGCACTGCCTAAAGCCACGCGGTCTTTGTCGGTGATAATGCCATCGCCATCAACATCTCTGAATGTGCTTAATCCTTTTTCATCAACACCTGTCCAGTCTTTCAAGAAAAATGTACCAATCGGTTGTCCATTGATATAACCGTTTATAGTCGCAGAAGTCAAACCCGAACCAGAAGCAGAACCCGAAGGAATGACAGAATAAGGTGATTTATCCACCACGTTATCAATGAACGTGATATTGCCACCAATATCGAAACGCAAACCATTGCCACGTTTGAAGTGATAGTACAACTCCGTTTCCAAGCCTTTGTTGGTGATAGTCATGTCCTTTACATTTGTCCAAGTGGTTGTAGCGGGTTGAACAGGGTCAGCAGGAATGACTTCCAATAGAATATCATTAGAGACTTTGCTAAACATATCAATTGTACCTGAAATAGCTCCATTGAACAAGCCAAAGTCCACACCCAAGTCTGTTTGATTGGATGCTTCCCAACGAATATCAGGATTCGCCAAACGGGTGTAAGACGTACCCGCAGGATAAGACCCTGTTGGATATAATGGATAACTGACCGCCGCTGCGACTTGTGAAGTAAACAAAGCTTGAGTAATTTTTGATGGAATCTCTTGATTACCTGTTCTACCCCAGCCTGCACGCAGTTTTAAATCACTGAAAATAGAATTCTTTAAAAACGCTTCTTCGCCTACACGCCAAGCGACTGAGAAAGATGGGAAAATACCATATTTATTATTCGCACCGAATTTTGAAGAACCATCAGCACGTACTGTACCTGTTATCAAGTATTTGCCTTTGTATTGATAGTTGATACGAGAATAATAAGATTGCAATTCATTTATCAGTGCATAACCCGTTGGTTTATTATTCGCAAGCGTCAAATCTTGACCCAATCCTGGATTGTAAATGGGTTCAATAGGAGAAATAGAAAACTTGTTGATACTATAAGCGCGACCTTGTAAGAATATTTTTTGATAAGAATGACCGACCAACGCTGTCAAATCATGGTTTCCTTTTGATAAAGTATAGGTCAAATAGTTTTCTATCAATTGGTTGCGGTTTTTAATATCCTGTGTTTCCAAACGACCGTCTTGTTGTGGGACTAAGTTGGGTAAGGATTGCAAATCGCGTGTCGAAGTTGAATTGTCAATGCCAAAGTTCAAACGATACACCAACCCTTTTACAATCGTCAAAGAAGGCGTGATATTACCAATGACGCGATTGATGGCTGTAATATCTTTCTCCAAACCCAAGGTTATCAATGGGTTTGTTGCCAATTGATATTTAGCAGGTAGTCCTGCGGCATCATAGACAGGATAAGTTGGATTCATCGAGATGGCATTGCCAATCATAGCACCTATCGGCGGACGTTCGTTTTTAGTATAAGAAGCATTCAAATTAAAATCAATGCTCAATCTATCATTCAACAGTTTTTGAGTGACATTGATGCGCCCAAAATAACGGTCTAATTGATTGTTTTTTAAAATACCTTCTTGTTTTTGCATACCCAAAGAGGCATAATAAGTCAATTTGTCTGCACCACCGCCAAACGAGAGATTGTGGTTTTGAGTATGTGCCGTACGACTTATTACTTTTTGCCAATCGGTATTGCCTCCTAAATCTTCTAAAGTACCGCCTACTTTTGGCACTTGGGTTTTATACTCGGCTGCTGAGAAAATCTCCAAGGGGCGTGCCATATTGGAAATACCATAATCGGTTGAAAAAGTCATGTTTGAAAAACCTGCTTTTCCTTTTTTGGTCGTGATTAAGATGACCCCATTTGCACCTCTCGCACCATAAATAGCCGTAGCAGAAGCGTCTTTCAATACGTCAATGGATTCAATATCTTGTGGATTGAGGAAGTTCAAAGGGTTTAAACCACCACCTGCGGTATTGGAATTGTCTAAAGCCATACCATCAATGACAAATAAAGGTGTAACCCCCGTTCTCACACCGCCGGGTCCTCTGACAGTGATGCTTTGAATACCGCCGGGTTCGCCGCTGGCAGAAGTGACATTCACACCCGACATTTTGCCTTGCAAAAGTTGTTCAGGAGAGGTGATAATACCTTTATTAAATTCGGTGTTTTTTAGAGATTTTACTGAGCCTGTCATGTCTTTTTTAGTCGTGCTGCCATAACCAATGACGATGACTTCATTCAATGCACTTGCTGAAGAAACAAGTTTTACATCAATAACAGATTGATTATTGATGGCAATGGTTTGGGTTTCGTAACCCACAAAAGTAAAGACTAACTTGCCATCAGAAGGCGTAGATAGAGAATATTTCCCATCTACATCGGTCACTGTACCTTTGTCGGTAGTACCATCTACGCGAATACTCACACCTACTAATGGTTCATTATTGTTGTCTGTCACTTTACCCGAAACAGTGATGTCAGCGTTTACAATAGGATTAGCAGCAAGTGAGAGAAGGGAGTGGAAAGTCAAGACGCACAGCATAAGCGTCCTGAGTAGGAGCATTTGTACATTTTTCATACCATTGTTGTTTAACCTTGTAAAAGAAGGTATCTGGTTATTAAAGAATAGTTTTTAATTGTCATTTTTAAGCGATAGATACAGGTGTAGTGATTGATTTTACAATAAAACCATCAAGCATTTAAGGGCGTGACCTCAAAAGGCGCGATATAATGATACAAAATATTATGCTCAGTTGATTTGGTTAGTCTGAATGTGAAAATATGACCCCCTCAGTATTAAGAGGCTTTGAACACCTAACACCACAAACTTTTCAGTATATTTTGATTGTTATTGACCGTTGACCTTTTGACACAGCCTCGTTCATCAGATAATATCAAAACTTCAAAGTCGCAGGTAAGTATTTCGCAATCAAATCTTCGTAGTAAGGTCTCAATTCTTTGACATTGGGCGGTGTCGGTACTTTTGAATACAAATCGTATGGATTAAACTTGTCAACCCATTTAAACATCTCATGGTCGTGTTCATCCATCAAATGCGCGTAAGCATTTTCACGATGTTGAGAATAGAAAGAGTGATAACGCAACATGTAAAGCGCAGGTTCTGGCAAATAATCCTTGAGCATCTGATAAATATACTCATCATGTCCCCACGACATATGCACGTTGCGCAACCCACAATTGGGTTCATAAACACCATATTTTGTATTGTAACGCGCGTCTTTTGAGTCTGGATTGGCTTCAAAAAATTCAGGATAGACAATCTTATCGGAATGTTTGCAACCCACAGGGAATGTATCGCCCACAACAGCCCATTGTGGCTCACCAAACAAACACAAGACTTTGCCCAAATCGTGCAAAAATCCCGTCAAAACAAACCAATCGGGATGACCATCCGCTCTGATGGTTTCTGACGTTTGCAACAAATGTTGCAATTGGTCGAGGTCTGTGTCAGGGTCCGAATCATCAACCAAGGTGTTGAGAAAATCACACGCATCCCACACACGCATCTCTTTTTTGTCAAATTTCAGAAACTCAGCTTCTTTCTCTCTCACAAAATCATAAGTCTGATAGGTGTGATTCAAGCGATAGAACTCTCTGACGGTATCGCGTTGTGGGCTATCATAGTTGCGGTATTCTTCTTTTGCCTTCGACGGCTTTTCGGGTTCAGGATAACGAAGCAGTACATCGTCTTCCCATTCTTCAATACTCGCTAACGGCGCGATTTCTTTTTCTGTAAACATTATTATCTATACGGATTTGATTGGTTTGAAAAATTAAGAGATAAAGTCGCTAAAGATAATAAAATTATTGAAATACAAAAGTGTGTATTCAATGCAAACGTTTGCAAAAATACTGAGGGGGTATTTTAATAAAACACCACACAGAATGAGTATCTGAACGTTTCTCAAACTGTGTCCATAAACTTCATTCCATATGGAAAAAAAGTTTTTCCATACGGAATGAACATTTTTCAATATGGAAAAAAAGTTTTTCCAAACGGATTGAACATTTTTCAATATGGAAAAAAAGTTTTTCAATATGGAATGAACATTTTTCAATATGGAAAAAAAGTTTTTCCAAACGGAATGAACATTTTTCAATATGGAAAAAAAGTTTTTCAATATGGATTGAACATTTTTCAATATGGAAAAAAAGTTTTTCAATATGGATTGAACATTTTTCAATATGGAAAAAAAGTTTTTCAATATGGAATGAACATTTTTCAATATGGAAAAAAAGTTTTTCAATATGGAATGAACATTTTTCAATATGGAAAAAAAGTTTTTCAATATGGAATGAACATTTTTCAATATGGAAAAAAAGTTTTTCTAAACGGAATGAACATTTTTCAATATGGAAAAAAAGTTTTTCAATACGGAATGAACATTTTTCAATATGGAAAAAAAGTTTTTCCAAACGGAATGAACATTTTTCAATATGGAAAAAAAGTTTTTCTAAACGGAATGAACATTTTTCAATATGGAAAAAAAGTTTTTCTAAACGGAATGAACATTTTTCAATATAGAAAAAAAGTTTTTCAATACGGAATGAAAGTTTTTCCATATTGAAAAAAAGTTTTTCAATATGGAATGAAGCCCAAAAGCAACAAATTTTAAGTGTATCTGTCAAGTGAACAAATCAAGCGTTTTCAAAGCCTTTTAGATAAATTAAATTTTTAATACTATTTTAATAATACATTTTGGTTCTTTGATTGCTTTGTTTTAAGTTTGCAAAGTCCTTTGCTGAATGTAGTATTTAAATCTTGCTTTATACAATTTATACGATTGAATGACGGAGGGGTGAAATTGCCGCCATTTGGCGGCAAGCGAAATGTTCTCTGCAATTAGACAATCCCGAAAAAATTGACAGAAAAACAGTAAATTCAAATACGATAAATTCAAATAAGAATGAAAGAACAAAAAATTAGAGAGATTATAGACCACAATTTAAAAAAAATAGTAGATATTGAACTAAACAAATTGCCTATCAATATTGAAGAAGAAATGTCAGACCCAAATCAAGATAAAAATGAAGAATGGAGAATTTGGTATCCCATAAAAAGCAAAGTAACAGATAAAGAAATCGAAGATTTTGAAAACCAAATTCAACACAAATTACCCGATGACTATAAGATGTTTTTAAAGTATAAACATTTTTACGAGTTGTATATTTCAGAAGTAACATTTACAAGACATCCCGTAAATTCATGGAGAGCAAACCAAATTAAAGCGATATTTAAAGGCTATCCAAATGAATATTTGATAGATAAGGGATTTATACCTTTTGCAGATTGGAGTGATTGGGGGTTACTTTGCTTCGATACTAACCAAAAAAGTGAAGGCAATAACTATCCAATCGTACTTTGGGACCATGAAATAGCAGACGAAGTAACACATCAATATACCGACTTTTATGAAATGATGTTAGAACTTGAATTAGCAGAGCAGACCAAAAGTGATGAAGATGATGAGTAAATATCTTACCCGCTGGCATCAAGTATAAAAAACGTAACTGCTCGTGAGCGTCTCAGACGCGATACATACCCGCTGCTCTAAGTCTTCCGCAGTTTTCTTTTAGCAACGCGGTTGCTCGTTTAAGTTTCCAAACTTAAACACAGAATAGGCACGTCTCATATCTTTGCAATAACAAAAAATAACAAACAAACAAGCGTATTGTTTTGCTATGGAGGAGTTAGGAAGACTTAACACAGCGGGGTTTAAAAAGTATTCAAAAAATATTTGAAAAATGGAAAAATAATAGTAGCTTGGCATCTGATTATGCTGGTTCAAGTTGGTTTGAAAAAAGGAAGCGGGAAAAACTGCATATGACATCGATATTGGCGACAATTGCCGTTTTTCAAGCCAGCCGCACGAAAAGTTTTAGTTGTTAGTTTTGCCAACGCACTAAAAACGGCTACTGCGCCAATATAATCGCCATTTCTAAAAGTTTTATTGTTTAATGAAAAATTATTAAATATTTGCTTTAAATTAAATTTATCATATAATTTATAAATTCAAGAATAAATCAAAATATAATGAATTACAAATTTATAATTTGCAATTGGAAAATGAATTGCGATCAAGAATACTTCAACCAAATCAATTCAATATTAAGTAATTATACTATAAAAAAAGAATATAAATTAATAATATGCCCACCTTTAACATTACTTAATCAAGAAAACATAATTAATTTTGAAATTGGAGCTCAAAATTGCGCATCTGAAGAATTTGGTTCATATACAGGAGAAGTAAGTGCAAGAATGATTTCTCAATCAAATGCAAGATATGTAATTATAGGACATTCTGAAAGAAGAAAGTATTTTAATGAAAAACCTGAATTAATATTGAAAAAAATGGATCAAGTAATGGATAATAATTTAACGCCAATAGTTTGTGTAAAGCGATTTTATGAAGATAAGGAATATATTAAAAATCTTATTTTTAATTTTATATCTAATGTTAAAACAAAAAATCTTTTGATCGCATACGAACCAGAGGAATCAATAGGCTCTGGAATACCTGATAATCTATACTCAATACAAGAAAATATAGAATCAATAAAAGATATATATAGAAATCATAACCTAAATGATAAAAATATCTTTGTTATCTATGGTGGATCTGTTGATAAAAATAACATTAAAGAAATTATAAGTATTTCTGATGGTGTTTTAATAGGAAAAGCTAGTATTAATTTAGAGCAATTTATTCAAATTATAAAAATTATATGAGAGCAATAATAATTTTAAAAAAATTAAGCTAATTTTCAAATATAAAATTTATCTAGCGCAAATTATTATATTTCTATTGCTTGCGATTGATGCCCCGCTGTACTAAGTCTTCTCTACAACCTAAAACATACGCGGCGCTCGTTTCCGCTGCGTTAAGTCTTCCGAAGTTTTCTTTTAGCAACGCGGCTGCTCGTTTAAGTTTCCAAACTTAAACATAGAATAGGCACGTCTCCAGACGTGCCTGTTTATACTGAGGGGGGCAAATAAAGAATTAAAAATATCAAAAAAGGCGACAAAAAGCATAAACTTCATACAAAACAATATACCAATAGATAGATTTAAACGTTTGAAGACGGATACAAATAATGCGGTGCGTAATATGATTCAGTCTGGAGACTGAATCAAGCGTCTTGTTTTGCTATGGAGGAGTTAGGAAGACTTAACACAGCGGGGTCGACTTTATCTCATTAAAAAATTTTTGATTTTAAATTGAAAATCCATCGAACTTTGTTACTTTATTAAAAATTCATTCCTAAGATTTCTTCATTCAATTGAGCAAGCAATTTTTTTAATTGAATCATGTTTTCAATGCCTATTTTATTAGCCCATTCCAATTCTACTTCGCCAATTACTTCATACGCTTTATCTCTATACGAAACGCCCTTTTCGGTAAGTCTAAATAGCACTGCTCTCCCGTCGGTTTTATCTTCAAAGCGTTCTACATAGCCCATTTTTTCTAAGTGTTCTAAAAGGTATTTCATATTTTGCTTGGTCATGCTGGCTTTTTTAGCCATGTCAGTCATTCTGGCACCATCACCAATAAATTGAAACACCACGCTATAATAAGAGTTCATATCCGTAAAACCCAATTCGTGTAGCCTCTCATACACCTTGTTCATCATTTCAAGGTAGGGCGTTCGGGCGAGTCGCCCGATATGTGGTAAATCTTCTAACCAGTTCATGCGGCAAATGTAGTAAAATAATTTTACAAAAAATAGTAAAATCATTTGACTATTTGGTAAAATCATTTTACCTTTGTGAAAAAATTACAAATATGAAGACAGAATTTAAACCAAACGTAGATTTAATGAGGGCTTTTAACAGCCAAGTCATGCTCATTAACGATAAAGTAGGTGCCGAAAACGGACTTACGCTCATCAAAGCAGGTGCCGACGGTCCGCCGATACATACGCACCCAGAGCAAGAGGAACATTTTGTAATCATCAGTGGGCAAATGGAAGTGTATAAAAAAGACAAATGGCATACACTGAAAGCAAGTGATGAGATGACGATTCCGAAGCAAATGCCACATTCGTATCGTTCGAGGCATTCAGAGGATTGTATTTTTCATTACGAACTTACGCCCAATAGAAATTTTTCAGAGATGATGAAATCGTTTGAAAACCTTCAAAATGAAGGAAAATTGAAAGGAAAAGACCTCCGTTCTATCATTTATTTGGCAATGACTTTCAAAAAATACAAAGCCGAAGTGCAGAGTGTTCAGCCACCTAATTTCGTAATTTCTACGATGGCGGGTATCGGCGGGCTTTTGGGTTTTAAATTGTGAAAAATGCTAAACTTTATACAATCATGCTATCCATTTCATTATCAAATATCCTTAAAAAATGGGCTTGGGGTTTTGTTTTGCTCTTGGCAGTGCTGTTTATTTTCAATAATGCAGTACCGTATTTCAATCCCAAATCGCCTAATTATGAGCCTGAAAAGCTCCAACCTTTTACCTTGCCACTGCTCATTCATATTGCAGGAGGCATCATTGCCATACTCACAGGGGCGTTTCAGTTTATTGAAGCAATCCGTACTAAATACATCCGTTGGCATAGGATTTTGGGTAAAATTTATCTAATTTCCATTCTTATTTCGGCTTTGGTGAGTTATTATTTATCGGTTTTTCATGCCATTATTGATAGGCATTATATTACTTTTGGTATTGGGCTAATAGGCTTGGCTACGGCTTGGTTGTTTACTTCGGGCATGGCTTTTTGGACAATAAAACGAAGGGATTTTGAGCAACACCGTGAGTGGATGATTCGTAGTTATGTGGTTACTTGTGGTTTTATTACTTTTCGCCTTATTTTTGGTATTCTGCAACAAGTTTTAGGGATTGATAAAATTGACAGTGGCAATATTGCCGCTTGGGGAAGCTGGTCAGTGCCCTTACTTTTTACAGAAATTATTATTCAATATTCAAGAATATCGAAACAAAAGATTAAATCATGAATTCATCAGCATACCAAAACCGTCCCGATTGTATCGGGATGTACCATATTACTCGCTGGCATCAAGTATAAAAACGTAACTGCTCGTGAGCGTCCCCGATAACCTGAGTTGTAATTGCTTCCTGCAACAGTGAAATCAATTTGTTCTGTAAAATCAACCGCCAAAGTGGGTTTGTTACGTGTATCGTGGAAGAGTTTTGTAACCAACATCTTGCCATCAGAGCATTTGACAAAAGCCCCATTCACACGTTTCAAGCCATATGGCTGACCCCTCAGTAAATTGAGCCTTTTATGTCAATGTAGAATGTCGGATAATCAATTGAGGCGGGAGAACGATATGCTCTTTTTGATGTGTAGAACCGTCTGCGTTATTCAAAAACAGACGTGCAGCTTCTTCACCTAATATCTTACTGGAACGATTGACTGAAGACAAAGATGGGTTGACATACGCAGAAAAAGGAGAGTTATCGAAACCCACAACCGCCACTTGAGTCGGAATAGAAAAACCCATGTCCAAAATAACCTGCATGGCCGCTATCGAAACATAATCATTCACACCAAAAACCCCATCGGGTGGATGCGCCAAAGACATCAAGCGGCGAATGGGAATAATGGCACTTTCCGCTTTAAAATTGGTCGAAGCAATCAATTCTTCGTCAAAATCAATCTGGTATTTTGCCAAACAATCTTTATAACCTCTGAATCGCTGTTCCGAGACTGTCAAACCATTCGGCCCTTTTAAGTGTGCGATGCGCCGACACCCCCTCAGTATCAAATGCTCTGTGGCCGCAAATGCACCCAAATAATCGTCAACGGTGATGCTGCTTGTCGCCACACCATCGTATTCTCTATCCATAAAAATCAAAGGAATATTTCGATGACGCATATCATCTAAATGCTCATAATGCCCCGAGTCATAGGTTTCTTGCGAAACCGATAAAAAAACACCCTCCACCCGATTGGCCAAAAGCTTCTCAACATATTGCTTTTCGAGTAAATAACTTTCATTGGTCACACAAATAGCCAGCATATAACCATGCACTTGCAAGACACTTTGCAAACCTTCAATCATTGCCGTTTCGTGAAAATGATTGAGTGTCGGCACAATGACCCCCAGCGTGGCAGATTTTTTATTCAACAAGCTCAAGGAGACAGAATTGCGCTGATAACCGACTTTTTGAGCATATTCTTGGATATTCCGCCTTGTATCTTCATTGATAAGTGGATGGTTGTTCAATGCACGCGACACCGTTGAAGGAGAGCATTTAAACTTTTTAGCTATGTCTTTTATCGTAACAGGACTTTTGACGTTCATATAATGATGATGTTATTCAATTTGATTCGCTTTGGCACTTTAAGAAATTGTTTTAAAACCGCCCTTCGTTCCCTCTTTTTCTCGGCGGCGAAGCCGCCATTTCTCAACTAAAAAATTACCGAAGTATTGACTAAGTAAAGTTATAAAATTTTTATAACTACTTTTGTATGCTTGACGCATAAATATACAACGTATGAAATCTCTTGAATTTTCTAACACATAAAATTTGAGGTATTTCATGTCCATACTGAGGGGTATGAAGACGGTAGTTTTTTAAGCGTAAATAACGCCGCCTGCGGCGGCGAAGTGGACTTTTTGGACGGAGGTTTTAATTTTTTGCAAGTTTGGGCATAGCCCAAACTTGCAAAAAATTAAAACCTCCGTCCATTCCCCTTTTTTTCGGCGGCGAAGCCGCCCTTTTCAACTAAAAAATTACCTAAGTATTGAAGAGTGAACCCCTCAAAACAATTTTTATTCAAGATCATAGAAACAAGACAAATGAATGAAATTTGATAAATATTTTCCAACAGACAGGTTAAAACCGTACATAAAATACTTTGTATTGACTGAAAATGAATTGGAAAACGCATATAAAGTCTTTCCTCTGTCAGGCTTAGTCATGGGTTTCCAATACAAAGGACAACTGTCAACAATAACAGAAAAACATGAAAACAGGCTTGATACGGCAGGAATATCAGGTATCGCCGACAGTTATAGAATATTCAAAAACTCGGCAGATGTTGGTACTATATTGGTCTATTTTACCGAAATTGGCTTTACACATTTTGCCGCTCATCCTGCAAACGAACTGTTCAATTTAAGTCTTTCACTTGACTTTGTTTTTGATAAAAACAGCGTCGTAGAAGTGGAAGAAAAATTGATAGGTGCGACAACAGATAGACAACGGATAAAAATTATTGAACAGTTTTTGATGACACAGCTCAAAGACCTTCAAACCGACAAATTGATTGTGGAAGCTGTCAAACTCATCTATCAAAGCCATGGAACAATACGCATAAAAGAACTTACTGAAAAATTGTTTATCAGTCAAAGTCCATTTGAAAAACGATTTAGAAAGATAGTCGGTACAACACCTAAGAAATTTGCCTCTATCGTACGGTTCAACACCGTTCTTGACAATCTTGATAAAACCAAATCGCTCACAGAAATCTGCTACGAAAATAAGTTTTTTGACCAAGCTCATTTTATCAAAGACTTCAAACAGTTTACTGGCGACACTCCCGAAAACTTTAAACGCCTCTTGTAGAAAAACGATTTTTTACAATCACAAGGATTTTAGCTGCTGCACCTTTGTGTCATAATTTGATCTTATGACTATGAAGCTCGTAGCATTAAAATCGGCAATCAATATGTTGAATCCCATCATTCTGGTGGTATGCCATTCAAAAAATCGTTTAACAATTAAAAATTAAGAAAAAATGTTTACAGTAGAACAAATTAAAGCAGCACACAGCAAAGTGAAATCGGGCGCAGACTTCCCTTCCTACATTCAAGAAATAAAAGCGTTGGGTGTGACGCACTATGAAGCCTATGTATCGGATGGGCATATTGATTATCATGGGGCTAACAATTATACGATTCAAGTACCTGCAAAATATGACTCGCTGGCTATTGCTGACATTGCGCAAAGTGAAGACTTCAAAGCTGAGTTAGTTGCCCACCAAAAAGGTAAGACAGATTTTTTGACTTTCATAAAAATGTGTGCCATATTCGGTATTGAAAAGTGGGCAATCCGTATGGATGAAATGACTTGCACTTACTATGATAAAGCAGCTAATAAGATTTTGGTCGAACAAATACCTGAATAAAACAGGAAAGTGATTTTTCAATTACTGAGGGGTGGGTTAATCTAAATTCAACTACAACAGGTACAGAGTGTTTTGCCTTTGGCAAAAAGCGTGTTCTATATCCGTCTGCGGTTTAAATGAGCATTTTATTCTTCCAATATTACTAAGAAAGGTTAGACGACTCTATAAATTGACAGAAAAAACAGCGAACTTTGCCCGCTTTCTTAACGGGCAAATAGTTTTGCTCTATTTTTTCTATCAAATCTCAGCGATAAAGGCACAATCATCATGACATCACCTGCACAACCCAAAGCCCCACTCTTTACGACTTACGAAAAGTTCGTGATTGCTATTGCGGCATTCATCCAGTTCACCATCATTCTTGATTTTATGGTTTTATCGCCGTTGGGTGCGATTCTAATGCCTAAATTAGGCATTTCGACCACACAATTTGGCAGTGTTGTATCTGCCTATGCTTTTAGTGCAGGCATTTCAGGCTTACTGGCTGCAGGCTTTGCAGACAAATACGACCGAAAAAAATTACTTCTTTTCTTTTATACAGGTTTTCTTATCGGTACAGCTTTTTGCGCCATAGCCACGAGTTATGAAACACTTTTAGCGGCGCGCATTGTCACTGGCATCTTTGGCGGCGTGATTGGTTCAATCAATTTTGCCATCATCACCGACTTGTTTCCAATTGAAGTGCGGGGTAGAGTTATGGGATTTGTTCAAATGGCTTTTTCGGTGAGCCAGATTTTGGGTTTGCCCATAGGTCTGTGGTTGGCTAATCAATTCGATTGGCATGCACCTTTTACCATGATTGTATTGGTCGGCGCATTGGCAGGTGTGGTTATTTTCCTAAAAATGAAACCTGTTGCGGAGCATTTAAAACTCCAAATCAATCAAAACGCACTGCAACACCTCGGTGAAACAGTCACCAACGGCTTTTATGTCCGTGCCTTCCTTGCAACCATTTTATTGGCAACTGGTGGATTTATGTTGATGCCTTTCGGCAGTGCGTTCAGCACCAATAATTTGGGTATGACAATGGAGCAACTACCCTTGTTGTACGGTATAACAGGTATTTCATCAATGATATTAGGGCCTTTTTTGGGCAAACTGAGCGATTCTTTGGGCAAATTCAACCTTTTTGCGATAGGTTCAGTCTTAGCAATGGTGATTACAGCTGTTTATTGCAATATGGGTGTCAGTCCATTTTGGCTTATCACGGCTTTGAGCGTTGTGATGTGGGCGGGGATAGCAGCACGTATGATTTCGGCATCTGCGCTCATCAGTGCCATACCTGCAGCAAAAGATAGAGGTGCATTTATGAGCGTCAACAGTTCGATTCAACAGATTTCGGGTGGTGTATCTTCTTTTATTGCTGGATTAATTGTGCATCAAAGAGCTGATGGTTTTATAGACCACTACGACAGATTGGGTTATACTGTTATCGGAACAATGATTGTGACGGTTGCCCTGATTTACTGGCTCGATGGCTTGATAAAACGCCGCACTACTGAGGGGTCTGCCCTTTGATTTTATCAATCTGATACTTTGTTGATTTAGCCAAAAATGGATTTGATGGCAGTCATTGGGGCTATATTTCGATGCTCATTGTTGCTGTCATTTTGGGTTTAGGTGCGATTTTATTCATTTCTTCGGATAAAAGATTGAAAAAATTGGGCAAATGAAAAAACGGATTGAGCTAATGCAAGTAGAATGACCAATGACATTAAATGACTATTGACTACTTATCAGCCCAATCCGTAAAATACGTAAATTTTAGGTTCAAAAGTGACGATTCGTCCGTTAAAGGCTACTTAAACTTTTGTCCTTTGGTGACTTTATCTCATAGCTAAATGTCAGTTTTTTAGTGTCTTTGGGTTTTAGGGTAAAATCCCAGACCAATTTGCCTGTTTCGGTGTTAAAGCGCGCACCACTGTTTTCGAGATACTCGATTTTGATGTCTTGCTCTTTGGTCACAGGCATTTGGTCTTCGACAACAAGGCGAATCGGAATGTTTTTTGTGTTTCGTAGCGTGATGTCATAGACTTGGGTCATAATATGATTGTCGCTCAACACCTTGTCTTTACATTTGTCTTTCACTTTTGTACGTGTTACAACTATGCTTTTGTCTCTACCCAAATTGAGTTGTAAAGTGTCATTTGTGTTACGTGGATTAATATAGCTTTCGCCGATATAGGAATTATCAAAATAGATACGAGCCGAGCCTGCTATCAAGTTCATATCTTCCCAATCGGTCACTCGCGCCATCAAAAACGCATCAGGGTCAAGCTTTGGCACAACAGAATAAGAATAAACCGCAGGCATGGTTTTGTTTTGAATCACAACATTGTGCGCTTTATTGTCAGACTCAATCGTGTATTTGAGTTTGATTTCGTATTCGATACGCATCATGTTTTGATTGATTTGTGTAAAATCCATCACACCATCGCGCTCCATCGTGGGTTTTTCGGCTTCGTCTCTATCTTCTTTTGCCAAATCCGCAGCAGCTACGCCATTATTTATATTCATGTTTTGATAGTTTTGCGCTTGAGGTGCTGCCATTTTAGCCCTTTGTTTGGCATAAACCGCTTCTGTTTGCATGATAATTGGCATATTATACACCAAATACTGAGGGGTCAGCGTGGGCTTGGTATTGCTTTGGTTCGGGTCACCTGTTGAAAGTGTCAACAACACATCTTTCCAATCAATGCCGGTATTTTGATAAACGGCTGCACGGTGTTTGAGGTCAATCGTTTGAGCTTCTTTTGAAGCCCTCAAATCATAAGAAGCCGTCCAACCCGCTTGTGGCACAAAATAGGTCAAAGTCAGTTCGGCAGTAGTCGCTTTGTCAGTCATCACTGTCACGATGACTTGTGGCACAGGCTTAGTTGGGCTGTTGTTTTGAGGCGTTCCAATGCCTTGAATGAGGTTGTTCAAGGTCGCAATTCGCGTATTCAGTTGCTGGCGCAAACGGTTTTCTTTGTAGCTTTCTTTTTCCAATTTCAGTAATTCGCTGTCAATATCGTTTTGTCTTTTTCTCAAAAAATCAATGCTCTGCATGAATAGAGCCAATGAGTCACGCTGCATATCACCACGCATCAAACGATTATTAACCAATACATTGCGCTCCATTTGGAGCGTCTGCGTGCGGTTTTGAATGTCTTTTTTCACAAAATTCAAATCGTCGAGAGAATCTTGGGCGGCTCTGAGTTCAGTTTGCCAACGTGCCACTTTTGGGTCATCGGGTTTGGCATCGGTTTTTGTTTGTTCGGCATATTTCAAGCGATATTGCACATCCATCACGATGAGGTCATTTTTGCCAGAAGCTTGCAGTGAATTTTGTTGCAAATAAGGCGAAACGTTTTCAAAAACAATATTCGTCGTCCCCTGCCCTATTGAGATAGATTCGGTTGAAGTCAATAAAGCACCTTGTTGGAATACGGTGGCACGCTGCACAGTCGTCTTCACTGTTTTTTCATTTTGTGCAAAAAATACTGAGGGGGATAGTTGGAGGAGTAAAAGGATTGCAAAAAAGATACGTTTCATTAGATTATTTTTAAAAATTTTAAGATAAAAGATGTTATAGATTTAAGTTCGGAAACAATACACAATCAGAGCGCAAAGTGTCGCCACTTCTGCTTTATCGTGTTGATAATGAATTTTTCAAGTAAAAAACTAAGATAATACTTTCTAAAAACCGCCTTAGGAAAGGGTGTTGGTTTTTCAAATTTGAAAGACAATGTATAGATGCGAGCCTTTCAAAAATTCCACAAGGGAAAAAGAAAAAATTTATTTTAAGGGTCGTTTTTATTTCTAAATTTGCCCAATTAATTCTTGTTAAGGAATACGGGAAAATAAATTGAACAGGTTGATAGCATTTTCGGTGCAATCTGTTCAATCTATTTAATCAGTGATACTCAATCAATTCATGTCGCATATCAATTACCAAATTTTAGATGATACCGCTTTGTTGAACCGCTTTCGGACGACAAAAGAAGTGGCTTGTGTGGGCGAGTTGTTTCGTCGCTACAAACATTTGGTATTGGGTGTTTGTCTGAAATATTTAAAAAATGTGCATGATTCTGAGGATGCGGTTATGGAAATTTTTGAAAAGCTGCATCTTGATTTACACAAGTCGGATGTGGGGCATTTTAAGTCGTGGCTTTATACGGTTGCCCGCAATCATTGCCTCATGCGGTTGCGAAAAGCGGGTTTGAGTATCGAATTTCCTGAAACATTGCCTCAAAACCAAGATGATACTGAGGGGGTGCTTGACGATAAAATTGTGAAGGAAACTTTGTACCAAAAATTGGAAACGGGCATGGAATCACTCAAACCTGAACAAAGAATGTGTCTCGATTTGTTTTTTTTGCAAGATAAATCGTACAAAGACATTATGCGAGAAACGGGTTTATCGCTCAACGAGGTGAAAACGCACTTGCAAAATGGTAAACTGAATTTGAAAAAAATGTTGTCAAAATAAATGAAAAACGTAGTTCCAAACGAAAAATGTCTGACTGAAGTTCAGTTGCTGCGCTACTTACACGACGAATGTAGTGTAGCGGAAGAAAAGGCAATTGACCGTCATTTGACACATTGCCCGATGTGCAGCGACGCACTCGAAGGTGCAATGTCACTCAACGCAGCACGTTTGGAGCGTAGTTTAAAACATTTAGATACAAAAATAAATGAAGAATACAGTCCCAAAACACCCATAATTGATGAAAAAAAACCGATTCAAGCCACGACAGAACCTACAATGACGGTCGTACAAGGCGGAAAATCGCGGCGGTGGTTGTGGGCAGCGGCAGGAATAGCCGCCCTTGCAACAGCCAGTGTTTTTTTGTTGACTAAGCCTGTCGAATCCAAATTGGAAACGGCTAATATGGTTTTGACAGATACAACGATTTCTTCGCCTTCAACACAAACGGTTGAAACTGAGACCAAAATAGCTCAAAACAGCTCTGCTTTGGAAAAAGAGACCGCTCAAAAAGCCGCAACGTCACCAGTGGCAACAACGAATCCTGTGGGTTCAAGTGCCGTTCCTACTGAGGGGGGTGTCAAAGGTTCAGAAGTCGCTGTTGCGGATAGAAGTACAACTTCAGCAAATACACCTCAAGCCGATGAAGTGGGAATCGCAACGAGTGAATCTAAAAATACCAGATTAGAAACAGAAAACGCATCGAGAGCCAAAGAAAACTCGGAAGCACCCGCGGCCAACGATGTAGCGGTTGCAGATGTTGCCAAAAAAACAAAAGACAAACAGGTACGTTCGCAGCCTGCCGCTAAACCAAGCAGCCCTTACAATAATTATCCGGGTGCGGCCAATGCGAATATTGAAACACAAACCCATTCTGCCAATCTCAAAAAAGACACTGACGATGGTCTGAGTGACTACCAATTGGGTATGCGAGCCTATCAGAAGGGGCAGTATTCGGAGGCTGTTTCTTCACTCAATCGTGTTTTGGCTAAACAAAGCCGCGGCGATGTTTATGAGAATGCCTTGTGGTATTTGGCTAATGGCTATGCGAAGTTGAATAAAAAGCAAGAGTCGCGCACTTTGTTGCAACGAATCGTGGCAGAAAAAGGTAAGTATGCCACACAAGCAGCTGACTTGTTGAAATAGAGGTTGTTTGGGAAATCTTGATAATTCCCCAAACAACCGAATGTTAAGGTCTATTTTTTCTCTTTTTCGCTCCGTGTGGATGTTTGTTTCTCCTCTATTGGTTGGGTCTTAGCTATGGCTGCCTCCAGTTTTTCTAATCTCAAAAGAACCCCCTCAGTCGTTTTGTCTTTTTGATTCAGCTCTGCTTTTAATTTTTGGACTTCTGCTTTCAAGTCATCGTTCTCTTTTTTCACTTCTTTTACAGCCTCTACTAAAATAGCTGTAACTTTAGAGTAATCTACACTTTTATAACCTTTCTCGTCCGTTTCTACGAGTTCAGGATATATTTTCTCCAAATCTTGAGCGATAAAACCAATTTGCCTACGCTTTGAGAATGACCATTCTGGGAACTCATTGACTCGCCAATCGTAACGCACACCTTGCATTTTTAAGATATTC
Organism: Saprospiraceae bacterium; assembly: GCA_016787525.1. Lineage (GTDB taxonomy): Bacteria > Bacteroidota > Bacteroidia > Chitinophagales > Saprospiraceae > JAAFJT01. The sequence continues at coordinate 50,350 of JAEUUP010000015.1, read as the reverse complement.
TCAAGGGCATTACTGAGGGGAGTGATATTGGTTTTGTAGCGGCTATCGGAGCAAGCGGTAATAGCACCAGAAGTCGTTGATGGAGAGCGTATAGAAGTCGAAACGCCCAGAGTGCCAACTACGTGTAGGGTATATTGAGGAGCAGTACAGCCTATACCAACGTTGCCCGTGGACAAGATGCGCATTCTCTCACTACTTACACCACTTCTTGATGTTTTAAAAGCAATGTCTGCACCATAAGATGTAGTGAAGTCACTGGCTGTAATGGTCGCAACAGATGTCAAACCTCTAAATGAAGTACCTGCATAGCCATTGACGTTGAAGCCACCCAGATTTTCGCTATTCGTGAGTGTACTGGGTGCTGCGGCTGTACCCCGTGCTTTGAAGAGAACAAAAGCAGGTGTTGTCGTTGTGTTATACGTTGTGATAGTAACATCATCTTTTTGATCACTTGACGATTCATTGACGAGGGCGATAGCTGTTGTTTCTCCTGGGGTCAATGCACCGACGAGTACATTGCCAGCAGATGTTACTCTAACAACTTCTGCACTGTTGGTATTAATAATCACATCTTTAGCTTCATTTTGATCTAAAATGGCATTGCCAGAAGCATCCACACCCACATCAAAACCATCACTTGTGGTTTGTCCTGTTGTTGTGCCTGCGGTGAATTTATGATAGTTTGCTGTTGCTGTACCATTGTCTTGGTGTAGTTTTACTGAGGGGGTGAGTATCCCGATACCAATATTACCTGAACTATCTATTCTCATTTTTTCGTTCACTGTACCAGAACCATTAACATTAAAGGCAATAATGCTTTTAGAAGTTGTGCCATTACCAAGATAAAGGCTGGTCATAGCAGCTAAACTCTGTGAGCTTCCACCGATATAACCTTTAAAATAAGTACCGCCCAGTGTATCGCCTGCGGCTAAATTGGTCGGTGATGATTCTGTACCTCCTGCTGCTTGCATAATGATTGCGGGATTTTTGTAAGTACCGAAGGATTGTATATAAATATCATCATCATTGTCATCTGTAGTAGCGTTTCTTGAAACAGTAAGCCGCCGACTTGGAGCTGTTGTACCGATGCCAACATTGACATCGTTTGCGCCTGTGCCACCCAGTATAAGACTATTACTTGCGCCAACAACAGCATTTGCACCGATTGCCGTAGCATTTGTCAGTGCATTAGAGGCGGCATTGGATAAGTAACCAATGAACGTATTGTTTGAGCCTGTCGTAATGACTGTGCCTGCTCGATAACCTAAGCCAGTATTGCCTGATGCCGTCAAACTATTGTACAAAGCACTGTCTCCGATAGCGACTAAACCCTGTCCTGTTGTGTTCGCAAAAGCAGCTTGATAGCCAAAAGCGGTATTGCCCCATGCAGTTGAATTGTAACTAAGTGTATTCGTACCAAATGCAGTATTATTATTGCCTGATATATTGTTAAACATAGAATAGATACCAACAGATGTATTATTGCTGCCAACTGTATTGAAATATAAAGATTGCATACCTATACCCACATTGCTATTGCCTGTTGTATTGGCTAATAGAGCTTGCGCACCTATACCGACGTTGTTGTAACCCGATGTGTTTTGATTCAATGCCGACCAACCCATTGCAGTGTTGTAATAACCACCTACATTTTCTTGAAGTGAGTAAGTACCAACTGCTGTGTTGTTATAGAAAGTTGTGTTTTTACGCATACTGTGCCGACCAATAGCCACATTGTCATAGCCTGTTGTATTAGATTCCATCGAACCTGCACCAATCGAGACATTATTGCTCGCTGTTGTATTCGCACCCATTGCGCCGTAACCTAAGCCTGTATTGTAGTTACCTGATGTGTTTAATGTACCTGCTTGATGCCCAAAGAAACTGTTATATGTGCCTGTATTGGCATTACCTGACAAATAGCCATAGAAAGCATTGCTATTGAGGTGGTCAATACGCCCCGCTTTTTGATTATTGACTCTGATACTGAGGGGGATATTGTCGGTTGTACCAAGGAAATTTGTGCCATCTACTGTACCTGCATTACCTGTGATTGACCATCCGCTTGAACCTAAGTATTGAGAGAAGGCAACGCGACGAACAATGCCCGAAGAAGATGTTAATAAGGAGTCGGTTGTTGCACCTGCGCTCAAACCGAGAAGGCGTAAAGGGTTGCCTGCGCTGCCTGTTTTGGCATCAATATCGAGTTTGTACTGAGGGGTCGTTGTATTGATACCCAAATTGCTATTTGTACCATACAACCATGTACCGAGTGCCAGTTGATTGTCTGCCGTTGTAACAGGCAAGGTGGCATTGTAACCGATAGCAATATTGTTTGAGCCTGTTGTCCATAAGCCTGCACGATAGCCTATATGTGTGTTGTTACTACCCAACACATTGTTCATCAATGAGCTATCACCAACAGCGGTGTTCGCTTGTCCTGATTGTATAGAAGCACTTGACATGTGACCGATAGATGTGTTTCCCCAAGCCGTAAACGCTGTACTCAATGCAAAACTGCCGATACCTATGTTGTTTTTACCAGTCGTATTATTGAAAAGGGTGTAATAACCCATACCAATATTATCTGAACCTGTGCTTGTCAAAGGCCCTGATAGAGAGCCGATGAATACATTGTTACTTGCAGCGTTTTGCAAACCTGCTTGGTAGCCAATCATAATGCTGTTGCTGTGTGTACCGTTGCGGGCTGATTGATAACCGATACTGACGTTTCTAACGCCTGTGGTATTGCTCAAACCCGATTGATTACCGATGGCCACATTAGAATTGCCTGTTGTCATGGTTGCCAAAGTGCTTGAGCCGAGGGCGGTATTGTCTGAGCCTGTCGTCAAGGCAGCTAAAGCACTTGTACCTACACCCAGATTAGCTGTGCCTTGTGTTAAAGCAGCTAAGGCTGATTGACCTATTGCTGTATTATAAGAACCTGTTGTTATGGCATTGCCTGCTTGATAACCCCAAAATGAATTAGCTAAAAGGTGATCTATACGCCCTGCTTTCTGATTATTGACTCTGATACTGAGGGGGATGTTGTCGGTTGTACCGATGAAGTTTGTGCCGTCAACTGTACCACTGTTGCCTGAGATATTCCAAGCACTGGCGATGATTTGATTGATGGACAAACGGCGAAGAATCCCACTATTTGAGGAGATGATAGAGTCTGATGTTGCACCTGCATTCAAACCGAGAAGGCGCAAAGGGTTGCCTGTGCCACCAGATTGAGCATCAATATCCAATTTATACTGAGGGGTATAACTGTCAAAACCAAGACCAACAAAACCGTTGTGCGTAATGACCATTCGCGCTCTCGATAAGGTAGAGTCATTTTGAATGGTACGAAACCACATACCTGTTCCGTGGGCAGTTGTTGTCCAGTTTTGGGTTGCCATAGCAGCAATTTCAGCACACCAAGTATCATTAAATGCAGAACCATCGTATCCACCCCAACGTATTACGCCCAATTGACCACCCGAAGGCATTCTGATAGGCGCAGCTTTTGTGCCGCTCGCAGTCTGCAAAAGCAAACCAGGAATACCTGTGACAACACCATTATTGTAAACCCGTGACAAAATATCAGCATCTGAGCCTGAAGGGTCTTCGATATGAAGGCGATAAGTGGGTGTTGAGTTATTTATGCCCACGTAACCCGCAGAAGAGACACGCATTCTTTCTGTATTATTGGTTTTAACAACCATATCTTGCGCATCTGTTGTACCTAAAAAATGTGTGCCAGCTGTTGTTCCAGCATTGCCATCAAGTCCCCAAGCATAGGTTTCGATGTACTCACGAGGAGGAACTCTACCCGGTACACCGTTATTGATGACAATCATACTATCTGTGTAGTTTCCTGTATTGATGGTTGTAAAAGTCGGTGTTGCACCTGTGACAGCTGTGACGACCCATTTTGATAGATTGCTGCTGTAGTACAAAGTCGCTAAACCATTGGCAGCGATAACCGTATTTGTCCCACCTGTATTGATTTGATTGGCAGAAAGAGACGTGGCTTGATGGGTCAAAGTCATCACTTGACTTGTGTTGTTCATAATGGTCAACACACGACCATCGTTACCACCCGAAAATCCCGTGATACTAAACGCAGCTGTCGGACCTGTAACTCGCATAAAAGAATATTCCGACAAAGCGACATTGCTGTTAACACCATTCGTCAAAGTTAAAGCTGTGCCTTCTCTAAAACTCACCGCACCGTTCACATCAAACGTTGTGTTAGGCGACACACCATCTGCCAATTTAACACCTAAATTTTGTGAATAACTAATTGAAAAAGTCATTAAAAACAGAACAAATGATAAAAACTTTCTCATATCTCCCGTATATTTTAAAATGGTTATGATTCTTAATTCTTCTTTGTGTTACGCCATTCCTGTGTTTGTGTACCTCCCCTCAGTATTTCTTACTTTTGTTCTTTATTTTTCTAAGTCTGCTTCTTGTTTTTGTAGCATCATTGCTTTTTTTTGTAGCGTCGCTTCTTGATTTTGTAGCATCATTGCTTCTTTTTGTAGCGTCGCTCCTTGATTTTGTAGCATCATTGCTTCTTTTTGTGGCATCGCTTCTTGTTTTTGTGGCATCATTGCTTCTTTTTGTAGCATCGTTTTTAAATTTATTGAAGTAAGTAGGTATCCGATACAGAAGTTTGAATATTTTTTGCAAAAAATATTCAAACTTCTGTATCGGATACCTTTAGTGTGTATTTCAATGTATTGATTGATTTAATTGGATTTTTTAGATAACGCAGCTTTGATGGCTTCAATGTCTTGTGTATTTTTATCTACATGGGCTTTCAAACTGGTATTCTCCGCTTTTAAGCGTTCCAATTCTTCTTTCAAACGCGCATTTTCATCCAATGCTTTCTCATTTTTAGCATCTAATTCCTTAACCGCATTCACCAAAGGCACAACAAATGTGGCATAACTGACAGTATAGTACCCCTCAGTATTGGCGGGTTTAGCAAGACCCGAAAATGTTTTGATATGGAGTCGCTGCATTACCGAATCAATCTCTTGTGCAATGAAACCATCTTGAATGATGCCCAATTGGTCTTTCAATTCATACTTAACAGGGCGGAGTGCCTTGACAAAATCCAATCCAATGTGGTTATCTGTAATATTGGTCTTTTTACGGCGGTCAGAAATGGTGACAAACGAGCCATAGGTTTCAACCAAAGTGACAGAAGTATTGCCTAAACGAATTTTATTTGAGGCATTGACCGTTGCGCCATTGCCGATAGCGGTAGCATTAGTCAATGTGCCCGAAGTGACATTGGCTGTATTGCCTAAAAAAGTGTTGTTGCTACCTGTGGTTAAGGTCAAACCTGTGTTATAACCAACAAAAGTATTACCGCTTCCAGAAGTTGCGCCAGTCCCTGCGCTATAACCCACACTTGTATTGTTTGAACTTGTGGTTGCACTCAAAGCATTATAACCCAAAGCGACATTGTTACCACCTGTCGAATTGCCTACCAAAGCCGATACACCAACGGCAACATTGTTGTTGCCTGTTGTATTAGCTTGTAGAGCAGATAAACCCAACGCAGTATTGTTTGCGCCTGTCAGGTTTTCTTTCATTGAAGATTGACCAACAGCTGTATTTTGATTGCCTGTGGTGTTTTTATTCAATGTACTTTCACCGACAGCTGTATTGGCTGTGCCTGTTGTATTGAGATATAAAGCCGCATTACCGACAGAAGTATTGTTGCTACCCGTATTGGCATTGAGTGCATTATTACCAACAGCTGTATTACCAGCACCTGTCGTATTAGCAGCAAGAGCAGCATTGCCCAAAGCTGTATTATAACTACCTGTTGTATTGGCTTGTAATGCAGCATTGCCAAAAGCGGCATTATATCCCCCGTCAGTAAGAGCTGTCAAAGCATTTGTACCCATACCTGTATTACCACTTGCGAGCCAACTTGTCGCACTCGACATGGTAAAATTACCTGCATTGATACCGACAAAGGTGTTGTTGCCATCATTTGCAGAAGGTTTGTAGTTGTGGATAAAACGATTAGCACCTTTGTAAATAACGCCTGTTGTACTGGTTGTTGTGGCGGGCATACGCATGGCTGCGGTGATTTCAAGTTGTTGATTGGGGTCAGATGTACCAATACCAATACTACCATTGTTCACAATCGTCATAGCTTGAATAACTTCTGTGGGCCAGTTGTCAGCAAAAGTACCGCCTGCACTGTTTGCTGTACCTTTATGGACATTAAAAGCCAAACCACCAGAGTAACCGTTATAATCAATTAACTGAACCGATGCCGTAGGCTTATAAGCACCACCACGAGAGAATGCAAGTTCTGCTCCCGCCCCTGGGCTAGTCATTGCTGTCGTACCCGTTGGCGAGAAACCACTTGTACCTGAACCATAGATATGAAGATTAGCTTGAGGAGTGGCAATCCCCATACCAATATTGCCTGAACTGATATTGTAAACAAAACCATTCGTGCTGGTGACATTTGACCACATACCAACCACTGTGTCATTGACCATACCATAAAATGTACGGTCAAGCGTATTAGCTGCATTGGTTAGCCAAAAGCCTGCTGTACCGCTGCCTGTTTGAAAACGAGAACGACCAACAACATCTAATTTATAAGAAGGTGATGTTGTGCCAAGACCTAAGTTTTGGCTTGTGTTCAAACGCATCCCCTCAGTATTGTTTGTTTTAAAGACTAAAGATTGTCCATCGGTTGTTCCTACAAAGTTTGTACCTGCGGTTGTACCGCTGTTACCTGTAATATTCCAAGCATTAGACAATACTTGATTCACAGATAAACGGCGCAATACACCACTTGCTGAAGAGATGATAGAATCAGACGTTGCACCTGCATTTAAACCTAAAAGGCGTAAAGGATTGCCTGCGCTGCCTGTTTGCGCATCAATATCGAGTTTGTACTGAGGGGTGGTTGTATTGATACCGATATTGCCTGTTGAACGTGTTGTGCCTGTACCGAGGCTCGTACCATAGAGTAAGTTACCGATATTGAGTTGTCCAGAACCTGTAGCAGAAGGGGCTTTGACTTGATAACCTACGATGATATTGTCAGAGCCTGTGGTCAAATTGTCGCCTGCGCCCCAGCCTAAGCCGATATTGTTGTTGCCCGTCGTTACACCTGAAAGGGCATAACTACCTATACCCGTATTTTGATTACCACTGACATTGGCAATCAATGCACTTGTACCAAAAGCCGCATTGTGCAAACCTATTGTGTTAACTTGTAGGGCGGAATGACCAAAGGCGGCATTACTTGTCCCTGTGGTCGTCGCATTCAAGGCACTATTGCCCAAAGCGGTGTTGTAAGACCCCGTTGTCGTTGCATTGAATGTACCCGCTCCTACACCGACATTGAATGAACCCGTCGTTAAGTTGCCCATTGAGTTCAGACCCACGTTGGTATTGTAAGTACCTGTTGTGGTTGCATTGCCCCCATTGAGAAAGAGGTTGAAAGTTGTAGCCGTCAAGATATTGCCACGTCCTGTTACATCGAGTTGTACTGAGGGGGTGGTTGTACCGATGCCGAGATAACCAGATGTGTTCAAACGCATCCCCTCTGCGTTGTTGGTCTTAAAGACTAAGGCTTGAGCATCGGTTGTACCGATGAAGTTTGTGCCTGCGGTTGTGCCTGCATTACCTGTGATGTTCCAAGCATTACCCAATATCTGATTGATGGACAAACGACGAAGGATACCACTGTTTGATGAAATAATAGAGTCCGATGTTGCGCCAGCATTCAGACCTAAAAGGCGTAAAGGGTTGCCTGCACCACCTGTTTGAGCATCAATATCGAGTTTGTACTGAGGGGTGGTTGTGTTGATACCGACATTGACCGCATTGGCTCCTGTGCCACCCAGAACAAAGCTATTGCTTGCACCAACCGTTGCATTTGCACCAATAGCCGTAGCATTAGAAAGGGCTATACTACTGACGTTGGCACTGAATCCTAAAAGAGTATTATTACTGCCCGTATTGTTACCATTGCCTGTTTGATAACCCAAGAAAGTGTTGTTGTTTCCTGTTGAGTTATTGTAGCCAGAGTTGTAGCCAACCATAACGTTATTGTTGGCAGTTGTTAGAAAGTAGGCTGAAGAATTACCTAATAAGATGTTATTAGAGCCTGTTGTATTAGAGAAGCCTGTTTTATTGCCTAATGCTAAGTTATCAGTAGAAGTTGTGCCAAATACCAATGCTTCATGACCTAAAGCGACATTATTTGAGCCTGTTGTAATTCTTAATAAAGCATGATAGCCAACTGCTGTATTCAGTGAGCCTGTTGTATTGCCATTCAAGGCTTCAAAACCGAGAGCCGTATTGTATGAAGCTGTTGTATTATTAAGGAGCGTACCATAACCTATGGCTGTATTGCCACCACCTGTTGTATTGAGGTTGAGTGCATATACGCCCACAGCTGTATTTTGCGCTCCCAAACTGTTTTCTAAAGTATTGTTACCAACAGCCACATTATAGGCACTTGATACATTGGATTTCAATGCTCTTGAGCCAATAGCTGTGTTGGTATGACCTATTGTATTGGCATTGAGTGCTGAAAAACCTATGGCTGTATTGTGTACACCTGTGGTATTGCCACTGAGTGCTGTTGTACCTAAAGCCGAATTGTAAGCACCCGAAGTATTGGCATAGGCTGCTTGATAACCTACCGCTACATTTGATAGACCAGTGGTATTAGCGTTCAAAGCGGTTGAACCTATCGCTGTATTAAAATCTGCTGAGGTATTATTGATGAGTGTTGCGTTGCCAATTGCAGTATTGTGATTACCTGTCGTGTTAACCAAACCCGCTTGATGACCCATGAATGTATTTTGAGTACCTGTATTGACATTACCTGCTTGATAACCCAAAAATACATTGTTCAGCGTATTGTCAATACGCCCTGCCTTTTGATTGTTGACGCGCATACTGAGGGGTATGTTGTCAGTTGTACCAATAAAATTAGTACCATCTACCGTTCCTGCATTACCTGTGATATTCCACGCATTTGCCAATATCTGATTGATAGACAAACGACGAAGGATTCCACTGTTTGAAGATATAATAGAGTCAGATGTTGCACCTGCATTCAGACCTAAAAGGCGTAAAGGGTTGCCTGCACCGCCTGTTTGGGCATCAATATCGAGTTTATAAGTAGGAGAAGTTGTATTGATACCGACGTTACCACCAAAATAAGACGTGCCACTGTTGATGTGCAATGCCCTTGTCGAAGCACCGTTGACATAGATACCGTAGTTGTTGGTAGCTGCTGTTTGATTGTCAATATACAAACCGTAAGCATTGGTCATCGTACCGCCAGACTTTATGAAGGGAGTAATATACTCGCCGTAGGCATTGGTAATGGTGCCTGTACTAAGGTTGTAAATCTGGGTATATGTGCCATAAGCATTGGTAATGGTGCCTGTGCTGTTGTTGTAAATGCTTGATTGTAATCCATAAGTTCCTGCTATCGTTCCTACAGAATTATGTATGACCGTACCACCTGCACCTACTACAACTGGCACTGTACCAGTATTTTCGTTAGAAACATAACCTAAACTCCCTGCGTGATAGTTGCCTCCATTTGCTCCCCGAACGGTCAATTTGTGATAACCACCAAATGTGCTGTATGTATAACCTGAAGGAGGCGTAACTGTAAAATCAGCTCTTAAACCATGAACATTATTGGTGTATGACGTTTGAGTACCGACGGCATTGATAAGACTCAAACTATCCAAAGTTCCCATATTACCTGCAATAAAGCGATTTGATACCGTTAAATCGCCTGTGTTTACTGTTTTGCCAGAAGACAATCGCAACCCCTCAGTATTATTTCTTTTTAAGACAACATCTTGCGCATCGGTTGTACCGATGAAGTTAGTACCAGCGGTTGTACCGCTATTACCCAATAAACCCCAAGCCATAGCATAAGTCGGCGAACAAGTGCTTAGCCAAGCAGACGTTCGATAGATATAAATACAGCCGTCAGTTGTGTTGTATATTTGTAAACCATTGGCAGGGCTACTGATAGCGTTCATTTGTGCCGTTGTCATGCGGGGTATGAGCATACCTTTAGTTGTTGAAGCAGCTTCAAAAACGGCAGAAGGAGAGATAGCACCGGGGCTTGTACCTATTTTCAAATCTGTTTGCGCCCATGTAGAGGCAGTCAGTAAAGCAAGCGCGATACTGAGGGGGAGTATTTTATTTATATTTCGTGCAAAGGTTATGAATCTGAATAACATGGCTATGGTTTTAATCTGCCTATGAATTTCTAATTTTACTAACTTAGGCTGGATTGTCTATTGGAATCATCTGGTGCTTTAGTTGAGTTGTTGCCTTATCTATCAAAAAGTAAGCCGAAAGTAGTTGTAATTGAGGGGCGGGCATGCTCCGAATCTACTAAAACAGGTATAGATTGTTTTGCCTTTGGCAAAAAGCGTACTTTAAAAAGGACTTTTCGAATGACCGTTTATTTTTGATGCCAAGGCATCAAAAATAAACGGTCATTCATAAATCCCCTTTCTACATACGTCTTTTGTGCGCAGCACAAAACAATGAGTTATTTTTACAGGTTTGATTCTCGATGTCAATAGCTTATGCTCACCCCTCAGTTATAATTACTATTGGTTGCTCTTTGTCAGCAAGCAAGTAACCAATAGCCTCATACTATTTAAGTTTTTATTCGCTATAAATCCACCAATTCGTACCATCGCTGACAATTTTGTACTTCTTAGCGAAGTTGATGCTGGCAATAGTTGTGGTTTCTGTCAAATAGATAGCTGGCGAGAAGTTGACAGCGTTTGTGCCTTCGTCTGATTTACCGATGTAGTAAATACGCCCTACGCAAGTGCTGGCAGTTGGCAAAGTCAAAGTGATAGCACCTGATGTTGCATTGGCTAAAACAACATAATCAGTCGCTGCCAAAGTAGTATTTCCTGTGACTTTGCGGTAAGAAACACCCATCGAACCTGTCAATTGCATGGTAGAAGTAGGTGCTGTTGAAGAACCAATAGCCACATTACCACCCGATAGTTTGAAGTCAAAACCCGCTTGTGCAATGCTCGTTGTTTGTAATAAAGTACCACCTAATTGCACGTTTGTCGCTGTGTTTTTTGTCAAACCGTTGTCTGCAGTAATTGAACCACCAACAACATCGGCTACTGTACGACGGCGCACATCACCTGCACCTGTCACGGTCATAATTGAGTCCGTTGATGCACCACTTTGCAGACCCGTCACATTGAGGTCATTGCCTACGATGTTGACAGTTGATGTGGCATTACCGATATTGGTTGTAGCTGTACCTGTGGTATTGATATTCGTTACGCCTGTAACACCGACGGTTGAACCTGCTATAACCGCAGCTGCACCACTGTTACCAATGGTTGTTGTTGCTGCGCCCGTTGTATTGATATTGGTCGCACCTGTAATGGCTGTTGTGCTGGATGCGTTACCGATTGTTGTTCCTGCTGTACCTGTGGTGTTGATGGTCGTCGCGCCTGTGACACTCGTCGTACCCGCCACAGCCACAGAACTTGATGCATTACCAATTGATGTGGCACTTGTGCCTGTGGTGTTGATATTGGTTGCACCTAAAACTGTTGTTGTTGTCGAGGCATTACCAATATTTGTACCGCTTGAACCTGTTGCATTGATATTGGTGACACCTGTTAAAGTTGACCCTGCATTTGCGGTTAATTGACCAGTAGTTACGTCCAAGCCATTGGTGGCATCCACATTGCCTGTGAAAGTGACTTGCCCTGTGCCTGATTGGGTAATTGCACCTGCATTGCTGAAAGTTAAGCGGGTTGTACCGTTTGTTTCGATGCCAAAATCGTGATTGGAGTTAGAGCCTATTGTGCCTGTGCCTGTCAAGGTGTTACCACCGATGAGCCAGACATTGCCCGAGCCAGTGAGTACATCTGCTACGGTGCGACGTTTCAAAACACCTGTGGTGGCATCGAGTGTCATAATAGAGTCTGTGGCTGCACCACCTTGCAGACCACTGACTGCCAACGTGTTGGTGCCTGTGGTAGTGATGGTGGTTGCTCCAGTGAGTGCTCCACCGAGAGAGATGACACTACCCGATTTGGTCAAACCATTGGTCGCACTATCGCAAAGGCTTGCCCAAGCCGTACCGCGATAGATAAAAGTACATTGCTGGTCAGTGTTGTAAACGGCGAGACCGTTTGCTGGAGAGGAGATGGCGTTCATCTGTGCGGCTGTCATGCGCGGCAAGAGAAAACCTTTGGTTGTTGATTCCAGTTCAAGAACCGCCGATGCAGTTTTATTGCCTGGATTATTACCTATTTTTACATCGGTTTGGGCAGTGATTCTTTGTGTTGCAATGATGCTGACAACTGCCATAATTACGCTGAAGCGCATGAGTTTTGAACTGTGTATGAAAGAAAGCATATTAACAAAGTTATGAGTCATTAACGATGAACACACAACCACGCAACATTATAATCGTTTGTTGCCAAAAAGCTATTCTGTTGCGTGGTCTTGTGTTACTGATTTATTTTTCAAAAAATAACGAAATATACTGAGGGGGGTACTTTGTTGTTTTCATGTTTATGTAGAGCTAAAGCAAATTTGAGCTATGAGTTCCGAGTTTTGAGCGATACTCAAAAACGAAACCCAAGACCTCAAATGCTCATAACTCAAATTTGCTGCTCAAGCTTATTGTTCAGATTAGAAGCGCGCGATTAACCACCAATTCGTACCATCTGACTGGATGTGCAAACGGACGTTGTAGTTGACACTTGACATAGATTGTGTTGTGCTTAAGTTGATAGGTGAGCTGAAAGTCAAAACGTTGTTTGAAGCATCACCTTTGATGATGATATAGGTACGACCTGCACAAGAAGAAGCCGCTGGCAAAGTCAATGTGAAACCACCTGAAGTACAATCACCGATAATCGTGTGGTCGTCAATTGTTACTGTATAAGCACCTGTTTTTGTAGAAATTGGCATAGCTGTAGAACCTGCAACATGGAAAGTCGCTGTTGGTGCTGTTGTACCGACACCGACTGTTCCGCCTGTGAAAGCCATTGTGTTACCACCTTGTGCCACTGTTGTCGCTTGTACCAAAGTACCGCCCAATTGAATATTGTTACCTGTTTTAGTCAAACCGTTGTTTGCTGTGATTGAGTTAGCACCTACGTCTGACAATTTCATACGACGTAAAACGCCATCAGCAGCACCTGCCAACACAACAGAGTCATTGGCAGAAGCACTTTGCAAACCAGCAACTGCCAAAGTGTTAGTAGCATCAGTTGTCAAAGTTGTAGCTTGATTCAATGCACCGCCTAAACGGATTTTGTTGTTCGTTTTGCTAATACCGTTCTCTACTTCGATACCTGCTGCGACCACAGCTGCTACGTCACGACGTTTCAAAACACCTGTAGCTGCATCGGCTGTCACGATAGAGTCAGTCGTTGCACCACCTTGCAAGCCCGCCAAAGCCAATGTATTAGTACCAGAAGTTGTGATTGTTGTTGCTGAAACCAAAGAGCCGCCTAACGCTACGTTGTTAGCGGTTTTGGTAATACCGTTGTTCGCTGTGATACCTGCCGCAGCGACATCAGCCATTGTCATTTTATTCAAAACACCTGTTGACGCATTTTGTACGATGACTGAGTCGTTAGCTGAACCACCTTGCAAACCTGTGATTGCCAATGTGTTAGTACCAGATGTCCCTACCGATGTTGCTTGAACCAATGCACCACCAAATTGGATATTATTACCTGTTTTGGTCAAGGCGTTGTTTGCAGTAACTGAGTTCGCACCTACGTCTGAGAGTTTCATACGACGCAAAGCACCTGTTGTAGCATCTGACATCACTACCGAGTCGTTTGCAGTTGCTCCTTGCAATCCTGCGACATTCAATGTGTTGGTTGCATCGGTTGTAATAGTAGTTGAGCGATTCAATGCACCGCCCAAACGAACAGTGTTACCTTGCTTGTTAATACCGTTCTCTGCAACGATACCACGTGAAGCCACTGAGTCAATGGTAATTTTACGAACAACACCTGTTACAGGATTGATTGTCAAAAGGCTATCCGTCATGGCAGCTGTTTGCAAACCAACTAATTTCAAGGGGTCTGCTGCATCTTCAACCGTCAATTTATTGGTGGGTGATGATGTTCCGATACCGACTTCACCAGTTGCAGAAATACGCATACGTTCCACATTGTTGGTGATAATTGGTAAAGCAAAGTTCGATTTTGTACCGAGTGTGCGAACGGCCGTTGTTAAGTTACCATCCAGTTTCCAGACGTACTCATCTTGATCTCTTAAAACATCTGCTAAAGTACGTTTTTTCAAGATACCTGTTGCAGCGTTCACTGTCATGATTGAGTCCGTAGAAGCACCCGAACGAAGACCTTGTAAACGCAATGGGTCATCTGTCCCTGAATTGGGTGCGATGTCCACTCGTGTATTGGCATTAGGCGAGTTAGTACCGATACCCAAACTTCCGTTACCTGTGATATTCAAGTTGTTGCCATTTTGGTTGATACCCGTTACTTGATTCAAAGTACCACCCAATTGGATGTCGCGACCGACTTTAGTCAAACCGTTGCTTGCTGTCAATGAGTCTGCCGCACAAAGCGAATACCACTGACCAGCAGAAGCCCGATAGATATAAGTACAGTTGGCTGTTAAGTCGTACACCATCATACCTTCTGCAGGTGAAGGCATCGCTAAACGTTGTACGGTTGACATACGAGGGAGTAAGAAACCTTTGGTGGTGCTTTCCAATTCTAAAAGCGCATTAGCGTCAATTTGTCCTGGATTATCACCTAATTTAACCTGAGCTTGAGCTACTTGCACGCTGATAACAAGCAGAGCAAGAGCTGCGAGTAGCAGTCTTAGTCTTTTCATATTGACTTTAATTTAAAAATGGTTATTAATAAATATTTTAAAAATTGCACGATTGCCTAAAATATAAGTTCTGGTCAAAAAAGAAAATTAGTCTTGAGTTGGCACAAAGCCCCCTCAGTACTGAGAGCTTGTTCGCACATGCCTCATACCAATCGCTATTGAGTCCAAAAACAGGGGGAGGGAAACATTGTTTTTGTGTTGCTTATTTGATAGGTTTCCTGTCTGATAAGTTCTGTGTAAAATCTATTAAGTCTAAGTTTGGTATAAATCTGTCATAAAATTTGTAGCTAAATGCTATTGTTGTAAGTATGTTCAAAAAGATTATCTAGTTCAGTTTATTATTTGTCACATTTGAAAATAAAGTATAACAGCTATAAAAAACGCGGTGTAATCACGCGTGCTTGATTGTATGTGCCACCGATACGGTAGGTCAAAAGCAACTCAATTGAGTGGTTCGCGTTATTAATTTCTTTCAAAAGCGACGTATTTACGTCATAACTAAAGCCCAAACCGTATCGTTCCCAATCCAAACGACCTGTGATGACCCACGCATCGTTGAGTGTTCCTCCATCGAGTTTGTTCACTGTCCTCAACCAAACACCCAATTGGGCAGAAGCGCGATTAGGCTCTCTTAAAATCAATTTTAAGGCACCACCCATCATGTACTCCGTCGAAGGACCTTGACGCATCATCATAGCACTCGGCGCAACACTAAAAAACCGTGCCATTTGGAACTCTCCAGCTAAATGGAAGGTCGAACGGATATATAAATTCTGAAAAACCGCATTGTCAAACGATACCTCTGGACGATTCAGATGCTGTAGAGCAAAACCACCCATGAGATGATTGTTTTTGCCAAAAGTCGAATACCAACCTAAACCCATTGATACATCAAACAGAAAACGACGATTTGTCAAAACTGTACCACCTTGACGCGTTGGATCATAACCACCATTCCCATCGTGCTGACTAATCCACTCGCGACCGCTCAAATCAATAGATTTTCTAAAAAAACCCATCGAACCACCACCAACTAAATAGTGCGCGCGATTGCCTTCCCCAGCCATTTTACGGGCATAAGACACAGCTCCTTTGATTTCGTCATGTTGCAATGCACCCGCTTTGTCTTGCCAAACACCCACGCCCCAACCGAAAAAGTCGGTTGATTTCATGTCTTTACGCTTTTCATAAGTCGCCGAGAGCGTCTTGAAAGCCGCGTCCTTACCCAGAATGGTTGACCATTGATTGCGATATTGTAAATTGATACGTGCTTTGTCCTCCATCATACCGACGGCAGCCGGACTTAGGTGCATAGTTGCATTGGTAAACTGAGAAAAATGGGCATCTTGACCCCTCAGTATCACCGCACCCAAAAGCAAAAAGGTGGTGAGTAAATTTCGAATCATTTGAAAATGGTTATTATGAGCGTAAATCTATTTTGGATTTTACGATTTACGATTTTGGATTGACAGCAATCGTAAATCGTAAATCGTAAATCGTAAATCGTAAATATTATCTAACAAGCAACAAATCTCTTGCAATTTTCTGAACCGTGCCATCAATAAATTCAGCCTCTACAACGACCACGAATGTACCCATATTCAATGGTTTGCCTCTGAATGAACCGTCCCAAGTCACTGAACCATCTGGTTTGAAATCTTTTCCTTCAAAAATCAACTCACCCCAACGGTCGAAGATGCGCATGTAACGAACTTTAACGTGGTTAGGATTACCCAAAACCGTATACTCTTCGTGGTCAGGTTTGAAGATATTCGGTACATAAATCGAATATCTGCGGTTTTTACCTGTGTTAATCACGATTTCGTCCGTCGCTTTACAACCATTCGAGTCAACTGCAATCACCGTAAATGAGTGCAAATCTTTGTCTTGCAATGTCGTCGTCGTCACTTGACATGTCGGACAACTCATTTGACTTGGCGGTGTCCATTGATAGAAGACTGGACGGTAGCCATTTTGTGGTCTTGCTGTCAAAGTCACCTCGTCGCCTGGTTTGGGTTGCAACACATTTGCCTCAATTCTAATCACTTTTTGCGGTGGCTCGTGTACATAAACCGTTGTATCTAAACCACATGTGTAAGGACTTTGGATTTTCACATTGTAACTACCCGCTGGCAATCCACCCAAAGCACTTGCAAAAGTCGGTTGGTTGTTCAACCAGACACGCATATTGGTTGTGTCATTCAAAATCGTGATTCGACCATCATGCGTACCATAACAAGTTGTAGAATCCACTTTTAACTTCACAGAAGGCAACAATTTCACATAGAAAGTATCCGATTGTGCCACACCGCAAGAGTCCCAAGCTGTCACCCAATACTTACCTGCGCTCTGTGCTGTGAACGTTGCCGCTGTCGAACCATTTGACCACAAGTAATTTTGGAACTGATAACCATTGATTCGACCATCAATCACAGCAGGATAACCTGGACAAATCGTAATCGAACGGCTCATTGTCAAAGTCGGTGCATTCGTAACGCAACGTTGATTTTCAGCCAAATACGCCAAAGTATAAACTGTAAAACTATCAGGTGTCACCACTCTCGAACGAACACGCCCCGCAATCACTGTCCCAACAACACCATCGTTACCCAAATTCACCCATTCTCTGCCATTCCAACCCACAACACCCAATTTTTTCATATCATTGTCCGTCAACGCCTCAATTTCGCTATCCAAATTCCAAGTCAAAGTCACTTGAGTCGGCGTTGCACCTTTTACATCCCAATATTCCACCTGACTCACTCTCAAAATCGTCAACTGCTTTTGTGAAATCGGAAACGGTGCGCCCTGTGGCAATGTCGCTACTGAGGGGTTTCCTTTGAAATATGCTGCACGAAAAGTCGCTGCTTGATTCGTTGTTTGACTTGTCCCCGCAGTTCTCATTTTCTGACCATCACCAATTGGAAACATAAACGAGTCACGACCAATCTTTGCACAATATCCATTTATATGTTTCGTATCTCCTGCATTTGTATAACGTCCACCTATTCCAAAAGTCAATAATACTGAGGGGGTCTCTCTTGGTGTTTGAATTAGGCCTTTCTGAAAATTCAAAACTGACGTAACCGCAACAGGTGTGTGCAACACCAAACCATTATCATTTGCCAATGTCAAATTCTGAAAATCTACTGCCCGAGTACCAAAAATATTCTGTAACCGTGAACCATTGAAATAAGCCGTGCCTTTGTTATTCTCAAATACGCCTGTGTTGGTAAAATCACCGAAGAATGCCATTTGGGAGGTTGCGTGCATTCTTGTCTCTCCGTGGTTTTGTGCGTTTTGTTGTGCTTGTGCGCTTATTTGGATAATCGTGATTAAAACCGCCGACAAAATTAAGCGGAAAAATCGAAACATGGTTAAAATGAATATGGTCGGTACGACTTTTTTGTGTCGCATATACCAAGAGTTTTTTATCACATAAATTCAATACGGGAGGTAAGAAACGGCGGGAGGATTGCGTCTATGACACAAAGAAAAGGGTGTTTTTGACGATTTGTCAATGTCTTTCAAGGGCATCACTGATTTTTTTTTCAAAATGTTCTGTCACAGTCACAGGAAAATTTAAAAAATTGAATAAAAATTGTTGTGTTGTAGGATTTTAGGCATGACAAAAAAAGGCTAATCAAACACTACCTATAAAGGTATAATTTTCAAAATTTCGGATTTCGGACAAAATATTTTGAACAATAGGTATAAACAAATGAAAATCAGGTAGATATTAAATATAAATTTTCACCCAACAATCAACAATGGTGACACAACTTTTAAAAAAAATAAAAACAGTATTTTAACATCTTAATCTAACAATATCTATTTACGAGAAGTACCGAAATCTGTGACATATTTTTTGGAAAAATGGCTCAAAAAAAAGGTTCAAGCAAAAATCGCTTGAACCTTTTTCAATCCTTTTATCAATTTGTCAATATCATCAAAATCATTATAAACCGATAAGGAAACACGCACTGTTGCTGGTAATTCATAAAAATCCATTATAGGTTGTGTACAATGATGACCCGCCCTAATGCACACCTCTTGCTGCCCTAAAATTGTCGCCACATCATGCGGATGAGCCCCCCTCAGTATGAACGAAATGATACCCGATTTTTCCTTAGCTTGCCCTATTATGTCTAGGCCTTCTATGTTTTTTAACGCATTCGTGGCATATTTCAACAATTCATCAACGTGCTTTTTTATCACGGTTTGGCCCACACTTTCCACAAAATCTATGGCCGCACCCAGACCCACAACACCTGCAATATTCGGCGTTCCTGCCTCAAACTTCTGCGGAATCGGCGCGAATAAAGTCCTTTTAAAGGTTACATCCCTTATCATTTCGCCACCAAAACGATGAGGACGCATACTGTTTAGCCACTTTTCTTTACCGTATAAAACACCCACGCCCGTCGGACCAAATAATTTATGACCCGAAAAAGCCAAAAAATCTACATCCAAAGCTTGAACATCCAACACATGCGATGCTACACTCTGCGCCGCATCTACAAATACAGGCACATTTTTACTATGGGCAATTTTAATCATATCCGCAATCGGATTCACCGTCCCCAAAGTGTTCGACACATGTGTTACAGCCACTAATTTTGTCCTATCTGTAATAGCTTTTTCAAAATCCGCCAAAGACAGCACCCCCTCAGTATCGAAAGGCACAACCACCAATTTCCCGCCTTTTTGCAAACAAACTTGCTGCCACGGAATCAAGTTAGCATGGTGTTCCATTGCCGAAATCACAACCTCATCGCCCTCTCCTACCCTATCGAGCGCAAAAGTTGAAGCCACCAAATTGACCGAATCCGTCGTACCGCTTGTAAAAATTACCTCTTTTACTGAGGGGGTGTTCAAAAACTGTTTCACTTTTTCTCGCGTTGCCTCATAAGCCTGCGTAGCTTTTGCCGCCAACGGATATATGCCTCGATGCACATTCGCATTCTGTTTTTGATAAAAAGCCAACTCTGCATCAATCACCGAATGTGGCTTTTGCGTTGTCGAAGCAGAGTCCAAATACACCAAATTTGGGTATTCTTTGAAGATTGGAAATAGGCTACGGATGTTTTTCATAGAAGCAAATAAACAACAAATTCAATAATCATAACTATTTCATTTGTAAAATCATCCAAATCATCAACCCTGTACCTACTTTTAGAGATTCAGGATCGGCATGAAAATCGTTACTATGCAATCCTGCTGACCAGCCTTTTGCTTTATTGCCAACACCTAACCGATAAATACATGTTGGAATAATATGAGAATACCAACCTATATCATCACCTCCCATTCTTTGTGGCGCATCCATGACAAATCGTTTCCCTAAATAGTCAATAGCTATCCCCTTTAGTTCCCTTGTTAATAGTGTATCATTTAAAACAGATTTGACCCCTTTATACTCTTTTTCATCATTAAGATTAAATTTAGATACAATGCTTAGGCTGTCATTATAGGTCATCTCTATTCCTTTACATATTTTTTCAATTCTCAGTTTTAAGCTATCCCGTTGTGATTCGTCAAAGACTCTAAAACTTGCTACTGCATAGGCTTCCGTTGGTACTTTATTTGAATTAACGCTATTGGGGTCAATGTTTGTCCACAACTTAGTCCAGTTCAAAAGTATCGGTTGCATTGGATTGCCTTGAGCTGATAATTTCTGTAAGCTTTGAATTGTTTCTGACAATGCAAAAATTGGATTAGGTATGTGTTGATATTGCACATGTGCCGCTTTAGAGCTTCTTGCTGCAATCATTAACTCATCAACAGAAGCCTGAGCGATACCTTCTCTAAAAGCGACATGAGCTACTTCTATCTCGGGTGAAGCATGAAGGGCTATCAGTTTTTGAATATTTAATTTTTGAATTTCACCCTTTTCTATAATTTGTTCAGCACCGCTTGGACCAACTACCTCTTCTGAGCTCTGGTACATAAAATAAATAGTCGAACTAAATTGGTCTTTATTGTCATTTAAAAATTTCATAACGCTCAAAGCAATAGCCATATGTCCAGAATGGAAACAACCATGGTAGAAACCTCCTTTGTCTCCCCTTTTCAAGGCATCTAGATCGCATTTATAGCCTATAGTTATAGGTGTCTTCAACGATGGCTTTGTCCCAACAATTTTTGCAAAGACGGTCAAATGATCGATTTCCGAAACACGATAATCGATACCCTTTTTTTTACATTCATTCTGGACATATTGGCTCGTTTTAACTTCACCTCGACTCGGTTCCGCCAGTTGCTCAAGGTCACTAAATGCTGCCAAAGTATAATTTTTATACATGTTTTCGGCAGCAGTTTTAACTTGTTCTTTTGTCAACATTTGCTTAAAATTTGATGCGTTATTAAATTGAGCAAAGATAAGCCCTTTTCCTGTCGCCAAAAGGCAACACCCGATAAGCGTAAACAGTACTATACTGTTACGAAAATTCATTTTTTTCATTGTTGCATTGATATTTTTTTAGTAAAAAGATAAAGAATACTGCGGGGTCAACTTTAATGTATTCAAACGGAAACATTCGCTTGAAGGCAGATTTGTTGGTAAATAAAGTCTTTATTGGGTTTTAAGGCTTTCACATTCAAGTCAATTTTTTCAATCAGACCTGCTTGAGTCAGTCGCTCAATCCAAATCGTGTAGGTACTTACAAATGTACTGTTGTCTTGCCAATGATAGCCCAATCGCCTAATTTCATGCCATGAAATGGAAATCAATCGACCGTTAAATTCGGCGTATTCAAATCTATCGGGATAAAAAATCATTCGTGGTCGGTTCATTCTCAAACGCTTTAGCGACCAATGAATCCCGCCAAAATACCCAATCACTATCGGTATGATGATTATTGCGATTTTTTGCAGATTCTCTAATGAATTCTCGGAATTAGCCGTTTTTGCATGAAAAAAAACCACATATCCCATTGATAAACCCCAAAGTACAAAAAAAACACCCCATATCATTCGACCCCAAACGTGCCATGGATTGAAACGAATTTCAATAGGTTCTACGATTGGTTTTAATTGTATTGCCATATTTGAATGTTTTTTGATTGTTAAATTTAGGTTTACTGTTCAAACATTTTGAGGTATAGATTTTAGCCAGCTCATGCCACCTTTTCGATTTGCAAAAAATGACCATATCACAGTCTGAAATTGGTGTTTTTTTCTTGTTTACGTTGGTAGGACTTGTTATTTTAGTGTTAAAATTTGGTTTAACATAGTCCTTTATGAATTTCTGAGACTGTACATTCGCAAAATCTTGCCCTATCCTCTTTACAAATTGAACTATCCACCTTTCAATTTTATGTTGGAAATTTACAGGAATTTTAAATCGTATGCGTTGTGCGTCAATGGTTTCTATTGAAACAAGTATCATTAGAAAAACAATAGATGTTTTCATGATTTATAATATTTTTAAATTAAAAATTATTGTTTTTTACCTTTTTTACAAATATGATTTTCAACCTTTTAACACCTACTTCAATATCGCCATACTCTGTTTTTTCGATATGCTTCATTTCCGTCAATTCATTTAAAGGCATTTGAAAAATGAGTAGCCTGGTTTTGTCAGTTGCCTCTTCTTCCACAGCCATTAAATCCGTTTTTTTGTCTGTGTCTGAGGTTGTAGAAATAGTATGACCATCATTAATTACACTATACTTACCCGTATCTGTATCTTCTGAAAATACAGCTTTATAGGTCTTGTCTGCAAAAAATTCGAGCTTTCCTTTTCGTTTCATTTCTTCAATAATTGAATTTTTGTATGTGCTCATGAAAATCGTTAAGGTTTGCTTACCTTCTTCTGATAGAGAGTTTCCACCAATATCAATATCCAGATCAGCCTCTTTAATATACCATTCACCGATTGGGTCAAAATTTCCATCTGAATTGCAACTAAAAAAAAATAGAATTGATAACATCAGCATTGTTTTTTTCATCATAAACTTATTTTAAAAATGAGTGAAATAATTTTAACAATGCAAAGGTGAACCTAATAATTAGGGAAAAAAAAACAAGTTAATCCCAATATCATTACTTCTTTTTCCAGAAATTTCTGGAATTTTACAGGAAAAATCGGAATTATTTAACGACTAACAAACATGGCTAAAACCAAATTGACTCGAAAGGAATTTGAAGAACTTTACAACAAAGTCCATAAAAAACATCGTGAAATGCTGGATCAAAATGGCATTTCTAAGTTGTCCGTATCTGAAACCTATCCCAATACCGACAATAGCTTTGACGCTATTAACGAACGATATTCCATTGCATGGGATATGTGGCACAACACCCCCTCAGTAAAATTGTATTTAGAAAAGAGAAATATCAATACAATTAATCCTTACAATACCCTTTATCGGAAATATTCAGAGGAATTTAAAAAAGGGAATCAATCAATTACAATTGATTCAGATTTGCTATATGCTTACAGACTTTATATAGGTTTAGATATAGAATCACAAAAACCCATCACAAAATGTTATAAAGCCTATTTTTTTAGCCATATTCGTTACGATATTTGGGATAAAGGTGAAATTACCCTGACCTTTACTTCTGATACCGAAGGAACAGCGACAGGTATGGGATTTTACAGAAATAAGGAATATTCGGAAGGTGTATTTCACATAGTTGGCGAACGTTTTTTTATGGACTTGAAAATCGTTAGTGGCGATAATAACGAAAATTGGTTCAAATTTGTAGGGAAAGTAGATAGCCGCCGAATGAAAGAAACACAATATTTTAGAGTTGCCTATGTCAGCATATCATCATATCCCAAACACTATACATCTGCCATTGAAGTCGTTCTTTTAGAAAAAACATTTGCCGAAAATAATGAAAATGAAGTAAATAAAGTCAAACGCTATTTAATGCTCCAACGACATCGTTTCCAAAGTGATGTCTTAGCACAAAGTCAATTACTCGAGGTTTTACCAAGTAGCCTTCATCCTAACCATTTGGTTAACATAATCGGAAATTATGCCTGTTTTAATCGCGTAGATAATCTGATTTCGATATCTTCACTAGCAATAGATGAAATCTATCGCACGATTTTGAGAACTTCTTTTTTTAAATACGATTATGAAAAAAACCATCAACTCTGCTATTTTGAGTTGAGTAAAGGTTATAAAAACTATGTTTTATTAAAAGGTTATCAAGCAACTGAACAAACCGATGAACCTAATCTGCAAAGTTTTCTTTCAACCTTTATCATTCCATTAGGCTCTCAAAAAGGTCAACCTATAAAATGTGGTTTCAATGGCATTATAGAAATAGATGATATAGAGACGATTTGGGCAGGTAGTATTTGGCTTGTTAAATTAAAAGATAATGAAGTAGTCAAACCCTCATTAATAACTTCATTTTCAGACATTGAAAGTATTGAGCTTTTATCTATTGAAACAAAAACCTTAATTGAAAAAGTAATTCTTATTATCAACGAATAGTTTTTTGTCTCACATTTTCAAATTTTAGTCCATTATTTTCTAAAACTCAACCCCATATTAGCCGCCAGAGTCCGATTGCCCCGCGCCAATTCAGGCAAAGTATTCGGGTTGCCAAATGAATTATAAATATCCGAAAAACCATGTTGATAAACCGTGCCACAGCTAAATGTCCAATGTTTGTTCATAACTTGGCGATAGCCAAAACCCATATTTGCACCCCATTCATGCGTTTTTTGTATCGCTTCCCACGGCGAAGAAATCACCAAAGCCCAATAACCCCCTGCTTGTGCATAAAGTCTATCCTCCCAAAAACGGTACTCTAGACTGAGGGGTACAGACAAATAAGAAAGCCTGTTTTTCTGCGGCGTACTCAATCTATTGTAAAGTCGGGTATAATAAAGCTCGATTTCTCGTGGTGTCATGCCTAAATTATCTGGCCCTGTACTTACATCAGTTTGCCCCTTCCATCCCTTCTGAATCGCTTGCACCGCCACACTCATCGCCCAATGCGACGACAGCCGATAACGCCCATTCAATGCGAACTGAACGCCTTCTAACCATTTTTCGTCGTCAAGTGGCACATCTGTCCGTTGCCATTCATATTTTTGAATTTTTGACACATTAAATCCCGTTTCAAAACCCCATTCAAATTTGGACTTTTGAGCATTCGCAACGTATATCCCCATACAGAGCAGAGCAAAAGTTAGTATTTTATTCATAAGTTTTTAATTTTTTAATGATAAAAGTACATAAGTATCCACTTATTTAAACATTTAATCAAATACTTATCGGTATAAAAACAAAGAAAACACTTCACCAGCTTTAAAAACGGTCTTATTTTTTGGCAATTCTAAAAAACCATCAGCTTCATTCAAATTTGCCAAATCTCCTGAGCCATGCCCTTCACTTGGTAACGCCAGAAGTCCCCCCTCAGTATTTTGAATTTTTACAGGCAAGAAATAAGTCAAATCGGGTTTAAAAACAATATCCGTTGCCAATCGAGCACTCATATCCAAAACCGAATTGGTCGCAAGTTGTTGCCGCACAAAAGGCAAAATATACCGACAGGCACACATAAAGGCCGAAACAGGATTCCCAGGCAAAGCAAAAATCACCGACCTTTCTGTTCGACCGAACCAAAACGGCTTTCCAGGGCGTTGTGAAACTTTATGAAATAATTTTTCAACCTGCAATTCTGCCAAAACTTTCGGCACAAAATCGTATTTGCCTTCGGACACAGCACCGCTCAAAATAACCACATCACTATCTATCAAAATTGTCTGCAAACCTTTTCTAATCGCAGATTCATCATCTACAAAATGGTATAATTCTGCCTCTATGCCAAACTGTTCCCTCAAGAGCGAAGACACTGCAAACACATTCGACCGTCGAATTTGATAAGGCAATGGGACATCGCTCACTTCCACCAATTCGTCGCCCGTTGACACAATCGCTACTTTGGGCACAGCACTCACCTTCACTTGTGTTTTGCCAACTGTCGCCAAAGTCGCTATTTCGGCAGCCGAAATTTTGATACCTTTTTGCAAAATCACATCACCTTGCGTGCGGTCTATGCCTTTGTGGTGAATATTCTGCCGAAAACCCAAATAGTCAATTGCAATCGTCGCCACACCATCTCTAATTTTCACGTCTTCGTAGCGCACCACCACATCTGTTCCCATCGGTAACATCGCCCCTGTCATCACTTCGATACAGTTTTCAGAATTTTGCAGCGTCAATTGTGGTTTGCCTGCAGCTTGCACGTTTTCGATCCGAAATGCCCGTTGTCCACTCTCGAATGCAGCAAAATCCAGTGCAATACCATCCATCGTCACACGGTCGAAAGGCGGAAAATCCCTGTCCGCTACAATATCTTCTCTCAAAATACGCCCCAAAGACTGCATCAACGGCACATTCACCCCCTCAGTATATTGAGCATTTTCAAGAATAATCTGGGTCGCCTGTTCAACTGTTATCATAAAAACTGATTTTTAACCTTAATCAACTCTCCAACAATACTCAGCGCAATTTCGCGAGCAGACTTTGCCTGAATATTCACACCTATCGGAGCATGAATTTTTGCTATCAATGTATCTGAAAAACCTGCTTGTATCAGTCGTTTTACACGTTTTTCATGCGTTTTTTTGCTGCCCAATGCACCAATATATGCC
This sequence comes from Saprospiraceae bacterium, assembly GCA_016787525.1. GTDB lineage: Bacteria > Bacteroidota > Bacteroidia > Chitinophagales > Saprospiraceae > JAAFJT01. The sequence goes on along the minus strand of JAEUUP010000015.1, from coordinate 23,811 downwards.
ACATTTGAGGTCAACAATATATGCAAGGCTTGGTCATCAATTTTGGGATCATGCGTCAACATCACGGCAAAAGTGTAAGCGTCAAGTGTCATATCGGGTAAAACTTCAGCAGGCCAATCCACAAAAAGTTGGTCTGGCGGTGTTGAAAATTGTGTTTTTTCAGCAAAAATACCGCGAGGATCAATTACAATCGTCTCAAAACCAAAGTATTGCGCCAAATGCACCAAGTCAACCGCGATGTGTGCCGCCCCGACAACGACCAATTTGGGTTTAGGCGGAAACACTTGTACGAACCACTGTTCACCCTCAGGCGTTTCGAGGGTCTGGGTTTTACGCTCCGAATAAGCCCGCAAAGCATTTTGAGCCAAAAAATCACTCGTTCTCTCCCCCATCGTCTCGCCATTGGGTAAGACCAAGATGTGTTCGTTTTGCTCATCGTTCAGATGAGTCAACAGAACCGCGCCTCGATTTTCTAAAATCCCCCCCCTCAGTATATCCCATTTTTTTTGTTCATTCAAACCCAAAAACGGTTCAATAAAAACTTGAATTTGTCCGCCACAACTCAAACCCACTGCCCAAGCTTCCTCATCGGTGACACCAAAACCCAACCGCAGAGGTTTATTGTTTTTCAAAACATTTGGTACGGCTTTCAAAATAGCCCCTTCAACGCAACCACCAGAAACCGAACCCCACATTTCCAAGTCCTCCGAGACAATCATCGTCGAACCAACAGGTCTCGGTGCAGAACCCCATGTTTGAATGACGGTTGCTACCGCAAAACGTTTATTTTTAGCTAAAAACTGGTCAATTTGATCAATATATTCTTTCATACTTATTTAATTCTTTACTTAAAAGATTGGTTTACTCAAAAAAGTATTTACTTATTTACTCTCATAATTAAAAACTTATATCATGGTAGAAATAAAACCGAGTCAATCCGAGCCAAATAATTACTCAAACATTGCCAATCATCGCCACCATTTTCAGATAAGTATAAATTGCCTGTTGTTGTCCCAAAAGCTAAAATATCACCCAAGTTATGAAAGGAATGGCGAAAAACGATGTCAAAAATGTGATTTTGAGGTAAGCCATTGCGCAATTGTCGCCAAGTTTGTCCACCGTCTTCTGTCCTACACACACACAGAGCTAAATCGTGTGGTACACGTAGCTCATCACTTTTGGCTGGAATGACCCATGCTCTTTGCGGATTTTCATGGTCAATGGCTAAAGCGAAGCCATAATCAGCGATACCATTTTTGTCGGTCACATCGTCCCACAACGCGCCATCGTTGATTGACCGAAAAATGCCGCAATGATTTTGTTGCCATAATACTGAGGGGTCTGCTGTACAAGCCAATAAAAGGTGCGGGTCATGCCCAACTTCGACATCTGGATTGGGCAAGTAGGTCGCTTTCAACCCTGTATTTCGTGGCGACCAAGTCTGTCCACCATCTTTTGTCTCATAAACGCCCGCGCAACTAACGGCAATATAAACATGGTTACTATCTCGCGGGTCAACCACTATCGAATGTATAAAAGGTTCGTCTTTGCCTGCTCCAAACCACAAATCACTGCTCAAACGATGCTGCCAAAGGCTTTGGACCAAAGTCCATGTATCGCCATTGTCTTTTGAGTGAAAAAGTCCACCAGGTTCTGTTCCCAACCACAATTCGTTGGGTCTGTCGTCTCCTGCTTGTGCCATACACCAAATCAACTTCAAGGAGGCTTGTTTACCATTTTTCAGTGCTGCTACTGAGGGGTATCTTGGAGCAGCGACTTGCTGCCAAGTATTGCCGCCATCTGTCGAACGGTGCAGTTTTTGCCCCCAGTGCCGATGCGGAGTACCTGCCCACCATGTATTCGTTCGTTTGTCAACATAAACCATAGAGACAGGAAATCCTATGAAGTGTACCGACTCAATCTGCCAATTTTTTTCTTTTTTTTCATAAACAACCAAACCTTTGGCAGTACCTAATAAGAGTTTCATAATTTGTATTAGTCCATAAATATTTGATAATCAATTTATTGGAACTTAAAACTTAAATAAGTATTTACTCAAAAACTTATGGAAGTATAAGGCTCAATAGATTATTTACTTACTTACGTAAAAACTTAAATACGCTTTTTCTTGACCATTAACCAAAATGGCAATACCATGCTGACCTTCTTGATGTTTGCGAGTGGTCATATCTTTGAAACTTTGTTTTCGTTGAAATGACAAAACTTGCACTCCTCCAATTGTCTTTTCCAGTATTTGAAATACTTTTCGAGAAATTTTTCCGTTGCTTTTTACATAGTCAATAGCATATTCTAAACGCAATTTGTATTCCTTCTCAGAATCATTTGGGGATTCTTTGGCAGAAATATTTTTGACCAAAAAGGAAAAATTAAGTGTGTCGCCAATTGCGATTTCTGATTTATTGAGTTCAAAATTCAATATTTCAACAGGAATAGAACTATCAAGCCCAAAGTTTTTTAATACAGTCGGATTTGCCCGTTTGAGCAAAGTACGGCTGCCGTGCCGTATCACCCAATCCACTTCTTTCGATTCACCTCGCCATTTTTCAGTCAATTCTATCACCGTTTCGGGAAAATCTTTGGCAATATCGTTCAGATTGTTCGCCACACTCCGTCTAACTGTCTCTGATTCATCGGATTTTAGTTTTTCCAAAATCGGCAAAATCGGCGTTGGATCTCGTTTCAAACTCGGCACTGCCATTGCCCACGGCAAACGTGGTCGCGTACCCTCACTTGCCAAACGACGCACCATAGCGTGACTGTGAATTGCCCAATCGTACATTTGCTGCATCATTTCGTCGGGATAACGAATCAAAAATGGGCGTACAGCAAACTCACAACTTGTGAACTGCGTCACTTGGGTCATTGTTTTCACTGAAGTTTCAAAATCATCAATCCCAAAAATCTCGATAAAATCGGGCAAAAACATATACTCAAAATTCATCTCACTGCGCTGTTTTGCGCTTGCACGCTCCACAAATTGACAGATAATCGAAGTGGCTTCTGCATAGCTTTTAGGTAGCAAATCGCCCAATACAAGTGCAATATGTCGCATTCGCTGCTTCAATTCTTTATTTTCCCAATCATCTTCATAGATTTTAGTCCGAAATACAGAAGGGTCTATTTCAGGTAAATCAGCCAAAAAACTATCAAAAAAAGCGTCGTTGTATATATTTTTGAGTGGTTCTGCCATTATTTCAGACTTTAATTATATAAGTAAGTGATTTTTTACTTAAAAAAGTATATAAGTATTAACGTAAAGCATTAGATCATTAACCGCCTGAAAGTGCTTGAAAAATTAAAACCTCATCACGCTCTCGCACCTCATCAGATAAATTGGTTCGGTCTGTTAGCATTTGGTCACCGATGAAAATATTGATGTGCTGCCTCAATTCACCATGTTCATCAACAAGATAATCTGTCAGACCTGTATGTTTTTTTTCTAGTACAGCCAAGATTTCGGCAACACTGTTTCCTTCTACCACCATTGGTTCAAGTGTCGGATAAAAGCGTTTTAAAGCTGCAGTAAAATTGACTTTTGCCATCACATCTATTTTTTTTCAACGTTTATAAAAAAATTATTCATCGCCTCCCAACTCAGTGTAGCACATGCCAGACGCTCAGGAAATTGTCGTACAATCTCGAAAGAGCGCAATTCTGCATCGTTCAATTGCATCATTTCGGCAGTTTCCGTTGTCAGTTTTTTCAAATAATTTGTCACGTCAGCCCAAGCATCGCCCATTGTCAACCCTTCCAATCGTTTCACCAAAACAGAGGTCGCTGCTTTCGACACGGCACATCCATAACCATGAAAACTTATTTGTTGAATTTGTCCATCTGCAATATCAAAAAATAGCTTGAATTTGTCGCCACACAGCGGATTATATGCTTCGACAATGTGTTGTGCTGTCAACCGTTTTTCGTAGCTCACAGGTGTTTTATTGTGAGCTAAAATGGTATCATCATACAAATCTGTCAGTTGCCTTTCCATATTTTCTTTTTTTAATCGAAATCTTGGATAAAGAATTTACTCCCTCAGTAATTCGAGGCAGAAAGTTAGATTTTTATTTCTTGATACGGAAGATTATTTCAAAAAACTCAAATACTTAAATAAGTAAAAACTTATTAACTTAGAAAATCAAAAAATTACATAAGCAAATACGTAAAACCTCAAATACTTTTTGCAACTTTGCCACAGCCCTAAGGAAACACGTTTATCATTATTTGATTAGATAAGTATTTAATTATTTTCTCGATAAATATCTGACAATCAAACCATTAAGTTATGATTATTTCAATTACAAACATGAAAGGTGGCGTAGGCAAGAGTACCATCACTCAAAACTTAGCTGTGTGTTTTGCTCACAAAGGCTACAAGACCTGCATCGTTGACACCGACTACGAACTCCAAACCTCGACAAAATGGGCGGCTGAGCGCGCCGACGATTTAACCAAAGTGGTCGCATTTGCTGTCAAAAATGATGAGTTGTCCAAACGCGTTTTGGCCTTAAAAAAAGAGTTTGACCTGATTTTTATTGATGGCACACCTGCTTTATTTGAGCTTTCGACCCGCGCCATTATCTTGAGTGACCTTGTCATATTGCCCATTTTACCCAGCATTGCGGACATTTGGACGCTCGAAAAATTCGTTTCGGGCTATGAAGAGGCTCGGTCGGCGAAGGAAAGTATGGGTGCAACCGTCTCCGCCTATGTGTTGCTCAACAAGTTCAACGAAAATTTGAACTTAGACAAAGAAGCCATTGAAGTCCTCAAAGGTTTCGATATTCCTGTACTTTCTTCGACTTTAGGCACACGCATTGCCTATCGGGAATCTATGCCACAGGGTAGGGGCGTGATTGAATATAAAGACAAAAAAGCGAAAGAGGAAATGTCTTGTTTGGCGGATGAATTGGAGAAAATCATGAAAAAATAGCAAATTATAGTAGAATAAAAGTAAATAAGTAAAAACTTATCAAAGTATATACTTAATTAAGTAAATAAAAAACAATGATAAAATAAAAAACATGGCAAAAAAAAGTTTACTCTCTGGCAAATTGCAAAGTGAAAAAGCGAAAGCAAGTACAGAACTTTCACCCGAACAAGTCGAGCAAGCATTTCAACAACTCACAACAGCTAAAGCGACCCCCTCAGTAATTGAGCCGTTGATGATGCCTGAAAAAGCCGCGGACGAGCCAAAAACGCGCCTTTCGATTGATATTCCGAAAGATATGCACCGCAAGTTGAAGAAAAAAATAGTAGATACCGACCAAACCATCATGCAATATGTAGTGGCTTTGATTGATAAAGATTTGCAAGAAATATCTTAAACCACTTTTTACCGTCGTTCGGTTTGTCTATTTTGACCGAAAAGCGTTAATTTTTGAGAAAAACAAGGCTTTTCGGTCAAAATAGCAAAAAACTGGTGCAATCATTAAACACATAAATAAGTACATACTTACTACACTATTTAATTATTCTTTTCTCTTAAAAAATACAACAGCATCTTTTGTATGTTGTAATTCTTTTAATAACTATGTTTTTATAATTGTTTCCGAGAGCCGATATTTTTTCTAACTATTTGATTATCAGTACATACAACCTCTATTTATAACAAATTTAGGGGTCATTTATAACAAATTTAGGGTTGATGTATAACGAATTTAGGGTTACACTATAACAAATTTAGGGGTCATTTATAACAAATTTAGGGGTTCATTTTTTGGAATTAATTGAGAATCAATTACTTTCGCAACTATAACGAATTTAGGGAGTACAACCATAACAAATTTAGGGTTGAGTTTTAGAAACTATAACGAATTTAGGGGTATGACAAAAGTAGTAGTACGAAAAAAAAAGCGGAATGATCGTGTAAAGCTCATCAAAAAGTCGAATGACTTGGTTGAAGCGCGCTACAAATTTGATATTTGGGAAATGCGTGTGTTCAGTAAAATGATAACGATGATTGAAATTGATGATGGCGATTTTAAGGATTATAAAATCTATTTGAAAGAGTTTATTAAGGATTATTCGCTTGAAAACGATAAAAACTCGTATCGTTTTTTGCGGGAAGGGGCTGAAAAACTGATGCGCAAAATCGTAACTATCATCAATAAAACAGAGCCAAAATCAGCTCAAAAATTTCAAACACCCGTTGTTGCAGGACTTCGAACATCACTTTATGACGATGATGGGAAGTTTATACAAGTTTCATTTCATCCAGAGATGAAACCTTATTTGTTGGAACTGAAAGAACGTTTTCTGGTCTATGATGTGCGCAATATTCTGAAATTACCCAGTACATATTCTATTCGCATTTATGAATTGTTGAAGCAATATGAAAAATTGAGAACACGTACATTTAATGTAACTGAATTGAAAGAAATTTTAGGTATAAACAAAGAATATAAGTTATATGCCAACTTCAAGCAACGTGTGATTGATAAAGCTCAAAAAGATTTGGAAGAATTTACTGATATTCGCTTTGTTTATGAGGAAATTAAGGATGGAAAAGCTGTTGTAACGCTTATTTTTCACATTGAACCCAATGCACCTATGAAAGCATTGAAAGCGAAAAAAAAGGTTTCACAGGTGGAATTAGACTTCGATACCCCGAGTGTTGAAAAAAATAACGTTCATTCGATTTCTAAAACACCCCCCTCAGTAAAACCTAACTCTTTTACTGCAGAAACCATTGATTTTGAAGAAGTTAGATTTAATTCCTCTTTGTTCGAGGAGGTATTTCCAATGGTTAAAGGTTGGAATATTAGTCATGAGGTTCTGCAACTACTAATTGAAACACAACCTGAAGAAGCCGTAAGAGACGGATTGGCTTATACTCTTTGGGAAGAAAAAGGAGGCAAAATCAAAGAGAATATTGCTGGCTTTTTTATTAATGCTGTCAAAAACCGTTACTCAAGCAAAGCTTTTGAAATCGAAAAAAGACAAAGAGCACGACGGGAAATTGAGCGTAAAAAACTGGAGTTTAAAAAACAATTAGAGGATTTATCAGCCGATTATAATGCGCAAGTCAATGAAATAATTCGTAAAATTACTGTCGAAAACCCTGAAGCAACAACCCTTGCCATTCAGATTGTAAATGAAGAAAATAAGAGTTACTTTGGTCTCAAGGGCGTATTTTATGAAAAACTGACCGTAGAAGATTACCGACAAGACCCGATACTGAGGGGCATGGTTATTCAGGCAATTAAACGGCAACACAGCGAAAAATTTGCTTTTTTAGAACAAGATTATCGAAATTGTGTGGCAAAAATCAATGGAGAAATCAAAAAATTAGATAAGTAAATACTCAATTAAGTGCATGAGTATTTACTTTCTTAAGTATAAAATTAATTATTCACCAACTTAAACAAAGATTATGGCAATTAAACGGCGTGATTTTATTAAAAACACAGCAATTGCAGCGGGCGGTTTTTTTATAGTTCCCCGTCATGTACTTGGTAGAGGCTACACAGCCCCGAGTGATAAACTCAATATTGCAGCAGTAGGTGCAGGTGGCAAAGGTCAATCTGACATTATCAATGCTTGGAATGATGGTTCAAACAATGTGGTTGCATTGTCAGATGTGGACTGGAGTAGAGCGGCAACAGCTATTAATAAATTTCCCAATGCGCAAAAATTCCGCGATTTCCGTACTATGTTTGATAAGATGTCAAAGGATATTGATGCTGTCACAATCTCGACGCCTGACCACACACATGCAACAATTGCTATGGCTGCTATGCAACTCGGTAAACATGTATATGTACAGAAGCCATTGACACACAATATTTTCGAAGCAAGAACACTCACTGAGGCTGCACGAAAATACAAAATTGTGTCTCAAATGGGCAATCAAGGTGCATCGAATAAAGGTGTGCATCAGATGGTTGAATGGTTTGACAAAGGACTCATCGGGAAGGTGCATACAGTGAATGTTTGGACGAACCGCCCCGTTTGGCCTCAAGGTATTCCTGTACCCACAGGCAAACATGAAAAACCTCAAGATTTAGATTGGGATTCGTGGATCGGGCCAGCTTCTATGGTAGATTATCACCCTGGTTATCATCCTTTTAAGTGGCGCGGTTGGTGGAATTTCGGTACAGGCGCACTCGGCGACATGGGTTGCCACTTGATGGACCCTCCATATCGTGTATTGGGTTTGGGCTACCCGACCGAAGTTGAATGCAGCGTAGGTTCGGTGTTTTTAAAGGATTGGACTCCAGAATACATTCCTGAAGGTTGTCCGCCGTCTTCAAACGTCCAATTGAAGTTTGCGGCAACCAAAAAGAACAAATCAGATGTCACAATGACATGGACAGACGGTGGTTTGCGTCCGTTCCACCCTCAATGGGTGCCTGCGGATGAAATCATGGGCGACCTCGACGGCTCAAATGGCGCAATGTTGATTGGTACAAAAGGGGTAATGATATGCGGCACTTACGGTCTTTATCCAAAAGTTTTCAAGAAAAATGGTGAAAAAATAGAGATGCCAAAACCTGACCCCTCAGTAAAAACCTTGCCTGAACACGGGCATCAAATTGCTTGGACAGAAGCATGTAAAGCGGGATTCAACAGCGACAAACACAAAGCTTTGACTTCGTCGTTTGACTATTCTGGTCCTTTGACAGAGACCGTTTTGATGGGTAATTTGGCCATTCGCAGCTATGGTTTGCGCAAACCACGCACAGGTAGTACGACAGCATTCGATTATCCGGGTCGTAAAAAGCTACTTTGGGATGGTACAAACATGAAAATTACAAACTTCGAGGAAGCCAACCAATTCGTGAAAAGAGAGTATCGCGAAGGTTGGAAATTATAATTTTTACTAAATAGATTTAGGAGAGTAAATTCTCCTAAATCTATATTTATTTGATTATTAATTTTTTATGACAAATATTATCTAATCCTATAAGTACATACTTACAGAAGTAAATACTCTGATAAGTTTTCACTTAAATACTTGCCTCTTCAAGTAACTTCAAAATAGATTCATAACTTTTGCCAACAGCTTCCGAGAGAGCCATCTCACAGGTTTTTCCAGAAGAATAATAACCATCAAATTCTTGCATTTTCACCTCGGCAGCCTCCCGTGCGGTGGCTTTTTCTGTCAGATTGGGATAGTAAAAACCTCTATCGCCAGCCATACCACAACAATTGGCAAAACTTGGAAAAACGGCTTCGTGGGAGCAGGCACGACCAATTGATTGTAGTTTGACCATAAAATCGGTCATTTTGTGAACAGAACACACAGGGTGAAAAACAATCTTATCTTTCTTTTTCACAATATTCAAACGAGGGATGAGAACATCAGCGGCAAAATCAATCGAATCATAAATCGCCAATTGTTCAAATCGTTGTTTATTTTCGTCCGATAAGTAAGGATAGCTTGACCGAAGTGACTGTGTACAACTTGTTACATCCATGACAACACCAAATTTACCCCCCTCAGTATCTTGCCATATTTTTGTAAATGTTTGATTAACAGTGAATTTGTAGGCATCCGCAAAACCTTTAGATGAAAAAATTTGACCACAACAACTGCCTTTTATATCTGTCGGAACTATCAAATTGATATGAGCCTTGAGGCAAACATTTTGGAAAGTGGTCAAAATATCACCGCCCATCATGCGGTTGATACAACTTGGGAAATAGATAAAAGTAATGCTGGCTTTTTCCTGTTTAGGTTCAATTTGTGTCTGTAAAACAGGTGGTTTTGACATAAAATTAGACCAAAGTGGGAAACTGGGTACGACATAGCGAACAGTTTCAGTGATGGTTTTCATCGTATTTTTTCCTAAAAACCGATTCATCAGCAAACCCGAACCGACTGCAAAACGAGCTGTATTTTCCAAAACCTTAAAGTTTTTTGCTACACGAAGTGCCATTTTATTCGCTGATTCCGAGTGATTTTCGCGCCTTAATCGTTTGATGAGTTCGCCTGTGTTGATATCAACAGGACAGTCAGTAGCACACATGCCATCAACAGCGCATGTATTCATGCCATAAAATTGATAATCTTTATTAATTTCATTTACTACCGAAGTTTTTCCCTCCGATTTTAACCGTTGCACAGCGCGTCTGATGCCGATACGTTGGCGTGGAGTCAATGTAAAATCACGACTTGGGCAGCGAGATTCACAAAAACCACATTCGATACACTTATCCACTTCACTCTCCACCACAGGCATGATTTTCAGATTTTGTAGGTCAATATTTTTATCTTCCGAAATAATAACATTGGTATTCAATAAGTTATGAGGGTCAACCAATTGTTTTAGCCTTTTCATAATCTGATACCCCTCAGTACCCCATTCTGCTTCGACATAGGGTGCAACAGCGCGACCTGTGCCGTGTTCAGCTTTCAATGCCCCATCATATTTTTTTAATACCAACTCAAAAAGATCGTGAGAAAATGCTTTGAATCGAGCAATTTCAGCATCTGTTGCAAAACTTTGGGAGATACAAAAATGTAAATTGCCATCTTTGGCGTGACCGAAAATAATACCGTTTTCGTAACCATATTTTCCAAAAAGACCTTGTACATCTACAATCGCAGCCCCCAATTTTTCAACTGGAAAGGCCAAATCTTCCAACATCGCTGCCGTCCCACTGGCTCTGACACTGGCTACTGAGGGGTACATACCTTTGCGGATTTTCCACATAATAGCTTGTTCATCAGCATTTTGCGTAAAATTAGGTTCTACAATAAGTGGCAAATCTTGAATAATTTTTTGACTCATTTGCCATTTTTCCAAAAGCCCCCCCTCAGTATCGGACTGAAATTCACACAAAATAGCAGCAGCATGGAGAGGCAGCGTTTTAACAAAATCAGGCACACCTTTCATGTCTTCAACCGAACGGAGCGAAGCCCTGTCCATAAACTCTAATGCCTCTGCGCCTGTCGAAATCAGTGCTGGAATGGCATCGCAAGCGGCTTCTGGTGTATCAAAATAAAGCATCCCCGTCAATTTATGCGGTAAGTCGGGTATCGTTTTCAAAACAGCTTCCGCAATAAAGCCCAAAGTGCCTTCGCCACCAATCAGCAAGTGAGCCAAAATATCCAGTGGGTGATTGAAATCCAAAAAAGCATTGAGGCCATAACCTGTCGTGTTTTTTTGCCGATATTTTTGCCGAATACGACTCACGAGGGCAGATTTTTCTAAAATATCCTCTCTTATTTTTTTAATTCCTTGTGCAATATCAGAGGCTTCATTTTCAAAACGTCCATAATCTTTTTGTTTTTCTGTATTGAAAACCAAGCCATTAGGTAATACAAAAGTTATTGATTTTAAAGTATGGTAACTATTGTGATGCACACCACAACACATACCGCTCGCGTTGTTCGACAAAATGCCACCCATCATCGCTGCGCCGATTGAAGCAGGGTCGGGTCCCATTTTTCGACCATACTTTTTGAGGGCAATATTAACATGTGCGCCAATGACAGCGGGCTCAATACGGACTGTTTCGCCTGTGTTTTCGACCTTGATGTTTCGCCAATAGCGACTCAAATCCACTAAAATACCATCCGTCACGGCTTGACCCGACAAACTTGTTCCCCCTGCTCGGAAGGTCAAAGGCAACTGTTTTTGGTGTGAAAAATGAAACATTCGTTGCACTTCTTCGATGTTTACGGGTTGCACAACCGCTTTTGGCACGAGATAATAGTGGCTGGCATCGCTGGCAAAAGCATAACGTTCGACAAGGCGAGTTTTGACTCGGTCGGGTGGCAATAGTTGTTCGAGTTCTTGTTTCAAATTCATATACAAGCGGTTGTGTGCAGAAACTAAAAGGTTTTACAGATGATGGTATTTTAAATTGATTCGTAGCTATTAAAAGTTGATTTACAATACTTTAAAAGCTCCTGAGATATAACCAACTATCGTTACTTGACCCAATCTATCTCAAAAATACTGAGGTGGTAAAAATTTATATCTCTAAACTTTATGTATCATAGAGCGGGCAAATATTTCAATAAATTGAGAAAATAGACGTTATTTTATGACAAAATTTCTTGTGAGAAAAGATTCTTGTACATATTATCAGAAAACGGATTAAATTTACATGGCAAAAAAACAAGCACACAAAATTAGCAAACAAGAAGGCAACCTTTTCGATAAAATTTTCAAAGAAGTCAGCGAAAAGGTTTTTTTGACATTAGTAGAGCAGCGTTTGGGCCTGAAAATTAAAGAATTTCGCCCATTAAAGGAAAAAATGCAAACCACCATTGAGCGTGAGATGGATTTTTTCTATGAAATCATACCTGAAGAAGGTGAGAAATTCATTCTACATTTAGAATTTGAAACTAAAGACCCACTTGACATGATTTATCGAGTGGGCGAATATCATGGCATGGGTTTGCGTCGGATGAAACTGCCTATTCGCCATGTTGTCATATATTTGGGGACAAAAACGCCTAAAATGCGTACACAACTCAAACCAGAAGAGGTTTTTACGGGTTTTGAATTGGTAAATGTTCATGTTTTCAATCCGATTGAATTGTTGAGTTCGCAAGTACCAGATGTGGTTTTACTGGCAGTTTTGGCGAATTATCCACCTGAGCAAGCTGAAAGCATTTTGCGTTTGATAGTCCAGAGGCTTAAAACTTTGAGCCAAAACGAAGCAGAATTGACACGATATTTTAATCAACTCATCACATTCTCTCGTTTAAGAAAAATAGAAAATTTAACGATAAAAATAACAGAAGAAATGCCAATCACATATAATATAGAAACAGATTACCTTTATGAACAAGGTCTCGAAAAGGGTCTCGAAACAGGCATCCAAAAAGGAATTGAAAAGGGTAGGTCAGAGACAGACTACCAAAATAAGTTCAATTTCGTTCTCAATCTTTTGAAAAATACTGATTTTTCTAATGAAAAAATAGCTTTTTTAGCGGGTGTTGATAGTCAGTTTGTGGAGAAAGTAGTTGCTGATTTGAATAAAAAATCAAATTAGGGTTTCAAAAAATCTTATAAAAATGTGAAAAAGCGATTGGATACTGAGGGGTGTTCAATCGCTTTTTTCTTTCTTTACGGTTGTAAAATAAAAATTAAAATTTAAGCTTATGAAAATCTATAAATTAGAAAAGGGGATTGCAGTCGAATCCGATATAAGTGGTTCTTTTTACTATTTCGACCGTTCAGATTGGGATGATTTTATCAATCGTGATAATTTGTATGATTGGTTGAAAAATGAGATACAAGCCATGCAAAAAACTGATAGTCAATGGTTTGAAAAACAAAAAATACTTCCACCTATTCAAAGCCAAGAGATTTGGGCAGCAGGAGTTACTTATTTACGTAGTAAAGTAGCTCGTATGGAGGAATCAAAAGAGTCTGGCGGTGATACTTTTTATGATAAAGTGTACGATGCCGAACGGCCTGAAATTTTCTTCAAAGGAACGGCTGTTAGAGCAGTAGGTACTGAGGGGGGCGTAAAAATTAGGAAAGACTCGACATGGGATGTGCCTGAGCCCGAGTTGACTTTGTTTGTGACTTCATCAAACAAAATTGTTGGTTACACGATTGGCAATGATATGAGTTCACGTAGTATTGAAGGTGAAAATCCTTTGTATTTGCCACAAGCGAAAGTGTATGATAAGTGTGCAGGTTTAGGCCCTTGTTTGTATGTACCGAAAGCCCCAATTCCCTTAGATTCGGTTATTCGCATGGAAATTCATCGTGGTGGAAAAAAGGTTTTTGAGGGCGACACGCAGATTTCGCAAATGAAACGCAGTCATTCAGAATTGGTAGAATTTTTGACCCGTGAATGTTCTTTTCCGCAAGGAGTGTTTTTGATGACAGGAACGTGTATTGTACCAGATTATCCATTTACACTGCAAGGTGGGGATGAAATTTTTATCTCTATTGACCATATTGGGACGTTGAAAAATATTGTAGAATTTTAATAATGAATTAGTAATTCATTGATTTATAATCTTTTAATTTATAAATTATTCAAGTAAATACTTTTTTACTTGGATAATTAAATACTTATAAACTTAAATAATGAATATTTCAGGCAAACAACTCATAGGTAATCAACAATCCAATAGGGGAGAAGTGGTGTTTTTTGCATTCAATCCTAAAACAAACGAGCCATTGGAAACAACGGCTTTTTATGAAGCAACAGATGACGAAATCGCAGAAGCTGTTGAATTGGCAGAGCGAGCATTTGACGTTTATCGTCAAAAAACAGATATTGAACGAGCTATTTTTTTAGAAACCATAGCGGATGAAATACTCAATTTGGGTGATGTTTTGATACAAACAGCGATGTCAGAAACTGCCTTGCCTGAGCCACGATTGATTGGCGAGCGCGGCAGAACGATGGGGCAGTTACGTCTTTTCGCCCAATTACTGAGGGGGGGCGAATGGGTCAATGCGCGAATTGACCGCGCACAACCTGACAGACAGCCTTTACCCAAATCAGATATTCGCCAGATGCAGATGCCTTTGGGGGTTGTAGCGGTATTTGGTGCAAGTAATTTTCCGCTGGCATTTTCGACGGCAGGTGGGGATACGGTTTCGGCATTGGCAGCGGGTTGCCCAGTGGTTTTCAAAGCGCACCCTGCGCATCCTTCCACTTGTGAATTGGTCGGTCAAGCTATTTTAAACGCTGCTGAAAAAACGGGAATGCCCAATGGCGTTTTCTCATTGTTGCAGGGGGCTTCGAATAGGGTAGGGCAGTCGTTGGTGATGCACCCCTCAGTAAAAGCAGTCGGTTTTACGGGCTCTTATCGTGGTGGAAAAGCCATTTTTGACTTAGCCAATAGCCGCCCTGAGCCGATTCCTGTGTATGCTGAAATGGGCAGTACGAATCCCGTTTTCTTTTTGCCACGTATTTTGAAGGAGAAAAAAGCGGCTTTAGCGGCTGGTTTGGCGCAGTCAGTTACTTTAGGTGGAGGGCAGTTTTGTACAAATCCGGGCGTTTTTGTTCTCCAAAACAATGAAGATACTGAGGGGGTATTGGCTGCTATTGCTGATAATTTGAGCCAATTGCCTGCCGCAACCTTATTGACGCAAGGTATCAAAAAGGCTTATGTGCAAGGTATTGTGCAGCAACGTGAAACGGTAGGTACGGCAGCTCTGACGGCTTTTGAAGGAGACTTCGCACAGCCACATTTGTTGAAAACATCGGTGGAAACGACGCTTCAAAATCCAGAAATTTTGGAAGAAGTGTTTGGCCCTTCGACAGTTGGCGTTGTGGCGAATGACAAAGAACAAATCTTAACTTTTGCCAAAAATTTGAAAGGACATTTAACCGCAACGATTCATGGGACAGAAGAAGATTTGGCTGAATACAGCGAATTGATACAGATTTTGACCACAAAAGTGGGGCGTTTAGTGTTCAATGGCTTCCCGACTGGTGTAGAGGTGACGGCTGCGATGGTGCATGGCGGGCCTTTCCCTGCGACGACCGTACCCCTCAGTACATCGGTGGGTACGACGGCGATTTACCGTTTTACACGCCCTGTTTGTTTTCAAGATTTTCCGCAATCGTGTTTGCCCGATGCTTTGAAAGATAGCAATCCCCTGGGTATCGGGCGATGGATAGATGGTGTCTTTGGTAAGTAAATTGATTACTAGGTCATAAGAAGTTGTTTTAAAACCTTTCTCATTAAGGTTTTAAAACAACTTCTAAATGATTATGTCATCAGAGAGATAAATAACTATCAACGATGAATGAACTCCTAAACAAATTATTTAGCGGAGTTCTAAATAAAGTTAAAATGATTTGATTTAGCTTATAAACTGATATACGTCACTTCTTAACTTGATTTTCTGTTCTATCTTTGCGCTTGATGTTAAAACGTATGTCTATATTGCTACTCTTGTTCGCCGTGTTGAATCAAACTTTCAGCACTATTGGGACGCTTGTGGCTTTTCAGTTGAACCGTCAGTACATCGCAGAAGTTTTGTGTGTTAATAAAAACCGCCCCGAATTGCATTGTAATGGTAAGTGCGTGTTGATGCAACGTGTACAAAATGAAGTGGATAAAGCATCCGAGAAAGGACAACAAATGTTACGCAATTTGATAGAGCGTGATGTGGTTGTGTTTTTTGAAACCTTATACTTTGGAATTACCAAAAACGAAAATAAGCCCCCTCAGTACAAGCCTCTTTTAAATGTAGCTTATCTTAACCGCAAACGACAATTCTTTTCTACTTCCATTTTTCATCCACCTACTGAAGGGTAAATTCTTCTTGTTGGAATGGTCTATCTAATAGTGACCATTCTCTATCTTAATTTCTCATTTTTGGGGTATAACATTTTATAAACTTCAAATACTTGATAGCCAAGTACTTGAAACTTTGTGTCAATTGTGTGCCTCCTGTAATTAAAATCTTTTTCCCATATGAAATTGGCAAAAAAGAAGCAATGGGTATTATCCGCATTGGCTTCTATTCCTGATGTCATTTGGATTGAAGACTTGTACCTATCGCTTATTCGCAATGGACAACGTGTTAATATCCGCACTGTTTATGACGCTGTGCGTGATTTTGAGGCACAAGGTATGGTGCATTGTGATATAGATAATAGGCGAACAATGGTGCGGTTTATCCAATAAGACAAATTCACATTTTATTGAAAATCATTTTTTATTTATAAACATTCAATCATTTACTTAAATCTAAATTATCTAAAGATTATGAAGACTTTAAAAAACATTTTTCCTTTTGCTCTTCTTGCAGCTCTTCTAGTTGTTGCTTCATGTAAAAAAGAAGATACAATTGACCCCAATGAAAAAGGCTCAGTTGTATTAGAATTTGATAATATCTACGAAGGACAACAATTGAAACTCAATGATGTCACCTACAAAACAGCAGCAGGTGAAGACATCAATATTTCACAATTCGACTATTTCGTATCGAACATTCATTTGGTCAAAGAAGATGGTTCTGAATACATCGTGCCACAAGACAACAGCTATTTTTTGGTTAAAGAAAGTAATGTGGCTTCACAAACGCTCACTTTGACGGACGTGCCTGCAGCAAATTACAAAAGCGTCAAATTTATGATTGGCGTGGATAGCTTACGCAATACAATGGATGTTTCAAAACGTACAGGTATTCTTGACCCTGCTGCTGGTGCTGCTGGCATGTACTGGTCATGGAATTCGGGTTATATTTTTATGAAAATGGAAGGTACTTCGCCTTCTGCGCCGCTTGATTCAGCGACTAATTTGCGTAAGTTTCGGATGCACATCGGTGGTTTTGGTGGTTTAAACAGTAAAACAATCAACAATATAAAAGAAGCAAGTTTGACAGATGCTGATGGTGAAATGGCAAAAGTTCGTGCATCTGCTAAACCGACTTTCCACATCACAGTGGATGCTTCAAAAGTATTGAATGGTTCAACTAATGTGAGTTTGAAAACAAATGCAACAACTATGTTCAATGCGTTTTCGGTGAATGTTGCAAACAACTATCAGTCAATGTTCAAAGTAGATCATGTACATAATTAATTGATTTTGAGTAGATACAGATTTACGAAATCTTGAAGATTTCGTAAATCTGTATGAATTTAAACGCAAATTGCAAAATCGTAAAACATGAAAAAAGTATTTTTCCTCTTTGTCCTAGTTGCCCTGTCTGCTTGTAAAAAAGACGATACGACAACCGAATTAACTTTCGTAAAACCAGTTCATTTTCCTGAACCTACTTACAAATTTGAGAACAATCGCATCACAAGAGCTGGTTTTGAATTGGGTAGAATATTGTTTTATGACGGCGATTTGAGTCGTGATGGTTCTATTTCGTGTGGTTCGTGTCATTTACAATCAGCAGCTTTTACGCATCATGGACATGATGTGAGTCATGGTATTGATGATAGAATTGGTTCTCGTAATGCACCACCCGTAATGAACTTGGCTTGGGGAAAAACCTTTTTTTGGGATGGTGGCGTACATGATTTAGACCTTTTTGCTATTGCCCCAATTGAAAATCCACTTGAAATGGATGAAACGTTTGCCAATGTGGTGTCAAAACTAAAGAAAAAAGCCGTTTATCCTCCTCTTTTTCAAAAAGCTTTTGGTACAACTGAAATTTCAGGCCCTTTGGTTTTAAAAGCTCTTTCTCAATTTCAATTGATGCTCGTTTCGGCAGAAAGTCGTTATGATAAGTTTCGTTTGGGCGATACCAATGCGTTGACTGCTGATGAAAAAACAGGTTTGGAATTGGTTAAAACCAAATGTGGCAATTGCCATGCAGGCGAATTGTTTACCGACGATTCGTTTCGCAACAATGGCATTCAACACTTTGGGGATAAGGGTCGCTTTCGCATCACACTCAATGATGATGATGCGTACAAATTTAAAGTACCGAGCCTGCGTAACTTGCAATACACGGCACCTTATATGCACGATGGGCGATTCTTAACACTTGATGCTGTGGTCGAACACTATCGAAAAGGCGTAAGACAATCACCCAATATTGACCCCTCAGTATCGAATGGTATTTCAATCACTGACGATGAAAAACAGAAGATTTTGACCTTCCTTTCTGCTTTAAACGATGAAAATTTTATCCGAAACAAGGAGTTTTCAGAACAATAGTATTCAAAGTCAGTATTTTTCGATAACACTTAATATACAACTGATATGAAAAACGTAATCATTGTTTTATCCATTTTAAGTACAATATTTTTTCTGAGTGCTTGTCACGACCACGATGACGATACTCTCTATGAAGTCACCATCAATATTGTTAAGCCAAGTAGTGGTGCAAGCGTTACAAAAGGTGTACTCATGCCTATCGAAGTGAATTTTAGTCGCCCCGACAAAACAATTCATAACGTGTTGATTCAGATTTTGGATAGCAATAACAGTGTGGTTGAAACGATTTTAGACAAACATGCCCACGTCACAAGCACATTCACTTACAATGAATCTGCGGCTTATAAACCAACAACTTCAGGCACATTTAAGCTAAAAGCAACCACAACTGATGATAACAAAAATCAACCTAACGTGAAAGAAATCACTTTCACGGTTAATTAATTTGGATATGAAAAGAGCTTTTATTTTCTGCATCTTATTTTTTATCGTTAAGCCTGTTATCGCTTGCGATGTCTGCGGCTGTGTATTGAGTCACAATATATTACCAAGCGATACTCGTACATTTATTGGTGTCAACTATCGTATATCTCGATTCTCGGGCAGTCATAGTGAGGCGGCAAACTTACCTGCTGAGTTCTTTAAAGAAAGCTATCAATTCATGGATTTTACAGTAAAATATAGTCTCAAAAACCGTTGGGAGTTTATTGCTGTATTGCCAATGGGGCAATTTACACAAAATACTGAGGGGGTGCTTTCGGATAAAATCAAAGGCTTAGGCGATATGAATTTGACAACCCGATATGCCCTTATCAATCGTACAGGTTTGGACAATCACCGACTTTCGGTTGGTGCAACAATTGAATTTCCAACAGGCAAATACAATCAAATATCAGAAGACAAAACCCTTTATCATTCACGGCAAACAGGCAGTGGTGCGACAAATTTTGTGTTTTCTCTTAGTTATGGATTCAAAAGGCAAACTTGGGGGTTTCAAACCGTAGGTAGTTATAAAATAAACAATGAAAATCCTCTCGGCTACCGTCGAGGGAATAGTTTGAATGGTGCTTTAGATGTTTTTTATAAGAAAAAAGTATTCAAAAATATAGATGTGATACCTCGATTGGGTATTGCAGGCGAAACGGCTAACCGCAATCAATTGAACGGTATCAACTATGATTTAAATACTTCCCGTTCTTTTTTGCTCGGCAATGTGGCATTTGATGTCTATTTTTCAAAAACTTTTATCTCCTTGAGCTATCAAAAACCGCTGTCCCAAACCTTAGAAACTGAGCAATTGGCAAACAAAGGCCGCATGATGATAAGTGTCAATTACTTATTCTGACCCCCCTCAGTCATACCTATGGTTTGATGGAGCGAAATGCACCATATTTTTCTTAATTTTTTAATAAGAATCAATATCAATCAATCTAATGAAAAAAATACAGATTTTAGTAAGCCTATTTTTAAGTATTTTCTTTTTGGTAAATGCCAATGCCCAAACACCTTCGGCAGAAGAAGCTGCCAAAAAACATGAAGAAATAATGAAAATCCTTATGACACCACCTAAAATTCCGATAAAAACAATCGGTATTTATGTCTATGATGGATTAAATACAATGGACGCTTTTGGTCCTTATCATGTGCTTTCCCAACTTATGGGTGTCAATATATTCTTTGTTGCTAAAGAAAAAGGTATGGTCAAAAACCAAAGAGGCTTGCAAGTAAAAGTAGATAAATCCATAGCCGATGTCAAACAGTTGGACATTCTTGTCATCCCAGGAGGTGCAAAGGAAACTTTTATGCAAACCCAAGATACGGCTGTTTTAAACTGGATTCGGGAAATTGATAAAACGTCGGTTTATACCACAAGTGTCTGTACGGGTGGTTGGATTCTGGGTGCAACAGGTTTGTTGAAAGATAAAAACGTAACCACTAACTGGTATCGTGCTGAGGAAATCATGAAAATGTATGGCGCAAAATTTAAACAAGAACGCTATGTTCAGGATGGTAAATATTGGACTTCGGCAGGTGTCACCGCAGGTATGGACATGGCTTTGGGCATTATGGACGAATTGATGGGTAAAAAATACACACAGGGTGTCATGTTGGATTTAGAATATGACCCAAAACCACCTTACAAGGCAGGTTCTGTTAGCAACACTGAACCTATTGTGGTGGACATGATGCAGCAAATGTATGATATGGGTTTGCAACCATTATTTGAAGCAGAAAAAAAGAAAAGAGCCGAAGCAGCACCTAAAAAACCATCTATTTTCGACCAATGGGCGGCTCTCAAAACTTTTCATAGCGTGATGTCGCAAACCTTTCACCCTGCGGAAGAAGGTAAGTTAGAGCCTATCAAAACCCGTAGCGGCGAAATGCTTGAAAAAGCCAACGCTCTTTCAAAATCGGCTATTCCTGCGGAATTTAATACACCTAAAATCAATGATGCAGTAAAAAAACTACAATTGGGTAGTGCTGCTTTAGATAAATTAGTGAAAAATAAAAAAACAACAGATGCCGAAATCACAAAATCAATAACCGCTTTGCACGATGTGTTTCATGAAATAGTAGGTTTATGTCGCGATGAAAACCATTGATTTTGCCCCCTCAGTATTTTTTAAAAACCCGCAGGTGTATTTATCTCGTATTTTAGAAGCTGTTTGAGTTAAGTTTTGAGTAGATTTTTAGGCTATTTTTGAATCAAAGCACAGGTATTTTTGAAAGAATGTCGGGTTAATGCTTCTAAAATAGTTTTCTTTTGATTTAAAAAGAGTCAAAAATCTGCCAAAATTTACTTAAACAGCTTCTTAAAGAAAATTGATTGATTATGTGAAAATTTAAAAATGAAAAAGCCAATATTCTTATTTTTTATAAGTATCTATTTATTTATACCCATTGCAAAAGCTCAAACAAAGTTTGAAGACTCAATCATTTATCGTTGTCCACCATGTGAAATATTTTGCGATTCTATCAATTTTGATAAAGCAGGTATTTGTCCACATTGTGGCATGAAACTGTATCCGACATTTAAAAGTATGCCTTTTCTTAAAACACCATTAGAAGAAAATCAATTTGCTACGAATAAAACTGTCGCCATATTGCTTTTTAAGGGTGTAGAAATCATTGACTTTACGGGACCTTACGAAGTTTTTGGGGCAGCAGGTATGAATGTAGTAACGGTTGCGGAATACGATACACTTATCACGACTTTTATGGGTATGAAAGTCAAACCCGATTATACGTTCGATAATTTGCCGAAAGTAGATATTGTCGTCTTACCAGGTGGTGGGGTCAATCGCAACAATCAGCGCATAAAAGAATGGCTTTTGAAAATAGATAAAACAACTGAATACACAATGTCGGTATGCAACGGAGCATTCTATTTAGCTGCCGCAGGTCTATTAGATGGACAAGAATCTACTACTTTTTATGGCGTTATTCCTTCGCTTCAAGAGTTTGCACCTAAAACGAAGGTCGTAACAAATAAAAGGTTTGTTGACAATGGGCATATCATCACATCGGCAGGGCTTTCTTCGGGTATTGATGCCGCTTTGCATCTGGTTTCAAAATATGTTGGCAAAGGACGCGCACAAGAAATCGCTACACAATTAGAATATAACTGGGATGAAACTTATGTGCGTGCAGCTTTAGCAGATAAATATTTAGAAACTGTCCGCAGTGTTTTTACACCTTTTGAAAAAAAGACTTTGCAATATGAAGGAAATAGAATGCGATGGACTTACAAACTTGATATCAATTCTGATTTTTCAACTGAAAAAATCAAATCTTTGATAGACAATGTCTGCCTTACCAATAAAGAATTTAAACGCATCAAACAATTGAAAAATGGTAGTCATTGGCGCATTAAAATGGATAATGGTAAATTGGGTATTTTAAAAACAATCATTGAACCTAAATCCAATCAAGGTTTTATTGCTACTATCTCAATTGAGATGATTTGACACCCCTCAGTATTGTATTCAATTTTAAACAAAAAGGCAACGAAATAACCCCTCAGTATATAGCTCAATTTTTTACTGAGATTGCAATGAAAAAGAAAAATTTATTGATAATCATAGCTTTATGCTTGACTCAGGCACTTTTAGCGCAAAGTAAAAAAGACACATTGGCGACAATGGAACTCATTCCTTTGTCTCCCAAAAGCATTGACCCTGTGTGCCGTATGCGTCTGCGGCGAGGAGCTGCGGATTCAATAGATTACAAAGGCATACGATATGGATTTTGTGATACAGTTTGCAGACAAAAATTTTTAGCCAAACCGTATATTTTTATTAAACAATAATTTTTTATTATTCAAAACTTAAAAATAATGTTAGAAAATATTCAAAACTTTACGGCAGGTACTTTGATTATCTTATGCACTTATCAGATAGTTTTACTTTTCAATAAATGGTACTACCCCTATTTTATTGAAAAAATCAACCTCCGCCCAACCGATGAGTTTAATAAATCCGATTTCATGGCTCATTTCAAACTCTTTGGTGTGATGATAGTGGCAACGCTTTTATCAGTGTATGTGCCTATTCTGTGGGCAGCCAATATCTTCTTTTTGATTTATATTGTCTATCAGATTTATGAAGTCAATCGTTGGACGCTTATCGTCAAAAAATTATTTGGTTTAAAATAAGGAACTATAAAAACCACAGTAGCGGGGTGAATCCTGCAAAAGCAAAAAAGCAAAAAAGAGTTTAATTTAATACCGACATTGAATAGTGCTACCCAGATTTAGGAAAATTTTAAATTTTCCTAAATCTAAAAAGCTCATAATACTGAGGGGGTGCTAATATTTTTCAAAGCTCAATTATGGTTTCAAATTGCTGATGTTCTTTAAACCCGTAGGGTTGGTATTTTGGTAGAAAATAACAATCAATATGATTATTGAATGCCGTAGGCATGTCATTATAAAGAATTTAATCACTCATTTTTTTACAAAATCCCATGCCTACGGCATTGAAAACAAACAGGGGGCTTTATTGCTACCAAAATGTCAACCCTACGGGTTTAAAGAACATTAGCAATTTGAAAATATAATTGAGCTTTTTTTTTGTATCGTGACATAGGTTTGGTAAATACTGAGGGGTTCACGTATCGGATACTTTTAAAGTTAATGCTGTCAACTTAGTGAAAGAATGATGTTATTTATACACATCGTCGCAAGTTCATTGAAAATTTTAGCTTATGTTTTCGTTTACGTTCAAACGATCGAT
>JAEUUP010000165.1 GCA_016787525.1 Saprospiraceae bacterium | reverse complement strand
CCGTTTCGGGAAACATCGAATATCTACGACGGTTCGCGATTTACGGCAGATATGGCCGTGCATAATTTTGTGGGCGATGCTTTTAGAGGGGCAACGTGGGTGTCGTTGCACAATGGTGGCGGTGTCGGTTGGGGCGAAGTTATGAATGGCGGTTTTGGTATGGTACTCGACGGCTCTGCTGATTCAGAGCGTCGTTTGCGACAAATGCTGTTTTGGGATGTCAACAACGGTATCGCTCGGCGGTCGTGGGCAAGGAATGAGGGCGCACGCGCAGCTATTGAGCGGGCTATGGCAGAGAATCCAGAATTGAAGGTCACGCTGCCACATTTGGTAGATAATGATGTGTTAGAGGGTCTAAGCTTTTAGAAGATTGTACCAAGCATTTCTAAAAAGCACAGTACCCCTCAGTATTTCTCTCAAATTTTGATAAAAATCTGCCGTTTATAGAGCCAATATAAAATCAACCATTCAAAAAACAGGGTCAAAAAGCCATGCACCAAAGGCGTATAAGCTGCTCCGAATAGCTCTGCATAGTTTTGCCCCAAATGAATTTTTAATGATGAGCCAATAAAGCTGTCAATGGTATGGGCTATCACATAAGCTGCAATCGAATTTGCTCCAATAACGGTTAAAACAAAATACCATTTTTGCGTTTTGCGTGCATCAATAAACCAATAGAAAAAAGCTAAAAACAGAAAACACCAACCACCACTGAACAAAACCCAAGTTGGTGTCCATATTCTTTTGACATTGGGGCAGATACCGAGATAGTGAACGATTGAGCCCGCAACAGTCAATCCGACTCCCCAAAGTACAAACCTCTTAACTTTATCCATAGCTAAAGTATTGTTTTTCAACTCATGACCTGCTATCAAACCCAATATCATTGTGCCGAGAGTTGGAATAAAACTCAAAGTAGCATAGCCACCGCCGTTGTACAAAAACGGTTTTTCTCTCGGGAAAAGGTTCAAAAACCAGCGGTCGAATGCCCAAGCGAGATTATTGTTTTTATTCCAATGTGCTGCAAATCCCGTGGCATGATGTACCCAATCTTGTTTTATACCTGTTTGCGTTTCATCAAAAACACCTTGTGGAAATGTGTAGAGCGCAAAAGCCGTAAAATAGCCCACTAAAATGACCGCAAAACTTATCAAAATCACTTTCATGGAACGAAAACCCAATAGAAACAAAAAGGTGTATCCCAAACCTATTTGAGTCAAAGTATCCTCAAATGTGAAATAGGTTTGTTGAGCGTGCATAGAGCGTAAGAAAATACCTAAAAATATCAGTATCAACGATCTTTTGAGGGTGTGAATGAGTAAGGCTTGGAACGAATCGCCCTTTGCCTGACGACTTGCGATAGAAAAAGGCAAAGCAACACCGACTAAAAAAGAAAATGAAGGCTGAATCAAATCATGAAGCGAACATCCGACCCAATCAACATGGTCTTGGTGATAAGCTAAAAATTGCCAAAAACCACTATTGGGCAAAGTTTTAGATACTTTGCCAAAGTTTAGGACTTCTGCCATCATCAGTAGCATAACAAAACCCCGATAAGCATCAATAGAGGCTAAACGATTGGTAAGCGTTTGGTTTTTCATATTCTAACATTTCTTACAAATATCGGAAAAAAATCAATGCTCAATGACGAAAATAGAACAATCGCAGTAAATTTCCTATCGATCCGAATATTCAAAGGCAGTGTTTTTGAGAAATACCCCCTCAGTAAAATGCACTATATTTTATGAAACACTTAGTTCATCTAAGCGTTGAATCATTTTATTTCATTTAAAAAACATTCATTACCATGGCAAGAAAAAAGCGTAAAAGCAGTCAGAAAAAAGAACCCATCGCAGAGATTCATTTTAACCAAATAGACTACGACATATTAGAACTAAGCTATGGCTATACATTCACACAAAATCCAATTTTTATGTTGACTGTGAAGCTAAAAGTACCTGACGAATTGTTCGACCAAGCCATCGTGATGGGTTTACCTCTGTCAGAAATATTCCCAATTCTTGAAAGGAATCACTTGGCAATGGTCAATTATGTCAAAAAAACAATTGAAGGATTCGATGATCCACATTTTAATGAAGAATTGGCATTCAAAGCTTTAGAGGCAGAAGGATTTGATTTGGAAAATTTTGCACGCTGTGCTTTAGAAGATTTAAAAGTCGAATTGTCATGGGACCCTGACGTACCACCGCCCACACCACAAGTCAAAACTGTGCGATTTGACACAATTGATTATAAAATAGAAAACGTACAAATCAGTTATGGCGATGATGAGGAAGCTCCTGTTTTTACTTTTCATGTGACTGTACAGTTGCCCAAACACATCTTAGACCAAGTGATATGTATTAATATGCCTTTACATAAAATGTGGGGAATTGTCGAAAAACAAGATGTTTCTATGTCCAATTATGCCAAAAAGGCATTTGAAGACAATCAAAACGAACCCGAGCATGAGATTCTGACAGTTCAATCACTGGTTGCTGAAGGTTTCGACTTACACCGTTTTTTGAAGTTTGCCTTGGCAGATTTTGAGTTTCAAGTTGAGAAAAAATAGAAAAACAAAAGGCTGCTCTTTCGGAACAGCCTTTTGTTTTTCTATTTTTTCTCCCACTAAACATGTAATGCTCTATTGCCCGTAGCCGCCAAACAAGCTTCTTTGAATGCCTCCGTATAAGTTGGGTGCGCATGACTCATGCGTGAGCCATCTTCGGCTGAGGCGCGGAACTCCATCAGAGCCACCGCTTCAGCAATCATATCCGCTGTGCGAGGGCCGACCATGTGAACGCCCAAAATCTCGTCCGTGTCTTTGTGGGCTAAGACTTTGACCATCCCCTCAGTATCCATACTTGCCCGCGCACGCCCCAAGGCTTTGAATGGGAATTTGCCTGCTTTGTAAGGTGTACCATTTTCTTTGAGTTGCTCTTCTGTGTAGCCCACCGCCGCCACTTCAGGCCATGTATAAACAACACCAGGAATAAGCAAATAATTGATATGCGGTTTTTGTCCAACGATGCTTTCAGCTACAAAAACACCTTCTTCTTCAGCTTTGTGTGCCAACATTGCGCCTTTCACCACATCGCCAATGGCATAAATGCCTGGCACATTGGTTTGCAAATGACCATCAACTTCGATTCTGCCGCGGTCGTCTTTTTTCACGCCCGCATTTTCCAAACCCAGATTGTCGGTATAAGGGCGGCGACCAATCGCTACCAAACAATAGTCGGCTTCGATGCTCAAAACGGCTTCTGTGTCGCGTTTTTTATATTCCACAACCACCCCCTCAGTATTGGGCGAAACATTCGTAACGGCGTGTTTGAGGTGGAATTCCATGCCCAAACCTTTCAAAGACCGTTGCAATTCTTTTGAACAATCGCCATCCATCGTTGGGATGATTTTATCCATAAACTCAATCACATGGATTTTTGTACCCAAACGTGCATACACCGAACCCAATTCCAAACCAATGACACCGCCACCGATGATGACCATGGATTTCGGAATTTCTTGAATGTTCAAAGCTTCGGTAGAAGTGATGACACGTTTTTTGTCGTAGTTGAAATTGGCAGGCACAACAGGTTTTGAACCCGTTGCGATGATGGTTTTGTCGGTTTCGATTTCCTCAACCGAGCCATCTGCTTTCGTAATCGCAATTTTATTTGCTGTGACAAACGAGCCATGACCATTGTAAACGGTCACTTTATTCTTTTTCATCAAAAAATCGATGCCTTTGCAGGTTTGTTCCACCACATCCGATTTGCGTTTAATCATTTGTGGCAAATTTGCCTCAATCGTGCCATTAATATCAATACCATGTGTCGCAAAAGTGTGCGTGGCATTGTAATAATGCTCCGACGAGTCCAAAAGAGCTTTTGAGGGAATGCACCCGACATTCAAGCAAGTGCCACCCAAAGTCGAATAGCGTTCAATGATAGCCGTTTTCAAGCCCAATTGTCCGCAACGGATAGCTGCCACATAGCCGCCAGGGCCCGAACCTATAATCGTTACATCGTATTTCATAACTGATAAGTATTATAAAATGTGAAAAATAACCGCAGATTTCAACATATATAGAAATCTCGATGCAAAGTTAACACCCCCCTCAGTATTTTTCTAATTTTATTGATTAAACGTTTGCACCACTAAATTATCCACCCACATTTTCTTATCGCCGCCAGCATTCCAAAAACGCACAGTCACGGCATCGAAATCCACTTTTGGTACTTTGGCATCGAGCCACACGGTGCGCACTTCGCCATCGGACATCAAACGGTGAGGTCTGACCATATTGGAACGCAGCACTTGGTCGCCTTTTTTGAATTCGATGATAAATTGCGTCATCGCCCAAAAATTCCATTCTTTCACCGTCGCTTTGAATGTCGCTTGCACCCGCAGCCAATTTTTGCCTCGGATACTGAGGGGTGGCAAATTGAACGTTTCGGAAGTAGGATGTGCTGCATCAACGATGAGCCAACGGTTGCCTTCTATGATTTCAGTGTTTTTGGAGCTGTCTTTTTCAAAATTTTGTTCAAAAATGGTTTGTAAATCACGTGCATCTGTCAACAGGAAGGGTAAATCGTATTTGTTATCCAACAATTTTTGGGCTTCAAGTGGTACGTCCCACCGCCCAATGATGCGCCGCAGATAGGCTTGCGTGGTTTCGTCGCGCCACAAACCGCCTTGGTGGGCTTGATAGTGCCACCACAAATTGAGGTAAAGGCACACAACAGTCGCCAAACTCAGCAGTATTTTGCGTCCTTTTGTCGCCAAAGCTTTTTCTAAAAAACAAGCAAAAGGCAAAGCCAACATCGGCATCGTTTGTATCATTTGGCGTTGCCCCAAGCTGCCACCGTACCACCAAATATTGTGGGCAAACGAAACGTAAATAAACAGAACTGTGAATAGAAAATTTGCCCAAAACAGGTCGCGCCGTTTTTTGTACAAATAATAAAAACCGACCAATGCAAACAACATCATCGGCGTATAGACCAGCCAACCTCGTCGCGAACTGAACAATCCGTCCAAAATGTGTGGATGTCCCCACTCCATCCAATCTTCTGGCCCATAGCTGTTGTAAATGGCATGACCCGAAGCCCATTTCCAATACATCAACTGAATTGAGCCTAAAAGACCGATGATAACCGCCGTTGTGAGGTATTTTGCAAAATGATTTTTGACAAAAACGAAACGATTGCCCAAAGTTTTGACATCTGAAACGCCCCATAAAGCAGGCACGAGCATCACAATCAACTCCGTCGGGCGTGCCAAAGCGGCTAATCCAATACACAAACCGATGATAGAGGCTGACCGAAAATTAGGCGTTTCGTAAAATCGAACGGTTTGCCAAATCATCACAATATAAAGCGTAAAAATATAAGAATGTGTCATCGCTGAGGTGATGGCAGCATACTCTAAGTAATTGGTTGTCAATACATACAACAACAAAACCGATGCAACGACCCCCTCAGTAAAATTGAGTTTTAAGAGCAATTTTCGCAGATAAAACAGTCCGAAAAATGACCACAATAAGCTCCAAAAACTAATTGCAAATTGATACGGCGCAGAAAAACCATCCGCTGCAAAACCCAAAGGCGTAGCCAAAGCATGCGCCACAAAAAAGGCAGGCGCATACATAATCGCCATGCCTGCGGTGTATTTCATCACCAAATTGCCATTGGTCGAGGGCAATGCTGCGTAGAAACCGCCACCTTGAGGTTGGTATTTGACATCAATTTCTGAGTGGAACGCAACTTTTTTCAAGTCTTTATAGATGAAAATAGCGGGCAAATAGTAGTAGTAGCCGCACACATCGTAGCTCAAAGTGGCTTCACCTTGTGGTTTTTGCCATTTTGGATAAAAAACGAGATTGGCAAAAGTCAGAATGACTAAGCAAATAGCGTAAGCGATTTTAGAAAGCGTCATTGTTTCGTTCCGTTTTAGAACGGAAATGTCCGAAATTTTTTGACTTTGCCAAAACTACCCCCTCAGTATTTTGTTGTTTGTGGCATATAAAATCTAAAAACAATGGCTTTAAACATTTTTTGGTTTCGCCGCGACTTGCGTTTGAACGACAATGCGGGATTGTATCATGCCCTCAAAAGTGGACAACCCGTGCTGCCACTTTTCATTTTTGATCAAAATATTCTTGATGATTTGGATGACCCTTCAGATGCACGGGTCACTTTTCTGCACGATACCTTGACCGAATTAAAGGCTGAATTGGAAAAATTGGGTTCAACTTTGCTTGTGATTTATGGCAAACCTGTGGATGTGTGGCGCGATTTAGTGACTCAATTTGACATCAAAAAAGTGTTCACCAATCACGATTATGAGCCTTATGCTTTACAACGCGATACGGCTGTTAAACAGTTGTTGAATGAAAAAGATATTGATTTTCAAACGTTTAAAGACCATGTTATTTTTGAAAAATCGGAAGTTGTGAAAGACGATGGCTTACCTTACACAGTCTTCACACCTTATAGCCGAAAGTGGCGTGCTAAATTGGACAGCCATTTGGTCGAACACAACGGGCAACAAGTGTCTTTTTATTTGAAACCATATCCGACTGAAAAATACTTCGATTCGTTCGCTCAAACAGAGGTACTAACGACGGATACACCCCTCAGTAAAATGCCCTTCCCAACTTTAAACGAGATGGGTTTTCAGCGTTCGACTATTTCCATTCCTACTAAAGTCGTCATGCGTAGTGTGGTGAAAAACTATGATAAAACGCGTGATTTTCCAGCTTTGGTACAAGGCACGTCGAGGTTGGGCATTCATTTTCGGTTCGGTACGATTTCGATTCGCGAAAAAGCCTTAGCAGCACAAGGTTTAAATGATATTTATCTGAATGAGTTGATTTGGCGGGATTTTTATTCGATGATTTTACAACATTTCCCACACATCGGTGCAGGCAAGGCTTTTAGACCCGAATATGACTTGATTCAATGGGAAAATGATGAAAAAAAGTTCCAAAAATGGTGCGAAGGCAAAACAGGCTACCCACTCGTGGATGCAGGTATGCGCGAGCTGAACGCCACGGGTCACATGCACAATCGGGTGCGCATGGTGGTATCGAGTTTTTTGACCAAACATTTGTTGATAGATTGGCGATGGGGCGAAGCGTATTTTGCCCAAAAATTGCTTGATTTCGACTTTGCTTCCAACAATGGTGGTTGGCAATGGGCTTCGGGCAGTGGTACGGATGCCGCACCGTATTTCCGCATTTTCAATCCCGAAGCACAGTTGGCTAAATTCGACAAAGATGGAGCTTACACACGACGTTGGGTGCCTGAATGGCCGACCCCTCAGTATAACCGTCCTATCGTTGACCATAAAATGGCTAGGGAGAAATGTTTAGCAACATATGCTGCTGCCTTAAAACCTAAAACCAACCAATAATTGAATAGGTACAGCAATAGAAGTGGTGGGCTTGTTAAATTCAAAATTCCAACCCATTCCCCAGTTGTAATCGGGCGACAGACGGTTGTAGTTGGTCAAAGTTTGACGCAAATGGGTTTTCCAATTTTGGAATTTAACACCTAAGCCGCCACTTAAATCTATGTAGAGTGACCGCCATTTTTTCTGGTAGCCTAAAACCAAAGCCACACGGTCTTTTTTCATCAAAAGCACTTCTGGCAATGAATTACTGTCCACCCAAAGACGACTGGTACTAAAATAGGTCGAAATATAGTAACTCGACTCATCTGCATCGTCGAAATAGTGTCGAAATGAGACATCAAAATTGTAGCCTTGTTGCTGCACTTGCGATCGCCATACACGACTCAAAGAGTCTTTACCCCACATCGAAATAGGATAACCTAGGTATGCCATGCCGACCATAATACCATAGTTTCTGTCCAGTAAAAATTCATAAGAAATGCCCATACGGCTGGCAATAGGAATGTCAGCCAATGCTAATTCGCTGATGTTGAGTTTGATACTTTTGCGTTCAATATATCTTTTTTTTGATGCACTTTGAGCACAAATAGAAGATATAGAAAAAAAGCCCAGTAAGAATACTGAGAAAATGAAATGTTTAGTTTTTAACATAAGGTCTTAGTCCGTTGTTGGTAAAAAATCATACTACAGATGTGTTTGGCAAAAAGTGTTCCTTTTTATTTTGTGTAGTTGTTTTTTAAGGCGAGGCTTGTCTTCTTAATTGTTGGAAATTGGAGATATTTGCGACAAATATAAACGCCTTTATGTCGCAGGTTGCATGATTTGTATTTAGTCTGTGACAAGGTTTTGGTCAGACATATTTAGTATATTAACATAAGCAACGATACTAAATAAATGATACAATCTGGTTAAATTTTTCATTTTTCTTAGTTCCCTAACCAAAAATCAGACCCCTCAGTATTTCTTTTAAAAATTGATTTTTATAAACATAAATCATTAATAAACAATACTTTTATTCAAAAGTAAATTGAAGATTAAAGATAATTGTATTTGCTTCACAACTTTAAATATTAGAATTTTGTATGCGTGAAAAGGTTCTTATCACAGATGATATACATTCTTCGTTGTTATCGGGTTTGGAAGCGGCTGGGTTTGAGTGTGTCTATGAGCCAAATATTACAGATGCCCAAGTGCGGAATGTCATTAGTGCGTATGTGGGTCTTATTATCAACTCAAAAATACATGTAGATAGAGCTATGCTCGATGCTGCTTCCCGACTACGATTTGTCGGGCGTGTGGGTTCTGGAATGGAAATCGTTGACCGTGACTATGCTGCCGAAAAAGGTGTAGCTGTGTTGAGTTCGCCCGAAGGCAATCGAAATGCGGTGGCAGAACATGCTCTGGGGATGCTTTTGTCGTTGGCAAATAATCTGAATCGAGCCAATGCGGAGGTCAAAAATCTGGACTGGCAGCGTGAGAAAAATCGTGGATTCGAGTTGCGTGGAAAGACAATTGGTATCGTAGGATTTGGTCACACAGGTAGTAGCTTTGCCGTTAAATTATTAGGTTTAGGTATGCGTATTATGGTATATGACAAGTATTTGCCGCCTAATTTTTTAGCAAAAATGTCCTTTCCTAAGTCTGCTTTGCGCTATCCTCGGTTTAGTACTGAGGGGGTTAAAAACGATAAGCGGTTGGCAATGAAAAACTTTTCTTTTGACTTGGGAAAAGATTATGATACTTTGAACTATGAGTTTTCGACTCTTGAAGAATCGAGCCTTGAAAACATACAAGCAGAAGCAGACATAATCAGTTTCCACTTACCCTTAACACCAGAAACCAAACATTTGGTGAATGCTCGTTTTCTTAAAGAATGTACCCAAAACGTTATTTTGATTAATACATCGCGAGGGAATGTGATAAAAACAGCAGATTTACTAGCAGCTTTGAAAACAGGGAAAGTTGCAGGCGCATGTTTAGATGTGTTTGAAAATGAGAAAACAGCTACTTATACTGAGGGGGAGAAAAAAGCTTATAAACAGCTTTTTTCATACGAAACCGTAATTGTGTCCCCGCATGTGGCAGGTTGGACAATCGAATCGAAAGAAAGATTGGCGAATATCTTGTTAAAGAAAATTTTACGATTTGAAATTCCTTTTTAGTCAATAGAAGAGACGGGTTGGTCAACGAAAGTTAAATGAAAAGTTATTAGGGAAAATATTCAAACTTCTTTTTTTTATTTTGCAGCCTAAAATATACCTCTTGGCTAAATTCAAAAATTAACAGACCATAATTTAGCGTTTTTAATATATCAATTGATTATTATTGCCATTTGAAATTCACATTATTATCAAAAATAAATTTTTACTAAAATCAATTCTAAAATCAAATCAATCGCGCATAGTTGCGTAACTGAACTCAACTTTTTTCAATACCAAAATCGGTAAAGAATGATGAAAAAACAATTACTCATTACCATGTTTCTCATTTTTTCGGGTCTGACGGCTTATGCACAAGTGACGTTGTCGGGTAAGGTGACAGACGAAAAAGGAGAACCGATGGTGGGCGCAATAGTCGCCATTCTAAAAAATGGGGTTGCCAAAACGGGCGCACAGACTGATATTGATGGTTTGTTCCGTATCACGAACCTCGACCCTGGCAAGTATGATGTCGAATGCAAGATGTTGGGCTACACCGACCAACGTTCGACAGGTGTGCAACTGACAACGGGTATCATCAATCTCGACTTCAAAATGGTCGAAAATGGCAAGGTGCTCGATGCTGTTATCGTCAGAGAGTACAAAATCCCTATCGTAAAAGTTGACCAAACGACTCAGGGTCAACAATTTACATCTGACCAAATCGCTAAAATGCCTTTGAAAGATGTCAACGCTATTGTGGCGACTTCGGCTGGTGTGTCGAGCCAACAAGGTGAGACGCCGAGCATCAAGGGTTCGCGGTCAAGTGGCACAGACTACTATATTGATGGCATTCGTGTGCGTGGAAATGGTACTGTTCCTGTCAATGAAATCGAGCAATTGCAAGTCGTTACAGGGGGTATGGAGGCCAAATATGGTGACGTAGTGGGTGGTATCATTTCTATCACAACCAAAGGACCTGCGAAAAAATTCACGGGTGGCGTTGAGTTGGAGACCTCTCAGTATTTGGATGCTTTCAAGTATAATTTTGCAAATGTCAACTTGTCAGGACCGATTATTACTCGCACTCGTGTTGACAAAACGGGAGCAAAGATCAAAGAGCCTGTCTTAGGTTTCCGTGTATCGGGTCAAATGCGGACAAATGGTGACCCAAGCCCACCTGCTGTACCTGTTTATAAGGTTAAAGACGATGTTTTAGCCAATTTGGAGAAAAATCCTTGGACAATCGTTGGTACAGGTGCGCGTGTTGCTTCGGCTGAATTGCTGAAACCAACCGATTTTGAGGCTCTGAAATTGCGCCCAAACCAAGATTATGCTCAATATGACTTTACAGGAAAATTGGATTTGCGTGTCAACAAGGCTATTGATGTGACACTTTCAGGCAACTATTATCATATTGATGACAAGGTAAATCCTTCTACAAGTTCAAATGGTGATTGGGAAGTCTTCAACTCACATAATAATCCAACAAGCTTAACAGACAGAATCAGAACAAACTTCCGTTTCCGTCATCGCCTTGGTAATACTGAGGGGGGAAGCAAATCAACAAATACGACAATTGAAAACGCCCAATATACACTCCAATTCGGTTACGAGAAAAACTTTGGTAGCCAAATGGACAAAATTCATAAAGACAATTTGTTCAATTATGGATATGTGGGGCAATTTGATACACGTTGGGAGCCAACTTTCGTAGCAGACTCGACGGGTATCCGCCACGATGGTTATCGTCAAGTTTTTGCGGGTTATAAATTATCTGACATCAACCCTGTTATGGCTAATTTCAACCGCGATGCCAATGGCAAAGATTTGGAAGCAGGCGCAGGTGGCAATAATTTAAATATATTCAATGGAGTTTACAACAGAGACAATTTGACAAACGTATGGGGTTTTCATCAAAACGTGGGTCGTGTCTATAACACCTTTTCAAAAAATGAAGGTAACCTCATTACAGGTCAGGCAACTTTGAACTTTGACCTTTTGCCTGGTGGCTCAAAAGATAAAGCACACAATATTCAGATGGGCTTTATTTACGAGCAGCGTATTGACCGTAGCTATTCCATCAGCCCTTATGCTCTTTGGAATATTGCTGACCAATTGCAAAATGGTAATATCAATGGTACAGGTGTAGATACAACCAAATATTTGGGTCGCGACTCATTAGTAAATGGTCAAAAAGTGCGCCTTTATGCTCCTGCTGAGAACAAGGACATTTTGAGCAAAACAGACATTCTTTTCTACAAAAACTTGAGAGCTAAAACAGGTCAAAGTTATTTGTCTTTTGGCAACGTCAACAATCTGACACCTGATCAACTATCCCTCAGTATGTTTACGGCTCGCGAGTTGAACGACCAAGCTTTGTTGGGTTACTATGGTTATGACTATTTGGGCAACTGGGTGTCAGCCGATAAATACTCATTCAACGACTTCTTTACAGCTAAGGATGAAAAAACAGGCGCACGTTTGTTCCCTGTTGCACCACTCCAACCACTCTATATTGCAGGCTATATTCAAGATAAATTCCGCTATAAAGACGTAATTTTCAGTTTGGGTGTACGTGTTGACCGCTATGATGCGAATACAAAGGTATTGAAAGACCCTTATTCAATGTATGATATGATGACAGCTAAGGATTATTATGAATTGTTACAAAAAAATAATCCTGGCAAAAACATCACGAAACCTGCGAGTGTGGGCGACGACTACAAAGTGTATTTGACCGAGCAAACGTATGGCAAAACAAATGCACGATACAGCGAATCAACCATTCGTGCTTATCGCAAAGGCGACCAATGGTACACTTCAACAGGTCAGCCGATTGACCCCGTGACTTTGTTTGGCGAAAACTCACAAGTTCATGCCAAATATGTGTCTGATACGTTCCCAACCATCACGCAATTGGGCTACGACCCGAATTTGTCATTCACGGACTACAAACCACAGACGAACTTCATGCCTCGTTTGGGTTTCTCGTTCCCTATTGGTGAAAAAGCGAACTTTTTTGCTCACTACGACATCTTGACGGCTCGTCCGCCATCCAATACAGCTATGACGGCTTTGGATTATTTCTACTTCGACCAACGCTCGGGTATCAAAAACAATCCAGATCTCAAACCTGAAAAAACAATTGACTATGAAGTAGGCTTTCAACAAGAGTTGACACCAACTTCTGGTATCAAAATCGCTGCTTACTACAAAGAAATGCGCGATATGATTCAACAACGCTACTATCGCTACATTGCTGGACCACTCAATATCACTGAGTATGTGACGTATGGCAACTTAGACTTTGGTACAGTTAAAGGTTTTACATTTCAATATGATTTGCGTCAAACCAGCCATTTTTCTGGTCAATTCAACTATACTTTGCAATTTGCTGATGGTACAGGTTCAGATGCAAGTTCGCAACAAGGTCTGAATCGTCGTGGCAATATCCGTGCATTGTCTCCATTGAGTTTTGATGAGCGTCATCGTTTTGCATTCACTGTTGACTATCGCTACGGCGATAGTAAATATGACGGGCCAATGCTTTTTGGCAAAGAATTGTTCAAAGATGCTGGTATTAACTTGCAATTAGTTACAGTTTCTGGTCGCCCTTATACAAAACAAAAAATCTCTCAACCTTTTGGTGGTGCACAGATTGACGGTCTCATCAATGGTGCACGTTTGCCATGGAACTATAATCTTGACTTACGTGTGGACAAAACCTTCACACTGTCAAAAGACATGAAACACCCCCTCAGTATAAACGCCTATTTCCGTGTTCAAAACCTATTGGATACACGTAATGTTAGGAGTGTTTATCGGGCATCAGGTTCACCTGACGATGATGGCTATTTGGTATCGCCATTGGGTCAAAGAACATTGGAAGGCATTATCAGCTCACGTCCAGACGATTTGGAGGCGTATCGCTTCTCTTACTTCATGCGTGAGTTGAATCCAGGTAATTACTTTTTTCCACGTCGTATGTATTTGGGTGCAACGTTTATGTTTTGATTTAGAGAGATTTATAAAATTTTAAAAATTTTGTAAATCTATTTTCAGATAAAAATTCAAATCAATCAGTATAAAAAATAGTGATTAATGATGAAAATGCAAAATAATTTAGGCTTTCGCCGCCGTTTTTTACGGCTTTTTATGAGCTTACTGGCGTTGAGTCTGGTTCACATAGCTCATGCACGATACCCAGGTGAGTTGGTGAAAGGGGCGAAAAGCGACCCCTCAGTAGTAACCTCCCGTTCGGACTGTAATCCCGGCAAGTCGCGCTACGATATGCAGTTGAACAATGTCCGCGCTACCCTATTGTCAAGTGGTGATGTGTGGTGGGACTTGGACAACCCTGGCTATGTTATCCCTAAAGTGCAACCAGGAACAGGTGCTAAAGCGGTCTCTTCTATCTTCGCAGGTGCTGTTTGGTTGGGTGGTAAAGACCCTTCAGGCAACTTAAAAGTGGCTTGTCAGACATACCGCACAGGCAATCCACCAAAAACTGACTTCTGGCCTGGCCCACTCAACGAAAATGGTCAAACCAACAAAGCGACTTGCGACAACTGGGACAAGCACTTTATTGTATTCCGTAACGATATTGACTCTTGTATCCGTTTGTTTCGTGCAGCAAAGGATAAAGACCCCAACAACCCAATCGTTGACCCAGGTTTGATTCCTGAAAGTGTCAAAGGTTGGCCAGCCAATGGTAATCCTTATTTCTTTGAAATTCACCGCTTTACATTGCCTCGTACAAGAGCAGGCTTGGGTAAGTTCCACGATGAAGATGGTGACTTGACCTACGACCCAACCAAAGGTGACTATCCAACTATTGATATCAAAGGTTGTGACATTGATGTGTATCCAGATGAAATGGTTTTCTGGGTTTATAATGACAATGGTAATGTGCATACCAATTCATTGCGCTCCATTCCTATTCAAATGGAGGTACAAGTTCAGGCGTTTAGCTATCAAACAAATGACGAGTTGAACGATATGACTTTCCAACGTTACAAACTTATCAATCGCGCGAAAACAGACATTGACTCTATGTATTTTGCAATGTGGACTGACCCAGACTTGGGTTGCTATCAAGATGACTACATTGGTTGCGATACAACACGGAGTTTGATGTATATCTACAATGAAGATGCTACGGACGGTATCACGGGGTGCGAATGTGCAGGTACAAATACTTATTGCGACAAAATTCCACTTTTGGGTGTTGACTATTTCCGCGGCCCTAATGACGAGAATGGTAAGGAGTTGGGTATGTCATCGTTCACTTATTATCTGAATGGTGGTGTTACAGGTTGTCCTGCTCAAGGTGGCACAACTGACCCAAATACAGCTATTGAATATTACAACTACTTGACAGGTTTTTGGCGCGATGGTACACCTTATACTTTCGGTGGTAGTGGTTATAATCCAAATTCTACATCGAAGCGTTTGAAATATGCGTTCGTTGATGCACCTAACAATCCTGCAGGTTGGTCAATGGCAACAGCGGGCTTACCTTGCGGTGACCGTCGTACTATTCAAGCATCTGGTCCACTTAAATTGAAACCAGGTGCTATCAATGAATTAATCATCGGTGTGCCTTGGGTAGCAGACGTTGACCACCCTTCTCCAGATATTCGTAAACTACAAGAAGCTGACGATATTGCACAAGCACTATTCAATGCTTGTTTCAAAATCTTTGACGGCCCTGACGCACCTGATATGACTTTTGTAGAATTGGACAGAGAAATCATTGCTGTTTTAACAAACGCACCATTCCCTCAGTCGAATAATGCTGGCGAATTGTATAAAGAAGCTGGTTTGCGTATCCCTCGCCAAGGCAATACAGATACAAATTATTTTTTCCAAGGGTATAAGTTATATCAGCTTCACGATGGTGATGTAGGTGTTGCAGATTTGGACAATCCTGAAAAATCACGCCTTGTCTATCAAGTAGATATACAGGATGATATTTCTAAAATCTTCAATTGGAGTCAACAACCAGACCCGAATTTCCCGGGTCGGACTATCAATACACCTATTTTGAAAGTAGATGGTGAAAACAAGGGTATTAGACATACTTTCAGCATCAAAGAAGACAAATTTGCAACAGGTGATGATAGACGTTTGGTTAATCATAAGAAATATTATTTCCTTACTGTCGCCTATGCCTACAACAATTATGTGAAATTTGACGGTTTAGGTAACTTAGGACAACGCGACCCCTATGTGGTTGGTCGGCGCAACATTGGCGATAAGCTCAGAGGCAATAAAGCCTATGAGGTATTGCCACGCCCGATTGTAGATGTTAAATTAGGGTCAAGCTACGGTGAAGGAGCTATTGTAACACGCCTTGATGGTGTAGGTAGTGGCGGCAATTTCCTTGATATTTCAGAGGGCACACTTGCTGCCATCTTAGCTGGCACAAAAGATGGTACAGTAACATACAAATCAGGTCGTGCGCCCATTGAAGTTAAGGTCGTCAATCCACTAGAAGTTGTTGACGGTACATACACGCTGCAAATCAAAGACAAAGATCTAACGGACGATGTGGTCAATGACACAGCTCGTTGGGAATTACGTCGCGAAGGCGAATCTTCTGTTATTGTGTCAGAAAGAACCATCGCTAAATTGAATGAGCAAATTATCGCTAAATACGGCTTCTCAATCTCTGTTCGTCAGACAGCAGAGCCTGGTACTCAAGCCACAACAGACAAAACAAATGGTGCTGTTGGTTACGAAATCACCTACAAAAAACCAGGTCTCAACTGGCTTACAGGAGTTCCTGATGATGCAGCATGGTTGGGTGGCATACCTATTTTCAATTATTTGAAAACAGGTACAGACTTAGAGCCAGATTTCAATTTAGACCCTAAGCAAGCTCTTTCAAAAATTGCAAACTATACTTTTGTCCCCTATGCGTTGTGCGATCACCGTATAGAATCACCTGAAAATCAACCACTTGTCACACCTGCTTGGCAAAGACCTTCTAATTCAAGCGTCCGCAACAATGGCTTAGCTCGTCTGAACAATGTGGATATCGTATTCACCAGCGACAAATCAAAATGGAGTCGTTGTGTCGTTATTGAAACGGCAAGTCCTTACTATTATGACCCAACTTACAGAACAGGTGTCAACTTGCCAACAGTCGGCAATGCTAAAAACTTCAACCTCCGAGGGTCCCCCTCAGTAGGTAAAGATGCTGACGCTTCCAATCCGAACAAACCTGTCGGTCAAGTTCTCCCTGATGAACAATCAGCAGGCATTGTCAACGGTATGGGTTGGTTTCCAGGTTATGCCATTGACGTTGAAACAGGCGAAAGACTCAACATTTTCTTTGGTGAAAACTCTACGTTCGACCCTTCTATTGGCGATAATTATGGGGAGTCGAGAGGAATCAACAGGGATATGTTGTTCAATCCAAGCGATCTCACATTCCTCAACGTAGGCTCTGCAACACCTTCGCCTGCAACTTGGGCATACAATGCATTCATGGGCGGTCAACACATGGTGTATGTCACAAATACACCTTATGACAACTGTCTCGAATTACGCTCACGTTTGAATGGAGCTTCGGATTTTCCTAAAATTACGGCTTTGTCAAAAGTCACTTGGGCTGGTATGATTTTCACAACACCTGGACAAAAACTCTTGTCCTACAAAGATGGTTTGATACCAAACGATGTCACTGTCAAATTACGTGTCAACAACCCATACAACCCGCTCAAAGGTAAAGGAACTAATGGCAACCACCCTGCTTATCAATTCAAATTGGAAAGCAAAGCACCTAAAACCTTGGCGAACACAACACAAATTGACTCATCACTCAATATGATTAACGTAGCACCAAATCCATACTATGGCTATTCAGCTTACGAAATCAATGAGTTGTCAACGACTGTGAAAATCACCAATTTACCACCTAAGTCTGTTGTGACTGTTTACACACTTGATGGTCGTTTCATCCGTCAATTCAAACGTGATGAGCGTGCTTCTGAAAATAGTCAGAGCCAAAACTTAGGAACGCGCTACAAACAATATGCCCCAGACCTCGAATGGGATATGAAAAACGAGAAAGGCATTCCTGTCGCATCAGGTGTCTATCTCATCCATATCGCCGCCGAAGGTTTAGGCGAACGAACCTTGAAGTTCTTTGCTATCAACAGGCAATTCGACCCATCGCGTTTGTAAAAATCCAACTGATGAGGTTAAACTAAACTTAGGAAGATTTAAAATCTTCCTAAGTTTATATCAAACAATCACAGTCTTAAAAATCATAAAAATACTGAGGGGGTAGATTTAGATTTTTTCAGAAAAAACTAAACCTAAATCTCAGAGTTTAATCAAGAAATATGAAAAAACATATATCACTACTCGCTGCGCTACTTGCTGTCACCCTTGTTTGGGGTGGCAACCCCGACCGACAAGGGGAAGCAGGTGCTTACGAGCTATTACTCAATCCGTGGGCGCGTACAGTCGGCTTACACGCCATGAATACCTCTTTGGTCAGAGGTATCGAAGCTATGAATACAAACATTGCAGGCTTATCGAGAGTCAAAAGTTTGGAAGTTGGCATCGGTCACTCCATCTATTTGCAAGGAACAGGATTGGCTCTCAATGCTTTAGGCATGGCAAAAAAAATGGGTGAAAATGGTGCATTAGGTGTCAGTATCAATGCCTTGAGTTTTGGCAAAATCCCTGTGACAACCAACGGCTTACCAGAAGGCACTGGGGCAACCTTTTCGCCTACTTTCTTCAATTTAGCTGTTTCTTATGCCCATTATTTTGAAAAAAAGGTATCGGTCGGCATCACACTGAGGGGTATCAACGAATCATTGGCAGATGTGTCAGCCTTCGGATTTTCGATTGATGCAGGTGTACAGTATCTGACAGGCACAGAAACCTATCCAGAGCGTTTCAAATTTGGCATTTCACTGCGCAATATCGGTTCACCTATGCACTTTGGTGGTCAAGGTTTGAATTTTTCAACGACCAACCCAGATGGTACACAGTCTTATCCATTGACTTACGAGAAAAAAGCTGCCAATTTTGAATTGCCTTCTCAACTCAACATCGGTGCAGCTTACGATATTTTGCCTGATGAAAAATTGAAGTTGACAGGTATTTTCAACTTTACCTCCAATGCTTTCTCGCGTGACGAAATTGGCGGCGGACTTGAATTGGGTATCGGCAATCTGCTAGTACTGAGAGGAGGCTACAAATATGAACTTGGTACAACAGCTACGGATGCAAACAAATCTGTTTACACAGGTGTAGCAGCAGGATTGTCGTTCAATATTCCACTCCGCAAAGGTGAAGACCAAGCCATCTCGATTGACTATGGCTTCCTCCACACCCGCACTTGGAATGGCACACACAATATTGCTCTGCGCATCAATTTGTAATTGATTGATTCGTATTCACGAATCAACGAATCACGAACTAAAAATTTGCTTTTTTCAAAAAAAGTCATTTATCTTTGCATTATCAAAAACGAGAAGGTTTCTCCCGACAAGGGATTGAAGCCTTCTCGTTTTTTCGTCTATCTTCCTTTTTCTCAATTTTCATATAAAATTAGTTAGATTACTGAGGGGGGTAAAAACCACTCAAACGACTTTCGTGTTAAGTCGTTTGTTAAATTTTTTTTTAAACTAAACACTTTTAATCAGAAAAAACGTAAAAAATATGGCTCAATACACATTATTAACACAAGGGGGCTATGAAAAAATGAAAGCTGAACTTGAAGTTTTGCGCACAACAGGACGTAAAGAAGCAGCTCGTGCTATTGCAGAAGCCCGCGAGAAAGGTGATTTGTCAGAAAACGCTGAATACGATGCAGCTAAAGATGCACAAGGTTTACTTGAAGCTAAAATTGCCGAAATTGAAGGTAAATTGGGCAATGCACGCATCATTGATGAAAGCCAATTAGACGACTCTAAGATTAGTGTCTTGTCCACAGTCACGATTGAAAATGTCAAATTGAAAAAGCAGGTGACTTATAAACTCGTACCAGAATCTGAAGCTGACCTCAAAACAGGCAAAATTTCAGTCAATTCCCCTGTCGGACAAGGCTTATTGGGTAAAGAAGTTGGCGATATCGCTTATGTCTCAACGCCTAATGGTAAAATCGAGTTTAAAGTTCTAAAAATCAGTATTGATTAATTTTGAGGTAAACTCATTATCAATTTTTAAATAATGCCTTCCATTTTCACACGAATCATCAATGGCGAAATTCCATGTTATAAAGTTGCTGAAAATCAGGATTTTATCGCATTTCTCGACATTCGCCCCATGACTAAAGGTCATACTCTTGTCGTACCTAAAGCTGAGGTGGACTATATTTTTGACCAAGATGATGCTGTTTTAGCGGCTATCATGCCCTTTGCTAAGCGCGTTGCTAAAGCAATCGAGGCGATTGTACCCTGCAATCGCTGCTTCATTGCAGCCATTGGTTTAGAAGTGCCACACACTCATTTGCACCTTATACCAGCTAATGCTATGTCAGATTTTAATTTTAAAAATCACTTCCCTATGTCGCCCGAAGAGTTAGCAACACTTGCTAAGGATATTGCCGAAAAACTTGAGTGATTTTTATGTTTTACGACAATGCTCGATTTTACCCCCTCAGTAGAATCGAGCATTTTTTTATAAAAAACGGTGAACGATTCAAAACCGTTCACCGTTACACATTTAAACAAGAATATAGAAATTTCAACTTTTTTCATAT
Source organism: Saprospiraceae bacterium (assembly GCA_016787525.1). Lineage (GTDB taxonomy): Bacteria > Bacteroidota > Bacteroidia > Chitinophagales > Saprospiraceae > JAAFJT01. The sequence goes on along the minus strand of JAEUUP010000165.1, from coordinate 36,992 downwards.
AAATTAAAGCCCCGACCCATCGGCTTTACCGCGATTGACGGCGTAGTCTCCCACTTTTTTACCATGTGTCAAACCTATCTCGCAATCAAACCGATAGTGAATACACCCATAAATACGTGATTCAGAAGCTTCTTTGGCATAAGCGTTGAGGGCAGCAGATTCGTTCGGGAAAATATAGCTCAAAACAGTCGCTCCCGCTGCCGAAAAAGTAGAATGTCCCGAAGTGAAAGCAGGGAAATTTGGGATTCCTGTTGAAGTCGTTACTGAGGGGTCTGCTTCGGTGGGGCGAGGGAGTAAATAGTAATATTTGACATCCCAACAAACCACACCAGCGTCCTCCACTGCGGTATTCATCAATGCTAATGTACGAGCGGCTCTGATTTCGCTGTATTTATATTTATAAATCAACTCGGTTGCAAAGCGATTCCAGTGTCCAGGAGGTGTATAGGTACCAGGACCATCAGCCCAAAAAGAGGCAATGCGAAATTGTTCACGAGAGCGGTTTTTAGCAATGGCACGCAATTCATCCAAGGCTTTGTTGAAATCCGCACTCCCTACGGCGGGTGGCGCAGTCGGACGAATAGCCACTTTGGTCGCACTGTCGAAATTCCATGTTTTTACATTGCCAAAAAATGGCAACATAGGTGGACGAGCAGGAAGGTCGCGGCTTGTCCATTGAGTCGTGATGCCGCGTTTGGTTGCATCATCTCTCAATTTTGGAACGTCTGCTTGAGCATTGGCTTTGCTCATATTATCGGCTTTAGCATAAGCTATCACTTTGGCCGCTACGGCTTTGCCCAATGCTTCGCCAGCGTCAATATCGCTTTGGACATTAGCACCTGCCCAAATACGGCTGTTTTTATGCTCTGTGGCTTTACTTTCCAATAAAGGTGCCTCACCCGGAAACAACAATTTCAATAATTCGCGAGAAGCCGCTGCGACAACAGCATCTTCGGATGGATAAGAAGGTAATTCTGATTTAGGTACTGAGGGGGTCAATGTCGCGTCCACTTTGTAAGGTGCTGAACGTTTGTATTGCATTTTATACTTCCAGGTCGCAATCAAGGCATCGTATTGCGCCACGCTTAAAAGAGCGAATGCACGCGATGCATAAGGTGGATTGGCAAAAGGAAAACGCGGATAAGCCAGTGGATTGTTAGCATCAGGTGCAGGATAAGTACCATCAGGATTGTTTTTAGGCGGAATATTGTATTGAGCTGCCAAATCACGTGCTATTTCGTTCCAACGAATGACAGCACCTGCTGACCAATATTTTATAGCTGCTTTTTGTTCTGCAGTTGCCCCATTCGCAGCGGTTTTGACAGCAGCTAATTCCGCTTGATATTCTGCCGAAGTCGTCGCAGTAGGACTGGCAACCGTTATATCTGTACCACTCGTGACGAGAAAAGGTTTCCAACTGCCACCAGTTTCGTCTAAATTCGTAGGTAAATAAGCCTCAAGTTCAGTAGTTTCAGCAGTTTTTTGACATGCGTTGATCAATGTAGAAACTAAAACGAGAACAAAGAATTGAATATATAGTACACTAATTTTTTTCATTTTTAATAGCTTTTTACTTTTTAAAATACCCCCCTCAGTATCAAAAGGCATTTTCAATTTATAGAATATGGATTAATAGAATGAAAGCGTTATTTATCAGCCTTTTTTGCTTTATTAAAAATCTGAACCCAATACAAAACTGAACCACCGAGGCTGGTTGCCTCGCCAACATTGCGTCCATTCAACACTTTCCCTGCATTGACTATCACTGAAAGATGACCCAGATTGACACGCCCAAACCAATTGACACTCGTTTGTTCCATTTTGTTAGTCAGAATGGGCATATCATTGTAGCGAATATCATCGCCTGATAAGCACCCAAATCTATCGAGCGAAACTGCGGTCTGAAAACGTGTGTTTGCAAAACCTAAAGTCAAACTACCATCAGCTGCATTAGGCACAGGCATAATATTACTTTCATACAATTTATTATTGAAAATGAATGAGTTGCGATCAATCTCAACGTTACTACGCAATGTAGCACCTCCTTGCACTGTGGCGTAGAACCCCTTGTTTGCATAACTCAAAATAAGCCTACCCGAAGCTGTTTTGGCTTTCAAACCGATACTGAATGGTAAAAAATCTGTATTATAATTTGTTGCTGGTAAGGAACCGCCAACTGTTACAAACGCTTTAATTGTCCCAAAATCGCCTTTTTTCTCAATGAGATTGTATTTCAGCCACACTGAAAAGTCTTGTATGCCCTGCTGACCAGCCAGATAACTGGCACTTGACGAGGTTTTGACATAAGGCAAACCAACCATCACATTGAGCTTGTCGGTCACACCCAATGCTGCCATGAATAGAATATTTTCCGTTTTGAAAGTACCAATGTTTTCATTGATACGTTTGTTTGCTCCCTCCCAATAATTGTCCCAACGACTGGTCGAATAGCCTAAAAAATTGCAAAGTGTTCCTTTCGGCATCATCAGATGGTCAGTAGGCGTTTGCGCCGATACGGATGAAATAGGTATCATTCCTAAAAAAATAATTGCCGTAAAAGTGAGTAACTGTTTCATTCTTAGTTGTTTAATTATAAAGTTTATTTTTATACCCCTCAGTATTTTCTACATTTAGGGACTATTGATTTTTATTTTCGATTATTTTCTCCAGTTCAGTACATTGATGTTGTTTCCTACTTGGCGACCCACCGCTAAGCCATGATTATTGTCTTGGCGCGTATGAATGCCTCCAAGAAAACGTGAGTAAGCCGACTCTTCAGCCGCTTCCCAGAAAGATTTGAACTTGCGCGGTTTGAAATCCACATTCTGAGCTGTATCTCGTTCGCGACGTTCATGTGTATTGTCCGTAAAAGAAAAAACATCACCATAAATACCTCCAAGAACGATTGCTGTCGCCGCACCTTGCGTAGCATGACCTGAAATGAATGCGGGGAATGGCGGCTCTGGCCAGTATTGGACAAAAGTGCCGTCAATATTGTCACGTACATAGGTTGACGGACGTTCGCTAAAATATTTGTATTTCGCTTTCCAACAATTGATGAAAGCATCGGCTACTCCCAAACCGACACGTGCGTAAGTTTCAGCAGCCACTGTAAGATTTGCTTTTGCTGTGCGAACAGCGATTGTCCCCAAATTGTAAGAGTGTCCAGGCGGTGAGTAAACTTCTGATGGGTCATCGCTCCACCATGCACCAATTTCTTTTTCTTCTTCTGTCAAACTGATATTTTTAGCATATATTTCCAAAAACTGAGCATAACATTGTGAAAAACGATTAGTCGAATAAGGTATGATTTCAGGTACAGGAATGGCTGCATTTGTCGCCACAAATGGACGATTTGTTCCCCAATAAGGGTGTAGTGGCAACTGTGATTTAGACTGGCTTTTTTTAGGAGGTAGCCATTTGCCTGGACCCGTGGGAACAACATAGTCAGTCGGAAAATTTCTCAAATAACCTTCAAAGCCACCATCTACGGTTGACCATAAAAAAATAGCTTCTGCCACGTTTTGACCAAATTTTTTGGAACGTTCAATCACGTCAGCCGTTTCTGTAGCAGAGTGTTGTTTCTCTAAAGCTGCTTCCAGCGAATCAATACTGGCTTTTGTTGTTGCACTAAAAGCATATAATTTTTTTAGCATCAAAGATTGCCCCGCATTGAGTGCCAATACCCAATTGTAGCCTTTATTACTCTCAATTTGAGGCAAAGTTGTCGCATTATTAAGCTGTTTGAAGACAGATTGGTGGGTTGCACTACCTTGAACGACAGATTCGTACATAGTTAAGCCCAAATAACCCAATGCCCGAGAGCAATAAGTAGGCGTATTACCTGCCAACCTGTAAACAGCTCTTAGAGTCATATCAGCCCATTTGGTCGCAGCTTCTGAGTCCGCTACATCACCTTGCAAATTGATCTTTTCATCATTATCTGGTTTGCAATAAGTTATAACAAAAACCAAAGTGAATAAACCTAAAATATAGGAAAAGCGAATAAAATTTTTCATAGGAATAGGATTTAAAATTTGAAATATAACCTTGAGTAGTACCCCTTATTTTATCTACTTTAAGTTATCAAACTCACTGTCGACAGCACATAAAAGTGCTACCTAATCTCTCCTTTATTTACTAATAAAGAATGAGTCACATTGTGCCGTAGATTCCAATTAGTTAAAACCTAAGGATGAGCTGTTTCGACAAAAATGATTTGAGAGAAGATGTTTTTGATTCTAAATCCTGTGCGTCTTTTTTATCCAAAGACAAAAGTTTGTGCGATTTCGACTTGTTATAAGTTATTTTGTTGATAACTTATAACAAAATAGACGCTTGAACTTATTCAATCCGTATGACTGATAGCATAGCTACAAGCATTATTTACGTTAGAATTTCGTCACAAAAGAGGCGAATTGCCAAAGAAGAATGTTTGTTTGCATGATGGTTGTATCATTTGACATGATACATTCACGTTTAGTCATAAGCAGCATTGATTTGAATCAAAAACAATAAGAAAATTAAGCCCTATTGGGAGGAGGTGTGGTAGTAGAAAGAAAGACAATAGGTAATGCGTCGTCTGTTGGAGAAAAAGACAACACCCCCTCAGTATCGAAGGGTTTAAAAAGTATAAGTGAATATATTTCAAGAGGAATGTAGTCCTTGAGGAATGATTTCAGCATCTGTTTCATCGGTACATTTTGAGACGATTTACCTTGAATCAGATTTTCTTTGACATAATCATTGAATTGTGCTGTCAGTTGGTCTTGGCGAATATTATTCAAACAATACAATTCGAGTGAGTCATTTTTGATGCGTTTTTTGACAAAATTGTACGTTTTACCATCTTTTCGGAACTCGCCTTCAACATATTCAAAATCTCTATCTTCCACATGGGCATAAGGCGAAACCAACATTTTGACAACCATAAAACTCGATTCGGGCATGTTTTGAATATTCTGAATCACTTGCTCGCGTGCCTGTGCTTGCTCATAGCCGAACAGCAAATAGTAGCCGAACGCATTGAACAGCAAGAGCAATAAAAATGATATGGCTGCGAATCTTTTTAGCAAAACGAAATTTTGTTTTATAATCCAAACGCAAACTTAAAGCAATCGCTGTCTATCTTGTTAACTTTTTAGCACTTTTTTGAAAATTAATCACAATAAGCCTGCTCCACAACAACAATATTCTATAGCTGAAACTGTGTCAAATATGCGATTTTCTCTTCCACTTTCTCAAATTCAAACCCCCTCAGTATGCGCATCATTTTGGTACTTATTTTTTCGTTACACAAATTCCCAATAGTACCTTCGTGTATATGTTCAACTACTCTATCCGTTTCAAATGTTTGATTTTCAACCGATTGACCAATCTGTTTGTACGCATCGCGAAACGGTACACCCCTCAGTACAAGGCGATTGACTTCCTCGACAGTGAATAAATATTTGTATTTTTCATCAGCCAAAATATTGTCTTTCACAATAATGTTTTTCATCATAAAATTCGTCATGCTGAGTATGTTTTTCACTTCATCGAGCGCAGGAAAAATCATTTCTTTCAACAACTGAAAATCACGATGATAACCACTCGGCAGGCTACTTGTCAACAATGCCACCTCTGTTGGCAGACTTTGCAAACGATTGGCTTTGGCACGAATCAACTCAAATACATCTGGGTTTTTCTTATGCGGCATGATGCTTGAACCCGTGGTTAATTCGGGTGGCAAACTGACAAAATCAAAATTTTGATTAATATACAAAGTAATATCCATTGCCAATTTCGACAATGTCGCACCCAAAGCAGCCAAACCAAACGCCACGAACTGCTCCGATTTGCCACGACCCATTTGAGCCGCTACGACATTATAGTTCAAGTCTTCAAAACCCAATAATTCGGTTGTTCGCGTGCGATTGATGGGCAAACTTGAGCCATAACCTGCGGCAGAACCCAATGGATTTTGATTGACAATTTTATAAACAGCTTGCCACAATTGTGCATCGTCGGTCAATGTCTCGGCATACGCGCCAAACCACAAACCAAAACTCGACGGCATGGCAACCTGCAAATGCGTATAGCCCGGCAATAAGACATCTTTATACTTTTCGCTCTGCGCCAACAGCGTATCGAATAAATCTTTTATCCCCTCAGTAACTTGTTGAATTTCAGCACGAAAGAACAGTTTTAAGTCCACCAAAACTTGGTCGTTTCGGCTACGCGCTGAGTGTATGCGCTTGCCCATATCGCCCAATTCGTGAGTCAATAAAAACTCAACCTGTGAATGCACATCTTCAACCCCCTCAGTAATTTCAAATTTTTCCGCGACTGCTTCGCGGTAAAGTTTTTTCAAAACCAGAGACAAGGCATCAAACTCTTCTTTTTCCAACAAACCAACTTCTGAAAGCATCTGAGTATGTGCCAACGAGCCTAAAATATCGAATGGTGCTAAGCGCAAATCCATTTCACGGTCGCGACCAACCGTAAATTCTTCGACTGCTTGGTTTGTCGAAAAGTCCTTTTGCCAAAGTTTCATAAGTGTAATAAGTTAATAAATAAAGCAGAAAAAGGTGATTTTGGTCGCAAAGTTCGTTTTTATAATTAAAATTCATAGGTAGAATGTCATAAACTTATTATCAACAAATTTATTTTATAAAATATCTGAATAATAAAAATTTTAAAAATACCTAAATTCCGAAGTTTTTAACCTTGATTTTAATCCATAAAAAATTGAATCTTTGCAAAATCTCGCCCGTGAACAATTGCCAACAACGAAATAACTAACAACCCTCAACCAAAATTACAAACTCCTCTCATCATATATATTTTTTACCTCACGTTAAATATGTGTATTTGGGAGAAATCTTGCTATTAAACTTTAAACAATGATTTTATTTGTCGCTCAATCTTTATTCTTTTCCCTTAACCGACATACAAAATATTTTAGTAAAACCCACAACGTGTAGGTTTTAAACCCTGTATGCTCCCACAACCAAACGATTATGAGAAAGCAACAGACTTGATAACCTGTTCTTGACGCGAATTGTAACCCATGCCGCCTCCTTCGGGAGGCAAAAAACTTGAGTAGAGGCGACAACCAAGCGTTGTAAGTGATTTACTAAATCAACGATAGGGACATTCCTGTTCCTGTCGTTTTTTATTATTCGCTACTCATTATTGATTATTCATCGCTTAGTATGTCAATACTTCGGTAATTTTTTAGTTGAAAAACGGCGGCTTCGCCGCCGAAAAAAGGGGGAATGGAGGGAAGGTTTAATTTTTCAAGTTCGGGCTGCGCCCGAACTTGAAAAATTAAACCTTCCCTCCAAAAAGTCCACTCCGCCGCCACAGGCGGCGTTATTTACGCTTAAAAAACTACCGAAGTATTGTATGTGGCAACAAACGAATAACAAACTACCAATACATAGCTTCTATTAAAAACTGATTCAAAGGCTGAGCTGCTTCAAAATGCCCCCTCAGTATATCCACGAAATTATCTTGCAAAGCCATTTTTGGGTCAATATTTGCGACCCAATAATATTGTGTATTCGCAATAAGTGGTTGACTGTCAACAAAATCTGTAAACTCTGGTGAAAGTCGTTTATTTTTCTCTCCTTTGATACTGTCCCAATGTTTCACAAAAACAGGGTCATTGATGAGGCTCAAAAAACGGTCGTGATTGTCCAAAATATAGCGCCGTACACGCAACAACATTTCTTTCTCCTCGAACCAATATGCCCCGCCTGCCAAAAAAGACTCGTGCGCCCCAACTTGAAAATAATGCCCTGGATAAATTTTATCTTTCGTGCCAAATCGTGTGATAGAAGCCGACAAATGCTCTTTGTAAGGTCTTTTATCTTTTGAAAAACGAATATCGCGATTGATGCGAAACAGCATTTGCTTGGCAGGAATGAGCGAAAGGTCGGGTTCAGAATCATGTAACGAGCCAACTATCGCCTCCACGAGCTTAATAAATGGCTCTTTTACATCTTTTTCGTAGCGTTTTTTGTTGGCAGTGAACCACTCGCGGTTGTTGTTAAGTGCGAGCTCTTCAAAAAAATCGAGATAGGCTTGGCTTAATACAGGCATTTTTAAGACGAGTTAAAGAGTATGAATAAACAAAAGTGTGCATGAAAAATAAGAATTGACGTTTGAAATTCTAATTTTGCTCAAAATTACGCCCTATTTGTGAAAAATTTGTATCAAAATTCAAAACTATTGCTTTCATAGAATCAAATTGTTTGAAATTTAAATAAAAATCACTCGATGAAAAATGTAAAAAAGCACTTTGTACCTCTTTTTGTCTGTTTTTTGACCTTGAGTTTAGGTATCATGCTACTCGAAAGTTGCGATTCACCGAAAAAAGCAGTCGTTGTCAAAACCGAAACGCCACAAGATTATAGCCGTCCATTGAGCTTTGAAAATGTCAAAGATTCATTCCGTTTGGCATTCTATAATGTCGAAAATCTGTTCGATACCATTGATGAGCCGCAAAAAATTGACTCCGAATACATGCCCAATTCGAGCCTAAAATGGAATACGCAACGCTATTTTGCCAAACAAAAAAACATTGCGAAAGTGATTGAGGGTATGGGTTTCCCGACTGTTCTTGGTATGGCTGAGGTTGAAAACCGTCGTGTTTTGGAAGATTTAGTCGCTCAACCGACCCTTTCTGCCAAAAACTACGGTATTGCACACTTTGAAAGCCCCGACGAACGTGGCATTGACGTGGCGATGATTTATCGCAAAGGCGAATTTGAAATTAAGAAACAGAAAACGCACAACATAAAATTCTCTAATTTTTCGGACAAAACCCGTGACATCCTCGAAGTCAACGGCATACTGAGGGGGGGTATTGAATTGACGGTTTTTGTCAATCACTTCCCAAGTCGGCGTGGTGGTGCAGACACGAGCGAACCCAAACGCATCTATGTGGCTTCGGTGTTGCGCAAAGCAGTGGATTCCATTTTTCAAAAAAATCCGAATGCGAATATTGTTATCATGGGTGACTTCAACGATGAGCCGAGCAACAAAAGTTTGAACCAAACTTTGGGCGCAATAGAGTGGCAACGCGAGACAGCTAAGTCATTGTCTAACAACGCCTTGTACAACTTAGGTGCAGCCATCGAAAGACGCGGCGAAGGCACCGAATACTATCGTGGTTGGGATGTTTTAGACCAAATCATCGTCAGCGGGTCATTTTTAGATGCTCGTTCAAAAGTAGTAACAAAGGACGAAGAAACCGTTTTCAACGCCGATTTGGTGATATTCAAAGACAGAAATGGTCAACGCTTGCCCAATCGGACTTATACGGGTCCAATTTATCGCGGTGGTTTCAGCGACCATTTCGCCGTTTATATTCCAATTTATGTAAAATAGCACCCGCTCAGTATAAGGGCATTTTCTATATGAAATTTGTTTTTTATGTATAAATTTTTACTCAAACCCTTTTTCTTTCAATTCACACCTGAAAAAGCGCATCACCTGACGATGCGCCTTTTCCGTTTTGCCTTGGGTTTGCCTTTTGGGAAATCTATTTTTCGCTCACTTTTTGTCTTAAAAAATGCAAAATTGGAGCGAAAAATCATGGGTTTGACTTTCCCAAATCCTGTTGGTTTGGCGGCAGGTTTTGATAAGGATGGCAAATATTTTGAAGATTTACAGTATCTCGGTTTTGGATTTATAGAAATTGGTACAGTCACACCACGCCCGCAAGACGGCAACCCGCAACCACGCCTCTTTCGCCTACCCGAACACGAAGCTCTGATAAACCGCATGGGTTTCAACAATGAAGGTGTAGAAAGTTTGGTGAACAGATTAAAAAATCGCAACCCTACTGAGGGAGTCCTCATCGGCGGTAATATCGGCAAAAACAAGGTGACACCCAATGAAGAGGCTTTTCGCGATTATGAATTGTGTTTCAATGCTTTATTCGATTTTGTGGACTATTTTGTGGTCAATGTATCGTCGCCCAATACGCCTGATTTGCGCGCTTTGCAAGACAAAGAGCCGTTGAATCAACTTTTGGCGCATGTCCAAAATTTGAATCAAAAACAGGCGAATCCCAAGCCGCTTTTGCTCAAAATCGCCCCCGACTTGAATGAATCGCAACTCGATGATATTTTAGAAATCGTAGAGAATAACCACCTCAACGGCATCATTGCAACCAACACAACTCTGTCGAGAGATATGGTCAAAACGCACCCCCTCAGTAATGAAGCAGGTGGATTGAGTGGAAAACCCGTCAAAAGTCGCTCAACAGAAGTCATTCGCTATTTGCGAAGCCATGCTAAAAGGCAGAATTTGGTCATCATTGGCGTTGGTGGCATACAAACAGGCGACGATGCTTTGGAGAAACTGCAAGCAGGAGCCGATTTGGTACAAGTTTATTCGGGTTTGATTTACGAAGGGCCGAGTATAGTGAAAAAAATCAATCAAACCCTTTTGAAAAGCCTATAAGTATTGGTCGTTTTTGCCCATTTAAATACTATCTTTGGGCAATTTTTAGAAATAATCAATAGTCATTAATCAATAATCAATCAAGATATGTCTTTCGAAGTAGTCGGTAAATTGTATAGGAAATTTCCAGCAGAGAGTAAATCTCCAACATTTCAAACACGTGAGTTTGTTTTAGAGGTTGTAGAAGGCAATTATCCACAACTTGTCAAATTTCAATTGACTCAAGATCGTTGTCAGTTGTTAGAAAATTATAATGAAGGCGAAGAAATGAAGGTTCACTTTGATTTGAGTGGACGTGAGTGGCAAGGTAAGTTTTTTACCAATTTGACAGCGTGGCGTTTAGAAAAAGGTGGCGGTGAAGCAACGGCTACAGCAAAACCTGTTCAACAAGTGCAACAAACAGCCACAACAACAACTTCTACGCCTCCTCCACCGAGCAGCGACTTCCCTTCTTTGGCGGATGAGCCATTCAAAACGGCGGGTGAAGATGATTTACCGTTTTAGTCATTTGGAGACAAATCATCCGATGATTTGAAGTCATCGGATGATTTTCACGCTTAATTTAAAATAGGTAGTTTCATATTGTTTTGCTCAAAAAACAGCATTCTGCTTATTTTCTGACACCATACTGAGGGGGTCATTTTTTTATGACACACTAAATAAATTTTGCTTGCCCATCGTTAAGGACAAATAAACAAGTTTAAACTTTCTCTTTTCAAACAATTTCCCATTTCATTTTATGGATAAAATAAAAATCTTGTGGGCGGACGACGAAATTGACCTCCTGAAACCGCATAAACTCTTTCTTGAAAAAAAAGGCTATGAAGTCGTGACCGTGTCAAATGGTTACGATGCACTCGAAGAATGTGAGCAATCGCGTGATATTGATGTGGTATTTTTGGATGAATCTATGCCTGGTTTGACGGGCCTGGAAACCCTCGGGCGCATCAAAGAGATGCAGCCCAATTTGCCCATCGTGATGATTACGAAAAATGAAGCGGAACACGTCATGGAAGATGCGATTGGGCAACAAATCGCCGATTATCTCATCAAACCCGTCAATCCGAACCAGATTTTGCTGACTTTGAAGCGTATTATTGACAACAAACGTTTGGTTTCCGAACGGACAACCCAAAGTTACCAACAGTCATTTCGTGAGCTGTTTATGCAAATTCAAAGCGGTTTGAACTATGAAGAATGGGTGGATGTCTATAAAAAACTCATTGGTTGGGAACTGCGTTTAGATTCAAGTGGCTCTGACGACATGTCAGAGATTTTGTCCACACAAAAAGCCGAAGCGAATACCGAGTTTTCAAAATATGTGGTCAAAAACTATCTCGATTGGCTCGGTCCAAAACGCGACAAAGCACCAACCATGAGTTATAACTTATTGAAAAACAAGATATTCCCTCACGTAGGCGATGGCATCCCCTCAGTCATGTTGTTGCTGGACAATTTGCGTTTTGACCAATGGAAAGTAATTGAACCCATCATCACAGAGTTATTCAGAGTGGAAGAAGAAGATTTTTTCTACGCCATCCTACCCGCTTCGACACAATACAGCCGCAATGCCATTTTTGCAGGCATGATGCCCGCTGACATTGAAACCCGTTACCCCAAATGGTGGGTTAACGACAATGAAGAAGGCGGCAAAAATCTCTATGAAGGAGAATTACTGGCTGAGAATATTCAAAAAATACAGCGTAAGCCGTGGAAGTTTGACTATGTGAAAATTACCAACGTGGCACATGGTAAACAATTGGAAGACAATGTTTTAAATTATTTAAAAAATGATTTTACGGTCATTGTCTATAATTTTATTGACATGTTGAGCCATGCTCGGACAGAAATGGAAGTGTTGAAAGAATTGGCTGGCGACGAAAAAGCCTATCGGTCATTGACACGTTCTTGGTTTCAAAATTCGCCACTTTATGCGGCTTTGCAGAAGTTGGCAAGCAAAAATGTGCGCCTTTTTGTTACGACCGACCACGGTACGATTCGTGTCAAAACGCCCTCAAAAGTGGTTGCTGACAAAGAAACAACGACAAATTTGCGCTATAAAGTGGGTCGCAATCTGCAATATGACAAACGTGATGTATTAGAAATAAAAGACCCGAAAGCGGCTGGTTTGCCCCGTCCAAATGTGAGTTCGACATTTATTTTTGCAAAAGAAGACGTTTATTTCTTGTATCCGAATAATTACAATCACTACAACAACTACTACCGCAATACGTTTCAGCACGGCGGTATTTCGTTGGAGGAGCTGATTTGCCCTGTGATTCGGTTGAAATCAAAATAAAAAAAGCCGTTCCGATTAATCTAACTCATCGGGACGGCTTTTTTATTGTTCTCAAATCAACTCTTGGCCGAGCTTCACTACGCCCTCAACCAAAGCTTCAAAATCCTCTTTTCGACTTCGGTGATTGACATTGGCTACTCGAATGGCGTATTTACCGTTTAGCAAACCATAAGATGGTGCGGCAATACCATGCTCATGTAAACGCATCAAAATTTCTTTGTTTAGCATATTCAAATGCTCATCAGACATATTTTTTGGATTGAATCGAAAACACAAAACATTCATCACTGGCTCTGACAAACGCTCTAAAAACATTTGATTATCAATAAGTTCTGATAAATATTTGATTTGAGCGATGTTTTGCCTAATCAATCGGCGGTATTTTTCGATACCATGTTCTTTCAACAACATCCATACTTTCAAGGCTTTAAAATTGCGCGATAACTCTAAGCCAAAATTGCTGCGTGGCTCAATACCACTTGCCAAACCACGCTCATGATGTGCCAAATACGAGGCTGCTTGAGCAAAAGCCGAGCGATGTATATTTTCATCGCGTACTAAAACACAGCCGACTTCATAGTTCATATACATCCATTTATGCAAGTCAAATGCTACACTGTCAGCCGTTTCGATGGCTTTAAGGCGTTCGCCAAAGGCAGCGTCGAGTTTTGCCAAAGCACCGAATGCGCCGTCCACATGAAACCAAAGCCCGTATTCTGTTGCCAAATTTTGCAATGTACTGAGGGGGTCAATCGCACCTGTATTGACTGTCCCTGCGTTCCCTACAATGCAAAAAGGGACTTTTCCTGCCTTTTTGTCCTCTAAAATAGCTTGTTCCAACGCTACCACATTTATTTGAAAATCCGAATCAACTGGAATTTTCCTTAAATTGTCGCTACCAACGCCAATAACATCAGCGGCTTTCATCATACAATTATGCGTTTCTGAAGAGCAATACATAGTCAATAGACCGCCAACAGCTGCATTTCCAGCATTTCTAATTTGTTGGTCAAAATGATTACGTGCTACGATAATAGCCGTAATATTCGCTACCGAGCCACCACTCACCAACAGGCCACTACCTACTGAGGGGTAATTGAACATAGCTTTCAACCATGTAATAACTTGACGTTCAACATATTGCCCTGCATGTTCACCAATTGTATTGTTGGGATTCATACCGGAAGCGAGCATATCTGCCATCATACCCATCGCCGTTCCATTGCCATTGACCCACGACCAAAAACGGGGATGCACATTGCCCATATTGAACGGTAGAATATGCGCTTTGAACTCTTCATAAACGTGTTCTGGCATCATTGGTTCGATGGGCAAGGGTTGATTGAGAGCATTTTTAGCCCCCTCAGTAATCGGAGTCCAAACAGGGCGATTTTTCACATTTTCGAGATAATCAAACATATCGTCCACCATCGTATGAGCCAATTGTCTAACGACTTTCCAATCTTCAGGGTCGAGTGTTTCTTCATAAGCTAAAGTTTCAAAAATTTTCATAAATTACTGTTTTTCAATATTTTAATAATAAAAATTAATTTTTCAATGCCGTAAAAACCGTGTTTATATTTATCTTTGCTGTAAGGGTAAACAACTTTTAAGACAATGGCAAACGAATTTGATCGCATCTTTAAGGAGGAATCAGAAATTCTTATCAAAGCAATCGCCACAAAGGTTTTGGGTATAACAGATTTTGATAACACAGAGCCTGTAACAGCCACTTTGCATAAAACAATCGAGCGAGAGCCAGATTGGCTTAGAAGAGTCTGCCATTCAGATGCCGCATTTGATTATATTTTCCATGGAGAAGTGCAAACCAAGGACGAAGCTCATATTCTTGATCGCAACTTAGTCTATGCAAGTCTGCTATGGTCAAGCTATCATTTGCCTATCCGTCAAGTCGTCGTTTATATCGGTAAAAAGCGAAAAGTGACCCAAATGACTTCATCTCTGTCTTTACCCAACCTACAATACAACTTTTTGATAATCAATATGTATGAAATTCCTTATGACATTTTTATTAACTCAAACAATCCAGAAGAAGTTATTTTGAGCGTTTTATGTGACTTTAAAGGACAATCTAAAAAAGTTATTTTAGAACAAATTTTATACAGGCTCAAAGAGTTAGACAACGGCGGATTGAAATTAGAAAAACATCTGGTACAGTTGGAAATTATTTCAAGTCTGCGTAATTTGCAACCATTATTAACAAAAATCATGAACGCCATGCCGATAATTTATGATATTCGTAAAGATGTACGCTTCAAACAAGGCAGTGAAGAAGGCAAGTTTGAAGGTAAAATTGAAGGTGCAACCATCAAAACTCAAGAGTTTATCATCAATCTACTTGAAAATAATATCACCTCGACCGATACCATTGCAAATCTGGTGCGTGTAACCCCCGAAATGGTTGAAAAAACCAAACAAGCGTATGCAAAAGCCTTGACATTGTTGCAAAATAAGAATAATTCCAATCAAAAAATCGCTGACGAGACGGGATTGATGCTGGAAGTGGTACAAAATATTAAGCCAACATAGCCGTTCGAGTCATTTCTTTACCCAAAATCAACGTTTTTCGCGCACTACCCCAATGATATTCGCCGATTTGTCCTTCTTTACGAATCACACGATGACATGGAATCAAGTACGCTATGGGATTAGCTCCAACCGCAGATCCTACGGCTTGCACAGCTTTTGGATTGTCTATCACCCTTGCAATAGTTTGATACGAAACCATTCCACCTGTCGGAATATTGAGCAACGCTTGCCACACTTTTATCTGAAAATTAGTACCTTTAACGAGTAAGTTGAATTTACGGTTTGACGATTGCTCGTCAAAAATCTGAGCAACTAACCCCTCAGTATTGCATTGATTTTCAATAAATTCTGCGTTTTTCCACTTATTTCTCACCTCTTCAAAAGCCGTTTTTCTATCACCATTTTCTAAAAAAGACAAACTGCAAATACCTCGTTGTGTCATGGCTAAAAGACATTCACCGAGCGGCGTTGGATGGAAGCCATACTCGATTGTGATACCTTCGCCATGGGTTTTGTACTCGTTGGGTGTCACAGCTTCGAGCGTTACAAAAAGGTCATATACGCGCGATTGGCTCGACAAACCAACAGTGTGGGCGGCTTCCAGCAAATTATTCGTTTCAGCTAATTTTGCTTTGAGGTGTTCGGTTGTCAAAAATTGCAGAAACTTCTTTGGACTGATACCTGCCCATTCTGTGAAAATACGTTGAAAATGAAATGGGCTGAGATGCACTTGTTTGGCAACATCGTCTAAATCGGGTTGCTGTGTGACATTTTTTGTCAAAAACTGAATCGCTTGTTCGATGCGTTGATAGTTTAAATTTTGTTCCATGACTTTTTTTGATACAAAAATAGCACTATACTGAGGGGGTAACAACCCGAATCTTGCGGTTATCAACTTTTGTAAATCGGATGAAATTTATTTTTAACAAAAACCCTAACTTGTGCCAAATTTTTAGACATGACTGATGCTTATATTTTTGATACCGTGAGAACGCCTCGCGGCAAAGGTAAATCCTCTGGTGCATTGCACGAAGTCAGAGCCATTGATTTGTTAGGCGATGTTCTGAAAGAAATGCAACGCCGAAATGACCTTGATACATCACAAGTGGACGATGGTATTTTCGGCTGTGTGACGGCTATGGACGATCAAGGTGGCAATATTGGCAAGGCTTCGTTGCTGTTTGCTGATTGGGACGAGGGTGTAGGTGGTATGCAAATCAATCGTTTTTGCTGTTCAGGTTTGGAAGCTGTGAATTTGGCAGCTATGAAAATTCGCTCAGGGCTTGAAGACTTGATTGTAGCAGGTGGCGTGGAAAGTATGAGCCGCGTTCCGATGCACACCGACGATGGTCCCATGTTGTTTGACCCCGATGTAGTGGGCAAAATCAACTATGTGCCACAAGGTGTCGCAGCCGATTTGATAGCGACGATTGAGGGTTTTAGCCGCGAAGAATTGGATGCGTATGCGCTACAATCGCATCAAAGGGCAGCCAATGCGATGCGTAATGGTTATTTCGATAAATCTATCACGCCTATTCGCGATTGGGTCGGTTTGGTGATTTTGGATAAAGATGAAAGTGTACGTCCTGACTGTTCGTCCGATGGTTTGGCAAGTTTAGAGCCTTCTTTTTCCGAATTGGGTGAGATGGGGTTTGATGCCATGGCTCAGAAAAAATACCCCTCAGTAGAGTACGTTCGCCATGTGCATACAGCGGGCAATTCATCGGCAATTGTAGATGGTGCCGCTGCTGTTTTGGTGGGCAGTTTGCAAAAAGGCAAAGCGTTAGGTTTGAAGCCACGCGCCAAAGTCATTGCCACGGCAACCGTCAGTTGCGAACCAACCATCATGCTTTTAGGTCATATTGCAGCGGCAAAAAAAGTGTTGAAAAAAGCGAATTTGACACCCAAAGACATTGATTTGTGGGAAGTGAACGAGGCTTTTGCGGCTGTAATTCTCAAATTTCAGCGCGATATGGAGATTGATGACACAATTTTGAATGTCAACGGTGGTGCTATTGCCTTGGGGCATCCGCTCGGTGCGACGGGCGCGATGCTGCTCGGCACTGTGCTTGATGAGTTGGAACGTCGGGGGCAAAAACGAGCATTGATTGCCTTGTGTGGTGGTGCAGGTTTGGGTGTGGCAACGATTATTGAACGTGTTTGAAACTTTCAAGATTCATTTTCAGTATGATTCTGAAAAAATAAAACGATATGTCAAAAAATAAAAAAAATACACCATCAACTCAACCCAAGGTAAAAACATCCGCTTCGCAACCAACTAAAGCAAGCACAACTACCCCATCCATTCGGGCAGTTAAGTCTGCTTTTTTCAAGGAAAATGCGCTTGTTTTAGCCATTTTGTCTGTTTTGGCTTTTGCACTTTATATTTCTACGGTTCGTTTCGACTATGCTTTGGACGATACGATGGTCATTACGGGCAATAAATTTACACAAAGGGGTTTCGATGGCATTGGTGATATTTTCAGATATGAAAGCTTTCGAGGCTATTTGGGAGAGCAGAAAAACCTCCTCGAAGGTGACCGTTATCGCCCCCTCAGTATTGCGACTTTTGCCGCAGAGGTCAGTCTGTTTGGCAAAGGTAACAAGGCAGCAGGACATTTTATCAATGTTTTGCTCTATGTATTGACAGCTATTTTGCTCTATCGTGTGTTACTTTTTATGTTTCCGCCTAAAAATACTGAGGGGGTAAACGACGAATCTAAACTTGCCCAATTTTTCACGATTCCTACCCTCGCGACGGCTTTGTTTATTGCTCATCCGCTTCATACAGAAGTTGTGGCGAACATCAAAGGACGCGACGAAATCTTAGCTCTTTTGGGCGAATTGGGTGCAATTTATTTTACCTTTAAATATTTGAATGAAAAATCATCAAAATATCTATTTGCTTCATTTTCAACCTTTTTAGTTGGTATTTTTTCAAAAGAAAGTGCTATTACATTCTTGGCAGTTGTGCCGCTGACGGCTCATTTTTTCACAAAGGCTTCTATGGGTGACAAACTGAAAGTTACCTTGCCAGTCATCGCAGGTACTTTGTTTTACTTGATGATGCGTATCAATGCGATTGGCTATCTGCTCGATGGCAAAGAGGTGACGGATTTGATGAACAACCCATTCTATGGTATGTCTCTCGGCGAGCGTTTGGCGACTGTTTTTTACACTTTATTATTGTATCTCAAACTCCACATTTTCCCGCATCCTCTGACGCACGACTACTACCCTTTCCACATTCCGAAAATGACTTGGAGCGATTGGCAATCGCTGCTGTCTTTGGCTTTACACATCGGTTTGGTGGCTGTGATACTGAGGGGGTGGCAAAAACGCACTGTTTGGGCTTATGCAGCCGCTTTTTATTTGGCGACTTTGAGTATTGTGTCAAACATTTTTGTTTCGGTTGGTACGTTTATGAACGAGCGTTTTGTCTATCACGCTTCATTGGGTTTTTGCATTGCTGTGGCGTATTTGTTGACGGCAGTTTTGGATAAAAACAATGAAAAAGGTCTAAAAATCGTCGGTTTAGGCATTGCAAGTTTGCTTTTAATTGGCTTTTCGGTCAAGACTCTTATGCGTGTGCCTGATTGGTATAGTGGCGCAACGCTCAATGCTTCGGCTATCAGATATTCGCCGAATAGTGCCAGAGCCAATTGTTTTTATGCCATTTCGATATGGGAAGATAAATATTTGAAATTGCCTGCCAATGCAACAGACGCACAGAAAAAGGCACTTTTGGATGAAATGAAGCCGTATTTTGACCGTTCTTTAGAGATTTTACCCAAATACAGTGCTGCCTTGAAAATGACAGCAGGTATGGCAGGCGAGTATCATAAGATTGACAATAACTTAGACAATCTGCTCAAAGAATTTGACCGAATCAATCGCGCAGGTGTTTATGAGCCTTTTGTTATTCAATATTTGACTTATGTAAATGGTAAAACTGGTACTCGTATTGAAGGTGAAAAATTGAAAGCCTTTTACAGTTCTTCACTTGATTTTTTCAAGCAAAATTATTCAAATAGCGTTTTATTGACAGAATATCAGAAATTATTGGATGGTATCAACGCACGTTTGCCGAGTTTAAATTAACTCATTGTCAAATTTTTCTTTTATAAAAACTAAACACGCGGTAAAAACGTTTCGAGAAATTGTAAATTTGTCAGCTTTTCAATTATTGCAAACATCATTCATCAAAATCAAAAGCAGGCAACTATGACTTCATCGTTTTTACAAACAATCCTCATTGGGGCTTTGTTAGGCAGTTCAACGCTTTCTGCGCAAGGTCTTTCTGAACAAAAAACACCTATCTCAATAATGAATGCAACAGCATCTTTCGTCCCAACGAAACCAAAATACGACTTTGAAACTGTCGCTGGCGACCCAATTGGTGTCAAATCCTACACTTTACAGAACGGCATGAAGCTGTTTATGTCTATCAATAAAAATGAACCTCGGATTTATACAAATATCACTGTACGCGCAGGCTCAAAGCAAGACCCTGCCGAAACAACGGGTTTGGCACATTACTTAGAACACATGATGTTCAAAGGAACGAATCAAATTGGTGCATTGGATTGGGACAATGAGCGACTTTTATTGAAAAAAATAGCTGATTTATACGAACAACACAAAGCAGAAACCGACCCCTCAGTACGAAAGGCTTTGTATGCCCAAATTGACTCCGTTTCAAATTTGGCTGCTAAACTCGTTGCTGCGAATGAATATGACAAACTCGTCGCTTCACTTGGTGCAAAGGCGACCAACGCCAACACTTGGCACGAACACACTATTTATGTCAATGATATTCCGTCCAATGAGTTGGAGCGTTGGCTTGAGTTGGAGGCAGAACGCTTCAAAATGGTTGTTTTACGTCTGTTTCACACCGAATTAGAAGCTGTTTATGAGGAATTTAACATCAGTCAAGACAACGACGGGCGCAAAGTGCAACAGGCGATGCTGTCGTCGTTGTTTCCCGCACATCCTTACGGCACGCAAACGACGATTGGCAAAGGCGAGCATCTGAAAAGCCCATCGCACTACAATATTTTAAAATATTTTGAAACATACTACGTACCCAATAATATGGCAATCGTCTTGTCTGGCGACCTTGACCCTGACAAAACTGTGGCTTTGGTCGAAAAAACCTTTGGGTCGTATCAACGCAAAGAAGTACCGCCTTTCAAATTCGACGAACAGCCGATACTGAGGGGAGTGCAAAAACGCGAAGTTATCGGACAACAAGCCGCTTATGTGCAGTTGGGTTGGCGGCTCAATGCAGGTTTGGGCGATGTTGACCTTGCCAATATGGTAGGTTCGATGCTCTACAATCGGCAAGCTGGGTTGATTGACCTCGATTTGGTACAACAACAAAAAGTGCTGGAAGCCTCGGCAGGTATGATGAATTTAGCGGACTATTCAGCATTGATGCTCTATGGTCGTCCACGCGAAGGACAAACTTTGGAAGATGTCGAACGCCTTTTGGTCGAGCAAATCAATCGGTTGAAAAAAGGTGATTTCCCAGATTGGTTGATGTCGGCCGTAGTCAAAGACTATAAATATTCGATGACAAAGAGCTTTGAAAACAACACGGCTCGTGTCAACGCTTTGTCCGACGCATTTATCAAAGGCATCAGTTGGGACAAATATATTGGGCGACTCGACCGTATGAAGGCTTTGACCAAACAACAAATAGTGGAGTTCGTGAACAAGAACTTTGGCGACAATTATGTGGTGGTTTATAAAAAAGCAGGTGCAGACCCCTCAGTATTGAAGGTCGAAAAACCCAAAATTACGCCTGTCTCGCTCAATCGTAAAGATAAATCGCCTTTTGCGAGCGAGTTTTTTAAGCAAGAAAGTCCACGTTTGTCACCTGAGTTTGTAGATTTTCAAAAAGCCATTTCAACCAGCAATTTGAAAAGCGGTATTAAGCTCGATTATATCAAAAACGAGACAAATGAGACGTTTTCATTGTACTATATTGTCGAAATGGGCAAAAATGCAGATAAAACGCTCGCTTTAGCCATCAGTTATTTGCCATTTTTGGGAACAGATAAATACAGTGCCGCACAACTGCAACAAGAGTTTTACAAACTCGGTTTATCTTTCGATGTCTTTTCAAACGACGACCGCAGCTATGTGACTTTGAGTGGTTTGGAAGAGTCGTTTACTGAGGGGGTCAAATTGTTTGAACATATTTTGAAAAATGTCAAAGGCGACGAAAAAGCTCTGAAAAATATGGTTGCCGACATTTTAGCCAAACGCGAAAACGATAAAAAAGACAAACGCATCATTTTGCGCAATGCAATGGCGAGTTATGCGAAATATGGCAAAATGTCACCGTTCACCGATGCCTTGACCACAGAAGAGCTTAATTTATTGACAGCCAATACTTTAGTAGAAAAAATCAAAGGTTTATCAAATTATGAACATCGGATTTTTTACTACGGCACAAAATCACAAGCCGAAGTTGGCAAAATTTTGAACGATGAACACGCTGTTCCTCGCAAATTGAAACCCATCTATTCATCCAAAGAATATCCTGAATTGTCTATGGACAAAAACAAAGTCCTGTTTGTCCATTTTCCGATGGTGCAAGCAGAGATTTTGATGGTGTCGAAAGGAACCCCTCAGTATTCTGTTGATGAACAGATTATGTCAACATTTTATAACAACTATTTCGGTTCGGGCTTATCGAGCATCGTTTTTCAAGAAATTCGAGAGGCTCGCGCTCTGGCTTATTCTGCCAATGCGTTTTATTCAACTCCTGCCAAACGCGAGAGAGGTCACTACTTCAATGCCTATGTTGGGACACAAGCCGACAAGTTGAAAGATGCGATTACAGCGATGCACGACATCATCGAAGATATGCCTATCAGCGAGACCCAAATTGAGCAAGCTCGTCAATCGGTGTTAAAAACCATTGAAAGTGAACGAATTACGAAATCAAATATTTACTGGACGTATCGGAACAATTTGGATAGAGGTATTGAAAATGACCTGCGTAAAGCTATTTATGAAGTTATCCAGACTTCAACTGCCGATGATTTGAAAGAATTTCAACAGAAACATGTGAAAGGTAGAAACTATACAATTTTAGTTTTAGGCGACCGTTCTAAATTAGATTTTGGCTATCTACAATCTTTGGGTGAAGTCAAAGAATTGAGTTTAGAAGAGGTGTTTGGGTATTGATTTCCCATAAAAAAGCCTGTTTGTTGCGGCAAACAGGCTTTTTTATGGCTATCCATTTTTAATTCAACTTATAACTCAATCCCTTAGCCTCAACAGCTGCAAGAAAATCAGAATCCACATTTACTTTTTTATCAGTTGAATACAGATGCAAGGTTTGCTTATTCGTTGCATCCAGCAAATGTGTTTTGAGTTTATGTTTGCCTTTATACTTTTGACACAATTGCTCTAGCTCCTTAATCAACCCCTCAGTGATACCTTCAATCGGAATCATCAAAGTGATACTTTCGGTCAATGAATTGCCCAATGAAGCCAATTGTTTCACATCTTTTATCTTCAATTCATATTCATCAGAGTTCCATTTTTGCTTCATTTCGCCATCTATCAGAACCGAAACGCCTGCTTGCAAAATCGGACTAAAACGAGCATAGTCTTCACTGAACAAAGCAAATTCATGCGCCCCTTTATAATCTTGAATGACAAATGAGCCGAATCCAGTCCCCTTTTTAGAAACCCGATGATTGACCGATGAAACAAAAGCCGCTATCTTAACCCGTTGATTTTTAAGGTCTTGTACTTTATCAAGCGTTGTTGTCGCATAAGCCAATTCTAATTTAAAATCATCCAACGGGTGTCCCGATAAGTAAATACCCACACAGTCTTTTTCGTAGTTCAATTTTTGAATCAAATTCCATTCTTCTACTTTCGGTACTGAGGGGGCCGCCATGAGCGAATCGGAAGCAGCCTCGCCAAATAAAGATGTGACTGAACTGGCTTTTTGTGATTGAAAACCTGCACCATATTTCAACAGATGTTCAATGAATGTCTCGTATTTGTCAGAAGGCGCAAAAAATGCCGCTCTTGGAATGCCAAAACCATCGAAAGCACCCGATTGTGTCAAAGCCTCCATCACCCGTTTGTTGACTGTGCGTAAATTTTGACGGCGAATAAAGTCGAAAATATCTTTGTAAACGCCATTCGCTTTACGCTCTGCAATCAAAGCTTCGACCGCCGCTTCGCCCACACCTTTGATGGCCGACAAAGCAAAGCGAACATCACCTTTTTTGTTAACTGAAAACTTTACATCACTCTCATTCACGTCCGGACCTTTGACCGAAACGCCCATCGAGCGACATTCTTCCATGAAAAAAGTGATTTTATCAATATTCGACTGGTTGTTAGACAACACCGCTGCCATGTATTCGGAAGGATAATGTGCTTTCAAATATGCTGTTTGATAGGCCACAAAAGCATAACAAGTCGAGTGTGATTTGTTGAAAGCATACGAGGCGAAGGCTTCCCAGTCAACCCAAACTTTTTCAGCAATTTTGGTATCATGTCCATTCTTCGCACACCCCTCTAAAAATTGCGATTTCATTTTATTCAGAACTGCAATCTGCTTTTTACCCATCGCCTTGCGCAAAACATCGGCATCGCCTTTGGTAAAATTGGCGAGTTTTTGGGATAAAAGCATGATTTGTTCTTGATAGACGCAAATGCCGTAAGTTTCATGCAGATATTCAGACATCGCATCAAGGTCATACGTCACCGCTTCACGTCCCCATTTCCGATTGATAAAGTTCGGGATGTAAGCCAAGGGACCCGGGCGATACAGGGCATTCATCGCAATCAACTCATCGAATTTGGTGGGTTTCAACTCCTTCAAATACTTCTGCATACCTGCACTTTCAAACTGGAAAGTCGCATTGGTATCGCCGCGTTGATAGAGTTCATAGGTTTTAGGGTCGTCGAGTGGAATATAATCAATCTCGATTTTTTTACCATAATTTTGTTCAATCAAAGCCAAGGCATCGCGTATGATTGTCAATGTTTTAAGTCCCAAAAAGTCCATTTTGATAACACCCGCATCTTCAATCACATTCCCCTCGTATTGTGTCACCAACAAATCCGAGTCTTTGGCAGTCGCAACAGGTATGATTTCGGTCAAATCTTTAGGTGCAATGATGATGCCTGCCGCATGTATGCCTGTACCACGCACCGAACCTTCCAAAATTAAAGCCTCGCGCAAGACAGCTGAACGAGGGTCGTCTTTTGTGTCTAAAATAGCGCGCAATTCCTTGGCATTTTCAATATCTTCTGATGGTAAACTCTCTTTTTCTAACAAACTACCTTCGCCACTGAGGGGGGCTTTGAGTAAGCGATTGAGTTTGATACCAGGCTTGTCCGAAACCAATTTTGCCAAAGCATTGGCATCGTTCAGAGGCAAATCCATCACTCGTGCTACGTCTTTGATGGACATTTTGGCTGCCATTGTACCATAAGTGATGATTTGCGCCACTTGGTTTTTACCATATTTCTGTACCACATAGTCAATCACCTTTTGGCGACCTTCATCGTCAAAATCGGTATCAATATCGGGCATGGATTTACGGTCAGGATTCAAAAAGCGTTCAAAAAGTAAGTTGTATTTGATAGGGTCAATATTCGTAATGCCTATGCAATAAGCCACCGCAGAACCCGCAGCAGAGCCACGACCAGGACCAATCAACACGCCTAAATCACGTCCAGCCTTGATAAAGTCCGAAACAATCAAGAAATAGCCCGCAAAACCCATCGTTTTGATGGTAAAAAGCTCAAAATTCAAACGTTCTTCGACATCGGGCGTGATTTCTTTGTAGCGTTCGCGTGCGCCTTCGTAGGTGAGGTGACGCAGGTATTCGTCTTGGTCAGCAAAATTTTGTGGAATGACGAAATTGGGCAACATGATGTCTTGCTTGAGCTTCAAAATATCGCATTTGTCCACAATTTCATTCGTATTGTCAATCGCTTCTGGCACATCGCTGAACAATTGTGTCATTTGCGAGGTGGTTTTGAAGAAAAATTCGTCATTGGGAAATGCAAAACGCGCATTTTTCTTCAAAGCATCTTCATCTGTGTAGTCATCGAGTTTGGGGGTTGATTGTTTTTCACCTGTGTTGATACACAACAAAATATCGTGTGCATTGGCATCTTCGCGGTCAACATAGTGCGAATCGTTGGACGCAATCACTTTCACATTGTACTCTTTGGCAAAACGCAAAAGCACTTCGTTGACTAAAATTTGTTCTCTCAAATTGTGGCGTTGCAACTCGATATAATAATCTTCACCAAACATATTGAGCCACCACTCAAACTCCTTTCGTCCTGCGTCTTCTCCTTTCATCAAAATCGCTTGTGGCACGGATGCACCCAAACAGCAAGTCGTGGCAATCAAGCCTTTATGATATTTTTCAACCAATTGTTTGTCAATACGCGGATATTTGGAGTACATGCCTTCCATAAAACCCAGCGAACACATTTTTGTCAAGTTGCGGTACCCCTCAGTATTTTTGGCTAAAAACAACTGGTGAAAACGTTTGTCCTTTCTGTCCTTTGAGAACGTCTTTTGCGTGCGGTCTTCCACCAAATAGAACTCACAACCGACGATTGGCTTCACAGCATTGCCATTTTTGGCAGCTTCTGCTACAAATTCAAACACGCCAAACATATTGCCGTGGTCGGTGATGGCCACCGCAGGCATACCATCGGCAGCCGCTTTTTTGAAGAGTTTAGGAATAGAAGCTGCCCCGTCGAGCAACGAAAATTGAGTATGACAATGCAGATGTGAAAACTTCATGGACGAAACATTTTGTTTCGCAAAGATACATTTTTTCGGCGGATACTGAGGGGGTAAGTTTTCCACAAAATAAAAAGCGGTGACAAGACAACGTCTGTCACCACCAAATTACACCCTCTATTATGAAAAATCAAACTATAGACTTAATTCTCTGAAAACTCAAGCATTCCGCCCTGTTTTTCGTAGGCTTTGCCTAAATTATCGTAGCGCGCATTGATTTTATCTTTCAACTCTTTGCGTGCAAAGAAAATGCGGCTTTTCACTGTTCCAAGTGGCAATTGTAAGTCGTCGGCGATTTCTTGATATTTATAACCTTGATAATGCATCACAAAAGGGACTTGAATACTTTCGTCCAAATTGTCAACCATATAGGTCAATTCTTGCATCATGATATCACTTTCGGCTTGATTCGGTATGGCTACGGACATCGAATTGATAAAATATTGATTGTCTGTCGCGTCCATGATTGTGTTCGATTTGACTTTTTTACGATAATTATTGATGAAAATGTTTTTCATAATCGTAAAAAGCCATGCCTTGAAGTTTGTTCCCGTCTGAAATTTGTCACGATTGATTATAGCTCTATATGACGTTTCTTGGAACAAATCCTTTGCGTCTTCAATATTTTTTGTCAAGTTGTAAGCAAAAGATTGCAACATCGTTGACATTTTGTTTAAGTTGCTGTCGAATTCTACTGTTGTCATCTTAGAAATATTTTAGTCTGGTGATTGATTATGAAAGCTTCTCTGGTTGCGTTTTTCTTTAAAAAAGTTGTGTTTCTGTTCTCTACCTTGTTTGATGTAACAAAGGTAATATTCTGTTTAACAAAAAACAATAGTTTGTTAAACATTTTTTCTCCAAGTGCTAAAGTAATTCAGTGAGTCGTTTGTCGAAACAAACATTAAACGACTGAAAATCAATTATTTAATACTATTTAGAATCATTATTCTATTGATATAATTTTCAGAAAAAAATGAAAAAAGATTCATTGTTTTTCATTTTTTGACCAAACCTTGACAATCGTTTTTATCTTTGTTCAACAAAAATTAAAAATGGAAGAAGACAAAAACCTTTATTTTCAGAAAAAGATACTCGATTGGTTTGCCACTCATCACCGCCCATTGCCATGGAAAGGTGTGCGCAATCCGTACATTATATGGCTGTCTGAAATCATCTTGCAACAAACAACAGTCGCACAAGGCACAGCTTACTTCGAGAAATTCCGCCAGCACTACCCCTCAGTATCCGACCTTGCCAACGCGCCTTCTGACGATGTGATGAAACTTTGGGAAGGTCTGGGCTACTACTCGCGCGCGCGCAATCTGCATGCTACTGCCAAGCATATTGCAACTGAACTCAATGGTGCTTTTCCAACCACCTACGAAGGCATTTTGACCTTGAAAGGTGTTGGTCCTTATACAGCTGCGGCGATTGCTTCATTTGCTTACGATTTGCCCCATGCGGTTGTGGATGGGAATGTCTATCGGGTTTTGTCTCGTTTTTTTGGCATCGAAACGCCGATAGATACCACAGAAGCCAAGCACCAATTCGCCGCATTAGCCGATGCCGTTTTGGATAAAAGCCGACCTGCTGACTTCAATCAAGCCATGATGGATTTTGGTGCAACACACTGTACGCCCGCAACGCCCAAATGTGTGCAATGCCCCTTGAAGACTGAATGTGTGGCTTTTAAAGAAGACAAAGTGGCTGTTTTGCCCAAAAAATCGAAGAAAATGGTGCGAAAAACCCGTTTTTTCAATTATTTAGTCATCAATGAAAACGATGGGGTGTATATTCAAAAACGAACAGAAAAAGATATTTGGCAAGACTTGTACGAATTTCCGATGATTGAAACAGACGAATTGGCAGATATACTGAGGGGGGGTAGTGAATTTGTTGATTTTCAAAAATTAACATTGGTGAAACAATCGCAACCTTATCAGCAACTGTTGACGCATCAAAAAATAGTAGCTGTTTTTTGGGAATTTTCTACTTCGCAAGCCGATATACTGAGGGGGGAGGTTTTTCAAAAAATAAGACGAGAGGATTTAAAAAATTTCGCTTTTCCTAAAATAATTGACATATATTTAAAAGAAAAAGTTTTGACTTTGTTTTGAAAAATAGTGATTTTGTTGAAAAATAACAAAACAGTTTTTTACTTTTGCTGCCATACTCACAACTTTTAAGAGGATACCGAGAAGACTTTTTTTAATTTTTAAAATTTAAAATCATGGTAAATAAAGCAACATTGTTAGGACGTGTCGGCAGAGATACAGAAGTGCGCCGCCTCGAAAATGGTACACCAGTAGGTAAATTTAGTCTTGCTACCAACGAATCGTATAAAGATAATAATGGCGAATGGCAAGAATTGACAGAATGGCATGAAATAGTTGTTTGGCGAGGTAGTGCCGAATATGCTGAGAAAAACATAAAAAAAGGTGATTTGGTATATGTAGAAGGTAAAATTACACATCGCAAATACACGGATAAAAATAATATTGAGCGCACTGCAACTGAAATTGTTGCTACTCAAGCACGTGTGTTAGCGAAACAAGGGCAAGGTGGTAGTGGTCGCGAGAATAGTTTTCCAACCCAAGAGTCACCTTATGCTGCATCTAATCGTACAACACCGACACCGACTTATACACCTGCAACTGCACCGCAACAACCTGTGGATTTTGAAGTCGCACCTACGCACAATATGTCGGATGCACCTATATTAGATGGGGGCAACGATTTACCGTTCTAATTGACTGAAAATCAAAATACTATAAAGGTCGTCGAGTTTCATACCTCGGCGACCTTTGTGATTTCTGCAAAGTTTTTTATACATAAAATAACACCCCTCAGTATTTTTGCGTTTAAAGTGTCTTTTTGTTTTTAAAGAAAAAAATATGACGATTCAAAAAATTTCTCAAATCATTCTGCTGCCATTTGCTTTGTGCCTTTTACTTATTGCCTGCGGCGAAGATTCATTCACGCCGAAGCCACGAGGCTATCCACGTGTATTTTTACCCGAAAAATCGTATCGTGACTTTGACACCAATTTTTGTGCATTCAAATTTCAGTATCCAACTTATGCTCAAATTGAACAAAAATCGCTGTTTTTCGATGAAAAACCGCCTTCAAATTGTTGGTTCAATATTACAGTACCAAGTTTGAATGCTGAAATACATTTTAGTTATTACGACATAAAAGGTAAAACGGAGTTTGAAAAACTGCGGAAAGATGCGTTTGAGCTGGCTGGTAAACACGTGGTCAAAGCAGATTATATTGACGACCATGCTTTTGTCACGTCGAAAGGTGTGCGTGGCTTTGCTTTTGATATTCAAGGGCCAGCGGCGTGTCCGTATCAGTTTTATATGACCGACAGCACGCGTCATTTTTTACGTGGCGCATTGTATTTCAATGCTAAAATGCAACCAGACTCGCTTGCGCCTATGATTACGTTTATGAAACAAGATTTGGTGAAGATGATGGAAACATTTGAGTGGAAGAAATAATGGAAAATCTAAAATAGGTTTTTGAACTTAGTTGGTAATTTAGCGTTACTTTTGCGTCAGATTTTTTCTTTTTACTGAGGGGGTGTTACCTTCAAAAAATAAAAAATCGTTAATCAATATTTTTAAATTTTGAAATAAAGAAAATGGAAGTAGCTACGAAAACGCCAGTGCTTTTGTACACTGAGCAGACACCGAATCCCGAATCTTTGAAATTCGTTACGAATCGGATGTTGTATCGTGGCACGGCTGATTTCCGTGATGAAGCATCAGCAAAAGATTGGTCGCCTTTGGCAACTGACCTTTTTGAGATGCCATTCGTGAAGGGCGTGTACATCTGCAACAACTTTGTAACCATTTCGAAAGAATTCAACTACGAATGGGCTGAAATTATGCTTCAAATCAAAGAGTTTATCAAAAACTATGTTGAAAATGAAGGCGTAGTCGTCAAAGAAGGTTTTGCAGAATACTTGGCTTCGCAACAAAGCGACACCGAAGAATACACAGGCGACAATGCAGAGTTGGTCGGTCGTATCAAAAGTTTGATTGATACTTATGTAAAACCTGCTGTTGAGATGGATGGTGGCAATATAGAGTTTAAGTCTTTTGATAAAGGTACTGTAACGGTTATTTTGCAAGGTTCATGCAGCGGTTGCCCATCGTCAACAGTCACATTGAAGCATGGCATCGAAGGGATGTTGACACGTATGATTCCAGAAGTGAAAGCGGTCGAAGCAGAAATGGGCTAAGTTTTTTTCATATAACAATAAAACCTCGTTGGTGTCATTCGCCAACGAGGTTTTGTTTTTTATAAAAACTTTACAAGTAAAATATTGGTAAATTAGTCACTTTTGGCGAATATTGTCGTCATAAAACGATTCTAACAATTTTTTTCAAACAAAACTCACTTTACCTGAATTTTAGGAAAGTGCGTATCAAAAAACAAAAATATCATGGCATTCGGAGATTTATTGAAAGGTGCGGGCGATATGCTCAACAAAGCTAAAGAAGCAGTAGAATCAACAACAGGCGTTGATTTAGATGCAATTGCAGACACTGTGGCTGACAAATTAGAAGATGCAAAAGAGTTTGTCGCTGACAAAGTAGGCGATGTGACAGAAGCTGTGTCAAATCCAGGCGAGTTGCTCGAAAAAGCAAAAGACACTTTGGCTGACGCAAAAGATGCTGTTGTGGACAAAATCCAAGATTTGACAGGTGGTGGCGATGAAAAAGCAGCTTAATCACCTATGTTTGAGCGAAAAATACTGAGGGGTAAGAGAAAGGCTTCAACTTGTGATGGTTGAAGCCTTTGTCATTTTCATAAAACCTATCTTATGCCTTCTCTGCTTTCATCTGCGGAAAGAACAACACTTCTTGAATCGAAGTCTGATTTGTCATCATCATCGTCAAGCGGTCAATACCGATGCCAATACCTGATGTGGGCGGCATACCATACTCCAGTGAGCGCAAAAAGTCTTCATCCATCGCCATTGCTTCGTCATCGCCGCGTTCAGCCAAGCGGAGTTGGTCTTCAAAACGCTCACGTTGGTCAATCGGGTCATTCAACTCTGAATACGCATTGGCAACTTCTTTGCAATTCACAAACAACTCAAAACGCTCTACCAAACCTTCTTTTGAGCGATGTTTTTTGGTCAAAGGAGACATTTCGACTGGGTAATCTGTGATGAAAGTCGGCTGAATCAAGTTGGGTTCAGCTTTTTCGCCAAACAATTCATCTATCAGTTTACCTTTGCCCATCGTTGCATCCACTTCAATGTGGAATTGGCGACAGACACCCCTCAGTGCTTCTTCATCCATATTGCTTACGTCAATACCTGTGTATTTTTCAATCGCACCAAAAATGCTCAAACGCTCGTAAGGGCCTTTGAAATCTACTACGTTTTCGCCTATCTGGACTTTGGTATCGCCGTTGACCGCAATCGCTACTTTTTCAAGGATTTCTTCCGTTGTCGTCATCATCCAATTATAGTCTTTGTAGGCGATGTAGAACTCCAAAGCTGTAAACTCAGGATTGTGTGTTCTGTCCATGCCCTCGTTGCGGAACATTTTGCCGAACTCATACACGCCATCAAAACCTGCGACAATCAGCCTTTTCAAGTACAACTCGTTGGCAATGCGCAAGTACAAAGGCATATCCAAAGTATTGTGGTGCGTTTTGAACGGACGAGCCGCCGCACCACCATGAATGGGTTGTAAAATCGGTGTTTCCACTTCCATCCAGCCTTTGTCATCAAAAATACGGCGCATGGTTGAAATGATTTTTGACCGTTTTACAAATATTTCGCGGTATTGTGGATTCACTGTCAAGTCCACATAACGCTGGCGGTAGCGCAATTCTGGGTCGGTGAACGCATCGTAAACATTGCCTTCGGCATCTTTTTTCACAATCGGTAAAGGACGCAAAGACTTCGACAACAAGGTAAATGCTTTGACATGCACCGATATTTCGCCCGTTTTTGTCTTGAAAGCATAACCTTTAATGCCTACGAAATCGCCAATATCAAGGTATTTTTTGACCAAAACGGCAAAAAAGTCGTCGCGACCAGCGGCAGCATTCACTTCTTCACCACGCAAATAAATCTGAATTTGTCCCGTCGAATCTTGGATATTCATAAACATCGCCTTCCCCGCTTCGCGTTGCGCCATGATACGACCTGCAATGGCAATGTCTTGGAAGTTTTTGCGGTTTTTAGTACCATCTTCCAAAATTTCTTCTTCGTATTGGGCTTTTATGTCAGCAGCGTGTGCTGTGACTTCAAACATCGCAGCAGGATAGGGGTCAATGCCCATTTCCCGAATTTTTTGGAGCGACTCACGTCGCACAATTTCCTGCTCGCTCAAATGATGACTCATATTTTAATGATTATTGTTGATTGCCTATTGAAATCGTGTTTTTACTGAGGGGGTCGTTTTCCTTAAAAAATCTGCCCACAATGCCTCTAAGATACCCATCTTCAATCGAATGCCCTGTTTGGTTTACTAACTCGATTGAGTCACCTAAAGTTCTCCAATCCCACTTTTTAGGATTTTAAGCAAACAAAAATGTCCGCCTATTGTTGCTGTTCTACCTTAAATCTTCACTTTTACCATCTTCGTAAACTGTGAAACTCGGCTTTTGATTTCCTCTTGAGTCAAGTTTTTCAACCCCTCAGTACTAAACTTCTCAACGCAGAAAGAAGCCAAAGCTGAACCATAAATGATGCCTCGCTTCATATTTTCAAAATTAGGCTTACCTGTCGAAGTGATATAGCCCATAAAACCACCTGCAAACGTATCGCCTGCGCCTGTTGGGTCGAAAACCTCTTCCAATGGCAAAGCTGGCACGTAGAACACTTCGTCTTTGTGGAACAACATCGCACCATGTTCACCTTTTTTGATGATGAGGTATTTGGGGCCCATTGTCAGGATTTTGGTTGCTGCCTTACGCAATGAGCGTTCGCCACTCAATTGACGTGCTTCTTCGTCATTGATGATGAGGACATGAACTTTTTTGATGACCTTCAAAAGCGGTTGCATGGCAATATCCATCCAGAAGTTCATGGTGTCTAAAGCGATGAATTTTGGTTTTTTAGTCATTTGTGTCAGAACTGACATTTGTACTGAGGGGGTCAAATTCCCCAACATCACGAAGTCGGATGTTTTGTAACTGTCAGGCAAAATAGGATTAAAATCTGCCAAAACATTCAAATCTGTCACAAGCGTATCACGCCCAATCATGTCTTTGTGATAGCGACCATGCCAAAAGAATGATTTTTCTCCCTTTTTTATTTCCAGACCATCGAGGTTTACGCCATTGGCTTTCATATAACCCAATTCTGATTGTGGGAAATCGTCGCCCACAACAGCACAGAGATTAATGTCTTTCGTAAAGTATGAAGCAGCCATGCTGACGTATGTGCAAGAACCGCCAACCACTTTTTCAGCAACACCATAAGGTGTTTCAATTGTATCGAACGCAACCGTCCCAACCGTTAAAAGACTCATTTTCAAAGAGTTATGTACGTTTTAAAAAACGCGATTTAAATTATAAAAAAAAATTAAAAAAAAATCGGCACAAAGATTGCATAATTCCGTGAAAAGGTTCTAAATTTGCATCGCTTTTTAAGCAAAGCACGAAAATAAAAGCTAATGCCTGATTAGCTCAGCCGGTTAGAGCGGCGGACTGTTAATCCGTAGGTCCTTGGTTCGAGTCCAAGATTAGGCGCAGAAGCCTCACAGTATTGTGAGGCTTTTTCTGTTTTTACTACCAAAGTTCTTCTCTATTTATTCATCACGCACTTCCCTCGATTTTCAATCAATCATTTACGTGTTAAATCTATGGGTTTAGGAATTCCGATTAAATTGCAATTCCTTCCTACTTCATTTGTCTCTTAAAAAAAGCCCATGCTTCTAAATGCACATCAATATCATTCGGATAATCATGCTTGCCACCAATGACTTTTAATAGTGTAATTTCAGGCTTTTTCCGCTTTTTATAGGTGTATTTTTCAATGGTTTTACCGTCTTTGGGGTCAGTATCGGGCAATAATTCTTTTTTAGGTGCATTTTTATACCCTGCCAAACTCGACCAATATTGAAAAGTACGGTCGGTAGAGCGCACAAAACCCAGGCTCAAATTATTGCCAATAATCACTTCGCCACCATTATAAGGGTTTATATTGTCGGCTGTACCGTTTACAATCAAAATAGGCAAAGGCACACGCCTTTCGTTGCAATCCATATTATTGGTATCGGGCAAATTCGCAATCAAAGCTGTAATGGCTCTGAATCTTTCGGGCATTGTCAAAGCCAATTTATACGCCATGTGTCCGCCGCCCGAAGTGCCGACAGCGAATACTTTTTTAGGGTCAATTTGGTATTTTTTCTCAAAATAATCAATCATGCCCCCAAAAAACGCATTGTCGTTGATGTCTAAATGATTGGCTTCTGAATTGGCCGTTTTGCGACATTCATTCCAAAACTTCTTATAGCCATCGGGATAGACCAACAGAATATTTTCCTTCGGGGCTATTGCCTCCAAAGCCTTCGTGCGTCCGCGCATTTGCTCGCCATTGCCATTCGAGCCATGCAGCACAAAGACCAAAGCCGATTTTGCTTGTGCAGGTTTTAAGAAATGAAAAGTCCTTTGATTGTTTTCAATAAGCAAAGAATCATGTTGGATTTGCCCTTTTAAGAAAAAAGGCATGAAAAGCAGTGCGATAAGGAGATATTTGCGCATATTAAAAGGAATTTTAAGTTAAAAAGGTGAATATACGGCATCATAAATCTATTTCACTTAAACAGTCGCTAATAAGGTGTTTTATTCTCCGAAAAGCTTTATTTAGTATTAATTTTTAAATTTATTCAACGATTTAATGGCAAAATCAGACCTTAGCAGGCAAATTTTTAGTTTTAAAAAGGAAAAACGAAAAATCAATATGTCATACCAAACGCTCAATCTCAACTCAAAAATCTTATAGACTGAGTATAGAGGCTTATTGACCTTATTTTCAATACTGTTATTGGTATGGCTTTTATGATTCCTTCTAAAAATTTGAATTAACATGGCAATACCCCAACATTTTCACTCGAATCCTTGCGCGTCGAAATTCGCGATATAGACAATCAACTTTGATACCGACATTGAATAGTGCTACCCAGATTTAGGGAAACTTCAAAACATCCTTTTCGCTTAAAATTTTCGTTCTAAAAACGGTGTTGATTCTACGAATCAATGTGCTTATTTCGTCCTATTCTGTTACAAATATGCTGTCGCTAACGCGACATTAAGTGAATCCGACTCTTTGTCGCATTAGCGACAACATATTTGTCACACAACGAACGAGTTATTTACCCTTGATTCGTAGAATCAACACCACTTTTGCAACGCTTTTTTAGATAACAAAATTTTAAGCGAAACGTGTGTTCAAAAAGTTCCCCAACGTTTTAGCACTTTTTTATGTCGGTATCAAAATTTTAAAAAATTAAAACAGATGGTGGCAATGAGAGCAAGTTTTTTAGAGAAACCCAATCAAATCAGTATAAAAAATACACCAAAACCCGAACCTAAAACGGGAGAAGTACGCATAAAGCTGCATCAAGTGGGCATATGTGGCTCTGATATACACCTATTTCAAGGACATCGGGCAGTTGCCTATCCTTTGACGATTGGGCATGAAGGCTTAGGTTTTATTGATACAATCGGCGAAGGAGTCGAAGGGCGGACAATCGGTGAACGAGTCGTCATAGAGCCGAATATTCCCTGCGGTAACTGTCGCTATTGCTTGCGCGGACAAGCCAAAATTTGCATCCACAAACGCACGATAGGCTTGACAGAAGCGGGCTGTTTTGCAGAATATCTCACTGTGCCAGCGGCATTTGCGCATACGATACCCCCCTCAGTAACAGATGCCGATGCCGTAACCATCGAGCCTATGTCGGTCGCCTATCACGCCATCAACCTATCGAAAACCAAAGTAGGAGATGCGATTGCCGTTATTGGTTTAGGAGCTATTGGGTTATTGGTTGCCCATTTGGCTTTGCGTCTGGGATACAAAGTGTTTGTTACTGAAATCAATGAAAGTAAAGTCAAATTAATCGAAAACCAAGGAGCTATTCCCGTTTGTCCCGTGGGAACGATAGAAGAACAAACCGCTATTTTGTCCCAAACATGGTTTGATAACGATGTCCGTGCCGTATTTGAATGTGCTGGCACAACCATCACAACCAATATGACCGCCGCCGCCGCACCACGCGGCTCGAACATCATTTTATTAGGCTTATCCGAAAAACCCGCCCAATTCATTCCCTTAAAAATAGTGCGAGAAGGCATCACCATCATACCCTCTCTTATTTGCGACCACCCTGTGGATTTTAGAAATGTGATTCAATTAATTGCCGCAAAAGTGATTGAGCCAAGTTTCATCGTATCGCAGTATATTCCTTTAGATGATTTGCAAAAAGGTTTGGAATGGGCTTCTAAAGGCCATGAAAGTAAAGTGGTCGTTACCATTTGATTGTCTTCATTAACGGATACTTTCAAAGTTTTCCCAACGGAATTGTTTGATTTTCAACGATTTAGATTTATGGAAATTTAAAATTTTCCCTAAATCTGGGTAGCACTATTCAATGTCGGTATCAAATTTTGATTCCAAATGACTGTATCAAAAGTCTTGCAAGAACGCTTTTACGGTAGCTATAAAATTATAAAACACCCAATTTCAAGATTTTGTAAATGTATCGAAACTATAAAACACCCATTTACGGTTGTAAACCCTTTTTTACAGTTGTAGAAAGTCTTTCTACAATTGCAAAAACCAATTTACAACTGTAAAAAGTCTTTTTATAGTTGTAGAAAGTCTTTTTACAATTG
>JAEUUP010000163.1 GCA_016787525.1 Saprospiraceae bacterium | reverse complement strand
ATTTATTTGAATTGTGGGCTGCGCCCACAATTCAAAAAAATAAAACATCTCGCTCCAAAAGGTCTCTTTGCCGCCGAAGGCGGCTATTTTAAGCTATTTTAGGTACTAAAGAATTACAGAACTATTGAATACTATAGGCATTATCTGCAACATCATTACTGAGGGGGTCAATGAAAATTCAAATTAGCCGTCGAACACACGGCAAGACCAATCAACAAACAGATAGCCGCAGAGAGCATAAAGGCTTTGCCAATATCGGGTCGTTTGGCTATAAATAGGATAATGCCGCCCAAAATATTCAAGGCAAATAGGCATAAGGCAATCAACCCGCTCACCAATTTGGCTTCATTCAGATTGGTGTCGTAGCCACCCAAAGCAGCAAGGAGTATGAGCAACAAATTGATGCCCATGATGATGTACAAAGGGCGATTGTTGTTTCCGTTCGCATTCATGTTCTGTCAAAGAGTTTTTTAGGTGTGAAAAAAACGTCGCGATAGTAAAGCAAACCCATTAGTACCGTGACTTGGATACTACTCAAGCCGAATGACCAAAAGTAAGCAGGTTTTATGTATTCGAGAACAAAACGCCAAGATAAATAACCGACCATGAAAAGCCGAAATCGGCTGCCCATACTGAGGGGGTGCTTGCGCTCCAACCATCGGAGACCTACACCCAAAGCCGTGAGAAAGAGAATTTCGTACAGATTGACAGGATGTCGCCATATGCCGTCACCAAAATCCATCGCCCACGGCAGCGTAGTTGGCAAGCCATAAGTCCCATCTTCGAGACCTTCTAAATGACACCCGATGCGTCCGATTACCATACCGACGATGAGGGGATAGGTCATCAAATCGCCTGACGAAGCAGTCACGCCGATTTGCTTTTTGGTGAACTCAACGCCAATTAAGCCGCCCAACAAACCACCCAATATCGTTTTGTTGCCCATAAAATACAACCAATCGAGTCCTTTTGCCCAATCGTCGGGTCTTTCTACAATGCCGACGAGATGCCCACCTAGAAAGCCGCCAAATGCCGCCCCAATGAATATCCACAAACGATCGCTCTCTGAAATCGGGTCCACTGTGTGCCGCCGCAGATACGCATAGTACCGATAACCCAACGAATAGGCTAAGATTTCACACACCAAATGGGCATGTATGCTGGATGAGCCAATAGAAAATATGACTGGATAGATCATGCGTTGTAAGACAGTCTGTTACTAGTATTGATGTACCACCTTTTGTTAGGGCATTTATTTTGAGTCATTGATTTTTCAAAACAAAAACGATAAGAAGTCTTGAGTGTCTTCTTATCGTCTTTGTTTGTACCTTCCTAAAATATCTACCAAATACGAATCTTACTTGGGCGATACATTTTGTCACCTTCTTTCACACCAAAGACTTCGTAAAACTCTGGCATATTGGTCAATGGACCATTACAACGGAATTTGCCCGGTGAATGTGGGTCAGTCAAAATACGGTTTGCCAGTTCTTCATCGCGATATTTGGCACGCCAAACTTGCGCCCATGAGAGGAAGAAGCGTTGTTCAGGCGTGAAACCGTCAATTTTCTGACTACCTTTGGCTTGTGGTGAATAGGTTTTGAAGGCTTCGTAAGCTACGGCTAAGCCACCTAAGTCTGCAATGTTTTCGCCCAAAGTCAGTTTACCATTCACACGAACGGTGTCCAATACTTTGTAGTTATTGAATTGGTCAACCACCATATCGGCTCTTGCCATGAATTTTTTAGCATCGTCTTCTGTCCACCACTCTTTGAGGTTGCCATTGAGGTCAAATTTGCGTCCTTGGTCGTCAAACCCGTGCGAGATTTCATGTCCGATAACCGCACCAATGCCACCATAATTGACTGCATCATCAGCCGCATTGTCAAAGAATGGGAATTGTAGGATGCCCGCAGGGAATACGATTTCGTTTTGCGTTGGATTGTAATACGCATTGACTGTTGGTGGAGTCATACCCCAACGTGTCTTGTCCACGGGTTTACCAATGCGACTGATATTGTCGTTGAATGCAAACCGTTGTGCGGCCATGATATTGTCCAAATACGATTTTGAACGGTCAATACTGAGGGGGGTATAATCTTGCCATTTGTCGGGATAGCCGATTTTGCGAACAAAGGTTGAGAGTTTTGCCAAGGCTTTAGTTTTAGTTTCGGCACTCATCCAATCCAGACCATTGATACGTTTTTCATAGACTTTCAATAAGTTGCCAACCAATTCGACCATACGTGCTTTGGCTTCTGGTTTAAAATGTTTTTCAACATACAACTGCCCTAAAGCCTCACCTAAAAGATTGTCCACCAATCCTGAGACACGTTTCCAGCGTGGTTGCATTTCTTTTGCACCCGTTAGAGCTTGTTGCATTCTGAACCCTTCAGCTACAAATGCACTACCCAATACAGGTAAAGCTCCTTTCACAGTGTTCCAGCGCAAGTAAGTTTTCCAATCTTCAAGCGTTGCGTTTTTAAGCTGATTATTGACCTCTTTCAAGAAATTAGGTTGGCTGGCAACGACATAATCTACTTTTGCACCTTTAACTACAGCCGAAATTAACTCTGACCACTGCATTTGTGGGCAGATTTTTTCGAGGTCAGCGATGGTCATTTTGTTGTAGCGTTTGTCAGGGTCGCGCAATTCGACACGGCTCAAACGTGCTTTGGCATAAGCTGTCTCCATACGCATGATGTCTGCAACAGCCGCTTTTGCTTTCGTTTCCGAATCACCCATCAGACGAAATACATTGAAAATATGCGATTCATAAGTCGAGCGCACTTTTTTCATACGTTCATCATCTTTCAGATAGTAGTCCCGGTCGGGCAAATTGATGCCACCTGCACCTATCTGAGGCACAAACGCCTCACTGTTTTTGGCATCCAGACCACCAAAAAAGCCAAAAAGTGGACCTTGACCTTTTGCATATTCTTCAATGATATATGCTAATAGGTCTTTATAGTTTTTCAAATTATCAATGCGGTCAAGATATGGTTTCAGGGGAGCAATCCCAGCTTTTTCAATAGCAGCAGAGTCCATACCAAGGGCATATAAATCACCTACTTTTTGATTGATAGATCCTTTTGCGCCTGGATTAGCAGCTGATTCCTCACAAATAGCTTTCAAAGCTTTTTGGTTGAACTCAATGAGTTCGTTAAAGCTACCCCAACGTGATTCAGTGGCGGGTATGGGCGTATTTTTTATCCAAGTGCCATTGGCATATTCAAAAAAATCGTCTTGTGGGCGCACACTTGTGTTAAAATTAGCAGGGTCAATAAACTTTTTCTGTCCTGCAGGTGTCACAATGTCTTTACTTGATGTAGCGCCACCTGCTGTTTTTTTAGAACAAGCAGCTATTCCAACCACCAAAGTTGCAACACATAAGAATAAATAACGTTTTTTCATTTTTTAATAGAATGTTTGGTTTGATTATAAAATCAGGTTTGTTCGCTTGAAAGATGAGCAAATGTATATCAAGTTGTACATTTAAACGAAGGTTGTTTTTTAAATCTGTCAATTTCAAACTTCTCTTAGACAAATCAGTTAAAAAATGTAATTTTGCACCGCTTTTGAGGAAATTTTCTCGAAAGTCGGTCGTTATCTCCGTCATTTCACACCCCTCAGTATAAAGATAGCTCTTTTCAAAAAATATTAAACTAAAAATCGTTAAACGATTATGAAAAAAGTATTGCTCTCTGTGGTCGCCTTTTTAGCTTTTGTAGCGACCCAATCCTTTGGACAACAAAATGACCCTGTACTATTTACAGTTGATGGCAAACCCGTACAAGTGTCTGAATTCAATTACATCTATACAAAAACAAACGGCACAAAGGCAGATTACAGCAAAGCGTCTGTTATGGAGTATCTCGACCTTTACACCAAATTCAAAATGAAGGTGGCACGTGCCAGAGAAATGAAATTGGATACAATTCCGACACTTCAAGAAGAATTAGCAGGTTATCGTAGACAATTGGCCGATAGCTATTTGACTGACCGCGAAGTAAGTGACAAATTGGTGAAAGAACTCTACGACCGCATGTTGAAAGACATTAGTGTCAGCCATATTTTGGTAAAAATTGAGAAAAATGATACTTTAACGGCTTACAATACCATCAAAGCGGCTCTGGCAGACTTAGGCAAAGGGAAG
The DNA here is from genome assembly GCA_016787525.1 of Saprospiraceae bacterium. Classification (GTDB taxonomy): domain Bacteria; phylum Bacteroidota; class Bacteroidia; order Chitinophagales; family Saprospiraceae; genus JAAFJT01. Next base: position 25,465 of record JAEUUP010000163.1, on the reverse strand, counting down.
TCGTTTGAGGAAGTGGCGAAAGCCGTTTCTCAAGATGAAACCTCAAAAAACAACGGTGGTTCAATAGGTTACCTTACAGCTATGTTACCCGATGGGTTTTATGCATTTGAAACAGCGATGTACAATACCCCCATTGGCAAAACATCGGGCATTGTACGCTCACCAATGGGCTATCACATCATCAAAGTAAAAGCAGAACGCCCTGCACGTGGCGAGATTGAAGCGGGTCATATTCTCATCAGAAAACAAAAAGAAGGTGTTGCCCAACCCGATGCAAAGAAACGGATTGATGATATATATGCTCAATTGAAGGCAGGGAAAGAGTTTGGTGAGTTAGCTGTTAGTTACACGGAAGACCAAGGTTCGCAATCGCGTGGTGGTTATTTGGGCTTTTTCGGTATTGGTCGCTACGAATTGGGTTTCGAGGATGCCGTATTTGCTTTGGCTAAAGATGGTGATTTTTCTGCGCCTTACGAGTCAAGTATCGGTTGGCACATCATACGCCGTATGAGCAAAAAAGGTATCGAGCCATTCGATGTTCTGAAAAGCCGATTGAAAGCTCGCGTACAACGCGACTCACGCTACGAGTTAGCACGTGCTGCTATGGTTGAGCGCATTAAAGTAGAAGGTAAATTTACTGAGGGGGTAGCTGCTCGCGATAAATTCATTGCGACATTAGACTCATCGTTTTTAACTTACTCCTACAAACTGCCAGATGATTTATCAACAGAAAAGTTGTTCGGTTTTGATAAATATATAACGTCTGTAGGCGAATGGACAAAGTGGCTGAGCGAAACCGCAGGAAATAAACGCATCAACTACTCCATGCAATTAAACAATAATGTAGCAGAAGTGGCTAAAAAACTCTACGATGAGTTTGTAACTGAAAAAGCATTGGGTTATGAGGAATTGCAATTGGATAAAAAGTATCCAGATTTCAAAAACTTGATGCGCGAATACGAAGAAGGTATTTTGTTGTTTGAAGCCATCAAACAGAACGTTTGGGACAAAGCCTCAACTGATACTGTCGGCTTAGAGAAATTCTTTACTAACAATGCAGGTCGCTACAATTGGGATGAGCGTGCGTCATTAATTTATTATACTATCAGCGATTCTGCCAAAGCAGACTCTTTGAAAATTAGAAAGTTTGCTGCTAAAAAATCGCCACAAGAGGTTTTGAAAAAATTTAACAAAAAAGGCGAAGTCGTAAAGTTCCGTGAAGAAACCGTTGAAAAAGGTAAAAACAAGGCGATAGACCCCTCAGTATGGAAAGCAGGTAGCGTAATTACAGGTGGCTCAGATCGCTTGAATTTCATAAAAGTAGAAAAGATATTGCCAAAAATGCCAAAGGCTTTAAAAGAAGCCCGTGGTTATGTGGTTGCAGACTATCAAGAATATTTGGAAAAAGAATGGATGAACGAATTAACAGCCAAATACAAAGTAGATATTAAACAAGACGTATTAAATGCACTTATCAAAAAATAACTTTTGGGTGCTGTTGATAACATTCACAATTGCTGCCTGTGGAAAAAATAAAGATACGACAGGCAGCAATCGTGTCTTAGCAACAGTTTATAGTAGGTCGTTGCAATTGAGTGATTTAGATGGTATGTTTCCAGATAATGCAACCAAGACAGACAGCCAACAAGTCATAAATGCATTTTGCGACCGCTGGATTCGTGAACAAATTATTATGTCGGAAGCTGAGCGTCATATACCCAAAGATTTGAATTTGGAAGAATTAGTGAAAAAGTATCGTGAATCGTTGATTCTAAGCAGCTATGAAGAGTATTTAACCAAAATGAGTTTAGATACGACTATCACTGACTCAGAAATGACCGCTTTTTATGAAAAAAATAAAGTACAGTATCAACTCGAAACCCCCATTGCTCGTTGCTATTTTTTGAAAGTACCCAAACCAACCCCTCAGTCAGACAGCTTATCGAAGTGGTGGAACTCACCCAAGTCAGGCGATAATTTGACAAAACTAAAAATCTATGCCCGAGCCAATGCCAAAGCTTATATTTTAGAAGACTCTGTTTGGACTCGTGTGGATAAAATAGCTGAAATGCTACCCAAAGGTACTTTATCGCCCGACAATATATCGAGTGGTAAAGAATTGACGATGAAAGACGATGATTTTCAATACTATTTTCGGGCTTTAGGTGTGATGAACAAACAAGAAATTGCACCTTTGTCGTTCATTCGTGAGCAAGCTTCTAAATTCATTTTGCATCAACGTAAGATTCAACTCTTAGAAAAAAAGAAGCAAGAAATGTATGATGCAGAATTACAGAAAAACAATATCAAAATTTATAGCTATTAAATGCACATAAGCCATTGAGTTGATTAGAGAGTTACTCAATCTTGAAAATCGGGTCATTGTTTACCCCCTCAGTATCTCAAGGCTAAGTGTTCTACCAAATTAAGATGAAAAAAATAATTTTGCTCTTATGCCTCGTTTTGAGTTTCACAAAAATGATGGCACAACAAAAAGAATTGATTGACAAGGTTGTAGCAAAGGTTGGCGACGAATATGTCTTGTTATCTGAAGTTGAAGAACAGTTTTCGTATGCCAAAGAGCAACGAAAAGACATTCCAGATAACTATCGTTGTATGCTTCTTGACCAAATTATGGTCAATAAACTACTTGTTGCACAGGCAAAAATTGACTCCTTGTATCCCAAAGATGAAGAGTTGGAACAACAATTGAATGCTCGTTTCGAGAAAATCTTGGACTATATGGGAGGCAACGAACAGCAATTCATTGACTATTATGGTCAAACACCTGGCGCAATGAAAGAGTCCATGCGCGATGATATGCGCGATCAAATCATGGGAGACAAAATGAAAGCCAAGGTTTTGGCAGATGTGACCGTCACACCTTCAGAAGTGCGTGAGTTTTTTAACAATATCCCTAAAGACAGCTTACCGTATTTCAATCAAGAAGTTGAAATTTCTGAAATTGTGTATAAAGCAAAGCCAAATGATTTACAGAAAAAACTAGCCAAAAACAAACTATCAGATATTCGGGAACAAATTGTAAGTGGTAAAATGCCATTTGAAGATTTAGCTAAAAAATTCTCACAAGACCCAGGTTCTGGACGCGAAGGTGGTGACTTAGGTTGGGCAAAACGAGGTAAATTTGTACCTGAGTTTGAAGCTGCTGCATACAAACTGGAGCCAGGGCAAATGTCTGAAGTGATTGAATCCGAATTTGGTTTCCATATCATTCAACTCATTGAACGTCGTGGTAATACAATCCACACACGCCATATTTTGATTAAACCTGAAATGGTAGATGAAGATTACATAGATGCTCGCCATACACTCGACTCTGTTCGACACCTTTTAGTTAAAGATTCTATGACGTTTTCGTATGCTGTGAAAAATTTTGGCGACAAAAACACACAAAGTTATCACAACGATGGACGTATGACCAATCCTGCTTCTGGTAACAATATTTTTGAAACACGCGACCTCGACCCAGATACTTATTTTGCTATTGACACTATGAAAGTCAATAGTATTAGTACGCCAATTGAAGTATCACTGCCAACAGGTGAAAAATACTATCGCATTATAAAATTGATTTCCAAAACAGTGCCACACAAAGCTAATCTGTTGCAAGACTATAGCAAAATACAACAAGCAACGGTTGAACAAAAGAAAAATTTGGCTCTTGTGAAATGGATTGAAAATCGTGCTCAAAATACATTTGTCAATATAGACCCCATGTTCAGAAGTTGCCCTGTTTTAGAAAAATGGCTGAAAAAGGTTAAGCCTTAGTTCTTCATTTATCATACTAAAAGCCTCATAAAGCACAGCGTTTAGATAAAATTCTAATCGAACCGCTGTGCTTTATGAGGCTTTGTATTTTATAAAAATATAAATTTCTGCCAAATCATCAAATCACCATATTTTACAAAAACAAACCGAAAAAAGGCAAAATATACTGAGGGGGTGCTTTTTTTCATAAAAAACCTTGTAGGAATGTTTGGAAATTTGTTGGGTAATACGTTTATGTTTAGTAAATTTGCACCGTTTTAGTAAAACACATCTAAAAAGCTATATATTTTCATATAAATTAGAAAAAATGGCAAATATCGGTCGTATTAAGCAGGTCATCGGACCAGTCGTGGACGTTAGCTTTTCAGCAGAAGGTGCTAAACTGCCCGAAATCCTGAACGCTCTGGTTGTCAAAAAAGGCAACGGCGAAGAAATCATTCTCGAAGTCCAACGTCACTTGGGCGAAGACTCTGTCCGTACAATCGCTATGGACGCAACAGACGGTTTGACACGTAATATGGAAGCTGTTGACACAGGTAGACAAATTTCAATGCCAGTTGGTCAACAAATCCGTGGTCGTCTTTTTAACGTCATTGGTGAAGCTATTGACGGTATTGGTGTCGTGCCCAAAGGTGACGACGCGTACTCAATTCACCGCAAACCGCCCACTTACGAAAACTTATCAACTGAAACTGAGGTACTTTTCACGGGTATCAAAGTGATTGATTTGATCGAGCCTTATTCAAAAGGTGGTAAAATTGGTCTTTTTGGTGGTGCAGGTGTAGGTAAAACGGTTCTTATCATGGAGCTTATCAACAATATTGCGAAAGGTTATGACGGTATGTCTGTTTTCGCAGGTGTGGGTGAGCGAACACGTGAAGGTAATGACTTGTTGCGTGAGATGATTGAATCAAACGTAATTCGCTATGGCGAAGCGTTTGTTCACTCCATGGAAGAAGGTGGTTGGGACTTGTCGAAAGTAGATAAAACAGCATTGGCAGGTTCTCAAGCAACATTGGTGTTTGGTCAGATGAACGAGCCTCCTGGTGCGCGCGCACGCGTAGCTTTGTCAGGTTTAACTATGGCTGAATACTTCCGTGATGGCGATTTGAGTGACCCGAATGGAGGTCGTGACATCTTATTCTTCATTGACAATATCTTCCGTTTCACGCAAGCAGGCTCTGAAGTATCGGCACTTTTGGGTCGTATGCCTTCAGCAGTAGGTTATCAGCCAACTTTGGCTACAGAGATGGGTCTGATGCAAGAGCGTATCACGTCAACAAAACGAGGTTCTATCACTTCTGTACAAGCAGTTTATGTACCTGCGGACGACTTGACTGACCCAGCTCCTGCTACAACATTCGCTCACTTGGACGCAACAACAGTACTCGACCGTAAGATTGCATCATTGGGTATCTATCCAGCAGTGAATCCACTTGAGTCAACAAGCCGTATTCTCGACCGTAAAATCTTGGGAGATGCACACTACGATTGTGCTCAACGTGTGAAAAGTACATTGCAACGTTATAACGAGCTGCAAGATATCATCGCCATCCTGGGTATGGAAGAGTTGTCAGAGGAAGATAAATTAGTTGTATCACGTGCACGTCGTGTTCAGCGTTTCTTGTCTCAGCCATTCCATGTGGCAGAACAATTTACAGGCTTGAAAGGTGTACTTGTACCTATTGAAGAAACGATTCGTGGCTTCAACATGATTATGGACGGTGAAGTGGATGAATATCCAGAAGCAGCGTTCAACCTTGTGGGTACAATTGACGATGCAATTGCTAAAGGTAAAAAAATGCTTGCGGAAGCGGCTTAATTTATAATTTCGGATTTCGGATTTTGGATTTCGGACGCTCGGCTATACTGAGGGGTCTAAAATCCCAAATCCGAAATCCCAAATCCGAAATTGAAAAATGAATATCACGGTTCTGACTCCCGATAAAGAGGTTTTCAAAGGTGAAATCACATCCGTTAAAGTGCCTGGCACTGGTGGGGAGTTTCAAGTTTTGAAAAATCACGCGCCTGTCGTATCGGCTTTGTCAAAAGGCAAAGTAGCGATTACAAAAGCTGACGGTGGGAAATTGAATTTTTCTATCGAAAAAGGCTTCATTGAAGTACTTCGCAATGAGGTTTCGTTGCTTGTACAGGGCGTAAAAGAGTGATTTTGTCGTTTTTACTGATTTTAGACATTTTTTTTACAAAAAAAAATCGTCGAATATCAGCATCACTAACGACTAATCACTAATTTTGTAAGGCAAAGCTTTTTCATGGCATAAAGTTGGGGGTAAAGGCACTATTCGTGGCTTTGCCCTTTTTTCATAAACACTCCTCTCCCTCTCAGTATGAAATCGAATAAATGAAAAAATCCCTCGCAAAATAGCTTTGCGAAGGATTTTTTTATGTCTTGTCAAAAACAGTATTGCAATTATGCGCGGAAGTGTGCAAACGCACGATTCGCCTCCGCCATACGGTGTACCTCTTCTTTACGTTTGATAGATGCACCTTCGTTTTTGCTTGCTGCCAATAATTCATTAGCTAGTTTATCCGCCATACCTTTACCGCTACGGTTGCGAGCGAAACGGATCAACCACTTCATACCGATTGAGATTTTGCGCTTTGGACGAATCTCAGTTGGAATTTGGAAAGTTGCCCCACCAATACGGCGGCTACGGACTTCAACTTGTGGCATAGCATTTTGCAATGCTTTTTTGAAAATATTGTACTCGTTTTCGCCTGTTTTTTCTTTTATGATGTCAAGAGCATCGTAGAAAATGGTGAACGAGATTGATTTTTTGCCTTCCCACATCAAGTTGTTGACGAATTGTGTCACAACTGGGTCGTTGTAACGTGGGTCGGGTGCGATGACACGCACTTTCGGCTTCCTTTTTCTCATTTTTTGAAAAAATTACTTAGTCAATTGACTAATGTGTTAGGAAATTTTGGAACTGATGAATACTGAGGGGGGACTTTCCTAAACCCTCGCTGACTGCCCAGCTTTTTGCAGCCACTTCTCCACCGCGTTCAGCTTTGTTTGACGTAAAGACTTTTAAATTAAAAATGGTGAATCGAAACTAAAAATGATAGACAAAGCCACATTTCTAATTCATAATTCTAATTTTTAATTATTTTTTACCTTTGGTTGGAGCTGCTGGAGCTGCACCTGGTTTCGGACGTTTCGCACCGTATTTAGAGCGGCTCTTCTTACGGTTTTTAACACCTTGCGTGTCGAGCGCACCGCGAACGATAGTGTAACGTACACCTGGCAAGTCTTTCACACGACCACCGCGCACAAGCACGATTGAGTGTTCTTGCAAGTTGTGACCCTCACCCGGAATGTAGCAAATCACTTCCATTTGCGTTGTCAAGCGAACTTTAGCGACTTTGCGAAGTGCTGAGTTCGGCTTTTTAGGTGTAGTCGTGTAAACACGAGTACACACACCGCGACGTTGTGGACATGCTTTCAGAGCGCGTGTTTTACTCTTTTCGACGATGACCTCTCTGCCTTTACGTACAAGCTGGTTAATAGTAGGCATGTAGAAATTGTTGAACTTTTTGTTAAAAAATCAAAAAAATTATTGTTTTTCAATGAGTTACGCGTATAACTATCAAAAAACGCCCGCAAAGTTACGCTTTTTAATCTAATTGAAGAAATATTTTTTAACTTTGATGCAAAAAATTGCGTATTATGATTAAACGAAAGTTTTCCACAAACTGTTAGCATGTTTTTGACACAAAAAGGTGAATAAAGCCTATTTTTGTTCCGCTTTTAGCACCCCTCAGTAAATAGCTACTAAAATGGCTCTTTATTTTAGAATGAATAATTTTAACGATTAATAACTATCAACGTATGAAATTCAGCGTTTCTTCTTCAGACCTACTCAAACAATTGCAAATCGCAGGTGGTGCGATTGGTTCAAACCCTGTTTTGCCTATACTCGAAGATTTTCTATTTACCATCGAAGACAATAAGTTGATGATTGCGGCTACAGACCTCGAAACAAGCATTTCGACAGAGATGGATGTTATGAGTGATTCCGATGGCTCGGTTGCTGTTCCTGCAAAAATATTGATGGATACACTTAAACAATTGCCTCAGCAGCCTATCACATTTAGCATCAATGAGGAAAATTTCAGCATCGAAATTACTTCCGCCTATGGCAAATATAAATTAGCAGGTGAGAATAGCGCAGACTATCCAAGTATTCCACAAGCAGACGGCGATACGTTTATCTCTATTCCAAGCTCTGTTTTGTCACAAGGCATCAATAAAACGTTGTTTGCTACATCTAACGACGAATTGCGCCCTGCAATGACAGGTGTTTTCTTTCAAGTTGAAACCGATAAATTGACATTTGTAGCAACTGATGCCCACAAATTGGTGCGCTATGCTTTCACAGATGTTAAAAGTTCTGAATCAACTTCATTCATTGTCCCGAAAAAGGCTCTAAATTTATTGAAAAATGCTTTGCCTCAAAACGATGAGGTGCGCATTTCTTACAACAAATCGAATGTGTTCTTCAACTTTCCAAATGTGAATTTGGTCTGCCGTTTGATTGATGCCCGTTATCCTGACTACAATGCTGTGATTCCAATTGACAACCCAAATAAAGTTACCTTGTCCCGCACTGATTTCCAAAATTCGTTGAAACGTATTGCCATTTATGCCAATAAGACAACAAATCAAGTTGTATTAAATATCAATGATAAAAGTTTAACGATTTCGGCACAAGACCTTGATTTCTCGAACGAAGCGACCGAGCAGTTGGGTTGTACCTATGATGGTGTCGGTTCTATGACGATTGGTTTTAATGCTAAATTCTTAGTAGAAATGTTAGGCGTAATGGAAGGTGACGAAATCCAAATTGAATTGTCAACCCCCACACGTGCAGGCATTATGCGTCCAGTTGAAACCATCGAAGGAGAAGACATTTTAATGCTCGTGATGCCTGTGATGTTGTCAAATTGATCTATTCTAAGCATACCAATAACTCAAAAGGCGTGTTTTCTACTGGAAACACGCCTTTTGAGTTATCGAAATAAGTGCTTCGTTTTGAATGGCTGAAAGCCCAAACGCTCATACAATCGGGCAGAATCAGCTTTGTAAATGCCTACTTCTAACAGGTAGCCCACTTCGCCATATTTTTTTTCAGCAAAAAGGGTCTTAAAAAACTGTGTCGAAAACCCGCGATTACGATAAGATTCTTTGACGAAAAGTTCGTCAATTAATACCATACGACCGCCAAACTCATTGCTCCAAAACCACGTCAAAATGGCATAACCAACTATTTTTTCTTCAAAAATAAACATAGTGATGTCCAATACTGAGGGGGTGCTTTGAAATATTGACACCGTTTTTTGAACATTCTCACGACTCATGCTCCCAAGAGTTGTCGCCTTGTCGTCGGCATACAGTTCAAAAATCATAGTTTCGAGTTCACTATAATCTTGCAATTGGAAAGGGCAAAAATTAAGCATATCAAAAAAATTTAAATAATCTTATAAATAAAATTAGGTACATGCCATTTATGGCATCATATTTGAAAAAACGAAAAATGTAGGCACGAAACAACAAAAATACCTAAAAGCAAAACGAAAAATTGGACAACTCAAACTTTTAGGAGTAAGTAAACATACAACTTCGGCAACTTTGAAGACCTCAATAGCCATCGAAGGAAAAAGAGAAAACGACAAATAGGGGTATTTTTATGTTTTTCATTGGGCTTCGGCACCTCAAAAGGTGTCGAAGTTTTTTTTTGTCCACAAAAATCAAAACCTGCTTCGTAATTTTGGGTTTTAAAGACAAAAAAAGTTTTATGACCAATAAAATCACTTGGCGCAGCCCATCGAATATCGCCATCATCAAATACTGGGGCAAACATGGTATCCAATTGCCTCGCAATCCAAGCATTAGTTTTACCCTCAATCACGCTTTTACCGAAATGACGCTCGAATATCGCGTGAAAGAGCAACAAGACAACCGCATTTCACTAGAATTTGAATTTGAAGAACGGGACAAAATTGAGAAATTCCGTCAAAAAATGGTGGCATTTTTAGAATCACAATTGCCAATTTTCCCTTTTTTGATTGAATTAGACTTGAAAATCACATCTTCTAACTCTTTTCCTCACTCCGCGGGCATTGCTTCATCTGCTTCCAGTATGAGTGCTTTGGCTCTGTGCCTTTGCTCATTGGAAAATGACTATTTGGGCTACCATACTGAGGGGGGCGATTTTTTGCAAAAAGCATCTTATCTGTCGCGCTTGGCATCAGGCAGTGCATGTCGTTCGGTCTATCCAACTATGGCAGTGTGGGGCGAATGTAACGATGTTAAAGGTTCATCAGACCTCTTTGCCGTTGGTTTTGAATCAGAAATACACGAGATTTTTAAATCATATCACGACGACATACTCATCGCTGCCACAGGCGAAAAGTCTGTTTCGAGTCGCATGGGCCATGGCCTGATGAACGATAATCCTTATGCTTCCGCACGCTATGAGCAGGCGCGTACTCGCATGAGCCGTTTGATAGCAGCTCTAAAAGCAGGCGATATCGAAACTTTTGGGCAAATCTGCGAAGACGAAGCCATGACTTTGCATGCTTTGATGATGACGACTTCACCGTGGTTTACACTTTTGAAACCTAATACATTGAAAATGATTGAAATACTGAGGGGATGGCGTGAAACGACAAAAGTGCCTGCGTATTTCAGTCTGGATGCGGGCCCGAATCTGCATTTACTCTATCCAGATGCGTTTGAGCCACAAGTTAAAGAATTGATAAACAATGAATTGAAACAATATTGCGAAAACCAAAGAGTTATATTCGACACAGTAGGTCAAGGGGCAGTAAAATTATAAGACTATGAAAAAAATATGGCTATTTTTTCTATTTTCTTCGTTCATGGCAACCGCTTGCAATGGTCAACAGCCTACTAATCGAGCGCATTGTCAAAATGCAAAATTTGACAAAACGGTCGCAAACTGGTTGTCATTCACAGTACCAACTGTGAGTCCAAACGATGTCAAAAAAATGCCAAATGTACTCTTGCTCGATGCACGCGAACGTGCCGAATACAATGTCAGCCACTTGCCCAATGCGATTTTCATTGGTTATAACAATTTTGATAAAAAAACACTTGACAGTATTCCCAAAGATAAACCTCTGGTCGTCTATTGCTCAATCGGCTACCGCAGTGAAAAAATAGGTGAAAAACTCCAAAAAATGGGTTTCACAAAGGTCTATAACCTCTACGGCAGTATTTTCGAGTGGATAAACGAAGGTAATCAAATCGTTGATAATCAGGGCAATACAACTAAAAAAGTGCATACTTTCAATAAAAGTTGGAGCAAATGGGTTGATGAAAGTAAAGCGGAGAAGGTTTGGTAACTATTTAATATTTCAAAAGCATGTTAATCAACAAAATACCTTTAGTTGCAAGAAAAACTCTGATAGCCTTTTGCATTCTAGTTATTGTCTTAGAGATAGTAGATATGTTCAGATTCCCTTATCCTGAACTCTATCGGTCAACATTCAACCGAATTATGGTTTGTATGTATTTAATGTTCATTGTCACCAACCGAGAAAAAGCAACATGGGTTTTTGGACTAACATATTTTATCATTGGTGCAATTGATTTATTTGCATTCGATGTTAATATGCGGCTTCCAAGGCATATTTCGAGTGGACTTCCCATTTTCGATTTGACTTACCATTTCAGAAATTTATTCATAAAAGAAATCCCACGAAACTTATTAGCATTTCTGCACATCTCCTATATGTTTGCATTTCCGACTATGGTTTTGCTTTTTTTGACGAATTCCGTTAGAAAACACTATGGTTTATCGCCTATTTCCAAAATTAAGCTATAAATGCTTCTCTATATAGTTTGCATTTCAATATTCTTTCCTTAATACTGAGGGGGTGGTAAACCTTTTTCTTAAATTTGTCAAAATCTTTAAATTAAACGTCATGGTCAGGTTCTTTATTCTTTTCAATTTATTGATTACCAATACTTTATTTGCTCAGAAAACACAAGTTGATTTGATTATCCACAATGCAATTGTTTATACAGTTAATGCGAAAATGGATAAAGCGGAGGCTTTTGCAGTGAAAGATGCAAAAATCGTTGCGGTTGGTGCGAGTCGTGATATTTTGTCCAAATACAAGGCAAAAAAAACGCTCGATGCAATGGGCAAAACCATAACGCCAGGTTTTATTGATGCTCATGCTCATTTTTATGGCTATGGCAGTAATTTGCAAACAGTAGATTTGGTTGGGACAAAAAGTTGGGAGGAAATAATCGAAAAATGCCAAGCATTTGCAAAACAAAATACTGAGGGGTGGCTTTTGGGGCGCGGTTGGGATCAAAACGATTGGGCAATCAAAGAATATCCTACGAAAGAAAAACTCGATGCTTTGTTCCCGAATCGTCCTGTTTTGCTCACGCGTGTTGATGGTCATGCGGCTATTGCTAACCAAAAGGCTTTGGATTTGGCAAGTGTGAAAGCAGGACAAACACTGACTGGAGGCGAAATAGTCGTGAAAAATGGCGTTTTGACTGGGGTTTTGGTGGACAATGCTATTGGTTTGGTACGCTCGCAAATTCCCCCAAAAACGGAGAAAGATGATCGTCAAGCCTTGCTTGAAGCACAAAAAAACTGTTTTGCCGTGGGTCTGACAACTGTTGTAGATTGTGGATTGGACTATAAAACAGTGGAATTGATTGAAAAAATGAATGCTGACAAAAGCCTCAAAATGCGCCTTTATGTGATGTTGAGCGATGGAAGAGCCAATTATGAATACCTTTTCAAACGGGGCATCATCAAAACGGACAGGCTCAACGTGCGTAGTTTCAAACTTTATGCGGATGGTGCTTTGGGGTCACGCGGTGCTTGTTTACTGCATCCTTATGCTGACCGACCAAATCATTTTGGGTTTTTGTTAAAAGATAAAGCTTATTATGAAGCGGTCATGTCAAAAATTGCTGAACACGAAGGTATGCAAGCCTGTACTCATGCTATTGGCGACTCTGCAAATCGCGAAATTTTGCGCATTTATGGTTCAATACTGAGGGGGTCGAATGACCGACGTTGGCGCATCGAACACGCACAAGTGGTCAATCAAGCCGATTTTGCATTGTTTAAAAAATATAATGTTGTGCCTTCTGTGCAGCCGACTCATGCCACTTCGGATATGTATTGGGCTGGCGCACGGCTTGGCAAAGAGGCAGAAAAAGGAGCTTATGCCTTCAAACAGCTGCTCGACCAAAATGGCTGGATTCCGTTGGGAACGGATTTCCCTGTCGAAGACATCAATCCGATTTTGACTTTTTATGCCGCAGTTGTTCGACGTGATGCGAAAAACTATCCAGAAGGCGGTTATCAGATGGGAAATGCCTTATCGCGCGAAGAAACACTGAGAGGTATGACGATTTGGGCAGCTAAAGCCAATTTTGAGGAGCATGAAAAAGGCTCGATTGAGGTCGGTAAATTTGCTGATTTCATTATTCTGAGTCAAGACATAATGACTGCGTTGCCTTCTGATATTTTAAAAACAAAGGTCAATGCGACATTTGTCGGCGGTGAAAAGGTGTTTTGAATCCATATTTGGTCGTTCAATATGTCTTACTGCACCTTTTAGAATTCTCATTGGTCGAAAAAGAGTAACGTTTGTGTGCTTAATCCTATCAAAAAAGTGTTAGTTTTGGCAAAGAATAAATCAACTCAGAAGAAAAATAAATTCTATCATTTATGAAAAATAAAACAACAGCGGCTTTTTTATCGCTTATTTTAGGCGTTTTCGGTGTCCAATTTTTTTATGTAGGACGCATTGGATTGGGCATTTTTATGAATATGTTGACATTTTTTGCGGGAAAACCACAAATTGCGGCATTTGTCGGTTTTGTCAATTTTATTCTATTTCTAGTGATGAGTCAAAACGATTTTGATAAAAAATACAACAAACAGCAGTGGAAAGAGCAACAAAGACAGGGTAACGACTACCAAGCCCAACAAGAAGCTCAAAGACAAGCGCAGCAGGAAGCCCAACAACGCGCCCAATACGAGGCACAACAAAATCGTGAAGCCCGCGCTCGGATGCGTCCAACGGCTCCCCCTCAGTATCAGAAGCCTCAGAAACAGAACAAACCTTCTATTTCACAAAAAGAGAGTTTGAAACAATCGGCTTTGGCAAAATTTAAAGATTTTGACTATCAGGGAGCTATTGATGATTTTGGCAAGGCATTAGCTATTGAGCCTACAGATTTAGCGGTGCATTGGAATTTGGCTTGTTGTTATTCTTTGACAGAGCAAAAAGAATTGGCGTTTTATCATCTTCAAAAATCGGTTGAATTGGGCTTCAAAGACTATGATAAAATTAAATCGCATGAGGCATTGGCATTTTTACGTGTGCAATCTGAATTCGAAACATTTGCTCGAAATGGGTTCAAGATGACGGAAGAAATGGAGCATTCGGACATTTTACAACAACTCAAAGACTTGACTCAACGCCGCGAGCATGGCCTTCTGACAGAGAAGGAGTTTGCAGAAATGTCGCGCAAGCTAACAGAATAGGGTAAACCTGAGATAAGTTTTCCGAATTATTTCAAAATTCAATACTGAGGGGTATTGAATTTACAAAATAATGTTCTAATTTTGGTAATGAATCAAAAAAAAACTGCACTATAATTTGCATTATTAAAAAATAATTAGAACTTGCTCGTGTTAAGAGAGTAAACACATGACTTTAAACAAAACTTAACAAAAAGCTAAGAACTATTGAGAAAGCTACTATGTTACAGTTTTATACCAAAACACATTTACGCGCTATGATTGCTAAAGAATTAATTTCAGATGAAATAGTCCCCCTGCGGACTTCCGATACAGGCGAAGATGGATTGGCTATAATGAGCGAATTTCATGTACGCCATTTACCGATAGTCAATGATTCACAACTTTTAGGTTTGATTTCAGAGGAAGAAATTTTTGAATTTGACCCAGAGGAATCCATCGGCTCATATCCATTGAAAATGTCGCATCCGTTTGTAAATGACCGCGACCATATCTATGACATCATGCGTTTGCTCAATGAATATCGTTTGAGTTTAGTGCCAGTTGTGGATAAAAACAAAAATTATCTGGGCGTTGTGACGCTCGAAGATTTACTCAAATTCTTTGCGCAAAGTGCCTCTTTCGGTGAACATGGAAGCGTTGTTGTTCTGACAGTCAATCGCTACAATTATTCTTTGTCGCAAATTGCGCGTATTGTAGAGTCTGAAAATGCCATTATTCTCAACTCTTTTATCACTTCCACGCCCGACTCAACCGAATTAGAAATTACATTAAAACTGAATCGTTCCGATATTTCCAAAATATTAGCCAGCTTCCGTCGCTTCGACTACGATGTCAAAGCCTCATTCAGCGAATTGGAATATATTGACTCACTACAAGAACATTATGATTCTTTGATGTCTTATTTGAGTGTATAAAATGTTAAAAATCATAGTTTGAAATCAAAAACTGTCTGAAAATTGTGTATTTTCAGACAGTTTTTTTATGTTTGGTATTCATTTTTGCACAACCTTATTCCGAACATCACTAAAACCTAACCTAAATAATGGCAAGGCTTTTAACACTCGCTTTTACGCTTATTTGTATGACGGCTACGGCGCAATCCCTCAGTGTATCCGACGAATTTTTTATTGGTGGAGCTGACGGATATGGCATTATTGGAAAATACAATGACCGTATTTTGTATTTTTTACTCGAAAATAAAAAAGTGAAACTGCGTGCGTTGGATAATAAAATGCACAAAATGTGGGAACGGGAAATCGAGCCAGACCGCAAAAATAACGCCTCTATCTTAGATGTCGTTGGCACAAAACAAGATTTCAGCATACTGTATCAGTACCGAAAAAAAAACCGAAACTACATAAAAATCCACAAATACGATGGACAAGCAAAACTACTCGACTCTGTTACTGTTTTTGATTGGGGCAAAGACGTTCTAGTACCCAAATTGGATATTTTAATTTCAGAAGATAAAAAATCTGTTCTGATTTATGAAATCATCGAAAGCCGTCAGATCAAAGCACTGGCAGTGAGTTTAGATTCGTTGCGTCCAATTTGGGACAAAACCCTCTCTTTTAGGGCTGATTGGTATAAACCTGAACGTTTTGAACAGTTTTTATTCACAAATCAAGGTGAGTTTTATGCCATCACTGAAGAGAATAACCGTATTGGTACAGAAAAACATTACTTTGATGTACTTAAATACAGCAAAAACTACGGCGAACATTCTTTTAAACTGCCCATGAAGGACATTATTAGTTTAGATGTTAAGTTTAGTTACGACAACGTAAATCAACAACTAGTTGCTGCGGGGCTTTATTCTGCTAAAAATTTTTTGCGGGCGCAAGGGCATTTTTTTATAAGTTTGACTCCTCAGTATAACGAAGGCGCGCCATTCAAATTAGCTCTTCACCCATTTGACGACGAATTGGCTTCGGCATTGTTAGGAAAAAAAATAACAGAAAGTAAAGGTTTAACGGATTTAAAAATCCAAGACATCGTGCATCGTCGAGACGGTGGCATATTAGCCGTTGTCGAACAAGTGAAAGCTGTTGACCGTCGTGCGTCGTTTACAACATCCAGTGGTATGTCCAATAGAGGCTATATTTCTATGGATTATTTTTATGAAAATGCGTTTGCCCTTTCCATAGCCCCAGATGGGCAAGCACAATGGCGTTCTATTTTTCATAAAAAACAGTTTTCGCAAGACGATGAAGCCCGTTTTTCGTCGTTTTTTTTAGCTAAAACACCGTCTGCTTTGCGTTTTTTATTCAATGACGAAATCGAACGTTCCACTACAGTCAGCGAATTTGTTCTCAATGGTGCTGGCGAAGGCGAACGACATGCCATCATGAACACACAAGGTCAGGAACTGTATTTGCGATTTAAAGATGCTTTACAAGTAGCGGCTAACGAAATTGTTGTACCAAGTGATGACAAGCGTCGAGTCAAATTGGTGAAAATTCAGTATTAAAATTGGTGAAATTTACTGAAATCCTATTTTTTTCAAAAAAAAATAAAATCCTATTTTATATACCTCACAAAAACAACTACCTTAGATTTTCTATTTAGAGACAGGTAAAAATACAGAGAGAAACTGAACGGTGTGTCCATCTTTTTTTTAAATAAAACCAAGTCACTCTACTTGGTCTATAAAAAAATATAAACATGTTCGGTAGCAAGAAAACAGCTTCAACAACAGAAGAAACAAAAAATGTGGTCAATGCCAGAAGCACAGTGTCTGCAAATGAAAATGCTTTGAATAGTCTTGTGCGCGGCACAAAAGTAGAAGGCACTATCACAGCAGACAGCGATATACGCATTGATGGTACAATCAAAGGCACTTTAGTGTGCACCGCAAAAGTCATTATCGGTCCTTCGGGTTTGATAGATGGCGAAGTAAAATGCCAAAATGCCGTCATTGAAGGCAAGTTTTACGGCATTCTGCGCGTTAGTGAACTTTTAAGCATCAAAGAAACCGCAGAAGTTGTAGGCGATGTCACCACCGCTAAATTATCTGTGGCACCAGGAGCTATATTCGATGTGACTTGCAAAATGAAAGCGGAAACCAAACCACATCCAAAACCTGTAAAAGAAGAAACCATACAAGCAAACGGTGCAACCAAAAAATAAGAAATCCGAAAATCCGAAAAAACGCCCATCTTCAATCGCACTGTTGCGTTACACCGACATAGCATTCAAGATGGGCGTCACCATTGCGCTCGGTGCATGGTTGGGCAAATGGTTGGACGGCAAAATGGGCATGACCAAACCTGTTTTTCTGCTCATTATGTCTATGCTTGCCATAGGTGGGGCAATTTACATGGTCATCAAAGATGCTAATAAGATACGAAACGAATGACTTTTTGAACGAAACAACCTTATGAATCTGCGCACATTCTTAACACTAATCGCTGCGACAACGGCTCTCATCCTTGTTATCAACCTCATTTTGCGGCAATTTTTTGGCACTTTTGTCCAATATAGCAGCGTGACATGGTGGAGTTTGGCTCTATTCATACCCCTCAGTATCGGCATGTATTTTTTCGGTTTGAAAGCAGCAAAAAGTGAAAATAAGTTCCTTTTTCACAACCTCATCATCATTACCATATTCGCCAAAATGTTCCTATCTGTTCTGATTTTATTGATTTATAAAAAAATCTTTCATCCCGAAACGAAAAACTTCACATTGCCTTTTTTCCTTGTCTATTTCATTTTCACATTTTTTGAAACTTATTTTATGGTCAAAATTGCTCAGAAAAAATGACCTTCTCTCTCAAGAATCCTCGGGTCAGTATGTGACACTCTTTGCTTTTTGCTTCCTAAAAATGGTCTGTTGAAATAAGAATGCCAACAGCATAACTAAAATACAACCCACCAAATTGAGCCATAAATAAGCAATTTTGATGCTGAAACCATTGATTTGCCAAGCCATCTTGTCTGCCAAAAACAGCAAAATAACCATCAATTCGCCCAAAACAGCTGCCCAAAAGACGGCTTTTGACCCTATTTTTTTCATAAAAAATGCCACCATAAAAATACCTAAAACAGAACCATAAAACAGCGAACCAATAATATTGATAGCTTCGATCAAATTCTCCAACAATGAAGCAACTAAGGCAAAAAGCATCGCCAGAAAGCCCCAAACTGCCGTCAAACCTTTCGATACATTGATATAGTGTGCATCTGTCTCGTTCGGACGCATTTGGCGTTTGTAAATATCCACAACACTTGTCGTTGCCAAAGAATTGATTTCAGAAGACTTGGCAGACATAGCCGCCGAAAAAATCACTGCCAACAACAGACCAACGATACCTATTGGCAAATTATTGATGATAAATGTGATGAAAATATAATCTCTATCATTGGTTTCAGCTTTCTGATTTGCCATTTTGACTAAACTCCGCACTGAATCGCGCAGTTTCTTATCTTCTTTTGTCAAATCTTTGATCTTAAATTTTGTGATTTCGACCCCCTCAGTATCTCCCGACTTTGCAGCTTCCACGAGTTTGTTGACCTCATCTCGTTTGGTTTCAAAAATCATCGTCTGTTTAGTCTGCAAGTCCTTCAGTTGATTCTGATACTGAGGGGTCTGCAAACGGCTCATATTTTCAGGATTGAAATGAATGGGCGGCATATTGTATTGATAAAAAACAAACATCATCAAACCCACAAACAACACCAAAAATTGCATCGGCACTTTGATAAGTCCATTGAACAAAAGACCTAAACGACTCTCACTCAATGACTTACCTGACAAATAGCGTTGTACTTGTGATTGGTCAGTGCCAAAATAACTCAAAAACAAAAACACACCACCCAGCATCCCCGACCAAAACGTATAACGATTGCCTAAATCGAATGTAAAATCAACGACATTTGTTTTGCCCAATTTACCCGCAATCGTCAAAGCATCAGTGAAACCAACATTCGACGGCAGTTTGTAAATCATAATAAAAAATGCCACCACTAAACCCGACAAAATGACAATCATCTGCTGTTGTTGGGTCACACTCACAGCTTCTCCACCGCCAAAAACGGTATAAATAATTGTAAAAACACTCAAAATAAAAATAGTCACCTTCAAATCCCAACCCAAAATGACAGACAAAACAATACTGGGCGCATAAATCGTTAAACCTGCACCCATGCCCCGTTGCAACAGAAAAATGACGGCAGCAAAAGTACGTGTACGCAAATCGAAGCGTTTTTCGAGATATTCATAGGCCGTTACAACATTCAGACGATAATAAATAGGTAAGAAAAAGATGCTCAAAATGACCATCGCAATCGGCAAGCCAAAATAAAATTGGGCGAAGCGCATACCATCTTCATAACCCTGCCCTGTGGTCGAAAGGAAAGTGATAGCACTGGCTTGTGTCGCCATGATGCTCAAACCGATGGTCCACCATTTCAGTTCTTTTGCACCTGAAAGGTAAGTGTTCATGTCGGTCGCACGACGGGTTGTCCAAACACCATACGCTGTGATGCCGAGTAATGTGAGTAAGAGAATTGTCCAATCTATCCAGTGCATTTTGTGTGTTGTTCGATATTATTTGAGCATTGAAAATCAATTATTTGAGACTCATAGTTTTTAATTTTGTGGTTAAAACAAATGCAACTTAAAATAAGTTGAACCGTTTTTAAGTTTAGGTTTGAATCATAAAATCAAGATAAAATGACTCATAAGCTCATCTTTTTCTTTTCAATTTTATCTATAATCTCAGCGTGCCGCAAAACGGAAACGGGTATTGACATGACGTATCGTCGGCAATTTGAAATTCCTGTTGGTCTCAGCCCGGGACCGTCACACAATTTTGTTCTCAAAAGCATTCCATCGGATACAGCTGTTTTTTTCAAAATCAATAATATCACTGCTGACCAACTCTTGGGTGTTCTGCCTCGTTCTATGAATTTGCGAACGATTTTCCAAGGCACAGGCAATACATTTTCGATTGTTGACCGCGTAGAAGTCGTTATTTTTGACCCGAGCCGTCCCGATATTCCTGAAATCCCGATATTTTACCGCTACGATGTACCCCTCAGTACAGGCGACCGTCTCGACCTCGTACCCGATGCCAGCAATATCAAAAAATTTGTTCTTGATGGCAAAACCTTCGATGTGCGCATCAAATTCTTTTTTCGTGATTTTATTCCTCGCTCATTCGAGGTGGAGACAAATATCGTTTTTTTGGGCAAAACATCTTGATAAATATTGGAGGGTGTTGATTATCATAAACCAAAACTTCTATATGAAAATGGCAGCGTTTCAATTTTTTGAATCTTGAGTTACAAAATATATTGGAACATTTTCTAAAATTCAAAAGAATAGGAGACGGACTTGATTCAAAATTAATTACTTAGGTCATTTTTTGTGCTTTATCTTCAGAGATGAGTTACTTACGTAAGTTAAAAAAATTTAAAGCGGAAAATATAACTAAATCACAATATATATACAAAATTGATTATAAATACAATTTACACATAGTCAACCTTGTCTATTCTTAACGGATTATTGATATAATTGTTATGAATCCAGTGTTCATAGCACTCAAAAAGAAATACATGTACTACTTATTAACCAATATCTTAGACTATGAAATCACAGGTCCTGTTTTTAGGCAAATTGAAAACATGGAAAGTATTTCTAATTCGCTAAATGATGATTTAGTAAACTGCAATCAAGCACTTTTATATACACCAGATTTAAGTTTTACGGCTGCTCAGAAAGCTAAGATAACTGATTATTTAAGTTGTCCATCGCAGTATTTAATTATCAATGAAAAACTTTTAAAAATATTTTTAGAGTATAAACTTGAATCCTATCAGTATTTTAGTACTAAAGTGAATCATCGAAAAAAGCAATATAACTATTATTTGTTTTTTATATACGGGCAAAATTTCGATTGGGTTGACTATAAAAACATGAAATTTATAGGGAAATCTAACCCTCCGTATAGTGATTTTTATCGCGAACCTCATGAAAAAATAGGGGCTCAAAAAAAAGAAATAAAGGTAGAAAATCCAGAACATTTGATTAATTGGCAGAAACTCTATCCTGATTATCCAAATCGTGAATACGAGAATGTAATATTAAATTATGCCAATATCAACTCAGATATGATTAGGACACCAACTTTGTTAGGCAATCATTATCTTGTTTCAGAAGCTTTAAAAAATAGCATAGAACAATTAGGTTGCACAGGTATGCAATTTAGAACTACAGATATTTTTAACAGAGCTATTTTATAAATTTTATAATCTGAGGTGCTACGATCCCCCCTCAGTATCATTGAGGTTTACAATATTTTATACCACCTCATGATTGGAGTGATAAACTATTGAAAACGTTTGAATTACAGGTTTATTCTGTCCATCATACTGCACAATCATAGTGTAATCTCCCAACTCAACAGTGCCATTTTTTTCAAAAAGCGAAAAATCAAAACCGATGTTGAACACAATGAAACTGTACTTATTGTGATTGAGTTTTAAGCGATTGAGCAATTGGAACTTTTCGGCACGAGAGACTTCTTCCACAAACAGTAACTGTGGTTTTATTTTGTTGAAACTGAAATAATCAATCGCAATGAGATCTTGCAATACTTTATCTTCAGGATATTTGTCTTTTACAAATTCAGAAATGATGTGAAAAACATCTTTCAGAGTGTATTTGTGAAACTCCTTTTGAGCAACAAACGCATTGCCTAAACCAATCAAAAAATCGAAAATACTATACCTCTTCCCGTCGGAATTCTTTGAATCAGTAACGTAACGCAAAGTGTGAGGCGTGCGCTTTTTATTCCAATAAATTTCAAGTGCGTTTTCTAAGATTTCAATTTGATGCAATTCTGCCCTCGACAGATAGTTGCTTTCTATGATTTGATAAGGCGGATTCGGGTCAAATACAAAGCCGTGTTGCTCGTGTTTGTGGCGAACAGGTGTGCCTTTCAAAAACTTTAAAAAACCCAGTTGTAATTCAGGTGGATAGAGTTTGAATACTTCTTCAAAACTGTATTTGATGTCGTCCCAGTAGTCCAAAGCCAATCCAACGATGAGATCTAAGTGCATCTCAACATGGTCTTTGAGTTGTAAAACGATGTTTTTAGTTTTCTCAAAATTTTGTTTACGGCTGACTTCTAAATTGGCTTTCTGATTCACTGTTTGTATGCCAATTTCAAAACGAAACAACCCTTTGGGTACACGTTCTTGTATGAATTTGATGATTTCAGGATGTAAAATATCAGCTGTTATTTCAAATTGAAAAACATTGTCTGGGCGATAGTTATCAAGAATAAAATTGAAAATATCGAGCGTAAAATCCCTTTTTATATTGAAAGTACGGTCTAAAAACTTAATTACGCGTCCGTTTTTCATCAAAAACAATAAAATTGCTTTCAAGTCAGCATTGGGCAAATATCGCATTTTATTATCCAAACTTGCCAAACAGAACTCACATTTATACGGGCAACCGCGAGAAGTTTCTATATAAGCCACTTTGTTTTTGAGTGTTTCAGGGTCGTCATCTGCGTAGGGCATAATGCCCGTATATTCTTGCAAATCGAATGTGGTTGACCCCTCAGTATAAGAGACGTTTGTACCCTCTTTTCGGACTAAGTTGGGAATATTTTCAATATTGGGATAAGCATCTAAAAAAGCACGAAACGGAATTTCGCCTTCTCCAGTAATGATAAAATCAACGGATTCATGCGCAATAACATCGAGCCAATCGTAACTCACTTCAGGGCCTCCCAGAAGAATTTTTACTGAGGGGTTCAGTCTTTTGATTTTTTGAGCGACTTCAAGCGTTTGTGTGATGTTCCAGATATAACAACTGAATGCCACAACATCGAAATCTTTACAAAAATCAGCCACTTCGTCTTGCGATTCTTTGATGGTAAACTCGCGCCACATCAGACCTTCTCGGTCTTTGTTGAGTTGGTACAACAGCCGAATCGCTAAATTGATATGTATGTATTTGGCATTGAGCGTAGTCAGTAAAAGGCGCATTTCCGTTCAGTTGAGTGTAAAAACGGGTGCAAAGCTAAGGTAAAATTGTGCTATTTGTCCTTTCCACGCAGCCAAAACAAAAAAATCGCTAATGCCAGCATCGCACCACCAGAAAAAAGGTTGAGTTGTGTCGCAAAAGCCCTTGTATCTGTCATTGATAAAGGTAGAAGGATTAGAACAGTGCCAACGGCTGCGAAAAATAAGCCGATGATATAGCGTAGGTCGTTTAATTTTTCCATTGTTAGAGTTTTAATTAATTTATCAAGCTAAGCGAAAAGCCAGTTCAGGATGATACAAGCAGAGGTCACAACAATTGCCAAAGGCACAGGACGCATATACCACTCCTTTTTTTCATCCGTTTCAATGGGTGTTACGCCATAAACCAAACCTTGTAATTCGGATTCAGGTACGGGTTTGGTGAGCAAACTTACAACTACTGTGATGACAATATTTGCTACAAAAGCAATCCATGCAATATTGAAAGCGTGACTCAAGCCACTACCATATTCGTGCAATGGCATTATCCAACCGCCTTTGCCTTCCGCTACGGTCAATCCATGCACAATTGATGCAGCCAAAGTGCCACCGAGCAAACCTGCAAAAGCACCATGACCCGTTGCGCGTTTCCAAAACATACCCATAAAAAATGTGGCAAAAATAGGCCCATTGAAAAAGCTGAACACCACTTGCAAAAAGTCATTGATATTGTTAAAACTTTTTGCCAAATAAGCTACGGCTATCGAAATGACAATACCAACCACAGTCGTTACTTTACCGACATAGAGATAATGGTTGTCTGAGGCATTTTTGTTGAAATAGGCTTGATAGATGTCGAATGTCCAAATCGAATTGAATGCCGTTACATTACCCGCCATTCCTGACATGAATGAAGCCAACAATGCCGTCAAACCCAAACCCAATAAACCCTCAGGATAGTAGTGTGCGATGAGTGAAGGCAGAGCCATATTATAGTCTGGCGAGCCATCACTACTGAGGGGTAGTGAATAATTTTTTGTAAAATAGGGTAAAGCTGCTGCTATAAGCCCTGGAAAAATAACGATGAATGGCATAAACATTTTAGGAATGGCTGCCAAAATAGGTGTTTTCATACTGTCTGACATATTGCGCGAAATCATAGCTCGTTGAACAACCAAAAAATCGGTGCACCAATACCCAAAAGACATCGCCAAACCTAAGCCTGCAACCAAGCTGAATGAGTCAACACCCATCGGATTTTCGGAAGGGTTGCCCATGTATTTCCATGATGAAGTCATATTAGTAGGTAGTTTTGAAACGATACCTTGCCAGCCACCTACTTCGTGCAATCCAACAAAAACAACAGGAGCTATGCCAAAAACAATGAGGAAAAACTGTAAAACCTCATTATAAACAGCACTTGTCAAGCCACCCATCAAGATATAGACCATCACAATACCTGCCGAAAGTATGACCGACATATCGAAATTCCACCCCAAAATGGCTTCCAAAAGACGAGCTAAAGCATACATCGAAATACCCGATGAGAAAACGGTCATAATACCAAAACTGACAGCATTGACACTGCGTGTTTTTTCGTCGAAACGCAATTTTAAATATTCTGGAACAGTGCGAGCTTTGCTGCCATAGTAAAAAGGCATCATCATCACACCCATAAAAACCATCGCAGGAATAGCCCCTACCCAATAAAAATGGCTGGTCATGACACCATATTTTGCACCTGATGCTGCCATGCCAATGACTTCTTGTGCACCCAAGTTGGCTGAAATGAACGCCAAACTTGTTATCCAAAGCGGAATGGAGTGGCTACTCGTCAAGTAGTCGTTACTTGATTTGATTTGGCGTTTGACCAGCCAGCCAACGCCTACAACGAATAGTAAATAGAGCAGAATGATGCCGTAGTCGGCTGTGTGTAAGTTGAAGTGTAGCATATTGTTGTTGATTTCCGTTATTAAGTAATCAGAAATAAGTTTTCGCGTGTTTGATACTTACTGTTTTGCGCTACGCGCAAAAGACGTACTTTGAAAGTTTTTCTATTGGAGCGAGCGATTTTTTGATTGAAATTTTGGCAAAGCCAAAATTTCAATCAAAAAATC
>JAEUUP010000130.1 GCA_016787525.1 Saprospiraceae bacterium | reverse complement strand
CTTCACACCATTTGACCACACACTTCGCCTGACAACGGCCACCATTGCGCATATTCAACTCATCTTAGGGCTGTGTTTATATGGCACGAGTCCGATTACGCAGTATTTTTTAGCCCATTTCAAAGAAGCCATCCACGATAGACCCATTCGTTTTTTTGGTATGGAACATGCGAGTGTGATGATTTTAGCCATCGTTCTAATCACCCTTGGTTCAATAAAAACCAAACGCCAAACCGACGATACCGCCCGCTTCAAGACAATGACGATTTGGTTTGCGGTGGCTCTGTTTGCTATCTTGACTTCTATTCCTTGGGCTTTTTCTCCTTTGGTCAGTCGTCCCCACTTTAGATTTTGGTGACAACAAAGGGGCTTTGCAACCGTGGCTTTAAGTTTTGGTAGAGGGTTTTGTGGCGACGATGCCTCGATTCGTGGCTCAGATATGAATCGAACCCGTCAAAAGAGCCATCAAAGTCATCACAAGCGTCGTCCCCCAAGCCCATTTGAAGGTAAAACGCTGGTGTTCGCCCAAATCCACTTCCGCCAAACCGACCAACAAGAAAGTAGAAGCCGTCAGAGGACTAATCGGGAAACCAACCGTCATTTGTCCGAGCAAAGCCGCTCGACCAATCTCCAAAGCATCTATACCAAACTGAGTTGCGGTTTGACTTAATATAGGCACGACACCGAAATAGTAAGCATCGGGTGTAAAAAGCATACTTGCAGGCAGACTTGTGACAGCAGTCAAAGTAGGTAATAAATTAGCGTGTTGCTGAGGTATCAAACTGACGAGACTGTTAGCCATAGCATCAATCATTTTCGTACCTGTCAAGATACCAGAGAAGATACCCGCGGCGAAAATCATGCTCGACACCAGAAAAATATTCGTTCCATGACCCCTCAGTATTTTTTGCTGTTCGGGCAGTTTTGGATAATTTATCAAGAGAGCGACCATACTCGCCACCACAAATAGGGCTGCTGCTGGAATCCACCCTTTCATCAGCGTTAGAATCAAACCTATTGTCAATAAAGCATTGAACACAATTAGTTTGGGTCGCCTCAAAAGGTGCTGTTCTTCTGTCAGTTCGTCTTTTGGGTTGTATTGAAAGTCCACAATGCCCAACCTTTTTCTTTCTTTTTTACCAAACCAATAAGCCACAAACAAAACCCAAGCGACTCCACCCAAAATGGCGGGAATATTCGGATTGAAAATATGGACAGCATCGCTTTTCAAGGTTGAAATGGCTCTGGCAGATGTACCCGACCAAGGCACAAGATGCAATGGGCCTACACTCAAAGCGACGATAGCAGATAGTATCAAGCGGTTAATTTTCAATTGTTTGTAGATGGGTAAAAACGCGGACAATACAATCATAAAAGTTGCCGTACCATCGCCATCTAAATGCACAATCATGGTCAAAATAGCTGTACCCATGATGACTTTTAAAGGGTCGCCTTTCACCGATTTAATGATAAACGCAATGACAGGATCAAATAAACCCGCATCGAGCATCGTTGCGAAATACAAAACAGCAAACATCAACAAAATACCTGTCGGTGCTACTTGCTTGAGACCTTCCAAAGCAAACTTGCCTAAGTCCGTTGGATTAAACCCTGCTACAAAACCAAAAACGATAGGCGTTACAACCAAAGCGGTCATTACAGACAATCGTTTCGTTATGATTAAAACTAAAAAAACAATGATAGTGGTGAATCCCAAAAAGGCGAGCATGTGCAATTGATTTTATGGTTGTTATGGCTTTTTGTCCTTAAACTTTTGAATGGTGTAGTCCAGTAGCTCTGTCCCTCCAGCTTTGCCATGTCCTGGCACAACAAACTTCAAAGTGGGTATGGCTTCCTTCACTTTTTTGACCGTATTCGACCATTCCTTGACATCTGCATCGCCTAAGTAACCAAAATCTGCACCGACTGCTTTAATCAAACAACCGCCAAAAAGAACATTTTCACTTGGGATGTAACTGACAATATTATCGTGTGTATGTCCTGAACCATAGAATTGATTGATGATTTTCTTGTCACCCAACCAAAGTTCTTGTTTACCTTCAAAACCATTCTGCGGCACTTCCACTTGTTGCTTTTGTGCTAACTCTATTGTTTTACTATTGGCGTGAGAAAGAACGTTTCGTTTGTGAAAGGCTTTCAAGCCGCCCAAACAATCGTTGTGGAAATGATTCACGACAATGCCTTTCACCTGACAACGCAACTGTTTTTCGACCCAGTCAATCAGTTCGTTGGCCACTGTATCATTGGAAGGCGTATCAAAAATAATGGCTTCGTCTTTGTTCCTAAAAATCAAACCGTTACAAGCAACTTTCCCAAAAGAAGTCGTTTGCAAATAGGTGATGTGTACAAATGTATTAGCTGTCAGCTGCGTGATTTTGAAGGTTTCGGTGTCAGCCAATGGTCGTGTTTTACAACCCATCATAAGGATGGTAGCAAGGAGTAGAATAAGTTTAAAATTCATTTTGTTTTTTGTCATACTTGATTGAATGAAGAGAATAGTTTAGGTCTTATAGCTTCCTAAAAAGGTAAAAATGCGCTTTTCAAAAGCTTGAAACCTATTAGAACTTCAAATAATCATTAAAAAACGGCAGCATATCATTCAAAACACGACCGTCTTTTGTCCAAATTTTATTGCCGTGGTCGCCAATGTATTCTTCTGCAAAATGATTGATGCCCAAGTTTTCCAGTCGTTGACTCAACATACCTATTTGAATAGGGAAACGTGGTGCATCGTTGCGTCCCCAATCCATTTTGATGGCTGTCAATTTCCGTAAATTATCGGCGTATT
Source organism: Saprospiraceae bacterium (assembly GCA_016787525.1). GTDB lineage: Bacteria > Bacteroidota > Bacteroidia > Chitinophagales > Saprospiraceae > JAAFJT01. The sequence goes on along the minus strand of JAEUUP010000130.1, from coordinate 97,564 downwards.
TGTCCACCATATAAACAGGCATATTGGCTTCCCACCTTTCTAAAACAGGTTGATTGATAAACATCTTATCACCTTCATAAGTAAAAGGGAAATCGCAATAGAACGGTGGCTTGTTGGGATTGGGCGACCATGCTCGTGCTACGGCAACCAATACTTTAGGGTAATACGTTTTCTTTAAGTCTTCATGCGTTTTCACATTTTGCACCTCTTTGTAAGAAGTGCTGTTGGGACCAAACTCTTTGACAAAAGCCAAAAGTCCGGGACTCAAAGCATAGATGCTGCTAAAAACATCGGGATGCAACATGGCCATTTTAAAAGCCCCATAGCCGCCCATAGAATGTCCTGCAATGCCCCTGCTGTCTTTATCTGCTCTGGTTCGGAAGTTCTTATCCATGTATTCGACCAGCTCTTTGGACTCAAATTCGTCCCAATTGCCTGTTAGAGTTGAATTACTGTAGAAGCTGCCTTCAAAAAGCGTATAGTGATCGGCTTGTACCAGAATGAATGGTTTTATTTTCTGTTTCTTGATAGCTTCATCCAAAACATCTTTCATCGCCTGAGAGATATTGTCTTTCCCCATGAATCCATGCAGATAATAGATGACAGGATAGCGTGTGTTGGACTGTTCATACTGAGGGGGTAGATAGATGGAGATTTTGCGGTTGGGATTTTCGCCACCCGTATTTTGCAAGGCTTTAGACTCAATTGTGCGTGTGACAATCACGCCTTCATCGGATGGCGTTTTTTGAATCGCATTCTGTGCTTTTGACAACACCACAAAAGCGAAAAGATAAACAGTCAAACTGCATAAGAATGGCTTTTTCATTTTCTAAAACTAAATGAATGAGAGAATAAGGCTTTGCTTGTCTTTTAGGTAGTCATCAAACGTCATTAGTCATTGTTTTAAGTCGAACGACTTACTATCAATACTCGGTAACTTTTTAGTTGAAAAACGGCTGCTTCGCCGCCGAAAAAAAGGGGAATGTAGGAAGGTTTTAATTTTTTGCAAGTTCGGGCTGCACCCGAACTTGCAAAAAATTAAAACCTCCTTCCGAAAAGCCCACGCTGCCACCGCAGGCGGCGTTATTTACGCTTAAAAAACTACCGAAGTATTGTTAGTTTTAAGCGCACAAATAAGCCATTAACCCAAAGCTTTTCGGCAAAACTCCAAACATTTTTGCACCTCTTTCACTGAATTTGACCCTTCTGGAATTTGATATTCCAATTCAATCGTAGCAGGGAATTTATACTTTTGGTCACGCATGAACTTTAAGACATCTGCAATAGGCGTATCGCCTTTACCCCACTCCAAATTGGACTTACCATGTGCGGGTGTTTGACGGTCTTTGATGTGCATACTCACGATATGTGCATGTTTTTGTTTTACCATATCTATCGGGTTTTGATTCCCCGCCGCTACAAAATGTCCAAAATCTAAGTTCAAAGCATTGGCAGGTGATTGTGACAACGCCGTATCCCACAAAGTTGGCGTTTGTTGTTCGTGACCATGATACCCCACTTTCAAACCGTACTTCTCAGCCATCTTGCCCAACTTGAGCGTATGAGCATCGTTGCTGGGATGTTCCAAGGTGAAGTGCGTTGCGCCCAAAGCTTTGGTTGCTTTCATACCGTACTCAATATCTATGTCGCTGTGGTTGATGTCGAAAGCGGCAGGTTTGAAAGCATAGATAGAGACACCTGCTTTTTTGTACATTTTGCGCAGCTTTGCGAATTGCTCCATCGGTGCATTTAGTCGCCATTTTGCCATTTCGTCGTTGTATGCTTTGAGTTGAGCATCCACTTCTGCCAACTTTTGCTTTTCCTCTGGGGTCAATTCTTTTTTGTCAAACCTTTTGCGCATCAATGGAAATACCGAGCGCATATTAACGGGGTTTTTAGGTGCGCCTGCGAAAGACTCGGCAGGACCGCCCATGAGTTCGATGGCACTTATGCCACAATCCAACACATATTGCAGCGTAGCCTCAGCACTTTGGTCGGGCATATCGCGGAAGGAATAGGTAATCGTGCCTATTTGCACGCCATTGATTTTAGAATTGGGTTTGAATAAGTCAGGAATATAGGCAGGCGCGTGAATAAGCGTATTAACTCCTAAGACTGACCCCGAAATGAGCGTACTTGCCGTTCCTAAAAACTGGCGGCGTGAGAATTTTTTTATGTTTTCCATTTTATAATTATTTTTTATGACAATATTGCACGTTTAGTTTCAGCGAGCCAAAGGCAATTATTTGAATTAACTTTGATGAAATAATCTTCCAATAGCCAATAAAGCTACACAAAATAAGAAAATAAAAAGAACAAAACTATATTTCTTTTTACCCACGAGCAGTTGAGTCCAATACACTACCTAAAAACGCTGTTTTATTGTGCCTGAAAAGTACCGAATAATATGTACTGAGTCTGTTTATCCCTTTGTCAAAGTCCTTTATGAGCTTGAATTATTTTCTGATATTCATAAAAACTTTGTTTCGGTGTCCTTTCTTGTGATTGAAAATCCACATAAATCAAACCCAAACGCTTGGTGTAACCTGCCACCCATTCAAAATTATCCCAGCCACTCCAAACCATATAACCGTTCAAATTAGCACCTTCAGACTTCGCTTTTAAAGCCATTTCAACGTGCTTTTTGATGTAATCGGCTCGCATGGGGTCATTGATTTTACCATTCACTTTCACATCTTCGGATGGATAACCTGTGCCATTTTCAGTGATGTACATTTTGGGATTACCATACTCTGTTTTCAATTTCATTAAAAGCTTATAGAGATATTCAGGTCGGACAGGCCCTACATTCGATTTCATGGAATCGGGATTATTATCCAACCATTTCAACGACATCGGCGTATCTTCTCCTTTTACAATGGCTGGCGCATAAAAATTAAACCCTAAAAAATCAGGTTTTTGTGCCGCAATGAATGCCATATCTTCAGCACTCGGTTTGAAACTGGGATTGTATTTTGCCAGTGAATCCAACGCCATTTTAGGATAATTGCCTTTAAAAAGTGGGTCTAAAAACAAATCATTGATAAGCACTTCTTGAAATTTTGCAGCTTCCACATCAGCGGGTTTGCTAGCGTCCCACGGTGCTCCTGGATTCAAATTGAGCACAATACCAATTTCACCTTTTAATTTCAAATCGTGGTAAACTTTTGTTATCTGTGCATTAGCCATCAATTCACGATGCGCTTTTTGCATTTGACTCATATAAAATTCCTTTGAAAGTGGCTTATCATGTGGCGCAGTGAGCATATTTTCCACCAAAAAAAACTCAATATAAGGCTCATTAAAAGTGATAAAATGCTTCACTTTATTACCATAGCGTTTTAAAACCAAAGTTGCATAATTGACATACCAATTCACCATTTCGGGATTGCCCCAACCGCCTTTTTGCATCAAAACATTGGGATAATCGAAGTGATAAATCGTGACAAAAGGTTCAATACCAGCCGCCAATAAATCATCAATTAACACATCATAATGTTTCAAAGCTGCTTCATTCGGTGCACCCACCCCATCGGGTATGATGCGACTCCAATCCAAAGACATACGGTAAGAATTGACACCCAATTCTTTCATCAATTGAATATCCTTCAAATATTGCGTGCGGTCGTACATATTAATGGACACATTACCAGTCATTTGTTGACCCGTAATCATCTTGGTAATCTGTACTTTATTGGTCAAAAAATCCCATTTGGATTCGCCTTTTCCATCCGCTTGATAGTTGCCTTCCACTTGATAAGCGCAAGTAGCAACACCCCATTTGAAAGGCTCTTTAGCAATGGTGTTTGTTTCAGTTTTACAAGCAAAAAGCATCAATATGAAGCTCAAAATAGGCAGAAATATCTTTTTCATAATTGAGTTTTTAAAAATTAAAATTAGTTAGCACCCCCTCAGTATTTCATCGAAATCACTCCAGTTTTGTAATAAAAAACAGCCCTAAAACGGCTAAACTTGATGCAACCCATAAAAATGCCGAAGGGTCAACGCTATCCGATAAAATACCCGCTAAGGCTGGAATCAATACCCCGCCAATAATCTCAGCAACCGCCGTCACTAAACCGATTGCTTTTGCTTTTGAATGGTCGGGAACTGTTGCAGAAGGGATAACTGCGGCGACAATGGGTATAGCACCCATCGTAAAATAAGTGATAAACATCGCAGGCAATTGAAGCCCCGAGCCATTTAAAAAATAGACTGTAAAAGGGTATAAAATGCCCAAGACTATCGCGCCCAATAATACAGGCTTGCGCCCGATTTTATCCGATAATGCAGGAACTATGATGGAAGATACAAGCCCAGAAACGCCGAGCAAACCCATAGTTTTACCCATTTGATCAGCAGACATACCTTGTGACTCTACGAAATATTTGGATATAAAAGGCAAAGTGGCAAACCACCAACCGAATATGCAACAAGCCGCAGGAATACCCCATTTTATATTATTGTATTGAAATAATTCTGAAATTGTGAGGGTTGAATTTTCAGTCGTCGCTTTGCTTTCGGCGGTTGAAGGTTTTATATAAAACCATGCTAACAAACCCATCAGCAATCCTGGCGCGCCCGCAACGTAAAAAGCATTGCGCCAACCCATATTTTCGGCAATCTGTACCAATACGACGGGTGCTAATATTGACCCAAATAAAGCAGAGCCAAAGGCTTGTAAAACGCCTGCATTCAAACCCAAACGATGAGGAGAAGATTCTCTTTCGACAAAGTTTTGCGCCAACGGAATAACGGGGCCTTCCGCAAATCCCATCACCAAACGAGCAATCAGTAAAGTCACAAAAGAGGTTGCCAAACCAGAGCCGAAAGAGCATATCGAAAAGGTGAACACAGTGGCAATGAAGACGACTTTCTTTTTGTTATTGACTTCAGCCCAAGCCGTTGAAAAAAAACTGGAAAACGCCCAAGCCAGTGATAAACCACCCGCTAAAAGCCCAATTTGTGTATTATTGAGTTGCAAATCTTTGGCGACATAAGGCATCAAAAAATTGAGTGCCAAGCGATCAAAAAATAAACAGCCGAAGGTAAGTGCCATCAAAAGCACGATGCCATTTTCGTAGCTAAAAAGTCCTTTTTTCATTTTTAAAGTCGTTTGGTTGCGTTATTGTTTTAATACTGAGGGGGGTGTTTTTAATATCTATAAAATGTTCATCTGCACAGTATCAATTTCCATAAAATCCTCTACATATTTTAACCAATAATTTTTTACAAAAGCATCGTGCTGTGGATGAATATTATAGGCTTCATAAACATCATCGTTGGCAAACTCCATTGAAAAGCCATATTCAAAGGCATTTTTTGTGCTTATTTGCTTGGATATTTCCATTTTTTGAACCCCTTCTAACTGTTCTAAGTTTTTTAAAGCAGTAAAAAAGGCTTGCTTTTCTTGGTCAGTTACGTTGGTTTTAAATTTAAAAATACCGGCGTGGCGAATGTTTATATTCATTACTGATGTTATTTTAAAAGTAACTTGATACATGATTTTCAATAAATACTGAGGGGATAAATGTGCAAATAGAGACAGCCCTAAAGCTGCCTCTATTACCCTATGTGAAAGTATGAAAATTCTTTTAAAACTTATAGCTCGCTGTTAAAAAATACGCTCTTGGCATATTGCCTTGTGTAGAATATATGGCATTAGGGTTGGCAGCAATAAACTCTGGTGTAAATCCTTGACGGTCGAGTGCCGCAGGGAAACCTCCCGGACCCGTCCAACCCAATACACCATACGTATTAAGCACATTATTGACATTGGCTTGTAATCTGAATTTAGCCGAAATATCATAACCCAAACTCAAATCAACTGTGCTGAATGCAGGCATTTGAAAAGCGTTTAAAACATTAGCTTGGCGTTTGCCCATATAGCTAAAGTTTAATGATGCATAAAATTTATCGCCATTATATATAGGGTTGATATTGAAAATTAAACCAGCATTATTATCGGTTTCTTTACCCGAATAATCGTTTAATTTGTCATCTGCTTTACCGTTGGCATTGGCTGCCCATGTTTTAAATGTATTGGCTTTTGATTTTTGAATCACCGCATTGCCTTTAATAAGCCAATTTTTTGTAAAGGCATAACTGGCTTCTAATTCAATACCCACGGTTGTATATTTAGCAAACTGAATGGTCGGTGTGTAGGTCAACCCTGTTGTATCGGTAAATGTCTGAACATTCGGAACATTGCTCAATACGCTGTAAAATGGTGTGGCGAAAAACTTAACTTTTTCGGTACTCACTTTATAACCACCTTCTAATTGCACCACCTTTTGTGCAAAAAGCTCTTTATTATTAACAGCATAGCTTTGATAAGCAATATCTGGTGCTTTATTACCATTTGAGTAACGGATATAAAGGGCTTGATTGTCGCTTAATTTATAATTCAAACCGCCCGAGAAGGAAAAAGTAGCCACTTTATAATCAAAAGGCAATGCTGTTCCTTGTGTACCACCGCCGTTATCATACACCGTCAAAGGGTTATTATCTAAGCCGCCATAAGTTGGGTCGTTGCGCTTTGGATTGGATACGGCAGGCGTATTAGAGCCTACTTGCGATGTGTTTTCATAACGAATACCCCAATCAAAATTCAAATTTTGATTGATTTGCCAATCATGACCAAAGAAAAGTGCCACCTGACCTCTTTTAATATTAGATAAGTTTACGCCATCTCTACCCACATCCATAAAGCCATTCGGGTCTGTTATTTGATACGTTTTACCATCAAAGCCTTGCAATTTTATATCTGTTAAATGCGGTTGGTCTTGCATTGTACCCACACCTATACCGAAATCTTGAGATGAGCCTAAACTGTTAAATTTAACCGTACTGTAAAATGCACCCAAAGTAAAATTCATAGTATTGAGTTTTTTCGACAGCGAAATTTGGTCGGCAAACTCTGTTCTATCATTCGTGCTGTAAAATAAAGGCAGGAAGAACAATGAATTTTTCTGCACATTCGCTCCAGGGAAATTGTTATTGGCACCAGGCGTGAATTTAAAACCAGCGAAATTACCATTGATAATATTGGGTGCTTGAGTGACCGTCCCTAATACTTGATTTGTTACTTTATCCGTAAAAGTGTAAGTACCAAATTTACCTAAAAGATGCGGAATGGCATAAAATAACAAACCATCCGTTGCAAAAGGCGTAACGACAGCAGGGACATTTGAACTCACATTCTTACTTGAAAAACGAGCATCGTTTTTAAGTGTCAAACCCTCGCCCAAGCGTTGAACCCAATTGAATCCGACTGTTTTATCTTGTGAATGAATTTTATCCTTTGATTTGAAAGTACGTGTTTCCTTACCATTAATAGGCAAATTAACCGTCACATCAGGTAAATAATACGAATCATAAGCAGAAAACCCTGTTGGAATTTTAGGGTCTGTCCAACCTTGTGTGGGTGTAAATTCCGTTAAAGCGTTTTTATCATTTAAGTATTTTGCATAGATTTTTAACGAACCAGAACCATACGTTTTCAAAACATTCGCTCTCAATTGACCGCCATTATTCATGGGATAACCCGGGTAACGGGCACCATTAGATTGCCGTAAAAAGCCACCGACATTGTAAGTCCATCCATTACTGAGGGGTCCGCCTAAGTTAATATCGGCTCTGTAATAGGGATTTTTACCATTGCCTTCTAAGCCAAATTTAGCTCTGAACTCGCCTGCAAATGTTTTACCCCCTGTTTTAGAAACATAATTAAAAATACCACCGGGCGCATTAGCACCTAAAATAGAGGCTGTACCACCCCGCACGGCTTCCACACGGTCAGTCGTTGCATCAGCACGTAAGAAATAATCCACCCCTGAATTGATATTCGTCACAGGCAATCCGTCTTCTTGCATCGAAACATAGTAATAACCGTTCACATTATCAATCGAACCAGCCGAAATACCACGTGAATACACGGTATTCCAAATTTCACCCCTTGCTTGATTGACATATACACCAGGTATATTTTTCAATAAATCACCCGCACTTGTGGCTGCCAATCGCTCAATTTGCTTGGCGTTAATGGTTGAAATAGCTACAGAAGCCGACATTTTGGTGCGGGCATCAAATACACCCGTCACCACTACTTCATCTAAAGCGTCGCCGACTTCTAAAGTGATAGTCAAATTCCCCCCCTCAGTAATTTCTTGGGTTTTAAAGCCGACAAAAGACACAACCAAAGTGGCACCTTTTGTAACATTGTTTAAATTAAAAACCCCGTTCTCGTCCGTGACTGTGCCATTGTTTGTACCTTTTACTAAAACGGATGCTCCAACAACAGGCGAACCTGTATTGTCTTTAATTGTTCCAGAAACTTGTTGCGCCGATAAGCTTATCGTACAAACGATAAAAAAAGTGAAGCATAGGAACGTTTTCATACCGCTGAACGGTAATTGTAGTAATTTTTTCATTTCAATCATTGCGTTGTTTAGTTATGAAAATAGATAGTTTTTCAATAGAAAATTTTGAATCCTTTCTACAACGCAAAATTACTATGCGAGCTAACCCGCTGTTATGTAAAAGAAATCGTAAAATATGCACTATCAATCCATTTTAATTAAAACAAAGGAGTAGCCGCAAACGGTTACTCCTTTTAATAATTGATACAGCTCTATATCTCTATAATAAGCTATTACTTTTTCATCAAAACCCTTATACTTCCTATCAGACCCGAAGGCACGAGTGGCTCTTGACCTCTGTAAAATGGCATCGTTGTGAATGTAATTTTTTGTTTCACGTCGGGTTGTGCATCACCAATTAGGCGGTTTACCCAAGTATTTGTCACTTTAATTTCGATGGTATTGTCGCCCGTTTTTACCCCCTCAGTAATGTCCATTTTAAACGGTTTTTTCCATGCTGTACCGATGTTTTTACCATTTAAAATAACTTCAGCTATGTTTTTAACATCAGCTAAGTCAATAATATAAGAAGCTCCTTTTTCTAAAGTTGGCATTTTAAAGGCATTCTGGTAGGTCGCTGTACCTGAAAAATATTTAATCCCATTATCAATATTCTCAGACCATGAAGTCAATCTATCAAAAGTTGCGCTTGCGGGTGCGCCTCTTCCTTCTTGAAATTTCACAGCCCAAGGGCTTGTGATATTCACTACTTGACTTTCTGTTAAATCTCGTTTTTTATACTCTAAAACGGTTGCTTTATTTTTAAAAATGATAAAATAGGCTTCCCATGAATCAAAATGTAAAGGAATAACAGTGCGACCATTTTCGATTTTATAAGATACTTTTTCTGTTTTGCCTGTTTGCGGATGCCATAATTCGGGTTCTGCGCCTGATACTCTAAAACTAATTTCAGCATCATTTGTATTTTCACTGCGATTATTCAACCAATAAATGTGCTCAACGGCTGTTTTACGATGAACATAAAGGATTGGAGATTGAGGATTGGAAATGGATATTTTTACATCTTCTGGCACTTTTACCCCCCTCAGTATTTCCGTGAAATTTTGAGTTTCGAGTTGAGCGTTTTGAGTTTTACCCCAAATTTCATTGACAATAGTTTGAAATTCAGCATTGCTGTCACTCAAGCTCGGTGATTTTTCGGGTTTGATACCTGCTATTTTTGCACCTGCTTTTACCAATTCTTTTATCTTTTTTAAAACGGGTAAAGTCATATTTTTAGCACTTTCATCTAATACTAAAAGGCTATAAGTAGCCCCACTGGGAGCGATAATTTTACCCTTCACAACTTTCATTAATTTTAAAGCTGTAGAATTGCAAAAATCGTATTCGTAGCCTTCTATTTTAGGAAGTTTTTCTCGACCAACCCATGTGATATTCGTATTTTCACCATAAAAATAAAGAATATCCGCTACGTTTTTACCTTGTTGAAGCATAAAACAACTTCTACCCAAGTACTCCATCCATGCCTTTGCGCCAGCACCCGACCATGTTTCTTGACGTGTAAAATATTGCCCAAATGGTCCAAGCGAAAAGCCTGGCATTTTGTCGTCCAAAGGCTGATGAACAGAAGTATGAATCACAAAACGATTTAAACCCGAAGCCATTTCGAGGTCTGCCGTGCGTTTCAACTTTTCTGGATGCCATGAAAAGGCATCTCTCGCGGCTGTCATTGATTCAGCAGCCACATAAGGTTTACCATAAATGTGTGCTACCGAAGCCGCTTCCCGAATATCCGCTTCGCTGCGAACTTCCTCATTTGTCCCTCCAGCCAAGCTGCCAGGAGTCCACATCGCAGACATCGGAATATCCGCTTTACGTTTTACATCCATACCATCAGCTAAATAAATGCGCCCATTTTCATGCGATTCAGTATATCGCTTCATACCACGCTTGTGCAGTTCTTCGCCGATGACATCGTAATGGTTTTCAACTATCAATTCACCAATTGTTTTTCTGAAATCCCACAAGAAACTTTCACTGGCTTCAACACTTTTAATAACACGACCCGTTAAAACAGGAATCCATGTTTTAATATCATAACCTCTCCTTTTTTGAAATTCTTCTGGAAAAGCCTTTGTCCAAGTCATGTGACCTGCCTCATAACTGTCCAAAATCATATAGCCTAATCCTTTTGCACCCATCATACCTCCTGTGGCATCTTTATACATATCCAAGTAGGTATTGATATATTTTCGGACAGCATTTTTATCCAATTTATCCACTTCCAAGCCTGTTGCTTCGGGCGAAGCAGGGTGATTTTGACGACCCGTCAATGAATAACCCAAACGCACAACTATCCAATTGCCCACAGGTGCGTCCCAATCTAATGTGCCATCAGCTTTCATTTTACTTGTTAAATCAATCACATCTGTTGTCGGAATAGCGTCAGCAGCCCCCCCCTCAGTATAAGAGGCAGTTGTTTCTTTCCAAGCCGAAAAACCTGCTTTGTCTTCAGCTTGGTCTATGCGAGAAGTGTTGAAAAGGACAAATTCAGATACATTCACGCCGTTCGGTTTTGTCGGTGCGGGCATTCCCATCATAGCCATAATTGGGCTAAATTCAGGTTTCAATGTTTCAAAACACAAACGCCAATATTTTGCCGTTGTCGCAGGAATAGCCGTTGTTATAAGTGGTAAAACACTATTTGAAACTTTTACAACCGTTCTAAAATTCACACCATCGTCGCTGACTTTCAAACTGCGATTCGTGGGACCGCCATTAAATTCAGCCAATTCGCCAGCTTCCGTCACGCCGATTGTAAAGGCTTTGAATGTTTGAGGCGTTTCAAATTCGTACTGCACGTACATATCTTGCCCAATTTCCATAGGCGGCAGCATAAAACTTTTACCGTAATCATGGTCAAGCATCGCTTTTGTGTCCCAATCGCCACCGTTTTTAGTCATTTTAGGTTTTAAATCCATCAAATGCTTTTCATTCGCTGGCAATTTATAAGCAATCACCACAGCATCGGCAGCAAAATGAGGTGCTTTACCAACATAACCACCCATGACACCGCCCGCATGGGTTTCAATATCTTGAATTTTACCGATAACATCAGGCAATGCGGGCAATTGAATCGTTTGCTTTTTGCCACCTTCTACAAGGGCTTCCGTCCAAACATATTTCTTCATACCGTCTTTAGGTTCTACCCAAGGTCCACCCGTTACACTCCAACCTGGCGAGCCAGCAATTGCCATTTCAAGCCCTTGTTTATCGGCATATTCGGCAGTGAACTTGAAAGCCTCTTTCCAATCGGGCTGCATAAAAACGAGTTTCTTAGGGACTACAACGGGCGTAAACAGATTGGCATCAAAGTTTTGAAAACCACCTATTCCGACCTGTTTCATCCAGTCAAGGTCTTTTTTAATACCTTCTTTTGAGATATTGCCATTCATCCAATGCCACCATACACGAGGTTTTGCAGTGTTAGGAGGTGTTTGAAAGTGTTGAACGAGAGGTTGTTGTGCATTTAAATAACAGATAAGAAAAAGAGATAAAAAGATAAGAAAGACTTGATGATTTTTCATGAATTGCAACTAACGTTAAAAGTAAAATAAAGATTAGACTTGTTGTCTATTGAAAATCAATAAATTAAACTTTTTAGCCGCCTTTGGCGGCAAATAAACTTTGAGGAGCGAGCGATTTTTTTAGGTAAATTTTGGCTTTGCCAAAATTTTCCTAAAAAAATCGCTCGCTCCAAAAGAAAATATTTCAAAGTACGCTTTTTGCGCTATGCGCAAAACAGTGAGTAATAGCTAATAAATTGATTTTCAACTTGCAACAAGTCTATTATTCAAACATTTGGTAATCAATTTTCTATTGTAAAAATATAGGTTAAACGACTTTATACGTTCTTATGCTTTTTGGTATTGATGCTATACAATTTGAGCGTTTTTATGATTGCTTATACTCTTTAGGTGTCATACCTGTTTTAGATTTAAAAAAGCGGCTAAAATCACTGTGGTTCTGTTGAGAAAGCTTATAGGCTATTTCGCTGATTTGTAAGTCTGTTTGTTTCAATAAAACTTTGGCTTCTAATACAATCATATCGTTCAGTAAATCTTGGGCGGATTTACCCGTTGCTGCTTTGACAGATTTATTCAAATGATTAGGCGAAACTGCTAATAAATCAGCGTATTCTGTCACTTTTTGTTTTTCGTGAATATGGCGAGAGAGAGCGTCTTTAAAGTTTTGAGCAATCATCAAAGCCGTATTTTTTTTGGCAGGTACTGAGGGGGTATAGAATCTGTTAACCTCCGTGAACAAGGTCAATAAATAAACTGCAATTATATCAAACTGCTCTATTTTATCCTTTTTATATTCTGTTTCTAAGCGCTTCAAAATATTGATTATAAAAGGTGTAATAGCTTCGTCAACTGTCACACAGGGGTTACCAATGAACTGTAAAAAAGGAAAGTCTCTTAAAATATTATGTTGAGGTAAATTATTAGTGAAAATATCAAAATTAAAATGGCAGAAATAGCCTTCAATATCCGTGCTCATAAATTCGTGGTTGGTGATTTGATAAGCAGGCATAAAAAAAAAGGTATTCTCGCCAATTTCATAAGGACTCAATGCCTTACTCCGACGAGTCATACCTTTTGTCAGGAATAAAAAATCATAGACAGGCTTGCGATGTGGTGGCAATGGAAAATGAATTTTATCTCTATAATCTTCCAGTTTATTGATATGAAAAAGGTTATGAAATGAAGAAGAAATCAAATTAAAACGTTCTGTCCCGAAATGATGGACACTCATCTCAGTCAACTCCCAAACAGGTATGAACATAGGTTTTGGCATGTTTCATTCATTTATTCTTCGATAATAGCCACAGCGCGCGTCCAACCCGCACTACCACCTTTGATTTTAGCTGGAAAACAAGCGACTTTGAAACCAAATGGAGGCAATTGGTCAAGGTTTGCGAGCTTTTCAATTTGACAATATTCCTTCTCGATGCCCACATAATGTGCCTGCCAAATCACTCCCGGGCGCGGATTAGCTCGATAGTCCGCCGCTTGGATATGCAACGGAATATCCCATCCCCAACCATCAATACCCATCACTTTTATACCTTGGTCAATCAACCAATGCGTTGCAGCTGCCGATGCACCTACGTGAATGCGCGCATATTCGTCATTATGCAAACGCTTGTCTGCATCGCAACGAATCAACACAATGTCATAAGGCTTTAAAGTATAATTGATAGCTGCCAATTTTTCAATCAAATCTTCTGGTTCAAACATATAACCATCGGGCTTGTCTGTAAAATCCAGAACAACACCATCACGGAAAAACCAATCCAAAGGCATTTCGTCAATCGTGCGCGACGGTTTGCCTTCGCAGGTCGGGAAATAGTGGTAGGGCGCATCTACGTGCGTACCGCAGTGGCTTGTCACGGTCAAAAACTCGCCCGCAGGCCCGTTTCCATCAATAAAAACATCGGTCAAGCCCTCAAATAGCTTACCACCCATTTTTTTAGCCCCTTCTTTGTGGTCTTCGTACACAATTTTGGTAGGAAGTGGCTCTTTTATATCTTCTGAAATGGTAACAGATATATCTACTATTTTCATAAATTTCACTTTTTATTGCTAAAATTACTGAGGGGGGTCTTTTCAAAATTAGACATCAAATCACTTTATTCCGCAAAACGCCGATGCCTTCTATTTCCAATTCGACAACGTCTCCTGGCTCTATGGGGCGATGCACTGAAAAGTTGTTCTCCACTAAACAACCCCAGCCAACCGTTCCTGAACCGAGAATATCGCCTGGCATAAGCGTCACATTATTTTCAGAAGCCCGTTCAATCATCTGCGGAAATGTCCAATACACCGTTTTATAATTGCCTTCACAAATGAGGGCATCGTTGATTTTGGCAGTCATTTTCACATCGAAACGGTCGCCAGTTGTCAAAGGCATAGCTAAATGTTCGGGATGTGACGCTCTTGAAATCGAACAACGGTATTGCTCGAATTCATCTTTCGTCACGATGCAAGGACCGAAAGCATTGGCAAAATCCTTACCTTTATGTGGACCGAGAGGCACAGTCATTTCTTTTTTTTGAATGAACCGCGCTGTCCAATCATTGAAAACTGTATAACCAAAAATGTGGTCATCGGCGTTTTCGGCTTTGATGTCTTTGCCTTTTTTACCCAAAACCACGGCAATTTCCAGTTCTAAATCCATGCGAATTTCTTTCTCTGGACGTTTGATGTCGTCATTGGGGCCATAGATAGCATGATGGTTGGTGAAATAGAAAATGGGCATTTCGTACCATGCTTCGCCCACTGAATGCCCAAAAGATTTAGACGCATTGAGCATATGCTGTTCAAAGCCGATATAATCCCTGACGCTGCGTGGATTGGGCAATGGAGCTAAGAGTTGCACTTCTGACAGTTGATACTGAGGGGGGGTATCTTCCAAATTATTGTCTTTAATAATTTTAAAGTACACCTCATGTTCATCAATAAAACTCAGCATATCATTCGGCAAACGGCTGTCTGTCGCCTGCATATCCACTACGCCATCGTCTTTTAGCCACCCAATCCGCGTCTCTTCATTTTTATTTTTAAAAGTAACGAGTTTCATTATTGCGTTTTTAGTTTATGGTATGTCGGATTTTATTCAATCAAGTATTGAAAACGAAATACCTTGAAATTAAATCGGCTGCGTCAAAGCGAACAAGGTTTTACCCATCAATGCGCCCATATTGGCTCCTTCTGGCAATGGGATACCATTCCACTCCATTCGCTCCCACTCTGCCAACTGCATCGAAGCATCACAGACCATTTTGCAGCGGTCGTAACGGCGGTGCATATAGGTTTCTAAAACAGTTTCTACACTTTGGTCTTTAGCCAATTCTTCGGCTAAAACGACAGCATCTTCGATTGCCAAGGCAGCACCCGAGCCAAGTTGTGGAATCGTTGCATGAGCGGCATCGCCCAAAATGACAACGCGGTTTTTGTACCAAGGCGCAGGCATCACCAATGTCTCAAGCGGACGATAAATCACGCCTTTGGGGTCAGTAATCTGCTCAACCAAATCGGCTACCATTTTGACAGGATATTGCGACACGTAGGCTTTTAAGCGTGACACCAATTCGTCTTCTGGAATGAATGGATTATCGTCCCCTTCTGCCGAAACGACAAACATATAAATCGTGTCGTCGGTCATTGGTATCAATCCTAATTTGGTTTTCCTACCAAAATACATATAGCCTGTTTCCAATTCCTCAGGGCGTTTGAAAGCATATCGCCAAACAGACGAGCCAATATACTTTGGGTTTTGTTCGCCAAAGACTATATTGCGTACTTTTGAATTGATACCATCTGCTCCGACAACGAGCTGATAGACCCCCTCAGTACCATCGGTAAATGTCACATTCACCTGTGTTTCTTCATTTTCAATACTCGATACAGTCAGCCCCATACGGAAGACGACACCGTTTTCAACAGCTGCGTTGTAGAGAATATCGTGCAAAATACGTCGCGAAATACCATTGTGACTTGGAAAACGACCAATCGGCGGTGGCCCTGTTTCACCAAATTGATGACCTGTGGGCGCACACATTTTCACCTTGCCATAAGGTGAGCCACGGTGCAAAGTCTCATCTGCCACGCCTAAAGCGTCTAAAGCACGAAGCGCATTGGCTTGTTGAATAATACCTACGCCATAGACGTTGAATTCCTTTTGTATTTCAACAATTTCTGCGTCAATACCTGCACGACGCAAAGCGATGCCCAATGACAAACCACCAATGCCACCGCCAACTATGAGGACTTTATTGATTGAAGACATGTTGTTTAGTTAGAAATTATAAAATTAACCCGTATGAGTCTATCGAGCCTTATTATGCTTTAATTTTCTTTTCAATCCAGTCATACATATTAAATGACTTGGTAAAATCATCAACAGAGCAATGTGCTGAACCACTTTCCTCTTTTGGAACAATTTCCATAACGTGTTCGCAAGTTAAGGCATCATTGACTTTGTAGGCATTTTCAACAAAGTTTTGACGGTCATCCTCACCATGAAGAATGTAAGTTGGGCAAGTGATTTTTTCAGCTACACCTTCGAGAGTAAAGTTTTTTAAGCGTTCACGCGCTTCTGTCATATTCTCAGCACCGACGATGTGCTGTACTATCTCAGCCAATGGGTGATTATCGGGGCGATTTTTCCAAATATCGTAATAAGACCAAACTGCACCAAAAATCATACAGACTTTAAAACGAGGCTCAAAAGCGGCACATCGGGCTGCCATATACCCGCCCATCGAGACTGCGCCAATACCTACACTTGATGTATCTACTTCATTTTTCAGATTCTCAATGACCCAATCCAAAACAGCTGTTCCTGCCACATTGAAATCGTAACGCGTGTGAATGTGGTTGAGACGAAGGGCTGCGCCTTGTCCGGGACCATCCATCGTGAGCATGGCGATGCCCCTTTCGTTGAGGTGCTGTGCAATACCAAAATAGAGTTCTTCTGCCAAACTATCTAAGCCACCGAACATTATCATCAATGGTGGATTTTTTACTGAGGGGGGGGTAAATAAATAGCCTGGCAAAAATGAGCCTTCAAAGGGGACTTCTACTTGCAGGGGTTTTTCATCAAATAGATTTATGGCTTTGATAAATGCATCACGGCATTTCAAATAGTATGGAATTTTGCGTTCATCGCGCAAATTCATAAAAAACTCACTTGTACGGAGGTAGTTAAAAGCCCTTAAATAGGTTCTACGCGCCGAGATGCGTTGTCCGTTCCTAGCATAATTTTCAGCTAAATGATAGACTTTATCACCCATTTTGACCCATGCTTTGTTAAAACTTTCACGATCGGAAGGATCAATTTCACTTGCTACTTCTAAGATTTCTGCGAACTCTCCACCGCCATAATGGGCTTGCGTTAAGGCTCTATTGACTTGATATGAGGGCATATATTGCCCTGGGAAATAATGCCACATTTTTCGATTTCGGATTTTGGATTTACGATTGAATCGTTATTCGTAAATCGTAAATTTCAGATTGCGTTTTAGTTACAAATACTGAGGGGGTATTGATTGACAAATGACGGTTTGGATTTACTATTTTTTTTATTCATAAATCTAAAGTTATCATTCATCAATGGCTACACATCCGCTGGTTTTACGACACCATCTGTTAAGCCTAATTTTTTACCTTTACCCATCTCAGCAAATGGATTAGCAGTGCCCCACGCATCGTTTGGATTATCTTTTAAATAGTGAACATCTAAGTGGTCGGGCGCAAAAACGAGGCGCGCGCAAGCGTAGTATTCAAACAAAACACCACTACCTGGATCAATGATGTAGATGAAAAAACCTTCGTCTGCTTTGTGACGCGTCGGTGCGCCCATAACGCTTTTATAACCTTTTTCGATGAAATAGTCGAGTGCTAAAAGCACCTCTTCGCGGCTGTCCACATTCCAACAGATATGGTTCAATACACCTTCATTTTCGCCGATATTAGGGTCTGTGAAAATAGCAATGTCATGCGAAAGGTTTCCAATAGTCCAAAGACCACCTATCGGCGGAATCTCATCTGAAATACGAATTTCGTCAGGGTTTTTCAAGCCCATTGCTTGCCAAAAGGCTTTTTCAGTCGCATATTTACCTTTTGCGACCATATATGTAACATGGTCAATACGCCGCGGATTTGCTCCTTTTAGACGGTTACTTGCATAACGGTCAGCATAAATACTGCCTCTTTCTCCTTGTTCGCGTAACCAGACCACATCCCAAAACACCTCGTGTATGTGACCATCGGGTGACTGGAAACGATAGGCTTTACCATGCCCCAAATCACCATCATGCCAACCACGACCAGCTCCGATACTTTCAAGATAAGCGACACAGTCCTCCAAAGCCTCTGGGCTATCAGCACGCCAGCCAATATGACCTAAACCTGACTGCTTACTGTGTGTGAGTTTTAAGGTGTGATGAAAATAATCGCCCCATGCACGAAGGTAAACTGAATCAGCCTCGCGACCAGTTTCGTCCATACCGACAACATCTCTAAAAAATTCAACCGATTTATCGAGGTCGGTTGTCAAAACCTCAACGTGTGCTAATTGTGAAAAATAATGTGGATTGCGTGCCATTGTATTATTAATATTTGTTTAAACCTTGCTTTGGAAAACATTAATTTTAAATCAATGGCAAAAATGAGGATATAATTTTGACGTAACTAGTCAAAATGAAACCAAAACTATGCAAAATCAATCAATTTATGATGCAATGAGAAATTGTAGCATTAAAACCCTCCTGTAAAGAAGCTATCTATCTAAAATACTTCAGTAATTTTTTAGAGTATCTAAGGATATAATACGTATTTTTTACGCATCTCTTTATAATTTGACAGTTGTGGTTCCCAAGTCTGACGTATCTCTGCTTCACTCTTGCCTTCCACGATTTGTATTTTGAAGAGTTTTGTACCCGCTAATTTATCAATATCGCCCATTTGTTTACTGTATGATTTATCAAAAAACTTTGTTTTATCGGGATAAGCTTTGTACATATCTATCATCCATTGAATATTGATTTTTCCAGCTTTTCGGAAGGCTGTCATATCGTATTGTCGCAAATCCAAACCAAAACATTCTTCGTTTTGGTGCAATGGCGTTTCAGACATTCCTTTTATACTTTTAGGTGTAAAAGAAAATGGATAAAGTCCTTTCAAACGCGGACTTCCTAAAACCGTGAATGGCATGTACGTTCCACGTCCTTGGCTCACGATTGTGCCTTCAAACAAACACAAGGAAGGATACAACAAGATAGATTGTTGGGTATTTAAATTAGGCGAAGGACTCACAGGCAAGGTGTAATCCATACTATGTTTATAGTTTTTCAGCGCAATCACTCTGATTTTGCATTTTAGGTTGTTCGGCAACCAACCCTCGCCATTTATCATTTGGGCAAACTCTCCTATCGTCATGCCATGAGTAATCGGAATCGGAAATTTACCGATACCTGATTTAAGGCTCATATCTAATATCGGCCCATCAACAAAACCATTTGGATTGGGTCGGTCAAGAATGATTAATTCCTTATTCTCTTCGGCACAGGCTTCCATGATGTCGGCCAAGGTATTGATATAAGTATAGAAACGGCAGCCCACATCTTGAATATCGAAAATCATAATATCCAGGGCATCCATATCCGTTTTCGATGGCTTACGTTTTGTTCCATAAAGCGATACAATCGGAATACCCGTTTTTTCATCTATTTCATCTGCCACATGTGCACCGTTGCTGGCATTCGCTCTGAAACCATGTTCAGGACCAAAAACCCTTTTAATATTTACACCCAAAGTATGCAAGGTATCTACAATAGACTTGCTGCCTATGATAGAGGTCGTGTTGACCAACATTCCAACACGTTTATCTTTCAATAGTGGCAAATATTCTGACAGCTGGTCTGCACCTGTTGTGATGCTATTTAGGGTTAAGTTTTGTCCATTTTTTATCGTATTACAGCTGATTGACAGCACGATACCTATCGCTATACAAATAAGCGCATTAATTTTCTGCATGATTTAAATTTTAGATTTTGTAGAAAGAACAAATATAATCATGCCCTGCATTAATTGATACTGAGGGGTATAAAAACTAAAATTTAAGGTACTTAATGTCAATACTTCAGTAATTTTTAGTTGAAAAACGGCGGCTTCACCGCCGAAAAAAGGGGAATGGAGGGAGATTTTAATTTTTTACAAGCAAAAAAAGCGTGCTTTGAGAATATTTCTTTCGGATTGAAGCTAAAAATTGAGGCAAAAGCCTCAATTTTTAGCTTCAATCCATAAAAAAATTTATTTTGTACGCCTTTCGTGCTACGCACGAAACAGTCTATAATGGTATCGTTTATTTATGTTGCGTTACTAAAAACAATTGTTCCTCATCAAATAGATTAGAAACATGAATTTGGGCAAATAGAGATTGGCTGTTTTCAAAATAAAATTTATCTTGCCGCCTATTATAAAAAGCGAATTAAAATTTTACAAAAAAGATTATTCAAAAAACTAAAATTTTAACGTATTTTTGACACTAAGTTTTAATTTTTTGCGAAACCTAAATTTTTATCAACAAAATTTGACGTAAATGAATAGAAGACAAGCGATTTCCAGAATGGCTATTTTGTTGGGTGGTACATTGTCCGCTCCCACACTCAGTGCAATGGAACGAATGGGAACCCCCTCAGTAAATTCAGCTGATTTTAGTCTGACGGAAACTCAACGGAAAATCCTTGCAGAAGTAGCCGAACACATCATCCCAAAAACCAATACACCTGGCGCAAAAGACGCGGGTGTACCAGCTTTCATCGAAATGATGTTGAAAGATTGTTACAAAGCACCTGAACACAACAGTTTCATCACAGGTTTGGTCAATTTGGAGAAAAAGAATTTTTTAAACCAAAACAAAACCGAACAAATTGCAACACTCAAAGAAGTCGAAAAAGAAAATAAAGAATTGATGAAAGCCTACAGCGTCAAACAAATCAAAGTGGGTGACAATGTGGATAAAGAAAGTATGGAAGGCAAAGTGGGAGTTCCATTCTGGCGTTTGGTGAAAGAGTTGACACTTTTCGGTTATTTCACTTCTGAGCAAGGTGTAACAACTAATTTCACTTATGAGCCGATTCCAGGTAAATTTGAACCTATCAAAGTGCAAAAAGGGCAAAAAGTCACGTATCATTAGGTTGAATAGGGCGTAAAGATTTACTAAATTCTTAAAAATTCAATAAATCTGCATACACCCATGCCCCCTCAGTATTTTGCCATTTTCAGGCAATAAAAATTAAGTGATTTGGACTTAAATCCAAAATTGTAATTCGTAAATCCAAAATCGTAAAATCAAACATGAATATTAATATAGATGCTATAAAAAAACAGACTTATGATGCCATTGTCGTGGGTTCTGGTATTTCGGGTGGTTGGGCAGCCAAAGAATTAACAGAAAAAGGCTTAAATGTCGCTGTTTTGGAGCGTGGTCGTGAAATCAAGCACGTCACAGGCTATGAAACCGCTACCAAAGACCCTTGGGATTTTGCACACCGTGGCAGACCAGACAATATGGCTGCCGAACAATATTGGGCAGGTATGCGCACAGGCTATACAGCCAACGAAGAACATCGCTATCTTTTTGAAAACGATAAAGAAAACCCTTATATCGAGAAAAGAGGCGGATTTGACTGGCTTCGGGCCTATCATACTGGCGGTAAATCACTGTTATGGGGTCGTCAGTCCTATCGTTGGAATGAAGAAGATTTTATGGCAAATGCCAAAGAAGGTATCGGCATTGATTGGCCAATTCGCTACAAAGACCTTGAGTCATGGTACACCTATGTCGAAAAATTTGCTGGTATTTCTGGACAAAAAGAAGGACTCGATGTTTTGCCTGACAGTCATTTCTTACCGCCTATGGCTATGTCTGCACCTGAAGTGCATCTTAAAAATGCTGTAAAAAGCAAAATGGGTCGCCCCATTACCATTGGTCGCACAGCCCACTTGACACAACCTGCGGCGCACCATACCGCAATCGGTCGTGGTCAATGCCAATTCCGCGATAAATGTATGCGGGGATGTCCTTATGGTGGTTATTTTAGTTCGTTGTCTGCCACCTTGCCCGCTGCAGCTAAAACCAAACGTTTGACTATGATTCACAATGCCATTGTGTCTGAAATCATTTTCGATGAAAAAACACAAAAGGCAAAAGGCGTGCGTGTGATTGACCAAATCACCAAGGCAGTAACGGAATACTATGCTAAAATCATTTTCCTCAACGCTGGTGCAATTGGCTCAACAGCCATTATGATGCAATCCAAATCCAATCGTTTCCCTAACGGCATGGGCAATCAGAGTGACCAACTCGGTCGCAATATCATGGACCACCACTTAGGCGTTGGCGCAAGTGCAACAGTGGAAGGCTTTGAAGATGACTTTGTCTATGGCAGAAGACCCAGTGGTTTGTACATTCCACGTTTCAGAAATTGGGGCAGAGACAAACGTGAATATGTGCGTGGATTTGGCTATCAAGGTGGTGCAGGGCGTGGTAGCTGGGGGCGTGGCACGAATATGGACGGATTCGGTGCTGACTTCAAAGCAGAAATGACACAATTAGGTGGTTGGAATATCGGCTTCACTGGCTTCGGTGAAATTTTGCCTAACCCAGAAAATCGGTTTACACTCAGCCCCGACAAAAAGGACAAATGGGGTTTACCTGTCTTAGAATTTGAAGCAGAATTTGGATCTAATGAGTTGAATATGCGCAAAGATATGGCTAACGATATGGCTGAAATGTTAGAAGCCGCAGGTTTCAAAAACGTTACAACATATAATAGCACGACAACACACATTGGCTTGGGCATTCATGAAATGGGTACAGCACGCATGGGCAACGACCCAAAAACATCCGTGCTAAACAAAAATAATCAAGTACATGAAGTAAAAAATGTCTTTATGACCGACGGTGCTTGCATGACTTCTGCCTCTTGTGTCAATCCATCGTTGACTTATATGGCTTTGACGGCTCGTGCGGCTGATTTTGCTGTGAGTGAATTGAAGAAAAAGAATTTATAATTCGCTATTTATCAATTTTTTATTCAAAAACGAATTCGCCGCAAGTTCATCACTTGCGGCGAATCGTTTTTTTACCCCCTCAGTATTTCTACTTTTTCAACGGCATTTTGAGGGATTATGCTTCACAAAATACTTTTTGTAATACTTCGATTTAGGGTCAGTGCAACCCTCCAAATTCAGCAATTTAATATTTCTAAAATCAATCTCTTGCCCTTCACTTTGCAGTGCAATAAAACCTTCAGTCAACAATTTTCCATCTTTTTTGATGCTTGGGTCATACCGATTAGCGACACCACCACCGATTTGAGGCTTTGAATACTGCAAAACCGTATCGCCATTGATAATGTGCGTCACCAACGAATCGCCCAAAACAATCAATTCGCCTTTTACCCATTGTTCGCCTTCATACGTTTTTGAGGTTGACTCAATGCAATGTCTTGGGTCAATTTTCCCTTTAAAAACTACGTCTGTCCCTGGCGAACACATATTGCCAGTGGGGCGTGGTTTGCCATCACCCAAACCTGCCAACAATTGGAATTCAACCGAAATAGGCCAATCTTGCTCTTTGGGCATAGTGCGTGGATCTTGCGAATGGAACATGATACCACTGTTTTTTATCGTATAACTCGGTGCATCCTTACGCCAAATGCCAACAAACCGATATTCGAACGTCAAACGATAATATGAAAAGGGCTGTTTGTAGTACAAATGCCCATAACGTTCATTGAATTTATCGTATTGGTCGTAGCGTACTTTCACCATACCATCTTCTACCCGAAATGTATTGCCATAATTATCGCCCACTTCGTGATGATGGATTTTAACTGTCCAATCTTTCAAATCTTTGCCATTGAAAAGGTCTATCCACTCTTCTTTTTCCGAACGATTTCTTGTCGTTACACAACCGAAAAACATCAGAAAACTGATACAAATCGCCATTAAATAGGCGTATTTTTTAAAAAATATTGTATTTTTCATGTTTTTACTGAGGGGTTAAAGTTTAGCCAAACGGATATTTTTAAAACTGATAGACATCTCATTACCCGGATGCAACTGAATACCAATTGGCCCAGAAGCAGGCATTTTTTCGGATGTATAAGTCATCACCTCTACCCCATTCAACCAAACAGTGTATGTTTTGTCCACAACTTTTATTTTCATCGTATTCCACTCTTTCGGTTTCAAAATATCTTTGACTCCTTTTGCCTCCACAGGATAACGCAATTTTGGCAAATAAGGCGACCCTGTCATATCGCGCTTCAATGAACCCGAAATACCGATTTGGATTTGGTCATCTTCTGACCTCAAAAAAAAGCCAGAGTCCACTACCCCATCGCCCATGAGGAAGTCAGATTGTAAAATAAAGTTTTCGTAACTCTTTTCAGTCCAAAGAATTGAGCCTTTTTTTTCAGCAGTGCTTTTCACAAAAAGAATACCTTTCGAGGCGGACCACCAGACATTGTTTTCGGGCAATTTCCAACCTTTGAAATTTTTGCCGTTGAATATTTTTTTCAGTTTTGGCTCTTGCGCTTGACTACTGTTGAAAGCCGTCAGCAAAAGAAGCATTGTTAAAATTATGTTTTTCATTTTGATAAAATATTGATTGTTAATTAATTGCAATTGACTAACTCAGCTTTGCTCGACAGACTTCTTTTCCATCTTCTTTATTTTTCAGACTGTAAAAAACGCCCGATTCATCCTGTTTTGACCACAACTGAACGACTGTATGCTCAAAGGTTTCACCTAAATAATTGATTTCTAAAGTCGTTGGTTTAATCGTTTTTTGTCCTCTATAAAAATCATCCAACAACCATTCCGTATATTTAGCATTGTTGACATGACCCAACATATCCAAATCTGAATACTGCACAAGATGTTCCGACGAAAAAACACACCCCTCAGTATAAGGTAGTTTTTCAGGCGGTTCGCAATTATAAAGCCTTTCAACCATCGGCAAATTGGATTCTAATTGCCGCTTAGGTCTCTTCGTCGCCACATCAATTGGAATCCAAACGGTGTAAGCATTTGCCAAAATCATCCCCTCAGTATCCGACACTTGAAAATGCCGATGCGAAAATGGCTGCATTTGACTCACCCAAGTAGCAACGGTCACTGTCTCTGTCCATTTTGGGAATTGAAAAACTTTGATTTTCAGGCGATTCAGCACCCAAGCCAAACCTTGCGCCTGCATATCGGCATAACCCAATCGGCGAAAATTAGCATGATTGCCTGCTACTTCTTGACATATATTTTGAATCGCCACCACATTCGCTTCTCGATTTTTGTCCACCATAAAAGCTCGAATTACGATATTTTCAGACCAAATGCCTTTATTTTCCATAAAGATATAAAGAGATATTTATTTTAAATTCCTGACATTTGTAAAGCTATTTTTTTATAAAAAATTGATTTACAATAACTTAATTAAGTTCATTTTTCTTCTTTAGGTAATTCTTTGATTGAGTCATTCCCAACCAAATCCAAAAAATTTGTCGGCGAAACCACAGGTTTCCCTCTTTCCTTTTCGACATTGTGTCGTGCATTGCCTGCAATAGTTCCGCCTTTCACAGCCGCCTCATGGTTTTCATGAAAGCCTTGTGCATCTTCATCACTGGCTATGCTCCGCGTCATCTCCTCTCCTAACATCGTAAAAATCAACTCCAAATTAGTCATGTGGTCGCGCAGATTCTGTTTGTCTAATCCTTTATATTGCGCATGTTCACTGGGCGATAAGCCAAATGTGGCTTTGGCAATCTCGGCAGTCAAAATGGCATACTCCTGCCCTTCTTTTACACCACGCTGTTGCCATTCATCAGTTAGTTGCTTGCGAATATCAATACTTTTCAAACGAGCGTTAACCCATTCTTCGCTATAACCTTTAGCCAAATACATGGCTCTGATACGTTCAATACCCAATTCTGGGTTTTCAATTTCTGCAATTCTCTCCACGCCCACTTTCGCCAACCAAAGACGCAAAGGCTCGGCTTTGGGCGATGGCACAGACATGATGATACGAAGCAACCCCTCCGTATTGGCAGCTTCTGTTTTGTATTTTTTGCCGTCGGCTGCCATCATTTTCAGGGGTTCGCAAAATGCGAAGGACTGATTGTTTTCCTTTACCGACCGTTTTTTCATGTCCGACCAATATCGCTGCGGCTGCGAGCTATTCGTCAAAGCAGCAATCACATCAACCACCGAAAACCACCATTCTCCATTGTGTTGTATGCGTCGAATCTTTTGCCCTTCAAAAAGTGCGATAGAATTATTTTGTTCCATAATGCTCATAATTTATTGATTTACAATGCTTTGTACACACATCTACTACCCTATTTCATCTTGCACGGCTTTTAGCCAATCACGACAATACTCTTTTGCTCGATGCTCAATGCTCTCACTGTATTGATTGAGATCAATGATTGGGTTTCCCATTTCGGCATAAAACTGTTTATAGTCTTCTTTGGCTTTTTGCAAAGCGGCTTGGTATTGTTCGGCATATTGTTTTTTGAAATCTTCAAAATCAAAGGTCGGAACAGGATTCGTTTGTCGTTTCAAAATGCGATTCATCGTCTCAATCATGGGTGTGTAGTCTTTTGGTTGCTCTTGATTCACAATTTTGATCCCCTCAGTATAGGCGAACAAATCGGCTTGTTGTGTGACATTTTGGGACTTTGTTGCGCTCATTTTCTCCGCTTTTGAGTTTATTTTAGCCGACAATCGCTCTTCAATCTCTGTTTCTTTCATTTTTTTGCGCTGTGCCAACACCTGTTCCATAAAACGAGCGTGCAGTCCATCTTCTGTCAATTTACCAGCTTTAAACCAATTAACAAATGCGCCTACTTTTTGTTTCGATTGGCTTTTAGCATCAAAAAACGACCACATTATTTGAAAATAGAGGTCTTCAAAGCCACGCAACGGCTCATAATTCACTTTAGGATGTCCTAAAATTGAATCTAATACAAAAGTGCTGTTCACCCCTTTTTCACTTAAAAAATCAAAGGCTTTGTGTTGCGTCCATGTCAAATTCGCTAGTTTTTCATTTTTCGCCTTACTTACTTTTTGGGTTTCAATTTTTCTCTCCCCCTCAGTAAATGGCGCAGGTTCAGACAGTTGCAGTCGTTCTCCTATGTTGGTCAACAAGTTGAGTGCGGCAGGATGTTCTTTCGGGGCATTGTCGTAAATTGTAAATTCGAGGCTCAAAATTTTTTTACCTTCTTTTTCTGCTTCTACATATGTGAATCGAATATCGGTGTATTGCTCCAATTCTTGCTTGGCTGGCTCTAAAACCCACCGTTTAAATTCATAATATTCGGGATATTTATTCTCAATGCGCAACCAAAACTTCAAGTCTTTAATGCTCAAAACCACAGGCTCACGCTTAAATTGATGGCGTTTCAAAACCTCATACATGCGTGTACTATGTCCACTCAAATAAACAACATTGCTAATATTGTACAGCGTAAAATGTTCTTTCAGTTGCAACAAAAAGGGTTTTAACTCCAAACTGAAAGTGAAAGTATATTCCCCCGACTTCCGATTGTATCGCAGCGACGTAATCCAAACAGCTTGTACATCTTCATCTCCTTCTGAAAAACGAATCGGTTGCGTATTGAGGTTGTTCATCATTTTGAAAATATCCTCTTTATTCGCCACTCGTCTGCGTCCATCGAAATTCATGATGCGGGCAATGTCCTTGTAGTGGACTCTATACTGCCGAAACTCTGTGTCTTGTTGTGAAATTTTTGACAGTAGAAATAGTACAAAAAACTGTTCTCGCGAGCCTAATTTATAACTCGTTTCGATGAGTTTGTTCGATTTAACAATAGCCATTTTTGAAGCCTATTAAAATCAATTTTCTTATTAAATTGATTATCAATTATTTATATTATTAAAAACCGTAGCGATTCTACGATTTTCTTCCCACATCAAAGTTACACATAAAATTTCAAAAACCGTAATAGAGTTTAAATAAAGTTTTTACGGTTAAAAAAGTGACAAATTGATATTTTTCTACGGTTTGGGGTTTTTGGAAATAATATTTACCCATGGAAGACACACATGATTTTCTTAACATTAATTGTACATTTTTTATCAAAACCACTCGTGCCAGAGTTGATATTTTTCTACGGTTTTGCTTGCTTAAAAGCTGATATTTTTCTACGGTTTTCTGTTTTTCTACGGATTCCTTACTCAAAAAACAAGCGGGTTTAAGCTAATAAAAGGCAACTGAGATCTGAATTTTACCAAAAAACTGAGTATTTTCCTATGGTTTGTCAATATATGGTCAAATGATATTTTTCTACGGTCTAGATATTTTTCTACGGGTTAGTGATATTTTTCTACGGAATAATAGATATTTTTCTACGGTTTTAGTGATATTTTTCTACGGAATAATAGATATTTTTCTACGGTTTTTAGAATATAATCAATTGATTATCAATTGATACGAGGGAGTAAAATAAGATAAATAGAAAAGCTTTTAAAAAACATAAATAGAGCTAAGTTTTTTAAAAAGATGATTATTTACTTTTTTAGGAGATTATGTCAAATTTAGGCAAATATTACCTGATTTCAAAGAGGTTATACTTTATCTTGATTTTTAACTCTCTCTTTATGCTAAGGTTCTGTTTGAGTAGCTTCTGTGAGAAATACTGAGGGGCCAGTTATGGGGTAAAATCAAATGTTGATATCTGGAATGCTATTTTTATCTTTAAACCTTTATATCTTTATGCAAAAGATTACTATTTTTGCCAAAACTTTTTAATATTTCATTATGGCACTTGTAATTGGTATTATTTCTCAAAAAGGAGGCGTTGGAAAATCTACCCTATCGCGGCTGCTTGCCGTTGAATATGCTCGAAATGAGTATAATGTAAAAATTGCTGATATGGACTTGTCCCAAGGGACAGTTTCAGAATGGAATCGTGTACGCATGAGCCGTGATTTTACCCCTTTGATTTCGGTAGAACAGTTTAATAGCGTTAGTGAAGCGATGAAACAAGGTAAAAATTACGATCTTATCGTTTTCGATGGCGCACCACATGCGACTCGTATGACACTAGACATTGCTCAAAGAAGCGATTTTATCATCATGCCGACAGGTGTAACGCTTGATGATTTGCGTCCAACAATTCGATTAGCGCATGAATTGGTGAGTAAAGGTATTTCTGCTCAAAAGATTGGTATCATATTGTCAAGAGTCGGCGCAAGTCAAAACGAAATAAATGGTGCAAAACGTTACATTACTGAGGGGGGGTATTTTGTCTTAGGTGTCATCCCTGAAAAAACCTCAATTGGACAATCGCACGATATAGGTAAAGCAGCTAATGAAACAGCTTTCAAAACCATCAATGACAATGTTGATGAATTGATACAAGCTATCGTCAATCGTATTTCTGAAATCAATGGGTAATTTTTCTCTTTATATCTTTACATCTTTATAATTTTCTCTTACTTAAATCATGGCAAAAATTGCAAAACCAGACAATAAAGGCGTACCACCTCGCCTTGACAGCAAAGGCGCACCGCCGAGCCTCATGCAACGCAGTAATAACTTGACAAAAGAAGACACTCAGAAAACAGTGCTTATCAATTTTAACGCGACTGCTGAGTTTCGTAAAGAATTGAAAATTTATGCAACGGAATTAGGGATGACAGTTACTGACCTTATTATGGAAGCAATTGAGTTGCATCGGCAATCTCGGAAGTGATAAACAAGTAAAGATATAAAGATTTATTTATCGTTCCAGAGGACTAAAAATTTATCAACTCTTTTTTTTCTTTTTAGGCAATAAACCTATTTTGTCTATAAAACCGTTAAACCTTATTTTTATTCGGTTAAATGTAAAATATCAACTTGTTTTAGTGATATTCTGGTGGTGTCTTGTTCCTTTGCCGCATGTTGAACCCTAAAAATTGTTGTCTTGGAAAATTTTTAGTACAATTCATATTTATATCTTTATATAAAGAAATCTTTGTCTATCACTTTTGTCCGTTTATTTTGGATAGCGTTTTTTAGTCAAAGTATTTCCAAAAGATGGATCAACTTCCTTGATGAGTTTTAAATCAGTTTTTGTTTTACGTTGTAATTTATACTTAAAAAACTCGCCCATCATATTTGTAAAATACTTTTACTGAGGGAGGTGAAATTCTGATTAGACAGTGAAGAGTTCTTGTTTTGAGTTTGTAGTTTTAAAGTCTTCCTTCAAGAATCTATAAAGATGTAAAGATTTATTTATAAAAATGATGGATTTACTGAGGGGGTATCAAAGTCAATAGAATGTTATTTAACCGATATGTATGAAACTCAATTTTATAAACCGTTTTTTGAAAGATATTTTTTTTGAGTCATCAAAAATCAATGTACATGTTAAGAAATCTTGCTTTCCTAGCTTATTTGGTGTTTTTCATTTTTGAAACGCATAGCTTAAATAGCCAAAGTCAGTCTGCTGTCGCTTTGTCAGACTATTTCAAACCCGTCAAATGGCGCAGTATTGGCCCGTTCAGAGGCGGTCGTTCAGTGACAGCAACGGGTGTTGTGGGCGATATGACAACCTATTATATGGGAACGACGGGCGGTGGTCTGTGGAAAACAGAAGATATGGGTTTGAACTGGTCGAATATTTCTGACGGATTTTTCAAAACAGGTTCAGTCGGGGCCGTAGCTGTTGCCGAAAATGACCCTAATGTGGTTTATGTAGGCATGGGCGAACATGCTGTTCGCGGTGTTATGACGCATCATGGTGATGGGGTTTACAAATCCATTGATGCGGGTAAAACATGGAAAAAAATGGGTCTTGATGCGACACAGCATATTTCGCGCATTGTGATTGACCCTAAAAACTCGAATATAGCCTTTGTGGCAGCGCAAGGAGCGTTGTACAGCCCTTCAAAAGAGCGGGGCATTTACAAGACAAGCGACGGCGGCATGACTTGGAAAAATGTGTTGTACGTGAACGATAAAACAGGTTGTGTGGAGTTGTCAATGGATATGAACAATCCGCGCATTTTGTATGCAGCCATGTGGGAACACGGACGCTTGCCATGGCAGGTGATAAGCGGTGGACAGGGTAGCGGTCTCTATAAATCCATGGATTATGGCGAAACTTGGGAAAAATTGGAAGAAGGTTTGCCCAAAGAAATGGGTAAAATGTCCATTGCTGTCTGTCGTTCCAATTCTGAAAAAGTGTATGCTTTGATTGAAAGTGATTCAGAAAAAGAGGCTGGTGGTTTGTTTGTGTCACAAAATGCTGGTAAATCTTGGTCACGTGTGACGAATGACCACCGTTTGCTGCAACGCGCATGGTACTATATCGAATTATTCATTGATCCCAAAAATGAGAACACGATTTATGTGCTGAGTGCGCCATTTTTACGCTCACTCGACGGCGGCAAAACTTGGGACAACCTCTATGGTACTCATGGTGATTACCACGACCTTTGGATTAACCCAAAAAATCCGAAAAATATGATTGTGGCAAACGACGGTGGTGCTTCGATTACTGTCAATGGCGGCAAATCGTGGTCGTCGCAAAACAATATGCCAACGGCTCAATTTTATCGCATCAATGCAGACAATCAGTTTCCGTATCGTATTTATGGTGGTCAGCAGGACAATACTTCTGTTTCGATTGCACACCGCGAATTGGGCAGTGGACATATATCATCAGCAAGTTGGACAGCTTCGGCAGGTGGTGAGAGTGCCTTTTTGGCATTCGACCCCGACAATCCACGCTACGTTTGGGGCGGAAGTTATCAAGGGACGATTGAAATTTTGGATACAAAAGCACAGGCGACAACCAATGTCATGGCGGCACCCATTCAGTATTTGGGGCGCGATGCAAAGGATATAAAATACCGTTTCAATTGGAATGCGCCTATTATTTGGTCAAAACATGAGCCAAATACTTTCTATCATGGTGCGCAATATGTTTTGAAAACCTCCGATAATGGTAAAACATGGACTGAAGCCTCACCCGATTTGACCCGAAACGAAAAAGCCAAGCAGGGTAGGGGAGGCGTGCCTTATACCAACGAAGCGGTTGGTGCAGAGAACTATGGTACATTGGCTTATATCATCGAATCGCCGCATGAAAAAGGTGTGATTTGGACAGGCAGTGACGATGGTTTGGTGCAGTTGACGACAGATGGCGGCAAAAATTGGAAAAATGTAACACCTGCGGGCTTGCAAGAATGTTTGATAAATGCAATTGAAGTGTCGCCACATGACAAAGCAACGGCTTATATCGCCATAACTCGGTACAAATTTAATGACCATACGCCAGCGATTTATAAAACAACGGATTATGGCAAAACGTGGACAAAAATTGTTACAGGTTTGCCCAATAATGCTTTTACGCGAGTGGTCAGAGAGGACAATGTGCGCCGTGATTTATTGTTTGCAGGCACTGAATTGGGCTTGTTCGTGTCGTGGAACGGGGGCAAAGAGTGGTCGCCTTTTCAACTGAATTTGCCTATTACGCCGATAACAGATTTGAAAATTCATAAAAACGACTTGATTGCCGCCACTTCTGGTCGCTCGTTTTGGATTTTGGACGATTTACCTTTGATTCGACAATATCGAAATGATGATAAATTGACGCTCTTCCAACCCGAAAGTGCCTATTTGTGCAATGGTCGGAGTGAATTGGACAAAAACGACGGCGAAGGAACGGCTTCTGATGAAGGCGTGAATCCAGCCAATGGCATTGTCATTTATTATCATCTGCCGCAAGTGAAAAAAGAAGATATTTTGACTTTGGAAGTCAAAAATACTGTCCGTAAGGACTCCTTTGGAGAAGGGGTGGTTATCCGCAGTTTTAGCTCAAAAAAAGACAGTTTATTTAAAAAATGGGACGGTGGTCCGAATGCCGACCCCACTTTGTCTGCCAACAAAGGTTTGAATCGTTTTGTGTGGAATATGCGTTATCCAACAATGGTCGGTGTACCAAATACTTACTACGAGGCAAGTTTTGCAGGGCATAAAGTTGTGCCTGGCAAATACACATTTGTCCTAAAAGTCAATGATCAGGCAATGACGATGACAGCAGAAGTTTTACCTAACCCTTTGTATAACAATGACTTAAAAACGTATAAAGAGTATGATGCTGTAATGACGCAGATGGAAAATGAGTTTTCTGCGATGCACAAAATGGTGAATAGTTTGTACAAAAAACAATTGCAATTGGGCAAATTATTGAAGTCTTTAGCGGGTGAAGATAGGTATAAAGCCATTCGTACTGAGGGGGAGGTTTTGTTGAAAAAAATGAAAGCTTGGGACGAAGACATGGTGCAACGCAAATCAAAAGCGTATGATGATGTCGAAAATTTTCCGAATAAATTTACAGCTGAATACATCTTTCTCATCAATCAGACAGAAAGCGATATTCCTGTTGTCAATAAACCATCGTTGGATAGAAAAGCAGAATTGGATGCCCTATGGAAAGTTTTAAAGACGCGCGCCACTGAGATTTTGGAAACGGATATTCCCGCTTTGAATAAAAAACTGTGGGAATTGGGCGTTGGCGGCATTTGGGAAAAATAAAAGAACCCCCTCAGTAAAACGGCTTTTACTGAGGGGGTTTCTCTTAATTCAAGATGTGTTCTTTAGAATGAGGTGCGTTGAGTCTCATCAATTCTAACTTTTGAACAGGTTGATAAATCAAGGGAATATTTTCCACAACGACATCATTTTTATCCAAACCAAAGGCTTTTTCGTCTGCTTGGCTCAATCTTTTGAGTAAAAAATAGGAATTGAGTAAAATACCATCGCGCAATGAAAACTCATTTTCAACGGATAAAAACTTCTCGATAACCACAAATTTGAAGTCAGGTTCAGGATTGTAGCGCGTTGAGCCATCGGGGCGAATGTGCAAATTCAACTCCTTATTAACAACCAAATCTTGCACAATTTTTTTGAAATACAGTTCGACACGTGGTTGAATCCTAAAACCGATATTGATGTCCACTTTTATCACCTTATCGTCAAGTAATTCAGTAACTTGGTAGTTAAGTGTGTAAGGGGCATCGGTACGGTTGATATGTACAAACCAATAGACATCGGCACGTTTGGGCTTTTTAGAAAATATAGATTTTATGATTTTCTCCTCAATCTGATTGAAATGATTTGCTTTTGTTAAATAAATCAAATGAGTCGAGAACTTTGGAATCTCATCATCGGCACTTAATGCATTGAGCAAGGTCGTATAGTTTTTCAACTCTACAAATTTGACAAAACTGTTGTTGATTTTACGTGCATAGTACCATACATACATGACTGCGAAGATGAGGAGTTCAAAAAATAAGAACATCCAGCGTTCTTTGATTTTGGCTACGTTGGCAATAAAAAAAGATACTTCAATGACCGAAAAGATGATTAAAATGACTAAAATCCACGATAAACGCCATTTTTTGATGTATATGAGGTAATACGTTAACAACAAAGAGGTCATCATCATGGCGATGGTGATTGAGAAACCATAAGCCGCTTCCATGGCTGATGATGACTTGAAATAGACAATCATTAAGATACAACCGAACCATAATATATTATTTACTGAGGGGATGTAAATCTGTCCTTTCAGCTCGGTCGGTTGTCGTACAGCAATACGAGGCCAAAAATTAAGACTCATGGCTTCATTTATCAAAGTGTACGAACCACTAATCAAGGCTTGTGACGCAATGATAGTCGCTGCTGTGGCTATGATAACACCAGAAAGTAAAAACCATTCGGGCATGATTTCATAAAAAGGATTTCGCCCTTCTAAAAGAGGTTTACCTTGGTGCAAAATCCATGCAGCTTGCCCCATATAGTTGACCATCAAAGCGATTTTGACAAATGCCCAAGTGATACGAATATTTTTTTTGCCACAATGTCCTAAGTCTGAATAGAGAGCTTCTGCCCCTGTAGTACATAAAAATACAGCACCTAAAAGCCAAAAACCATGTGGATATTGTACTAAAAGCTCGTAAGCATAGTGTGGACTGAGAGCTACCAAAATGGCGGGTGTGTGTAAAATTTGACTAAAACCCAAGACAAAAAGCATCAAAAACCACACAACCATGATGGGACCAAAAAAGACACCTACTTTTTGAGTACCAAATCTTTGAAAGAAAAAGAGCAATGATAAGATGATGATGACAATCGGGACGGTCGGTAGATGAGGCACAACATTTTCCAACCCTTCAACTGCTGATGCTACTGAAATGGGTGGTGTGATAATGCCATCAGCCAATAGTGTAGTCGCGCCTAAAATAGTTGGAATTACTAATCTCCCTTTGCCAAAGCGTTTGACTAGAGCATAGAGCGAAAAAATGCCACCTTCACCATGGTTGTCGGCAGTAAGAGTTAAAATGATGTATTTGAATGTGGTTTGGAAAACCAATGTCCAAAAAATGCAAGAAATACCACCATAAACTAAAGTTTCGGATATTTCGCGTTCACCTACGATGGCTTTCAAAACATACAACGGACTTGTGCCGATGTCGCCATAAATGATGCCAAGTGCAACCAATAAGGAGGCAACCGTTACGCGATGCGCAACGCTATTTTTTGCTGTCATAATCTTTAAAATTTACTGAAAAAATCGAAAATACTGAGGGGTAGTCAATCGCCAACGAACCGATAACCTACGCCTGACTCAGTCAAAATTAAAGTGGGATGATTGGGGTTGTCTTCAATTTTTTTGCGCAACTGACCAATAAATACACGGGGGTATTCGCTGCGTTCGACGTAGCCTGGTCCCCATATTTCTCTTAAAATGAAGGCGTGAGTCAGCACTTTTCCTTCATTTTTGACTAAAAGCATCAAAAGAGCATATTCAGTTGTGGTTAACTTAACAATATCATCATTTTTTTTAACGATCCTAGCTATGAAGTCAATCGAGAGATTTTTGATTGTCAAAATAGGCTCACTGGTATTCGGTTTGCTCAATCGCAAGGCAGAGCGGATGCGCGCCATCAATTCGCCTGTCCGAAACGGTTTCACGAGGTAGTCATTTGCACCGTTGTCTAAGGCTTTAACAATATCCAACTCAGAATGGCGAGCTGACAAAATGATGATGGGTTGCAAAAACCACCCCCTCAGTATTTTGAGCACATTCTGTCCATCGTCGTCGGGTAAGCCCAAATCAAGTAAAATAATATCAGGTTGGTGCATGGCGGCAGCGATTTCCCCTTCTTTTGCCGTTGTCGCTTGCAATACTTTATAGCCGTTTGATTGCAACGTGATGTCCAATAATTTGCGAATAGCCGCTTCGTCGTCTATGATTAAAATACTTTCTTTATTCATGATGAATCATTTGTGGTAAAATCTCGGTGGGAATATCTATGACAAATAAAACACCTTTGTCGGGTTTGTTCATTACTTTAATTGTGCCACCTTGTGCTTCGACGAACCCTTTTACAATGAATAGACCCAAGCCAGTCCCGCCTGTTTGTGTGTTTTTGAGCCGATAAAATTTATTGAAAATGAACTCAATCTCATCTTCTGGAATTCCTCTTCCATTGTCAGCTATTTCAATTTTGAGCAAATAGGTATCCGTCTGTCTGTCCGCATCAAACCAACTCCCTTCATGCTCTTTGTTCACATAGGCTCTGATGGAAATTTCTGTCATCGGCGGTGTATATTTGGTGGCATTGCTGATTAAGTTGATCAGCACTTGCTCCATCAAACCAAAATCGAGTCGAACCAAAGGTAAATCATCACTCACTTCAACCACAACCTCATGCTTTTCTAATTTCTTTTGAAGTGTATTCAATGTACTGTAAATCAATTCGTTAGCATCGCACCACTCCAAATTGGGTTTAATAAAGCCAGACTCGAGCCGCGAAGTATTGAGCAGGTTTTCCAACTGTTCATTGAGGCGCAAGGCTGCTTTTGAAATTTCAGTTGTTAATTCTTGTTTATTGTTTTTCGACAGTTTGTCTTCATTTTCCTGCAAAGTGTCAGTAGCCCCCAAAATGGTTGCAATAGGTGTACGTAACTCGTGAGAAAGGGAGTTGAAAAGTGTGTTGTAGAGTTTGATAGCGGTTTCACGTTCTTCTTTTTGGCGTTGAACATGCTCAAATTGGCGTAGTTTGTAGTTGAAAACGCCACTCAATAGTGCCACAGCAAAATACATAATCAAAAACAAAACATCTTCTTGACTGCTGACAATAAAAGTGAAATAAGGTGGAATAAAGAAAAAATCCCAAATCAAAGCACTCAAAGTTGCGGCTAATAGCACAGGATAGAGACTGAAACGCATCGCCAAAATGGAGACTGTCAACAGCAACAATAAGGCAACAGAATGATAACCAATCCACTCTGTAAATGGAAAACAGGTGGCTGCAACACCGCAAACCAAAATGACACTTATCAGATAATGCCGTTTATGTATTTCTTTTTCCATTTCTCATTAATTATTATGCAAAGATGCGGGCATATTTATAAAGAGAAAATAAAGATATGGATAGAGCAGGTAAAGATTTTATAAAGATTTTATAAAGATGGATTTACTGAGGGGTATCTACAAATACCGCAACCAAGCCTTGTCTTTGTGACGTAATTTATAATCACTGTACCATTTGCAAAGTGGATAGAGCAACACAACAATAGACAACCATGCGCCATAAGTACCTAAAAGGTTCAATCCACTCATTTCTTTGGGGCGACCCATGCCAAATCCACTAAATTGAAGGTCAGAAAAAGAGAAACCTTGTGCTAAAAATACCGTCGCACTCATGGCATGAATTACAAACCAATGCACAATATAGTAGAACAAAGGTACACGACCATAAACAGAAATAACTTCAATAAAGGCGTTTTGGACACCCTCAAAAACATAAAACAATAGGAACATGATGCCCAAAGTCATAGAAGTGTAGAGCAACGAAGGCGGATATTTTGAGGTATTTATAAAAGATAAAAAGCTAAAAACAGCATCTTTTTGAAAACCCCACGGCGCAGGGTCGCCATAAATATTGAAAGTACGCAAAGCAATAAATACAGCCAACGAGCCTAAACCTAAGCGCAAAAGCCATTTTTTGCGCCCCTCAGTAGGCAAAAGGAAAAGTTCGCCACAACAAAAACCTGCCAGCATGATGCCCAACCAAGGAATGTATGGATAACTTGTCAGAAAATTGATATGGTCTGATATAGGGAAAAAACCAACACTCATCAACAGAGACCATGCAACATTAGAAGGAGAACCTTGTGGAAAAGAAACACTCTGAAAAACGTCGTGACCAAAAATAATGACTAGGCTAAGGATGCTTAGACTACGCATTGACAAACCCATCAAAAGCGATAAACCGATGAAACCCATACCAATAGCCGCAATCACTTGTGAAAACAAGAAACCGAAGCGATAGTCCATAAAAATGCCAAAATTGACGATGGTAAAGTTGAGAATGAACAACCACACGCCACGTGTGAATAGAAAACGACGGCTTTCTTTAAGGTTATTTTTGCTTTTTAAAGATAAAAACGCCGATGTTCCTGCTAAAAACACGAATGTCGGTGCGCAAAGATGGGTTATCCAGCGTGTGAAGAAAAGGGCAGGCGTGGTGGTCGTCAGATTGGTTGGGTCTTCGGTTGTAGCTGTGATGTGAATAAGGTCGCGCACATGGTCTAAAGCCATGACAATCATCACCAAACCGCGTACAAAATCAATAGATGTAGAGCGTTTCATGTTGTTGGATTTTTGAAAATGATAAGAAATACTGAGGGGGCTAAATTAGGTTTTCATATTGAAAATCAAGTGTTTGTAGGGCTGTTTCTAATTCAATCATTGAAAAAAAATCACTTTCGACGCGTAGAACTTTGTCGCAATCTTCCAAATCAAAGCCAATTTTGCTATTTGGAAAAAGAACAAGCAGATGCTCAATGATGCCGTCTGCTTGTTCCTGTGTTTGAACGTTCGTTTTGAAAACCTCTACCATTTTTCGTTCATTTAGGCTTCATTGTAAGCCGTTACTAAGTCTGCAATCACAATTTTCCTCATTTTCAAAATGGCTTGCATCACGTTTTGCGCTTTGTCTGTGTTGGGGTCATTCATCAACTGCATCAATTGACGAGGTACAATTTGCCACGATACACCAAACTTGTCTTTCAGCCACGCACATTGGCTTTCTTGACCCCCATCTGCCGTCATTTTGTTCCAATAATAGTCCACCTCCTCTTGTCCATCACAATCAACGACAAAAGAAATGCCTTCATTGAAAGTAAAAGTTTGCGGAAAGCCAGCATCCATGATGGTAAAGAACTGACCATCGAGTGTGAAATTGGAGTATTTGAACATATCCGTCGTTGCATAAGTGCTTTCACCTATGTCGTAAGGTACTTTGACATTTATTTGTGAATTCGGAAACAGCGATGTATAAAAATCAATCGCTTCGCCACCGCGACCATGCACCCCCTCAGTAAAAAGCATAGAAGGCACGATTTGCTGCTCGCCTGGCAGATTATCTACCGAAATTTGCCACGAAATGCCAAAACGGTCTTGAATCCAACCGTATTTTTCACTCCAAGGATAAGTATTGAAAGGCAACAAAACCATACCATCGGGTGACAAGGCATCCCAAAACGCTTGTGCTTCATCCGCCGTTTTGCATCGAATAAAGAAAGATACTGAGGGGTTCGGTACAAAATGCGGCCCACCATTCAGACCCATGAATTTTTGTCCATTCAATTCGAAATTGACCACCATGGGTGAGTCAACCGTAATTTTCGCATTTTTGAACAAAGAACAATACAAGTCTGCCGCCGCTTTGGCTTGTCCATCGAACCAAAGGCAAGGATAGATTTTGTTTTTCATTGCAAATAGATTTTTATTAAAAAGGAATGACTAAAATTTCAGAATAGATTTTTAAAGCCAATAGTGATAGGGTTATTCTAAAGTTGGCCTATCGCTATTGGCTTTAAATCAATGAATTATGCTGAGTTCAAGTTGCCAATTTTCTAAATTATTGTACCGCCTCGACACAATCGAACATCCACTGTACACCATATTTATCGGTACAAGAACCGTACAAACTGCCCCAAAACATATCTGTCAAAGGCATAGTGACTACTCCGCTTTCCGACAAACCGTCGAACAATCGTTGTGTTTCTGTACGTGTGTCGGGAGAGAGGCAGATATACGAATTATTGCCTATCGTGACTGTGAAGCCCATTGACTCAGGTGCATCTGTACCCATCAGTAAATGTCCATTGAGAATCGGTAAACCGACGTGCATAACCAAGTTTTTGTCTTCATCCGACATTTCGGGTGCGCCTTCTTGCGGAGGTACATCGCCAAAGCGCATGATACCATTGCCCGCAAACTCGCCACCAAAAACGGATTTGTAGAAATTGAATGCTTCCTCAGTGTGTCGAGGAAAATTGAGATAAGTGCCTACTGAAGCCATGTTTTTTTAATTGAATGATTTAGATTTATGGTTTTAAGACTGACATTCATTGTTTACTTCTCTAAAATCGCTTTGAGTTGGTTCAGACCTTTTTGATACTCAGTCCCAATCATGTCATCCATGCTCATCACCAATTGCATGGTATTCATGGGATAACTCATTGTGCCAGACATACCCCATTTTACTTTGGTTTGGGTGCTATCAACGCTTTCGAAAGTCCAATAACAAGGCGCAATTGAAGCCATCGGTTCGATAAAGCGTAACTCAATGTCAATGCGCTCCCCCTCAGTAATTTTCTTGATTTCTTGCTCACCTTTGCCAACATTGCTGTTGCCTGCCCACGCTGATACAGAGCCGACCTCGCCGTCAGTACCGCGATAGTCCATTTTTATATTGGGGTCCATTTGCTCGTAGCTGCTGAAATTTTTATGATTTTTGAATACACGAACATAGGAAAAAACATCCGCTTTCGGTTTGTTTATCACAATCGAACGCTCAACAGCATAGTCTTTTTTGACAAAAAGACCAGCGAGCAAAACCAAGCCAACCAATGCAGCTAAGGCAATACCTAAGAATTTTAATACTTTCATTTTGTTTGATTTTAAAGTAAAAAGAGTGAAATACTATAACTTTTGACCTTCTATGAGCCAAACGGATTCTATTGACGCTTCTTTTAGATGCAAAAACTGTTTGCGCTCTTCATCGCCCATAAAGTTTTGAAAATCTTGCTTTGACTCAAACTCAACCAGATGTACTTCATACGGCTGAGGCATATTGGCTTCAACGATGGTTTCAAGAGTTGGTCGCAGGCGCAACAAGAGTTGTCCGTTGTATTTGGCAATCAAAGGAATAGCAACATCTTCAAATTGGTGGAAAGTCTCCTCAGCACCATTTTTGATATAAATAAGTTGTGTAAAATAGAGTGGCATGATAAATAAATAAAGATATAAAGATGCAAACTTGCTTTTTCATGGCATCGCTGCCATTATGCAACCGAGGCAACATAGGCATGTATGATACGAGTCAATTCTGCCTTATGTTGTTTGATTTCTTCCATATTTCTGAAATAGGCGATACGTCTATCTTTGAACTTACCCGTCAAAATATCCGATTTGATGTCCACAATTTTGATATTGTGAAAAATCAAAAGAATTTCCTTCTCAGATTTTATATTAAAAGTCAATAAATCAGTTTCGTGAACATAGTAACTTGGCGCATTCCATTTGATACGTTCTAAAAGTGCCGAATGAGCGGATTTGATAATGTTTCTAAGTGCTTCTACCTCAGTTTTTAAAGGATAATCAAGTTGAGACATGTATCTATTCAAATCATGCACTTCTTTGTCTCTTGCCATTTCTTTCTTTGCTAAAGCATTTGCCTCGTTTTCCGCCACACGCAAGCGCACAATTTTTTTGATAAGTTCCAACGGCATAGGATTGTCAACCGTAAAACTAATTGTGCCTTTGGCCGTTTTAAATGGCTTCAATTCATCGCTCAAGCGGGCAATCAGAGAACTGTTGCCAGGGAAAAAGCTGCAATGTTTGGCAAAAGCCGAAAAATAAACCAAAGGTCCATGATATTTGTAAGCGGGCATCATGTAGCCGATGTATTCTTCTGCATCGGGCGCGGCTTCGCGAATCGCTGCGCGTACAGATGACAGCAATGCCCGTTTGTCGTCCGGCAAAGTGGTCAAATATTCATCAATCGTGCTGAAATGGGTATCATTTTTCATAATAGAAATAAAAATTTATGATTTTGCCTATGTTTTTAAATGATTGATTATCAATCACCATTTTTCAATTACAAAGCCCCCTCAGTATACACTTTAAAATTGTTCAAAATCGCTTGCCAGCCGCCTTGTTGCATTTCGAGTGGATTCTCGTTTTCAGCATCAAAAGTTTCAGAAACGTAGGTTGTATCGCCATTGTCCGTAAATTCAATCTTCACTTTGCGACCATCAGCCATCGTGTAGCCGATTGTTTTGTGCAAGTCCACGACATCATAAACGCCACCAAAATCGAAGGCAAAACTGCCGTCTTTTGCTGCCATACGCGACGTAAATGAGCCGCCCACAGTCAAATCATTTGTGGCTGCGGGGCAGTGCCAATCGGGTGAAGCAAAACACCAATTCATAATATCTTCTGGTGTTGTCCAGCATTTCCAAACATGAGCAATGGGTGCATTCACAGTTGCTTCAACGGTTAGAGATTGAAAATTTTCCATAATTCCTAAATTTTAAAGATAAAAAAAGAGTATTTTAAAATTGCATGGGTTAACCTAATTTTTGTGAATGTTCATTTCTGGCTATAAAATTACATCTATTTACTGAGGGGATACTTTAGTCTTATCGAAATGCAAAAGCCATTGAATACCAAACTTATCCGTTAAATCGCCAAACAATGCGCCCCAAAAAGTCGTTTCCAAAGGATGTGTCGTCTGCCCTCTTTCAGACAATTTTTCATAGAACAACTGAATATCGGTTTCGCTATCACAATCGAGCATCAAAGAAACAGCATTACCACGTATTAATCCTTTTTCACCGACCATATCCGAGGCTAAAATTTTCATCTCGCCTTTAATGAGGGTCGAGTGAAGAATCAGGTCTTTCATGTCAGTAGGCATTTTGTTTGACATGGGTGATTCGCTGATGGTTTGCAAAAAAAGATCGCCACCCAAAATACTGTGATAAAATACCATTGCTTCCCGACAGTTGCCATTGAAGGTCAAATAAGTGTTGATGCGTGCCATGTTTTAATCGTTGAGTTTTACGAGACATTGAACTTCTTTTGGACTTAGATACATTTCGACACAATAGCCTTTGGGGTCAAGTTGAGGATGTTGCAACATGTTTTGAAATGTTTGTCCGATTTGTGTTAAATCTGACATATAATCTTTGAGGTTTTGACTGATGTATTTTCCTTTTTTAATCGTAAAACCTTCAAAACCCAACTCTTCCGCCTCACTATCCGACAATGCAGATGCTGCGGCTTTGTATGTGATACCCCCCTCAGTATTGCCATAAGAAATTCCGAAAAATTGACGCTCATGCAGGTTAGGCAATAGGGCGTGTAATTCGTGGTGTGCTTTTTGAACACCCAATGGAAAAGATTTTGCTGTTAAGCAAACTATCTTTATGTCTTTATCTAAAGAGATTGTTTCCATGAAACTATTGTTGATTGGTTGTAAAAATTGCCAAAGAGATTTGTCTTAGTAAAACGATAAAAATAAGCTACATCATTAAAGACTGTTCCGCTTTTCACGCGAAAAGCGTGAAAAAAAGGGTTCTTAAATGGAGCGAAAGCAAATTTTGAGACTTTTTGCCTCAAAATTTGCTTTCGCCCAAAAATATATTTCAAAGTACGCTTTTTCGCTTGTCCAAAGGGACTCCTTCGGAGCGAAAAAACAGGCTGTAATGGTGCAGTTTGTTTTTATCGCTTTACTTATCATTTTCAAATTGATACTGCAAAGATAAATTGTTTTGAAAATAAAACAAAATGGTAAAAACGACAAAAATAGGGGTTGTTTGCGACAAACTTTTTGTTTAACTTTGTGCCTATGAAGACGATAACCATCCTAG
This sequence comes from Saprospiraceae bacterium, assembly GCA_016787525.1. GTDB lineage: Bacteria > Bacteroidota > Bacteroidia > Chitinophagales > Saprospiraceae > JAAFJT01. Next base: position 53,576 of record JAEUUP010000130.1, on the reverse strand, counting down.
TACCTGAAACGGCTGTTTTAGCCGCTGTGACTGACCCACGTTATATGTTTACGGCAGTCAATCAATTTCTCATCAGTATGGGTCAACCTGCTATTTTCAATGTCGAATTGGTCGGTATGACCCGCGAAGTCCAATTGCAAGACGGTTTGTTTACCATTCATACAGACAAAACCTTGGACGAAGTGACGCAAACTGACCTTATTTTTATACCTGCTGTCAGTGGCGATATGCAAAAAGCGATAGAACTCAACAGACCTATCGTTGATTGGGTTGTGGCTCAAAAAGAGGCTGGGGCGGAGGTGGCTTCACTCTGCGTGGGGGCATTTTTGTTGGCAGCCACGGATTTACTGAGGGGTCGGAAATGTTCGACACATTGGTTGTTTGCAAATCAATTTAGGGCGATGTTCCCTGATGTGACCTTAGTCGATGGCAGCATTATCACCGAAGAACAAGGTATATATTCGAGCGGTGGTGCGATGTCGTATTGGAATTTGCTACTTTATTTGGTCGAAAAATATACGAATCGAGATTTAGCCATCATGGCTGCTAAATTTTTCGCGATTGACATGGACAGATCAAGTCAATCCGCTTTTACAATGTTTCAAGGTCAAAAAGACCATGAAGACTTTGAAATCAAACAAGCCCAAGATTTCATCGAGCAGAATTATTCGGACAAAATTTCAGTTGATCAGTTGGCTGATATGTTTGCTATTGGCAAGCGTAGTTTCGAACGACGCTTCAAAAAAGCAACGAATAATACGGTTGGTGAATATTTGCAACGAGTGAAAATGGAAGCTGCTAAACGCCATTTCGAATCGAGTAGAAAAAACATTACGGAAGTTATGTCGGATGTTGGTTATACGGACACTAAAGCTTTTCGAGATGTTTTTAAGAAAATCACAGGGCTGACACCTTTAGAATATCGGAATAAATACAACAAGCAAGCGATAAATGTTTAATGTTCGAAGGCGAACTGACGATGTGAAACGCAACAAGCTGAAAGCATGACCAATATCGTGTAACTGTAAAATGCGGTGTCCTGAAAACAAATGCACGTCTGAGCCACAAATACCCACCTGTTTGAGCCAAATGCGGACTTCTCCAGTTTGAGGTTCTGGAAGGGCGATATTCTTTAGTTCAAGGCCTTTAGGTTTATATAAAAAGCTGCTTGCATGGATAGGATTTGATTGATAAACCAATAAAAATATGGTGCTAAGGTGACAATTTTGTAATAAAAAATCATCCCAATCAGAACCAAATATTACTACTTTTACAGAAAAGTATCATACAAAACAAACACAGAGCAAAACGCTGATAGTAGGTCTGTGGGAACAAGGCATAAAAGCAGCCGATAAAAGGCTAGAAGAGGTGATAAACTGATAATGAAAACCAACTAAAATGACTTACGAAGCTTTACAATTCAAACTGAAGAACCTCATAGACAACAACCCCATGTCGGTTTACCAAGTCGTAATTGTCGTTTTGTGTTTTATATTGAACATGAACGATGGTATTGATGTCTTGGTCGTATCGTTCACAGCTACTGATATCAAAAACACATTTGGCTTGAACGCTACCGAGTTGGGTACAATTTTCAGTGCAGGTTTGTCGGGCATGACTTTGGGTTGTTTGTTTATCGCGCCTTTGGGTGACAAAATCGGACGGCGCAAACTGTTTTTGATTTCGGTTGCACTTATTACGATAGGAATGTTAGGTATTTATATCGTTACCAATTATGGGCAAATTTTGGTTTGCCGTTTCATTACAGGATTAGGTATCGGTGGTATTCTACCCACAATGGCAACTGCTACAGCCGAATTTTCCAATAACAAAACCCGCGATTTTAATGTTGGTTTGATACAAGGGGGCTGGCCTCTCGGTGCGATTTTGACAGGTTTTTTTGTCAATTGGGCATTGCCAATATACGGTTGGCGGTACATTTTTCTTGCCGCAGGCTTGGTTTCTTTAGCTATGTTGATTGCTGTTTATTTTTTTATGCCCGAATCTTTGGTATTTTTAGGTAAAAAACAACCCAAAAACGCGCAAGAGCAAATCAATAACCTACTCGCCCGAATGAAGCAGGCAGGCATTGAAAGTCTTCCGCCAAAACCCTCTGACGACCCCTCAGTATCTTTCAAAGATTTATTCCTTCCAGAATACAAAATGGCTACACTCAAGCTCTGGCTTGGCGTTTTTTTCGGTTTCTTAACGCTCTATACGCTTATGAGTTGGGTGCCAAACATCGCCAAAGAGGCAGGGCTACCGACTGATAAAGCAACTTATGTAGGCATTGCACTCAATTTGGGGGCATTTCTCGGTGTTGTAGCTATGGGCGCCGGTGTCAATCGTTTTGGTGCAAAAAAAGTATTACCCACTTTCTTACTCATAGCTTTTGGTATTATGTTGAGTTATGCCAATTTGTCTCTGAATTTCAGTTTAATGTTCATACTCATCTTTGGTATTGGTTTTTTTGTACAAGGTGGTTTCAATGCCTTTTTCCCAATGGCCGCACGAGTTTATCCTTCTGCGATGCGTTCAACAGGCGTAGGTTTGACCTTCGGAGTCGGGCGTTTTGGTGCGATTTTGGGTCCTCAGATTTTCGGTATTTTTAAAGATAGTGGTATGCCTATTTCGACAATTTTTACTTTATTTTCGCTACCACTTTTGTTGGCAGCTTATATGGCTTTTACCAATCCATCCAAAAATTTGGACTGATACAGATTGTGTAGTGAAGCAGGGTTTGGGCAGTTTGAACTTCAAATCACTTCAAGCCATAAAGTTCTTTTCCTACAAGCTCTTTGTATGCAGTATAAAATAGTCTAAACCTTTCGGATTAGGGTTTTAAAACAGTTTTTGAGAGGTATTTTTCTTTCTTTTGAGCAAAATAGATTTAAGGCAATTTTTAAAATTTTGTAAATGGGTGTAGTCATTACAAAAAATGCTAAACGCTTTTAGTTTTTTAAATAATTGAATATCAGTTGTTTGTACGTTGAGCAGTGCGATTTTATTTTACATTAACTTCTAAAAACAATGGATTTATTAAACAAGAAAGGACCAAAAATCAGAGAATTTAACATCACGCCCATCGCAGTTGTTGACCCGCCATTGCTCAATGCGGCAGGATTGCACGCACCTTATGCTTTGCGGACAGTCGTAGAACTGGTCACAGACGATGGTATTGTCGGCATCAGCGAAATACCTGGCAATATTGATATTGATAAAGCATTAGAGCGCAGCAAGCGTTTGATTATTGGTCAAGACCCGTTTCAACTCAATACTATAAAAGACATTTTGCATGTCGAATTTGGCACCGAAAAGCCCGCCGATAGAGGTTTTACGCCATGGGATCAACGTACAGTTGTTCATGTGTTTAGTTCTATTGAAGTGGCTTGTATGGACATTATTGGCAAAATTGTTAATCGCCCGATTGTTGATTTATTGGGTGGTAAACGCCGAGATGCTGTGCCATTTTCAGCTTATTTGTTCTACAAATACGAAGGAGCAGGCGGCGAATTGGCTTTTGGGATTGATCCTAAAGCTGAAGGTTGGGCAGCCGCACGTCAAGCGCAGGCTTTGACTCCTACCGAAATGGTCGCACAAGCACAAGCGATGTGCCAAGAATTTGGTTTTAAATCTATCAAATTGAAAGGAGGCGTTTTCAAACCATGCATTGAAGTTGATACGATATTGGCATTGCACAAAGCCTTTGGTGCAAATGTGCCGTTGCGACTTGACCCCAATGCTTTGTGGAAAGTCAGCACGTCTATCAAATACGGTAAAGAAATGGAAGGCATTTTGGAATATTTGGAAGATCCTACACGCGGACAAAAAAACATGGCAAAGGTCAGAAAAGCCCTCAAAACACCTTTGGCAACCAATATGTGTACGACCTCTTTTCAAGACATTCCGAACAGTATTGCGATTGGTGCGGAAGATATTATTCTGAGTGACCACCATTTTTGGGGCGGTTTGCGATCTTCCATGGAATTGACAACCGTTTGTGCAACTTTCGGACGCGATTTGTCAATGCATTCGAATAGTCATTTAGGCATTTCGTTGGCAGCAATGACACATTTGGGAGCGGCGATTCCTAATTTGAAATATGCCTTAGACACACATTATCCATGGCAATCTGACGAGGTGATTGTAGGAGGGCGGTTGAAATTTGAAGAAGGTTCGGTAGCAGTACCGACAGGTGCAGGTTTGGGTGTCGAACTTGACCGTAAAGCCTTAGCCGACTTGCATCAAAATTATCTACGCTGCGGCTTGACCAAACGCGATGATGAACCCGAAATGCAGAAAAAAGTGCCGAACTGGACATTCAAACCCGTTCGGTGGTAATTTTTCACTGATATACTGAGGGGGTGTTCGATTGGTGAAAACGTCATTTTTTTTATAGAACATTCACTTTTTGGTCAAAACAAAAGAAAAACTAAACGAATCCAGATGGGAGACCCAATTTTCATCCTTTTAATTGGTATGGGCATCGTCGTAGGTGGCATCATTGTTTTAAAACTCCACCCTGTTTTAGCCCTTCTCTTGGCGGCTATCACCGTTGCCTTACTCACTCCGACGACCGCTGTCGAGCAATTTTATCTTTCCAAAGGCACTGCCGCTGCCGAAGCTGCCAAACTCGCGCATAAAAGTATCGGCGAGCGCATTGCCACAGAATTTGGCAATACGTGTGCTAAAATCGGTATTTTGATAGCAATGGCAGCGATAATTGGCAAATCCATGCTCGATAGTGGCTCGGCAGAAAAAATTATTCGTGCCATGCTCAAAGTCACAGGCGAAAAAAACGCACCGATTGGCTTCATTTTAAGTAGTTTCTTTTTGACTATTCCTGTTTTTGTGGATACTGTTATTTTTCTTATGATGCCTTTGGCGAAAGCCATGGGTATGCGTTTGGGCAAAAATTATTTGCTTTTAGCACTGTCGGTCATTGCAGGCGGCGTTATGGCAAATTCGTTTGTACCACCTTCGCCTGGTCCTTTATTTTTGGTAGGCGCATTGAATGTTCCGATTGGTTTGATGATGGTTTGTGGCACTTTATTAGGGCTTTGCACAATTACAGTTGGTTATTTCATTGCGAAATGGCTCAATAATAAAATGCCGATTCCTTTGCGTGATGCACCCGATGCCCGATTGGAAGACATTGCAGCGATTGCCAACAAAAGCGATAAAGACTTACCTGCTTTGGCATTTGCCGTCTTACCTGCGGCTTTTCCACTCATAACAATTTGTATTCGTTCAGCTGTTGAAGCTTTCTCAAAACCGAATGTGCCTTTAACCAATTCCGATTTTTTAAACGGTGTGATGCAAGTTGTCCTGTTTTTTGGAGATAAAAATATTGCCCTGTTCATGGGGGCAATTTTCGCTTTGTTGATTTTGGCTTATCAAAAAAAGAGCGATAAATCCTCAATAACGGTCTTTGTACAAAATGCTTTGATGACAGGCGGTGGTATCATTCTGATTACAGCGGCAGGCGGCGCATTTGGTGGCATGTTACAACAAACAGGCATCAGCGCACGCATCGCCGACATGACCAAAGATTATCAAATGGCATTGATTCCATTGGCGTTTTTCATTACGGCGATTGTCAGAACTGCGCAAGGTTCGGCAACAGTAGCTTTGATAACAGCTTCAGGTATTTTGGCGGGTATGGCACAAAATGCCAATCTGGGTTTTCACCCTGTTTATCTCTGTTTGGCAATAGGTGCAGGAGCAAAACTAATTCCTTGGATGAACGATGCTGGTTTTTGGATTATGTGTAAAACAAGTAATTTAACCGAACAGGAAGCCATGAAAACCATTGCACCGATGCAAAGTTTGATGGGTTTGTCAGGTTTGATTTTGACCATGATAGCGGCGCATTTTTTTCCAATGGTCTAAGTGGATACACCGAAAAAACTCCTCTAAAGAACGAGGGAGTTTGCGACCAAATTCGTGTAACTGTAAAAAACGCCGCCTACGGCGGCGGAGTGGACTTTTGGGAGGGAGGTTTTAGATTTACGATTTTGACACACTCAAATACTGAGGGGTAGTCATAAAACAAATCATAAATAAAAATTATGGAATTAACAAAAATTAGATCAGCTCTGGAAGACGGCTTATTGTCTTTTCCAATTACAGATTTTGACGAAAAAGGCGAATTTGCGCCCGATACCTTTGCCGAACGTGTTGATTGGTTCGTCAGCCACGACGTATCTTCTTTATTTGTGGCAGGTGGTACGGGAGAGTTTTTCTCATTATCGGCCAAAGAATATGAGAAAATTGTCAAAGTGTCGGTTGAAACCACAGCAGGGCGTGTTCCTGTGATTTCGAGTGTTGGTAGAAGCATACCCGAAGCCATTGCATTTGCCAAAGTGGCGGAAAATGCGGGCATTGACGGACTCTTGTTTTTCCCGCCTTATTTGACAGAATGTCCACAAGATGGTGTTTTTGAATACGCCAAAACGATTATCAACAACACGGCTTTACCTGTCATTTACTACAATCGCGGCAATGGCGTTTTATCCCCTCAGTATATCCAAAAACTGGCAGATGCCTGCCCCAACCTTATTGGCTTAAAAGATGGAACGGGCAATATACAAGATTTGAACGACACGATTAAAACAGTTGGCAATCGCTTATCGTACATTGGCGGTGTACCAACGGCAGAGATTATTGCCGAAGCGTATTTGTCAATCGGGGTCAATACTTATTCGTCGGCGGCATTCAATTTTGTACCCGAATTGGCGAACAAGTTTTACAAAGCTCTACGTGCAGGTGACAAAGCGACTGTTACCGAAATCACTCAAAAATTCTACATTCCATTGGTGCGTTTGAGAGGTAAAAAGCAAGGTTATGCAGTTAGTTTGATAAAAGCAGGCGCAAAAATTATTGGTAAAAGTGCAGGTGATGTCCGTCCGCCTTTAGTGATGCCGACGGTTGAACATGTAGCTGAACTGGAAGCGATTATCAATACCAACCGTAGTTAATCGCCGATTTCGAATTGCTATTGCAAGCATTTCTTCATACAATGTCCAGTAGTTTTAGAAAAAAGGAAAATGGATTGATTGTGCTTATTAATAGGTCTGTTGTGCTTAGCCTTTAGTCCATTAGGTGCTTAATTTTGCATAAATTTTAACGTGAAAGCTGCATAAGTGCCAAAGACTTATGCGGCTCATTTTCCTTGTTTTTAAAAACTGCAACCAATGATAAAGTACATCAAATCGGGCAAACCTGCCGAAGAAAAACGCGACATTGATCGTCAAATCGCCCAAACAGTCGAAACTATTTTAGCCGATATTGAAAAGCGAGGTTGGGCTGCTATCAGAGAATACAGCCAAAAGTTTGACAATTGGAATCCTCCCACTTTCAAACTGACTCAAGAAGAAATACAAGCCTGTATTGACAGTTTGCCTGCGCAAGCCATCGAAGATATCAAGTTTGCTCAAGCCCAAATCCGTCGTTTTGCTCAAATCCAAATGATGGGTTTGCGCGATGTGGAAGTTGAAACCCTTCCAGGTGTTGTGTTAGGACATAAAAACATTCCTGTCAATCGGGTAGGAGCGTATGTCCCAGGCGGTAAATATCCGCTTTTAGCTTCTGCACACATGGGCATTTTGACAGCAAAAGTGGCTGGTGTTAAGCATGTCATTGCTTGTGCGCCACCTTACGAGGGCAAACCTGCCGCGGCCATCGTCGCAGCACAAGCTATGGCGGGAGCCGATGAGATTTATGTTTTGGGTGGCATTCAAGCCATTGCTTTGATGTCATTAGGCGCACCTACTGAGGGGGGCAACGAGACTGTTCGAGCTGTGGATATGCTCGTTGGGCCCGGCAATGCCTATGTTGCAGAAGCCAAAAGGCAGCTTTTTGGGCGTGTGGGCATTGACCTTTTAGCAGGGCCTACCGAGACCATGGTTATTTGCGACGATACTGTAGATGCTGAGTTAGTCGCCGTTGACCTTTTGGGACAAGCCGAACATGGCCCCAATTCTCCCGCAGTTTGTATCACAAATAGCAAAAAAATAGCAGAAGAATTGCCTCAACAAATCGAAAACGTTCTTAAACGCTTGCCTACTCGCGATGTTGCCAGCATATCGTGGCGCGACTATGGCGAAATAATTCTGTGTGACACAAAAGAAGAAATGTTGCAAGAAGCCGAGCGTATTTGCAGCGAACATGTACAAGTGATGACCGAAGATGACGACTATTTTTTCAAAAATATGACCAATTATGGTGCTTTGTTTTTAGGCGCACGCACCAATGTCAGTTATGGCGATAAAGTGATTGGTACCAATCATACCCTGCCAACGAAAGGCGCAGGGCGTTATACGGGTGGCTTATGGGTTGGTAAATTCATTAAAACACACTCTTATCAACGCATTTTGACAGACGAAGCCAGTGTGTTGATAGGCGAATATTGCTCTCGCTTGTGTGCCTTAGAGCATTTTGCAGGGCATCAAGAACAAGCAGATATTCGAGTAAGACGATTGAAAAAATGACAGAATCAACGCATAAAATCGCTCTCGTAACAGGTGGGGCAGGGGGTATCGGTTCTGCTATTTGTAAAAAACTGGCAGAAACTGGCTATTCCGTTATCATCACGTATAATTCAAACGCAGAAAAAGCTGAAAATTTACTCAAAATACTGAGGGGGGACAATCATGCTATTTTTCATGCGCCGACAACTGATGCCGCTAAACTCAATGATTTAGCGGCATTTATAGAAGAAAAGTATGGAAAATTAGATATTTTGGTCAATAATGCAGGTATTACAACGCCTGTACCACACGACGATTTAGACGGTTTGAGCGATGATTGGATTGACAAAATCATGCAAACCAATGTCAGAGGTACATTTGCGATGATTCGCGCTTGCAAAAATCTCCTAAATACTGAGGGGGGGCTTGTGGTGAATATTTCTTCGGTGGCGGCTATTACGGGCATCGGTAGCAATGTCGCTTATTGTGCCTCGAAAGCAGCGGTGGACAGTATGACACGCTCTTTGGCAAGGGCTTTAGCCCCCAAAATTCGGGTGGTATCGGTGTCTCCTGGTTGGGTTTTGGGCGAATACGCTAAAAGTGTTGACCCTGCTTACTTGAAAATGCAAGAGGATTTGACCCCCCTCAGTAGGTTGGCAACGCCAGAAGATGTAGCCAACACAGTGTATGCCGTCGCCACCTATCTGACTTTCACAACAGGCTCTATCATACCTGTTGATGGTGGCAGACCGCTTAGATGATTATAAATCAAGTTTTTGTACATAATTTTCAATCTATGTTAAACAAAATTAGAAGAGTTGTAACGGGGCATAATACTGAGGGGGTCGCTGTTTTTGTTTCTGATAATGAATACGAAACAGTTACCATTCCCACAGGCGACGCGGCAATGGCGACCATCTGGACAACCGCCACTGTCCCCGCCGATTTGAATGATGAAACCGATGGCAGAATGCGCGATGCTGGCACGACACTCAAAGGCGGCTCTGTTATTCGCATCGTTGATATGTTGCCCAATGCGTCGTCGCCGATGCACCGCACGAGTAGTATAGATTATGGCATCATTATCAGTGGTACGATAGAGTTGGAATTGGACAATAAGGTGTTCAAAACCATGGGCGCAGGCGATATTATTGTTCAACGTGGCACGATTCACAAATGGCGCAATCCGAGTAGTGATACCATTTGTCGCATCGTGTTTGTTCTGACTGAGGCCAAGCCGTATGAAATCAACGGCACACCTTTAAAAGATGTGATGCAACATTAAAACATGAAAAACCTTTTTGACTTGACTGATAAAATAGCTCTTGTCACAGGCGCAAGCAGTGGCATGGGCAAAGCTATTGCCGAAGCGATGGGCGGACACGGGGCAACAGTGATTGTCGCCAGTAACGATACTGAGGGGGTGTCAATAACGGTACAAGAGTTTGAAAAACAGCAGATTAGATGTTTGGGTGTGACTTGCGACATGTCTCAAAAAGAAGATATTGACAGGCTTTTTACTGCATCTCTATCGGCTTTTGGGCGGATTGATATTCTTGTAAGTTGTGTGGGTATTGCTCCATCGGGGTCATTTTTAGACATTCAAGCCGTTGATTTTGAGAAAACAATGGCTATCAATCTACAATCTGCCATTTATTTGACCAAAAAAATTCTACCTCAAATGCAAGCGCAGAAAGATGGCGCAATCATCTATTTGGCAAGCATCGCAAGTGTCAGAGGCAATAAAAACATCGGTTTGTATGGTCTGTCGAAAGCAGGATTGGTGCAATTGGCGCGCAATTTAGCTGTTGAATTTGGCCCCGACAATATCCGAGTCAACGCCATTTCGCCGGGTATGATAAACACGACTTTTTCTCAAAGTTTGATGTCAAACAAAGATTTTATGACAAAACGTCTGGCTCTCACACCCTTGCGTCGAGTAGGAGAAGTGGAGGAAATTGCAGGCGTAGCCGTGATGCTGGCTTCAAAAGCAGGTGCTTTTATTACAGGACAAAATATCATCGTTGACGGTGGCACAACCATCAGTGATGGTAATTAAAAATAGCATTTCAGATAAATGGAACGGTTTAAAAACAAAGTATGTTTGGTCACAGGCGCAGGTTCAGGCATTGGTCGTGCCACAGCTTTGGCTTTCGGACAAGAAGGTGCAAAGGTTGTTGTCACCGATGTAAATTTAGAAAATGCAGAAAAAACAGCTGAGATACTGAGGGGTCAAAACGTCGAAGTTTTAACCCTAAAAATAGACATATCTGATAGGGAAGAAGTGGAAAATATGGTCAAAAAAACAGTGGATACTTTCGGGCGATTGGATTGTGCTGTCAATGTTGCGGGTATTGCTGGAACATTGTCTCTCCCCACTCATGCTTATCCAATGGACGAATGGCACAAACAAATCAACGTCAATCTGAATGGTACGTACTACTGTGTCAAATACCAAATCGAGCAAATGCTCAAACAAGGTGGTGGTAGTATCGTTTGTGTGTCGTCTGCCGCAGGACTGAGAGGGCAACCTTATAATGTGCCTTATGCGGCTTCCAAACACGCAGTGGTCGGGCTTGTGAAAACGGCAGCTATCGAATATGCTACGCAAAATATTCGCATCAATGCCATTTGTCCTACGGCAATTGAGACACCGATGATAATGGAAGGGCGTAGAAAGTTGGCATACAATCCCGAAGCTTTAGAAGCTGCTAAAAACTATCAAGCCATGAAACGCATGGGGCAACCCGAAGAGGTCGCAGACGTGGCTCTGTATCTTTGCTCCGAACAAGCTTCTTTTATGACGGGTCATGCTTTGCCTGTTGACGGTGGTGCATTTGCGTGAATCGGTTGATTTTAAGCTCGTTTAGGCATTCAAATAGCCAATAATGGTGGACTTGGGTGAATTTGAGTTGATGGTTTCATGGTGTTCTACCTAAAAAAACACCCCTCACCTTCCTTGGAAATAGAGGGGTGATAACTATGAAAAGATCTTTTTGGTCTGTGGCTTCTAATTTTTGCCAAAACATTATGCACATCTTAGCTGTGACTATAACTTGTTATTTTACTTTTTTATGATTTTTTCTATCACTTTTTCGTTATTCGACACGACTTGTACAAAGTATATGCCCGAAGGCATGATTGATAAATCAATGTGGCGGGTAGAAGCATTCGCATAGACCAGTTGTCCTACTGAGTTGAAAACAGAAACTTGATTGAAGTCAGCCTTCTCGTTTTGGATGAAAACGACCCCCTCAGTAAAATTGGGAAAAACTTTGATTTTGGGCTTATCGCTGCCCAATCTGACGCTTATTGTTTTTGAATAATCGAAAGAAGCATCCGTATCAATGGTTTTTAAACGGTAGTAATGGATGCCCTCAACAGGTTTATCGTCTGAAAAAGTATAGTTTGAAGCTTTTCCCAGCGCATTGACTGAGCCAATGGTTTTAAAATTTTGCCCATCTTGACTGTGTTCTATGTCAAAACTTTTATTGTTAATTTCACTCTTTGTTTGCCAAGTAAGAATATTGTTCGACCCCTCAGTATGAACACGAAAATCAGACAACTCCACAGGCAGTTGTGTGAACGTGCCTTTCAATTCAATAGCATCTATAGCCAATTCTTCACTACCACCCACTTGGTCATAATCTAAACGCAATTGCAATGTGCTGCCTGTGTAAGGTATTGAAAAAGTATATTTTGCAAAGGCAGCTTGGTCGGCGGTGGCTTCAGTCGTTTGACCAATGCCATCTAAATTGCTATCTACTCTCAAACGTCCACCAACGGAGTTATCGCCAACAAATCTCCCTACTGTAACAAAAGTACCTGAATTGATACTCACTTGGATATTGATAGAATCCGCTGACTCCCAACGCGTGCCGTTGTTACCTGAAGTTGCTAAATATAGAGATACACTCATACCAGAATAACCAGCTATATTGAGCGAACTAAATGTAATAGAGCCAGGCGGTCGGCTGTTAAGAGTAGGAGTGCTTGTTCTTATATCTTCGCTTGCCCAAAAATAAGAGCCTTGCAAATTGGTTAAGGTCTCAGTGAAAAACGCACTACAACCAGAACCAGAAGGAGTTACGGGATTAGAATTTGTCCTGAAAAAAAAATCTGAAAACGTGCAATCCACATAAGTATTCGAGGTGTAGCGAGTGCCTTCACCATCTGTTTCAAAGCTTTCCGATAGTAATGTTGTTTGTGAAAATGCTGAATAACAGCAATTGAAAAGTGTAGTGAGTAATAATATAGATTGTTTCATGTAAAAGCTGTTGGTGTTTTAATTTAAATTTCGCAGCTAATATGAAACAGTCTTTTGGGCTGCAAATGAGGTATTTGATAAGTGTCGTGTGTTAATTGATAGTCGTTGTATTTTTTTTGATAAATGATTCCTATGAAAATACTGAGGGGGTCAAAATCTGCTTTCTAATATTTTAAGAATTATATCTTTTTTGCGGTGAGAAATGGGGATTACTTGATTGTCTTCCAGAATAAGTGCACCACCTTCCTTTTTATCGAATAAACGAATGCGATTGGGATTGACCAAATAGGAATGATGCACACGTAGAAAACCAAGTGGAGACAACAAAGTATCGTATTCTTTGAGGTTTTTAGACACCAAAATGGGTTCACTTTGTCGAATATGAAATTTGCTGTAAGCACCCTCCGCTTGACAAAATAAGATGTCGTCGAGTCGGATAAAATAGGCGGTCTGATTGTCTTTGAGTACAATTTTTCTATCTGATTCCTTTTTGAGCAACAATTGTTGCATCAATTGCAGTTGTTTGTAAAGATTTTTGCTGTTAATGTTTTCTGTGGCTCTTTGAACGCTGCGTTGCAATAGGTCGGGGTCAATTGGCTTCAAAAGAAAATCTAATGCAGCGAATTGAAAAGCATGAATGGCATAACGGTCATGTGCTGTCGTAAAAATTAATTGAAACTGAGGAAGCGGTATTTGGTTTAAAATATCAAAGCCTGTACCATTGCCTAACTCAATATCAAGAAATAAAATATCGGGTTGCAAACGGTGTATAGCTTCTATGCCCGTCTCAACATTGTGAGCGCATTCAATTTGTATGACTTCTGGGCAAAATACGGTTAATAATTCCCGTAGTGCCTCTTGGATTACTGTTTCGTCGTCAATTATTAAAACTTTCATTGCGTGCAATTATAGGTAAATAAATCCGAACACAGACTCCTTGCCCAATGATTTGATTGTTAATTGTAAAACGAGCGTTTGATTTCAGTTTCATATTTAAAAGGTAAATACGGTCTTCCATGATTTGTAATGCCCGAGAGGTATGTTCATTTTCAGTTTTCAGGTGGTGATTTAAACCCATTCCATTGTCGGCAATATCAATGCAAATATTATTATCTTCTTCTTTAAATGTGATTTGAAGAACCCCCTCAGTATCGGATGCTACAAAACCATGTTCGATAGCATTTTCTGCAAAAGGTTGAAGCATCATAGATGGTATAAGCAAATCGCTGGTATCTAAATCGTCTGCAACAATTATTTTATAATTAAATGATTTAGCAAAACGGTTTTTCTGAAGCTCTAAATAGTTGTTCAAAAAATCAATTTCTTGCTCAATGGTCACAAACTCTTGATAAGAACTTTCTAAGGTTTTGCGCATAATATGTGAAAACTTGGATAGAGTAGAAGCCATTTTCTGACCATCATTTTCTTTCAAAGCCAATACCTGAAGCGATGTCAAAGCATTGAAGAAGAAATGAGGGTTCATACGCACTCTATTGAGCCGTTGCTCGGCTTCCATGATTTTTTGAGATAATTTAAGCGATTTTTGTCTCGAATAAAAGATGAAAATTACAATTGTTAACACCGCTACTACCATCAAAAGAAAGTATATTCGTTTTTCTTGAGCCAACTCTCGGATGGTATTTTCGTTTTGTGCTTGATTATATTTTTGCTCCAATTCATTAACAACATGGGTTCTATCTATGTTTTGCACACTATCCATGATGACTTTCACCTTCCGTAAAGCATAAAAACCAGTTTTCCAATCGCCACTCATTTCAGCTATATCTGCAAGCGTCAAATAAGCATTGGCTATAGATAAAGGAATGCCTGTCTTTTGAGCATAAAAAACACATGAATCGGCATATTGTGTAGCCAATTGAGCATTTTTCATCTTGAAATAAATATCTGCTTTGTCACCATAAGCCATAAATAAATCGTTGTCGTTTGTGCCACGGACACATAAGGCCAAACTACTATCTACATAAGCTAAGGCACGATGGAGGTTGTTGTGGTTAAACTCAACAGCTTGCAAAATCCGATAGGCGCGCTGCAAAGTACGTTTGTCATTGAACTGTATGGCAAGGGTTTTGGCTTCATTCGCAAATAAAAAAACGGAGTCCAAAATGTGGTCAAAAGAAGAAAGAGGTACTAGTTTTAAAGCACTATCTTGTGATATATGAGCTGTTTTGGCAATGAAATTTTCATAAAAAGCCACTTGATGGTAAATATTGTAGGCAGAAGCGACTTCTTCAAGTAGGATTCCTTTCTCTACTGAGGGGGTGATTTTTTGTATCAACGCAATGGCTTTGTAGCTATATGTTTTGGCTTTATCATATTGCTGCAATCGGATAAAGTTGGTCGCAATTTTATTGAAAAAATAAGCTTTAACCTTATTATCATTTTGCGTTTCGGCTATGGCAAGTGCTTTGAAACAGTGTTTTAAAGACTCATCATAATTAAATTTTTGTTGATGATAGATAGCCCATAAACGGTGAAATTGAAGCCCAATTTCGTTTGAGCAATTATAATTTTGTAGTAAGTAAGTCGCTTGATTCAGATAAATGTATGCAGAATCATTTTGTTGTTGTTGTAATGCTATTTCTGATTTTAGTTCATAACCACGGATTTGACAAAAGATATTCGTAGAGCGGATAAGGATAGACGAAAAATGGCTTAAAGAATAGGTGTCAGCAGGCTGCAAATAGGCTGATGAAAAGATATTTTTATCTGGAAACTCAGAGCATTGACAATTGTCTGTTTGACTGAAAACAGAAGCCTTTTTCAACAAAAATAGTAGAATAAATATATATCGTATGCGCACAGTCATTGTTCTCTTTTATGAGTAAACAACAAAATTAGTGCAAACCCATTAAATCAATTGTGTAACAATAAACTTAGTTTGACAAGCTTATTCTAGGGCGATACAAGTTCTGTATTAATTACCGTTATGTTAAATAGTGCAAAATTTGAACAAAAAATACCTGCCATTGGCGTTAAAAAAGTCAGCGCAGCCTAAAGGTGCTATTAGGCATCATACATTTGTAGAAAAGCACCCCTCAGTATTGTGTTTTAAAACAGTTTCTAAGACTTGCTCAATTTTGTGGCAATTTTACTTACATCCTGATGTTACGCAATGTAGAGGTTACGCACTGTTTTTTGCTACGCAAAAAAGACGTACTACGAAATTACTTTTTTTAGACCGAAGTTAATTTTTCAATCGCTTGCGATTGAAAAATTAACTTCGGTCTGATAGATTCTTTTTATTGTACGCTTTTTTTGCGGAGCAAAAAACAGTGCGTAACCTCTACATTGCGTAACATCAGTTACATCTATGTTCAGGAAAGAGTAAACGTTTCCTGAACATAAAAATGTAATATTCGCAGCAACAGTTTCAATAGCGATTAATTTTCGGAGAAAACGGTATTGCCTTTACTGACCCATTCGCCCATACCACCAGAATAGTTTTTTACATTGCTAAAACCATTTTTTGCAAGTAAAGATGTTGCAATAGTCGCTCTATCGCCACTTTGACAGTGAATAACGATTTGTTTTTCTTTGTTCAATTTATCCAGATTTTGAGGTAAAGTACCCACAAAAATGTTTTCTGCACCTTTCACATGTGCTGTTTTAAACTCTGCTACACCCCGTACATCTACAATTTGAACATCTGTTTTGTCTAAAAGTGTTTTAAACTCTTCTATCGAAATCACTTCATTTGTTTCAAGCGGTAAACCCATTGCTGCTACATCGGAAGGGATAAATCCATAGATATTGTCCAAACCAATACGCATCAATTTACGAGTCAAGTCGTCCATTTTATCTTCGTCTGCAATCAAAATAAAAGGTTCGTCATAAGTCATAAACCAGCCCATCCAAGTTGCAAAAGCATTATTTCCTTGAATGTTAATAGTGCCTGCAATATGCCCTTTAGCGAAATCCACTTTATTGCGTGTGTCAATCACCTTCATGCCTTTATTCATGGCTTCCACGAAATCGGAGGGCGACAATTGTGCATGTTTAGGCACTGAAGTCAATAACGGACGGTCAACTTTATTCAGTTTTTTCATCATTGCAAAATACTTTGGTGGTTCTGGTTGGTCAGCCAAAAGATATTTAACAAAGCCATCGCGGTCATTTTCATATTGCAAAGCCCAGTTTCTTACCTTTTCGTAGCCTACTGTAGTGCTGGGTACAGCACCTAATGCTTTGCCACAAGCCGAACCAGCACCGTGACCTGGCCATACTTGTACATAGTCAGGGATTTGACTAAATTTGTTAATAGATTGATACATTTCGATTGCACCTGCATCAGCTGTACCAACCACACCTGCTGCTTTTTCAAGCAAATCGGGTCTTCCGACATCGCCAACGAATACAAAATCACCTGTAAATAACATAACAGGCTTCTTGGTGGCTGGATGGTCAGTTAATAAAAATGAGATACTCTCGGGCGTGTGACCAGGTGTATGAATAACTTCAAGTGTCAAATTACCCACTTTAATAACGCTGCCATTTTTTAAACCTTCGTGTGCAAATTCGTATTCCCAGCCTTCACCACCTTCGTCAGAAAGGTACATTTTTGCACCCGTCACAGCTGCCAATTCTCTTGTGCCAGTCAAAAAATCGGCATGGATATGCGTTTCTGTGAGGTGCGTGATTTTCATATTGTTTTGTTTTGCAATTTCGAGATATGTATCAATATCTCTTTTAGCATCAATAATGATGGCTTCGCCTGCTTTTTGGCAACCAATGAAATAACTGGCTTGAGCCAAACTTTTGTCATAAACGTGTTGGAAAAACATGATGAATATTTTTTAAAAAGTGATTTAAATCATTGTTAATTTATGATACAAAGTTGAGGGTTTATTAATCTCCAGATGGCTACTTTTGTTACATTTTAAAACCTTAAATTCAATCAAATAAGCCTATTAATTTATTGGTTTTAAATTATTTATGCTTTAAAAACAAAAGACCTTGTATGATGCTGTAAGCACCCATAAGGTCTTTTGTAACCGAAGTTTTTAATGTCGGTATCAATGTTAGAGTAATTTTTTTAGACTCGGAAGGTGCTTATACTGAGGGGGTATTTCACTAAAAAAATAATTCTTTTGCGATGATATAAAAGCCCATAATCAAAACAAACCACCCAAAAGCCGTTTTTAATTTATCACCCGCTATTTTTTTAGAAAG
The DNA here is from genome assembly GCA_016787525.1 of Saprospiraceae bacterium. GTDB lineage: Bacteria > Bacteroidota > Bacteroidia > Chitinophagales > Saprospiraceae > JAAFJT01. The sequence goes on along the minus strand of JAEUUP010000130.1, from coordinate 35,648 downwards.
GAAAATACCAATAAAAATACCAATAACTGCCGCCAAGGTAAAACCACCCAAAAGTGTCCAATCTATGATTTCGTCGCCTTGCATATCGCCCACAAACCCGATTAATGATTTGGCGGCAATGATAAAAAGAGATGTCCCAACAGCTAATTTCATTGGCATTTTAGCCAATATGACTAAAGCTGGTATAATCAAAAAACCTCCACCAGCACCTACTAAACCTGTCAAAACACCGACAACTGTACCTTCTAAAAGTATCATGGGATAGTTATAAGACATAAGCGTATCTGTATCGTCTGGCGCATTGTCTTTATTTTTACTTGGTACAATCATGGATATAGAAGCTGCAATCATGACAATGGCAAATAAAACCATTAAGGCGATGGGCTTTGTCACCACAAATGAGCCAATGCTCATTATTTGTTTTGGAATCATTGGAACAAGCCAAAGGCGTGTCAGAAACACGGCAGCAATAGAAGGAATGCCAAATATCAAGACTGTTTTGAAATCTACTTTTTTCTGAATAGCACTTTGTATGCCACCGACTAAAGCCGTAGTGCCTACTATAAAAAGGGAGTAAGCCGTAGCCAATACAGGCTCAACGCCCATGACATAAACCAAAATAGGGACAGTCAAGATTGAACCGCCACTACCAATTAAACCCAACGAAATACCGACAATTATTGCCAATAATAAGCCCAAGACTCCCATACTATTTGAAGTGATTTTTAAATGTTCGATTAAATAATGGCACAAAGGTAGAGTGCTACAAACCGATACATCGTTACAAATGTTACAATACTGAGGGGGTAAAACAAAGAGCATCAATCCGACGATTGACGCTCTTTGTTTACCCCCTCAGTATTGAGGTGTTTTTATTCATTAATGGCTTTCAACAATTTTATTTCATTGCGATACAAAATGACTTTTCCATCATTTTCTAACTGCTTGAGTAATCGAGAAATGACAACTCTGGAGGTTGCCATTTCATCTGCTATCAAATAATGAGAAGCTTTTATGATACTTGAACCCGTGAGACGTTGTTTTTCTTTTAAATAATTGACAAGCCGTTGGTCTAATTTATGAAAAGCAATACTTTCGATAGAGCGTAACATTTCATTGAAGCGGTCATTGAAACTACGCATGATATACGTTTTCCATGATGGATATTTGCACAACCATTCATCCAGTTTGCTGTGTGGTATCCCTATCAGCTCGACATTGTCCTCGGCAATAGCTTTGACTTCACTTTTTTTGGCTTCCATACAACAACTGTATGCCATCGAACAACTCTCAGAGCTTGAAAGATAGTACAACAGTAATTCCTTTCCATTTTCATCTTTGCGCAGCACCTTTACAGTACCTTTTGTTATAAAAGGCATCATTCGGATATGTTTGTCATAGTCCATGATAATATCGCCTTCTTTATAAGTTTTTGGTTCTCCTAATGCTTCGATTTCTTTTATTAAATTGGGTTCAAAAATGTTTGCCAGTTGTTTATCCAGAATCATATATGGTTACGTTTTTTAAAATAAAATCTTAAAATCCTACACAAAATATCAAAAATGATAGTTGAGTATGAAATTATAGAGCGTCATATTGACTTTATTGATTACAAATTTATAATTATCATACACATATCCATTCTTAAATTTATGCGCTAATAATAACTGAGCCTCTAAACCCTTAAGCGTGCCTTCAAAAGTATAGCGCACATCGGCATTGATTTGAGCGTACGAAGGTAATCCGTATTTGTTGAGTCTGAAATTTTTAACATCTGGTAATTGATAATAACCCATGGCTAAAGACGTTTTTAAGCCTTTTTTAGGCATATTATAGTTTATTTTACCCATAAAAGCATGTACATCACCCAGCCCTTCATTTCTTTCGCGGGGCATAAAAGTAAAAAATGGTTCTCTTCCCCATTCCCTTGGCATCAAATAACGTCCTTCAGCGGTAATACGGTTATAATTGAATGATGCTTCCAAATCTTTGTTTTTCCAACCTACTTTCGCACCGTAAGTTAAGGATTTTCCATCTTTTTCAAAATAAGTTTTGGTAGGATTGTCATTACCGCCTTCTTTGATGGCATTTTGCCGAACAATCTGTCCTGCTGCAAAGAGTTTTGATGTATTTTTTAATGAAAATTCGGCATCCACCTGCAAAAGGACTGTATTTAATATATTTTCGACGTACATCTCCCAAGCTTGTACTTTCAAAAATTTATTGACATTGGTATTAACCCCTAACATAGCGATGCCTTTGCTTTCCAAATGGTCGGCATAACCTGATTTTACCCCCTCAGTATTTACTCCTACTGGATACAAACCGATGGATTCTCCAACTGAATACCATTTAGTTGTCCCTCTTGGAGATATGGCGTACAACCAACCACCTTCTATTTTTGTATTTTTTATATCATTTGTTTCACCCCAAACACCTTCAACACCTGTGGGACGCATACGCCCGTCTTGCAGATTAATAAAAGGTGTGTTCAACAACTGTCTACCAAAAGAAATATGCGATTTTTTGTAGTTATATTTTAAGAAAAACTCCTCCAAACGGTCAATATCTTTACCATTTGTAGGGTCTTCTTGGTCAAATAAACCAATTTCATAACGATTGCTCTGACCTGTAGTGGGGTCAAGTTTTGTCAAATCAGATGACCCTAAATTGAATACATAAAACCCACTCACACCAAATTGAAAACCATGAAAATTGGCTGTTTCAAAACGGATACCCCCACCCGCAGCATTGGCATGATAATCTGACAAGTTTTTTTCATTATCAGTAGCCATGAAATAATATCTAAAATGACCGTGGATATGTCCTTTTTTAAAAGCATTTAGCAGTGATGTAGTGTCTTCCGTTTGGTTTTGTTTGCCTTTCCAAATATCGGGTTTTTCGTGTACCTCTTGGTGCTGTGCTCTCATAAATGTGTTAAACCCCAACATCAAACCCATTATTAAAATAGACTTATTCATATCTTTTTAGGTGAATTTTAATAAAAAAGGCATTAAATAAAAAGGCTTTTAGTAATGGTTCTAAATGCTTGTTTTTATTTAATGCCTTTCAATATTGCTCTAAAATATTTTTTTAAAAATTCGTTTTCATTGAATATACCCCCCTCAGTATTTGAGTAATTTAGTGAGGTAATCTATCCTTAAAATATCCATAGAGATACGTACCTACGATAGCGAAAAAGAAGACGACTATCATACCCAAATAACCATAGCCAATGTTTACGACCATTGGACCAGGGCAAGCACCACTTAAAGCCCAACCTAAACCGAAAATAGTACCACCTACTAAGTAGCGGACAATAGATTTCTCTTTTGGGTAAAATGTGATAGGGTTGCCATAAAAGTCTTTTAAATTAAACTTTTTAATTAAAAAGACACCCAAAACACCCAATATAACAGCTGTTCCGATGATGCCGTACATGTGAAAGGCTTGAAAACGGAACATCTCTTGGATGCGATACCATGAGAATGCCTCGGATTTTGCCATGACGATACCGAAAATGATACCGAGTATAAGGAATTTTAAAAATTTCATGATTGCGGTACTTAGATATTTTTATTTAAAAAAGCTCTTTTTTAAGAACTTAAAAAATTAATGGAAATAGTACAAAAGTCATCAATAACCCTCCGATGAAAAAGCCAACAACGGCAATCAATGATGGTAATTGTAAATCTGATAAACCACTGATGGCGTGCCCCGAAGTGCAACCTCCACCATATCGCGCACCAAAACCAACCATCAAACCGCCCAAAGCCAATATTAAAAAGCCTTTTAAAGAGAAAATAGCATTGAGGCTGAATAGCTCGTCGGGTTGTGCAGATGTGGGCGCAGAAATACCCATTTTTGATAAATCTTGTATGGTTTCAGCCGATATATTGACAGGCTCGCCGTTGGATAAAAATTGATTAGCGATAAAGCCACCAATAATAGCCCCGACCAAAAACACAAGATTCCATATTTGGCTTTTCCAATTAAAATCAAAAAACTTAACAGATTTGCCACAACCTGCTGCTGAGCATATCGTCCTCAGATTGGCTGAAAAGCCAAAAGACTGTCCGAAAAAAAGCATAAAAAACATGATGGAAGCGATTGCCGCTCCTGAAAACCACCATGACCATGTTTGCTTGATGAGTTCTAACATTTGTTCTAAAAATTTTGTAAGTGGAATGTAAAAATGCATTTAAATGTATGTCAATGCCCCGTAATATTATGCCTCTAAATGAAATGAAATAATCGGCTTGAATAAGTGATTAATCAATTTTTCAGTAGCACTTTTATGAAAAAAGCCGCCCTTTCCATGCGTACCGATACATATAATATCCATGATACTCAATTGCGCAAAGTGCGTTACGCCTTTTTCAACATCGCTATCTTTGATGATGTGTGTTTGTATGTTGGTTAATTTATTATGTGCCGCAAATTGTTTCATTGCCTCTAAAGTGGCTTGTTCTTCACGCTCAGTTTGTCTCGGAACGACTTGTAAAAGGTGAATTTTGGTATTAAAAGCCTTAATAAGTTTATGTATAAGTTTTAAATCTGCTTTTTCATTTTTAGTAAAATCATGTACCAAAAGGATATTTTCAATATCCAAATCCGACCTATCACACATCAAAGTGAGTAAAGGCACTTTTGAGCGTCTGGCAATGCTTTGCGCCTCTGTTCCCGATAACATCTCTTTCAATCCCCAAGCCCCTTTTGTACCCATTACCACCAAATCAAAATCATTTTCTTCGGCAAATTTGACGGTTGCTTGAGTGACTTTACCCAATATCAAGTGCGTTTGAATATCCTCTCCATAGAGCGTTTTCAGATTATTAAGTTTTCTTTCAACTATATTTTTTTGAGAAGTGACATAACCCGCATCTATCTCGCCACAGGTTTCGATAGTGCCGTTTTTACCCATCGTGACGGTATCAGGCACGTCAAGAACATGAGCAAAATGAATATCAATATTCGCCCGTTCCGCCAACCGTTGCACCATGATATAAGCATATTCGGCTTGCACCGAAAAATCTGTGGGGATTAATACTTTAAGCGTTTCGGTGCGAGGGGTATCTATCTTCTCTTTTTGCGGTTTGGCTTCGCCGTTGATTTTTGCACAGTTCACATTTTGCCAAGTACCTTTATTTTCTACGTTTTTAATCCCAGCTTTTTTAAGCAAATCCATCGCATGATTGGCACGATTGCCACTGCGACAAACCAAAACAACCTTATCATAAGTCCTCAAACTCTCTATATAGGAAGGGAATTTATCCAATGGATAATTGACGGTACATTCGGCGTGTCCATCATATTGCCATTCTTCTAGGGAGCGCACATCTACTATTATTGATGACATTTGAAATTATTTTTTATCTATTGAAAAGTTTTTACTTAAAAATTCTCAACGAAATACCATTAAGCATTTCGTTGAGAAACAAGTGTAAATAGAAAACCAATACTGCAAAGGTCGTTACAACCCAAAAACTAGTTGGTTACTTTTGTTACTTTGGGCTTTTTGATTTGAAACCATTTTTTTAAAATAAAAAGGCTTGATTATCAATTAGATAATCAAGCCTTTTATTGTCACCCCCCTCAGTATCGCCCAGTTTTTATCTTGTTTTTTTCAGTTAAACTATCGGCAAATAAAAATGCTATACTTTTTGACCCACAAAACGCACCACATCACCCAAGCCATTGTGGTATAAACCTTCTGACAATTCAACAGTCAATTCTTCTGCTATTAAAACTTTTAACGTTGGAAATTCTGTTTTAAATAAGTCTATATCGTACACCATTGATACATCCTTGGGTCCTCCTGATGGGCGATTATTCAATATTTGATTCGGTGAAAAAACTTCGGCAATCAACAAACCGTTTGGTTTCAAAAATTTCGGAATTTTAGCATTAAAAGCCTTTCGTACTGAGGGGGGTAAATGCGCATATATCAAAGCCACTACGTCAAACGTTTCATCAATATCAAACTCAGCCGCATCAGACACGAAATAACGAATGGTAACACCTTGACTTTCAGCTAGTTGCAAGGCTTTTTGTTTACCTTCTGCACTGAAATCAAATGCCACAACATCCCAACCCAAAGAAGCCGCATAAACGGCGTTACGTCCCTCGCCTTCCGATGGCAATAGGATTTTACCCACGGGCAAAGCATCAATTTGTTCTTTAAAAAACACATTGGGTTCAGTACCGTAGGCGAATTGCAACTCACCATAGCGAGAATTCCACATTTCTTTCATATCAATATATCATTTTATCTTTTTGTACTTTGCCTTTAAAAATCCAAAAAACGCTGATGGTGTATATTGCCACTAAAGGCACGCCAATTAGCGCAACAGTCATCAAGTTTTTCATCGTTTTTTGTGATGAGGCAGCATTATAAATATTTAAATTAAACTCGGGAGAAATTGTTGAAAGCACAATGTTTGGGAACAATCCGATTGAAAAAAGTATCAAAAGTAAACCTGAAGTGATACCCGAAAATATAAATGCGAGCATGTATTGTCGTTTTGTAATCAATCTAGGAATATTCGCCACTGCCAAAATCGCCACCATCGGCACTATAAATAATAAAGGTTGATTGCGAAATTTTTCAGCCATTTGAGGAATATATATCAAAGTGGCTACGGTCGCAATTGCAAAAATGATAACAAAAGTAATCACCAAATTTTTAGCTAAAACTGTCAACCGAGCATACATGCGGTCTTCCGTTTTTAACAGTAAAAACATAGCACCGTGCATAGTGAATAGGGCGAGCGTGGTCAAAGCAATCAAAAACGCGTAAGGATTGAGGAATGATAACCAACTACCCGTAAATTCAAAATCTTTATCAATTGCCAAACCTTGTATCAAATTGCCCATTACCAAACCTAAAAGAATAGTAATCAAAATACTCGATGCGCTGAACATAATATCCCACGTCCAACGCCACCACACCATAGGCTCTTTTGAGCGAAATTCAATCGCAACGGCTCGAAATATTAATCCCGTCAAAAGCAGCATAAAAGGCACATAAAATGCCGAAAAAACTGTGGCATACACAATCGGGTAACCCGCAAACATCGCCCCACCGGCTATCACAAGCCACACTTCATTGCCATCCCAAACAGGTCCGATGGCATTCAGAGCAATGCGGCGACTCTCCTCCTTACGGAAATAAAGGTGAATAATGCCTACACCCAAGTCAAAACCATCTAAAACGGCATAACCTGTCAGCACTGCGCCCAAAACCAAAAACCACCATGTATTCAAATCTAAACCAAAATATGTTTCCATTTTTATTGATTATTTCGTTTTTAAAAAAGGTACTTCACGCTTGGCAGAACTATCTTTTTCAGTATACTGCTCCCCCTCAGTATCTTCATAACCATGTTTGATTTTTTTATTCAAAAGATAAATAAAAAGCACAAAAAGCAAAGTATAAACCCACGTAAATAATATCAATGAAAACCATACTTGATTTTCTGTTACCGATTTTGACAAAGCATCGGAAGTGCGCAACAAGCCATACACCACCCACGGCTGCCGACCTACTTCGGCGGAATACCACCCGACTTGATTGGCAACTTGGGGCAATAAAACCGACCATGCAAAACCGACCATCAACCATTTTTGATTGAATAATTTTTTGCGCCAAAGTAAAAACAAGCCCAACCACGATAAGCCAATCAAAGCCATACCGATAGCCACCATAATATGATAAGTCTGAAATACGAAATTGACCGCCTTCGGGCGTTCATTTTCAGGAAATGCATTCAAGCCTTTTACGGGCGTGGTGAAATCTTGATGTATCAAAAAAGTCAAACCTTTGGGGATTTTGACCCCCTCAGTAATTTGCGTTCGGGGATTCGTCCAACCCATCAAATAGAGGTCGGCAACAGCCAATGAATCATAATGCCCTTCAAAAGCTGCGAGTTTGGCAGGTTGATTATGCGCTACTCCATCTGCGGATTTATGACCCGTAAAAAGTTGTAAAATGGAAGCAATCGCTCCAAAAACAAGCGCAAATGCAAAGGATTTTTGAGCAATTTCGAGATGTTTTCCTTTTAAAATATAATACGCATTGACACTTAAAACCAGAAACGCACCCGCTAAAAACGACCCAACAAGCGTATGCGATAATCTTTCAACACTTGATGGATTAAAAACCATTGCCCAAAAATCGGTGATGACAGCACGAGCATGTATCCCCTCCCCTTCTATTGTATAGCCCGCGGGCGTTTGTTGCCAAGAGTTCGCCACTACTATCCAAACTGCCGAAAACATTGAGCCTAACGCCACCATAAAGGTCGAAAAAAAGTGAAACCGTGGGCTTACTCTATCCCAACCGAATAGCAAAACACCCAAAAAACCTGACTCTAAAGCAAAGGCAAAAATGCCCTCTGCCGCCAATGCCGAGCCGAAAACGTCACCGACATATTTAGAGTATGTCGCCCAATTTGTCCCAAATTCAAACTCCATCACGATACCCGTAGCGACACCAATTCCAAAAATGAGTGCGAATATTTTTATCCAAAATTGGGTCATTTGCTTATAAAGTACTTTGCCTGTACGCATATAAGCCCCCTCCATAATAATCAACATCACGCCTAAGCCAATACTGAGGGGGGGATAGATATAGTGAAAAGCAACAGTAAAAGCGAATTGGATACGGGCGAGTATTTCAACGTTCCATTCCATAGTTAAATTAAATTGTTGTTCGGATTTGAAAAATATATCAGCATTCCACTGAATATAAAACACAAATTTACACTTATTGGTTGAGTTTACTAAGTGACATTTGTTACACAGTGGTTGGGTTTAAACAGGCTCAATAAGTTTCTTCATTTCAACCGTAAAAATACCTCTTAATTACTTTTCATTATAGCCTTTGGTCTTATCTTTTGGATAGAGTGAACTGCAAAAAGCATACAATGAAAAAAAGCTTTATGGAACGAAGCCATAAAACTTTTTTCATTGTATGCTTTTGTGGACAGCACAAAACAGTCTAAACCTATTGGATTAAAATCTTAAAACAGCTTCTAACAGTGAGTAAAAAGATGTAACTAGAGTTTTCAATAGGTTTTTATTCTACTTTCATCACCCCATTCATAATCCGCCAATGACCTGGAAATGTGCAGACATAAGGATATAAACCTATCTTATCAGGTGCTGTAAAACGCAAACGAATTGTTTGGTCGGGATTGACCAAAGCCGATGAAAACAATATTTCGGGTATATTTGGCACATAGTTTTTAGTTGCGCCATCAGGGTCGGTTATCATTTTATCCGCTGCTTTGCCTATTTTTTCAAGCGATTTGGGCTTGCCAATCACGATATTATGTTGCATCGCATCAGGATTTTCAAAAACGATTTCAACCGTTTTTCCTGCTTTCACTGTAAAGTTTTTAATATCAAATTGTAACATTTCCCGTATGGATTTGATTTTTACAATCTGTACATTCGGGTCATTTTCATCTTGTTTTTTCAATACATCCCATGCTTGCATGAGCCGCGTCAAACGCTCATTATTGACACCCGCAGTAGTTCCTAAAAGGCTATTCAAATAGCTCTTATCCGCTTCATTAACCGTAACTTTCGATTTATAATTCCACGCTTCGCTGATACCTTTCAAAACAGCGGTGAAGCCTTCAGCATCTAATTTTTGACCATTTTTTAAATAATCTACCACATCTGAAACGCTTGAAACCGATGTTTTACTCCGAATGGCTTTTGCCAAAACATATTGCGCCATACTTTGCGACAAAGCCACTGTTATTTTTTTACTCAGATTATTATTTCTTTCATCGCCTTCTGCAATCGTATTGGCTTTATCAACGGCAACTGAAAAGGTATATTCGCCCGCTTGCTCGCCCGAAACCGCAATATTACCCGACCAAGGGCCATTCGTATTCTTCGTGATAGTCACAGTTTCACCTACTTTGACCCCCTCAGTATGGGTTTCACTAACCATATCTATCACCAATCCTTTACCTGAAAAACGCATGGCTAATGGCACAACGACACCTTTTGGCACAGCCACGCCACCTTGATTAGTGACCTCAATTGAAATCGTGATACGCTCACGAGGGGCAGGATTGGCTGGTTCAATTTTGATATTTGAAACAATCAAATCGGGAGCGTTGGGCGATGAAACAGCTGGTTTTTTATCCTGTTTTTGAGACATCATTGCACCGTGGTCGTGGTGTCCTGCGTGGTCGGTCATGGTTTTAGAGGTAGAAACCGCCTTTGCTTGTTCTTTTTCCCATAATTTTTTTAATAAATCTTGATTTTTAGCTAAAATACAAGCGTAAGCGTCGGGCAACCAACGGTCGTCAAGGTCTTTTGACGTTTCAATTTTTTCTAAAATAACTGTTTTAGCTGCCTCATTCAAAGGCATTTCACTCAAAGCTAAGAGCGCATTGAGTACCACAAGCGGTTCTTTATCTTCTAAAATATTATTTTTAAAAATAAAATCTACCCCCTCAGTATTGCGTGGTAAAAGTTGAATAGCCGTCTTCCGAACACCCGCAGAAGGGTGTTTAGTGGCTTCTAAAACAGCATTTAAACCCTCTCCTTCGATAGCATTTAAGCCTTTTAAAATCCAAAGCGCATGAATAGCCGCAGGATTTATCCCAATTTCATCAACCGATTTATCCGCAATCAAAGCCAGTAATTGTGGTACAATATCTTTTTGACCACGCTCCACTAAAAGCCTTTGAGCGTGACTGCGCCAAAACATATTTGTATTTTTTAAAGCTGCTAACAAGTCATTCGGCTTATCTTTTGATAAACTTAACGGCTGATAAGGTGTACTTTCTTTATGCGAAACCCGATAAATGCGTCCGTGCGTGTAGTCCCTCAAATCCGTTTCATAAGCATTACCTGCACCCATTGTGAAACTTTCAGGACGTGGATTGTGCTGAATAATAAAACTGTACCAATCGGCAACCCATACAGCCCCATCGGGACCCACCTCCGCAAACACAGGCGAAAACCATTCATCAGCCCCTGCCATAAGATTGAACCCCTCAGTATCCGAGTAATTTGTACCGTTTTTAGTCAATATATTTTGGTGTAAAATATGCCCCGTTGGTTCAGCTACGAAAGCGATATTATTCCAATATTTTTTGGGAAAATTCCTTGCTGTATAGACATTATGACCCGCAGCGGCCGTAAATCCACCAAAAACGTCCACTTGACGCACTTTATGTGTGATTGTTTTCATGTCTTTATGCGTATCCATATTGCGGCTGCCATTGTCCACATTATTAGCCGAACTGTAATAATTGTTCGGAATCGCCATATACCAACCATGCGCATTATTTGCCGTTGAGCCAAACACATCACCCGTTTCATTAAAACCAAAACCCCATGTATTATTAGATGTATTGGTCATGTGTTCGAGACGACTACCATCAGGTTTGAAGCGAAAAAAGGCTTGCCCAAACCTAATAGTATCAGGATTATTGCCTACAACACCTTTAAAACCCGAATAACCCACGCAGCCCCATATCCAATTATCAAATCCATAATGCAAATTTGAAGGTCCTGCGTGGGTATCAAAAGTACCGAAACCCGTAAACAATATTTTTTTGACATCGGCTTTATCATCACCATCTGTATCTTGTAAAAACAACATGTGTGGAGCTTGACTTACTATCAAACCACCATTACTAAAAACCATACCCGTTGGAATACTTAAACCTTCGGCAAATTTTGTGAATTTATCAGCTTTTCCGTCTTTATCGGTGTCTTCGCAAATTAAAATATAGTCGCTACCGCCCGTTTCTTTGCGCTCGTTGGGATAATCTTTTGTAATTAAAACATACATCCTACCCCTTTCATCCCATGAAATGGCAATCGGGTGCATCACATTGGGTTCGGCGGCAAAAAGTTCCAAATTAAACTCCACAGGCACTTGAATATGCTTCATGGATTCTTCGGGCGAAAGCGGGTCTTGACGGTATTGAATGCCCGGACGCTTTTCATAATTCGGCAATTTGGCTTCTCTGTATTTGAAAGGCTCAGGTTTCAAAGCCGCATGGGCGTTGCGGGCTTCGTCATTGACAGCCCAAAGGATACCCCTCAGTATCAAGGCATGAAAACCCTCATTTTGCCACGTATTTTCATCGTGACCATAAGCGGTGTAAAAAACCCGTCCTTTGCCATAGCTGCGTGTCCAAGTATAAGGCTCTGTTTTGGTGTTCGGTTTGTCTTTAAATTGGTCGGCTTTTATTTCACGCACCGCTAAAACATTATTATCATCTTGCAATTTGCTATGCAAATATGTTTCATCATATACTTTAAACGGTTTTAACCCTTGCATAATGACATGATTGGGCTGCACCGTTTGCGTTTCAATACTATCCATCGTATGTCGCCAAAATTGCCCACCAACCATCTTGACATATTCGCTCGAATTGCGGAAGCAATACGACGCACAATGTATTGGTAAAATGCCTTTGCCCGATGACACATACGCCAACAAATCCTTCTCTACTGAGGGGGGTATGCTGTCCCAATTGGCATAAATCAACAATGCATCATATTTATTCAGGTTGCCTAAATTGATGTCCTCCAACCTATCGGTATAAGTAAAATTCACGCCTTTATCGCCCAAAGCTGCCATGATTTGTGGCACTCGCTCAATCGGGCGATGGTGCCCTTTATCGCCTAAAAAGAGGATTTCGAGGCGACGTGCTTTCTGGGCAGATGCGGTAAAAGCATAGAACAATATGAATAAAAAGAGTATTTTTTTCATTGAAAATCAATTAGTTAATCATTTTTAAATCACATCTTTCCAAAAGTTTTAAACTTTTGGAAAGATATTTCAAACTACAACGCCGCCTTTTTAAAATCAGGCAAACGCATAATTTTACCGCCTTTCATAGCCGATTCATGCGCCAGAATACCCACCGAAGTCCAGTTCGCTGATTCCCACGCATTAGGGAAAGGGTCACGGTCTTCAATCAATGCCATGATAAATTCATGTGCCAAATGTGGATGTGAACCGCCGTGTCCGCCGCCTTGAGCGAAACTCAAATGCGTATTTTCCGCAATATCATACACGCCTTTTGTGGTAAAATCTTGTATTTCTTTGGGTAATAAATGGGCAAAATCGGGAACAGTGACCCGTTCTGGAATCTCATGTTCTTCTTTTTTAGCGGTATGAATAACGGCATCTTCACCTTCAATAAGCGGCCATTCAAACGATTTTTTAGTGCCATATACCTCAAAACTTTCTCGATATTGACGGGCTAAATCGAATAATGAGCGATAAACATAAGCACTTAAATCGCTGTTTTTGAACTTAATATGGGCAGATTCAACTGAAAATGGCGAATTGTGAATTTTAGATAAATCTTCGCTAATCGTACCTGAACCAAAACAAGACACATATTCCGCTTCCAATTTCAACAAACCAGCCACGGGTCCTACACAATGTGTAGCATAATGCATCGGCGGCAATCCGGGCCAATAGTCGGGCCAACCTTCCATGTCTTGCTGGTGCGAGGCTTTCAGGAATTGAACTTTACCCAATTCGCCTTTTTCATACAGTTCTTTGACGAATAAAAACTCGCGGCTATACACCACGGTTTCCATCATCATGTATTTTTTACCCGTTTTTTTACTCAATTTAACAATTTCCATACACTCTTTTACAGAAGTTGCCATAGGTACAGTACAGGCTACGTGTTTTCCCGCTTTTAAGGCTTTTATGGTCTGTTCCGCATGATTGGGAATGGGCGAATTGATGTGCACGGCATCAATATTAGGGTCTTTGAGCAGTTCGTCATAATCAGAATAGCGTTTTTCGATATTGAATGCGTCGCCTATTTTATTCAGATTTTCCTTATTGCGTTGGCAAATCGCATACATATTCGTGTGCGGATGACGTTGATAAATAGGAATAAATTCGGAGCCGAAGCCCAAGCCTACAATTGCGATGTTGATTTTTTTCATCAATTAGAAGTTTAAAAAGAGTGATTTACTGTATGCCTTTCCTTAAAAATTGGACAGTATGGATACCCCTCAGTATTTAGAGTATTTTTTTCAAATATTTTATACTGTCCTGCATCAATTGCGTTTCTGATTCAAACATAGGTCTCCAGATATTGGCAGCAGCTAATTTCATACTAAAAGCCTCTATACTCACTAAACCTTTATAATTCATTGATTTTAAAGCTTTTATTATTTTTTTAAAATCAACATGACCCTTACCTAGGGTACTTCTATCGTTTTCCGACAATTGTACATGAACGAGCCTTTCACCACATTTTTTTATAGCTTTTGCAAGGTCTTTTTCCTCAATATTGGCGTGAAAAGTGTCAAACATAACTTGACAATTGGGGTGATTCACGTCTTTTACAAAGCGCAACATATCATCGGTACATGTAAAAAGATAGGCTTCAAAGCGATTCAAATATTCAATACCAATAGTAATATTTTTGGTAGCTGCGTATTCTGACAAGGCTCTAATATGTTCTACGCCATATTGCCACTCTGTTTCAGTCGCCGCTTGACCTGTGAAAACGCCCAAAGGTGAGTGAATAGGCCCTATCAACAACTCAGCACCCATAACAGCCGCACAATCAATAGCTTTTTTGTTGTCATTCAAGGCTTTTTGGCGCATAGCAACGTCCATACTGAGGGGGTTTGTGTCTGCTCCGTTGAATGTTTCGGCGATGCGTTCTAAGCCCAAACTATCTAATTTCTGCCGCCAAATGTGCCAATCATCGGGGTTTAGGTTGAAAATAGGCACTTCTACTGCATCGAAGCCCAGTGCCTTGATTTCATCGAGTACAGGGAAAAGCGATTCGTTTATCTCTGTTCCCCATAATAAAAGGTTCATTCCAATTTTCATAGCTTTTATTTTGAACAAAATTAGGTTTTGCCATTTATCTAAAATAGGCATTTTTTTACTACTTTTGACTGTATTTTGATATTTTTGTTTTGATAAAATAAAATTTAAATCAATATTCAGTATATTTTAGCATGAAGCCACTTCTTAAAAAATCGCTCGAAAGCCTCAACCAATCCTATATCGTACGGACATTAAAAGAGCCTTTTTTCGACCCCAATTGGCATTTTCATCCTCATTATCAATTGTTTACAGTTGTTGAAGGCTTTGGAACGCGTTTCATTGGAGACGATATTCGGCATTTTGAGGCGGGTGATACGGTTTTTTTAGGCCCCAATTTGCCTCATTTGTGGCGCAGCGACCGTGTGTATTTTGAACGTCCTTCGACTCTTCAAACACAAGGCATCGTCGTCTATTTTACGGTTGATTTTTTGGGCAGTGATTTTTTTGAAAAGCCTGAAATGTATGCTCTAAAACAATTGCTCAAGAACAGCGAACGAGGTTTGGATATTCAAAATACGATGCGGGAAACTGTTGTTGAAGACCTTAAAGAATTAACGATACTGAGGGGGTTCGATGGTATTTTAAAGGTATTATCTGTTTTGCAAAAATTAGCACAAACAAATGATTATCAATTTATTACAAGTCCTCACTATGAAAATAACTATAAAATATCGGAAACAGAACGGATGCGTTTGGTGCATGAATATGTGATGAAACATTATAAAGAAAAAATCAGTTTGTCCGCCGTGGCAGCCTTAGCCAATATGACAGAGGCGGCATTTTGTCGCTATTTCAAAAGCCGAACCAATAAGACTTTTTCAGATTTTGTGAGTGAAATCCGCATCGGTCATGCTTGCAAATTGCTGTTGGATAATAAAATGTCAGTTGCTCAAGTCTGTTATGAAAGCGGGTACAATACCGTGTCCAACTTTAACAGTCAATTTAAAGCTTTGAAAGGTCAGAGTCCTAAGCAATACCAAAAGATGTATATGGCAGATTGACACATGCAAGGCAAGATTTTATACAAAACCTTTCAAAAAAGAACATTTATTCGCTAAAAATCAGTCTTTCAGGACGTACATACTGAGGGGGCTTTTTTATTTAAAACAAAAAGAATAAATTTGCCCCTTGTTTGAAAAAACAATTCGTTGAAACACTCTTTCCAAGAATACAGTATTAAGCCAAAAAAGCAATGCAATCAACTATTAAAATCAAGCAGATTTATTCACTCATTAAAGAATCACTCACTGGCGAACAACAAGATTACACACAAGGCAGTATCCCAAAAGCTGTTTTCTTGTTGGCTGTTCCCATGATTTTGGAATTGAGTTTAGAAAGTGTTTTTGCTGTCGTGGACATGTTTTTTGTTTCCAAATTGGGACAAAATGCCATTGCCACAGTCGGTTTGACAGAATCTGTCATCACCATCGTCTATTCACTTGCCATTGGATTGAGTACAGCGGCTACGGCCATTGTAGCGCGTCGCATTGGTGAAAAAAATCCCGAAGCAGCGGCTCACGCAGGCGCACAATCCATCATCATTGTTGGTATTGCAACGGCTATTTTGAGTATTTTAGGGGCAGTTTACGCGCCCGAAATTTTGGCTTTGATGGGGGCTAGCCAAGAGGTTGTTACTGAGGGGGTCATTTTTACACGCATTATGATGGGGTGTAGTGGCGCGATTATGTTTTTGTTCCTCATCAATGGCATTTTTAGAGGTGCTGGCGATGCTGCTATGGCAATGCGCAGTTTATGGATTGCCAGCATCATCAATATCATACTTTGCCCCATTTTTATTCATTTATGGGGTCTGAAAGGAGCTGCAATTGCGACGGTTATCGGGCGCACAACAGGTGTGTTATACCAATGTTATCATTTATTCAAAGGCAGTGGTATGTTGCAATTCAGAGCGGAGCATTTTGGGATTGACTTGTCACTCATCAAATCCATCATTCATATTGCTTGGCCTGCGACCTTTCAGTTTATCATAGCCAGTGGTAGTTGGATAATTTTGGCCCGTTTAGTTGCCGAAACAGGTGGGACAACGGCTTCGGCAGGTTATCAAATTGCGATTCGGAATGTCGTGTTCTTCATTTTGCCTGCTTGGGGTTTGAGCAATGCGGCAGCAACCTTGGTCGGACAAAATCTAGGTGCGAAAGAACTGTATCGTGCTGAGCAAAGCGTCTTAATTTCTACTAAATACAATGCGATTTTTATGGGTTTCGTGATGATTTTGTTCGTTTTCTTCGCCAATCCCATCATCCATATTTTTACTAATGATGAATCCGTTGTGGCTTATGGCGCTCTAGCGTTGCAAATTATGGGAGCAGGTTATATTTTCTATGGCATTGGTATGGTCATGGCGCAAGCACTCAACGGTGCAGGCGATACACGTACACCTACCATCATCAATTTTGTCGGATTTTGGCTTTTTCAAGTGCCTCTCGCCTATTTTTTGGCAAAAGGCATGGACTTGAAAGCCACAGGCGCATTCATTGCAGTGCCTGTAGCTGAAACTTTTATTGCCATATTGGCGTGGTATTATTTCAAAAAAGGTAAATGGAAAGAAATTGAAGTATAGTTTACAAAACTTCTAATAAGCTTTTTTTTACCCCCAAATTGTGTATGTAATATTATGATAAATTGTAAAAACTTATCTGTCCAAAAAGATAAAACAAGTATCTTAAAAGGTATTGATTTTGAGATAAAACCTAACGAAAACTGGGCGATTATTGGTGAAAATGGCTCTGGCAAATCCACTTTGTTGCGTGCGCTTGCAGGCAAAAAGTTTGTGCCAAAAGGGCAGATTGAACGGCAACAAGACCTAAAAATCGTGCTTTTAGCAGGTGACTTTCAAGCCAATCGTTTGGTACAACAAGCCTACCAATTTTATCAGCAACGATACAATGCGGATGCCGCTAATTTAGCACCTACTGTTTACGAAATTGTACAGAATCAGTTGAAGCCGCTCAATACCACTCATGCTGCTTCGGTCATTTTGCCACCCAAAGACTACGATGATTTAGAGGTTGAAAGAGTTGCTACGCTATTAAAAATCAATCATTTATTGCATCAAAAAGTCGTCACTTTGTCCAATGGTGAAACACGGCGTGTCCATCTATTGATGGCTCTTTTGAAACAACCACATATTCTGCTTTTGGACAATCCATTTGTGGGTTTAGATGCGGCAAGTCGTCAGTCGCTGCAAAATATTTTGAATACTATTGCAAATTCAGGCGTTTCCATCGTCTTAGTGTGCGCCGCAGCCGAAATTCCTGACTGTATGACGCATGTTTTAGTGCTAAAAAATGGTGAAATCGCGCACATACTGAGGGGGGATACTATTGAGCATTTTAAAACAGAAAAGGTTGATAATCAAAGGAATATTGACAAAAGTAAATGGTCAAAAATTTACATCGAGCCTCAAAACAATCATTTTCAGTACGCTCTGCGTATGCGCCAAGTGTCGGTCGTGTACAACAATCGGAAAGTATTAAATGGCATAGATTGGACAGTCCAAAAAGGTGAAAAATGGGCATTGTTGGGTCCCAATGGCAGTGGTAAAAGCACCTTGTTGAGCCTTATCATGGCAGATAATCCACAAGGCTATCGCAATGATTTTGACCTCTTTGACCGCAAACGTGGTTCGGGTGAGAGTATTTGGGACATCAAAAAACGCATAGGTTTTGTTTCACCTGAATTGCAACTTTATGCCAGTACATCCGCTCCCGTTTGGGCTGTCGTTGCCACAGGTTTGTTCGACATTGCTCAACTCATTCGTCCTTTGACTAAAGCTGAAAAGGAAACAGTTGATACGTATTTAGATTGCTTTGACTTGCTGGACTTACAAAACAAGCGTTTGCACCAACTATCATCAGGGCAACAACGCAAAGTTTTTTTGGCAAGAGCCTTGGTCAAGAATCCACCGCTATTGATTTTAGACGAACCTTGTCAAGGACTTGACTCCGCCAACATGGTCTATTTTCGAGAATTAGTGAACGAGACCGTTGTTTCTCTCAATAAAACACTGATTTATGTGACACACTACGAAGAGGAAATCCCGACTTGTGTGAACCATATATTCCGCATCGAAAATGGGCAGCGTATTTGAGTTTTCGCCTTCCAATACAGCATTTCAGCGAAATACTGAGGGGGTATCTTTCTTAATAGTTAGCTTTGTTTCAGGAGTTAAAATCATATTTTTCATCAAAAATAGAAGAATAACATGGATCAACGCATCATCAATCTCTACGACGAATACACCCACAAACCCCTCAGTAGGAAGACGTTTATCAAACGTTTGATACAACTAACAGGCAGTTCTACTATGGCTTTTTCTATTTTGCCTATGCTGGAGTCGGATTATATCAATACGGTTGTGGCTCAATCTGAAGACCTATTCACCGAAACCATCGCATATGCAGGGTCAAGTGGCGAAATGAAAGCTTATGTTGCCCGTCCAAAAGAAGAAAAACCGTATCCGACAGTCATTGTCATCCATGAAAATCGGGGTTTGAATGCACACATCGAGGATGTGACTCGCCGTGCAGCTCAAGCAGGATTTTTAGCCATTGCGCCAAATGCTTTAGCACCTTTGGGCGGCACACCTGAGAATGAAGACGATGCCCGCAAGTTGTTCACACAACTCAAAGCAGAAGATAGTTTGGCCAATTTTGTCAAAATATTCGATTATCTGCCCTCTCGCAAGGACTCAAACGGCAAATATGGCTGTGTGGGCTTTTGTTGGGGCGGCGCAATGTCCAATAGTTTGGCGGTCAATGTGCCGAATTTAAAAGCGGCTGTCGCATTTTATGGTCGTCAGGCAGCAGTGGAAGATGTGCCAAAAATCAAAGCCGCTTTGCAACTGCACTATGCTTCGCTCGACGAAAGGGTGAATGCTGGGATTGCAGCTTTTGAAGAGGCTTTGAAAAAAAATGAAAAACCTTACGAATTATATATGTACGAAGGTGTCAATCATGCCTTTCACAACAATACATCGGCGGCTCGCTACAACGAAGCTGCGGCTAAGTTAGCTTGGGAACGAACGATTGCGTTTTTCAATAAGCACCTCAGTTGAGGTCTGAACGGATGAAATATGAACCATAAAAGCAACCCCCTCAGTAAAATTGCCTCTTTTTTCATATTTCATCGTTCTTTTTATCATTAAAACCAAACTCTCTTTTACGTGAAAAAGCTAATTTGCATCTACTTTTTTGTAATAGTCTGTTCGACTATTGCCTTTACTCAAAATGCCTCAGTCACTCAAAACGTCGAAAAAAAGAAGTATTTTACCCAAAAATTGGGTTCAGAAGCCATCAAATTAGACGGTATTCCTGACGAAATAGCTTGGGACGCTGTGAATTGGGGTGGTGATTTCATTCAATATCAACCGAATGAAGGGAAGCCCCCCTCAGTACAGACACAGTTCAAAATACTCTACGACGACAAGTTTCTTTATCTCGGCTATCGTTGTTATGACTCCTCACCCGACTCTATCGTCAAACGTATGGGACGGCGCGATGAATTTCCTGGAGATTGGGTCGAAATAAATATTGATAGTTATCACGATTTGAGGACTGCATTTTCGTTCACATTATCGGTTTCTGGTGTTAGAAACGATGAATTTGTATCCAATAATGGCAATTTTTGGGATACTAACTGGAATCCAATTTGGTTTGCTAAAACTCATGTGGATGATAAAGGTTGGACTGCTGAAGCTAAAATCCCGTTCAGCCAGTTGCGTTATGGCAACGAAAAAAATAAGGTTTGGGGTATTCAAGTCATGCGTCGCTTATTCCGTAAAGAAGAACGTTCGACATGGCAATACATTCCTCAAAATTCGGGTGTATGGGTTAGTGGATTTGGCGAACTACATGGTTTGAATGATGTTCCCTCTCAAAAGCAAGTCGAAATTGCGCCTTATATTGTAGCACAAACAGCAAAATATCAAAAAGAAGAGGGTAATCCCTTTGCCACAGGCTCTGATTCAAAACTATCGGGGGGTGTTGATGGCAAAATTGCTGTGACAAGTGATTTGATTCTCGATTTTACAGTCAATCCCGATTTCGGTCAAGTCGAAGCTGACCCTTCGCAGGTGCGCATTGATGGTTTTCAGAATTTTTTTGAAGAACGCCGACCCTTCTTCATGGAAAGTCGTAATATTTTCGATTATCAGCTCACAGGCTCAGAAGCGGGTGGTGATTATGATGCCGATTTGCTGTTTTACTCGCGCCGCATCGGTGGTTCGCCACATGGTTATCCTGATTTGGGAACAAATGAATACGCTGACGTGCCTCAAAACACATCCATTTTAGGTGCTGCCAAATTCAGCGGAAAAACAAAAGATGGTTGGAGTATTGGCATTCTAGAAAGTATAACTCAACGTGAAAAAGCAATAATTGACCACAATGGCGAAAGACGCAAGGAACTGGTAGAGCCCTTGGCAAGTTATTTTGTTGGTCGTATGCAAAAAGACATTAAAGCGGGTAATACCGTTTTAGGTGGTATTTTTACAGGAGTCAATCGTGAGAAAGGTTTGAGCGACCAACTCCATAGTGGGGCATATTCAGGAGGTTTGGACTTTCTCCATTTTTGGAAAAATCGAACTTGGTATGTGCGCGGCAATGCCATTTTTAGCCATGTGCAGGGTACAAAAGAGGCTATTTTCAACACTCAAACAAGTTTCGAGCATCTTTTTCAACGCCCCAATGCAGTAGAAGTGAACTTTGATGCCAATCGTACCTCTCTTACAGGAGCAGGCGGCACGGTTCGTCTTGGCAAAATTGGGGGTAAAGCAGGCAAATTGGGACAAGTTTTTAAGTTTGAAACAGGCTTGACATTCCGTTCACCCGAATTAGAATTAAATGATGTGGGCTTTATGCTGACAGCCAACGAAATCAACCACTTTACTTGGGCTGGTTTACACTATCAAAAATCATTTTCTGTTTTCCGAAATGCCCGTTTGAACTACAATCATTGGTCGCGTTGGGACTTTGGAGGTCAATTTCTCTACCAAGCTTTCAATGTCAACGCCCATGCCACTTTCAAAAACAATTGGCAAGTCGGCACAGGCACAACGTGGAATCCTTACGAAGTATCGAACAATGCACTAAGGGGTGGCTCTGCCATGCGTCGCCCTGCTGGAATGGGACAGTTTTTGTATATTAGAAGTGACTCCAGAAAAAAAGTATTCGTCAACTTGAATGGTTTTAAAGCATGGGGGTTTGACAATGCTGTGAAAGTCAACGACTTAACATTGTCAATTCGAGCGCAACCGATGGACGCTCTTAATTTTACCTTTAGCACGGGCTATCGTGAAAATTGGCGAAGGCAAGATCAATATGTGACTCAAATTGACTACTTGGGTCAAACACGCACCATTGTCAGTGAAGTCAGTCAAAAAACATTGCGTTTTATTGGTCGCTTGAACTACAATATTACACCCGATTTGACTTTACAATACTATGGTCAACCATTCATCACACGTCCATTGTATCAAAATTTTGCCTACGTAACCAACCCTTTACACAGTCAATTCGACAATCGTTTTCATCGTTTTACCTCTACTGAAATCCGCTTAAACACCGACGGCAACTATGTTGTGGATGAAAACACCGATGGCAAAACGGATTATCAATTTAGCAAACCAGATTTTAATTTCGTACAATTTCGCTCCAATCTCGTTTTGCGATGGGAATATGTGCCAGGTTCTGAACTCTTTTTGGTTTGGTCACAAGGTAGCACGCCCGATGTTGCTAACGATTTGAATACCCCCCTCAGTAGCAGCTTGTTCGACAACCTTTTTGAGAAAAAAGCCCGCAATATTTGGTTGGTTAAAATGACTTATCGTTTTTTGAAGTAAATTTGTAGCTTAACAAGACCTTCACAAATCAAAGACTTGGCTTGTGAGGGTCTATTGAATAATATAAAAAAGCATGAAAAAATTAGTCATTTACGCAATCACCCTGCATTGCCTATTCATCTCTATATTGAGTTTTACACTCAACTCACCTGTTTTTGCTTCCGATATGGTCAAGCCATTAAGTGACTCAAGCTATATTAAATCCATTCAGATTTGGCATCAGCAACGTATTGAAAGCTTGAAAAGTGAAACAGGTTGGCTCAATTTAGCGGGTCTATTCTGGTTGAAAGAAGGAAAAAACACCTTTGGTTCAAGCAAAACAAATGATATTGTTTTTCCAAAAGGTGCAGAAAAGTTAGGCAGTTTTACGCTAATCAATGAAGAAGTAACGGTAGATATTGACCCTAAAGCCCAAGTTTTCATAAAAAATGATGCTGTTTCGACACTCAAAATCTTCCCAACCGACAAAAACCTTATCATGCAAAGCAGTTCGCTGCGGTGGTTTATCATCAAAAGAGGTCCGAAAATTGGGGTTCGCCTACGTGATGTCGAAAGTGATGTGGTCAAACATTTTGGAGGCATTCACACCTACCCGATTGATTCAACTTGGCGCATCAAAGCTCGTTTGGAAACTTCAAACAAGGCAAAAACAGTTGATATTACGGATGTTTTGGGACAAACTGGACCACAACCTTTGGCTGGTACTTTGGTTTTCAAAATAAGTGGCAAAACATATCGCCTCGATGCCATTGATGAAGGCAATGACTTATTCATCATTTTTGCAGACGATACCAACGGTAAAGAAACGTATGGCTCAGGTCGTTTTTTGTACGCTCAAAAGCCAGATGCCAATGGCGTAGTATATTTAGATTTTAACAAAGCAATCAATCCTCCATGCGCTTTTACGCCTTATGCCACTTGCCCTTTGCCGCCCAAACAGAATAAATTGGTATTGGCAATTCTTTCGGGTGAGAAAAATTTTGGCGACCATTAAACCCCTTCAAACATCTTCCAACAATATGGATTGTTTTTTTTTATCCACAACACGGTATGAGGTTGCAGTACTGTTTATATACTCCAGTTAGGGTATTATCGCTTGTGTCATTTTGTAACAAAAAAATGAAAAAAATAAAAATTATACTTTACAATTCACACTATAATAATTCTATAAGCATATAAAACTAACTTCATTTCAACACCTACAACGTCACATCTCAGATAAAAAAAGTAAAAAATTTACTCGAAAACCATTCACTTTTGGCATGATAAAGCACAAAAGGGATATTGTTTATTCCTATTTAACCAAAACTTGTAAGAACCAATTTGATAATTCACTTCAAACGTCGCTGACTGCAATAGCCATTAACTCGCACAATTCAATGAGCCATTGGTTTGACCAATGAATCATCATTTTTTTATTTTCAATAACCATTTTTTAATTAACACATTCTATAATGACTAAACTTTTACTTCGTTGTTCATTGCTTGTTTTAGGCTATATTGCCTTCCTAAGCACACCCATACTGGGTCAGAACACAGCATCTTGTGATAACGACACACTAAAACCTGTCTTCGAGAGGTGTCCACAAGACATCCTATTGACCACTATTGACTCCTGCGCTTTTGCACAATGGGCTGAACCCCTTGCTTTCGACAATTGTAGTACCCCCTCAGTAACAGGTTCTCATCTGAACGGTTCTTGTTTCCCTATCGGAATCACGGTTGTCACTTATACGGCTATTGATTCCGTAGGCAATAGTGCGACATGTTCTTTTAAGGTTGTTGTTAATCAATCTATCACAGGCAGCGAATGTGCCAATGATACACTCAGACCACATTTTGTTTACTGTCCTGAAAATATTGCTGTAACGACTCTCGACTCGTGCGCACATGTACAATGGGAAAATCCAACAGCAGAAGATAATTGCGCTATCCCCTCAGTAACAAGCACCCACCAATCTGGTATGTGTTTTCCATTAGGTGAAAATGTTATCGTCTATACAGCAACGGACTCTGCTGGCAACAAATCCGTTTGCTCATTTAAAGTGACTGTTACCAATTCCTGTGCAAACGATACGATTAAACCTATTTTTACTGTTTGTCCAGCGAGTGTTGTATTATCTACGCTTGACTCTTGCGCTCGCGCTCAATGGATAAAACCTGTCGCAACAGACAATTGTGGCACCCCCTCAGTAACCAGCTCCCACCAAAGTGGTATGTGTCTGCCTGTTGGGGTTACGACTGTTGTTTACACAGCTTCAGATGCGCAAGGTAATACAGCAACTTGTTCGTTCACCGTAACTGTCAACAATCCTTGTGCAACTGACACAATCAAGCCTATATTGGTCGCTTGTCCGCAGAATATTGTTCTATCTACACTTGACTCTTGCGCTCGCGCTCAATGGGCAACTCCCGTTGCATCGGATAACTGTGGCATACTTTCAGTGACCAGTTCGTATCAAAGCGGCACATGTTTTCCTGTGGGTACAACAACTGTTGTTTATACTGCAACAGACAGAAAAGGGAATAAAACCACTTGTTCATTTACAGTTACTGTTGGTAACCCTTGTGCCAACGATACTATAAAACCACGGTTCTATTATTGCCCTGCGAATATTAGTGTAACCACTCAAGATTCTTGTGCAAAAGTGCAATGGTCAGGGCCTTATGCCACTGACAATTGTAGCACACCACTTATTGTCGGTAATTTCAAATCAGGTGATTGTTTCCCTGTCGGCGTAAAAACAGTTATTTTCACTGCAACAGACAGAAAAGGTAATACGGCTACTTGTTCATTTACTGTAACCATCAACAATCCATGTTGGAACGATACTATCAAGCCACGTTTCACTTATTGCCCTTCAAATATCACGGTTAACACACAAGATTCGTGTGCAAGAGCTTATTGGTCTGGCCCGTATGCCACAGACAATTGTAACACGCCAACTTTGACAAGTAGTTACAAATCAGGTGATTGCATTCCTGTTGGCACAACAAACGTTATATATACCGCAACAGACAGAAAAGGTAATTCTTCAATTTGCTCTTTCAAAGTGACCATCAACAATCCTTGTTTTACGGATACAATTAAACCTCGTTTTTATTCTTGTCCTACAAATATCTCACGTACAACATCTGATTCGTGTGTAAAAATTACTTGGAATGGGCCTTATGCCACAGACAATTGTAGTACACCCATAATCACAGGCAACTTTAGGTCTGGTGATTGCTTCCCTGCGGGTACGTCAACTGTTGTGTTTACTGCAGCTGATAGAAAAGGTAATACAGCGACATGTTCATTTACAGTGACCATCATCAACCCTTGTCTGAACGATACCGTCAAACCGCGCTTCACTTATTGCCCTCAGAACATCACAGTTACGACTCAAGACTCTTGCGCGAAAGTGCAATGGACAAGTCCCTATGCCTCTGACAATTGCAGTACACCGACTTTGACAAATAATTATAAATCAGGTGATTGCATCCCCGTTGGCACAACGACCGTGACTTACACGGCAACCGACAGAAAAGGCAATACATCAATTTGTTCTTTCAAAGTAACTGTCAACAATCCTTGTTTTGGCGATACTATCAAACCGCGTTTCTACTATTGCCCACCGAATATTACAGTCACAACAAAAGATTCTTGTTCAAAAATCACTTGGAACGGGCCTTATGCCACAGATAATTGTAGTACTCCAACATTGACTGGTAACTTCAAGTCTGGTGATTGTTTTACAGCAGGCATCAAAACTGTGACTTATACAGCAACAGATAAAAGAGGTAATACTTCAACTTGCACTTTTACAGTTACGGTTATCAATCCATGCGTAAACGATACTATCAAACCTGTATTCCGAAATTGTCCGACCACTATCACTAAAGAAACTGCCGATACTGCCTCGGCTGTAACTTGGACAGTCCCAACTGCATCTGACAATTGTAATGTGAGCAGCGTTTCTTCAAGCCATAATCCAGGTGCAAGATTCAGTATTGGTACAACAATCGTGACTTATACAGCAACAGATGCCGCAGGCAACAAAGGTTATTGTACATTCAATGTGATTGTCAAGTCAACTATCAATCCTTGTGCAAATGATACGATTCCACCTGTTTTGAACAACTGCCCTGCAAATATTACAGTAAAAACTACAACAACTTCAGCTGTTGCTCAATGGACCAAACCAACTGCAACCGACATTTGTAGCAACCCCTCAGTAACTGGCACAGCTACGCCGGGGGCGAGTTTCCCGATAGGCACAACGACGGTTGTTTATACAGCTAAAGACTCAAAAGGCAATGCAAGCGTATGCAGTTTTAACGTTGTTGTAATAAAAGATACACTTATTCTTGATTCCACTAAGTGTTATATCCTTGTTTCGCGCAGTAGCCGAAAAGTGGTTTCCATCTTAGGTGCATCAACAGCAGCAGGTGGTGATGTGGTTCAATGGACATATGCAAATGGTTTGAATCAAAAATTGATGATTAAGGCAGCTGATAGCAATTCTGTCAATGTGACGTTCAAACACACAAATATGAATTTAGATACGCGTTGGGGTTCTCTGGCTAATGGCTCTAAACTCATGCAATACACACCAACAACCGCTACAACACAAAAATGGCAATTGATTCCATTGAGTGGTGGTTATTTCAAAGTCGTCAACAAAGCAAGTGGTCGTGCTTTAAGTATCGCAGGAGGTGCATCTGCCACAGCTGATGGTACGTTCCTTTTGCAACAAGATTATGCAGGTTTAACTTCTCAACAATGGAGCATCGAAGCCGTGCCTTGTAGCAATACCTCTTCGCCAACGACAAACTTCACAACAAACGATGTCTTAGATGTTACCGCACAACCTGAACTCAATCGAGCAAGAATTGATTGGGTGGACAACACAGGTTTCAAAAACGACTACTACAACCTTGAGAAGTTCAACACAACATCAGGCAAATTTGAATCTTTGAAGATTGTCAACAACACAACTTTCGACAACTCGTTGACATATCAAACTGTTTACGATGAGCAACCTACTGAGGGGGACAATTTCTACCGCATCAAGGTGGTCTATTTGGATAGCTTAGAAAAAGTTTCAACGGTTCAGAAAGTATCATTTAGTAACGTGAATGCGGTTAAGGTGTTTCCGAACCCAGCCAATGATGTCATTGACATTGATTTGGCTTCTTACAACAACCAAACGGTTACAATCCAGCTTTATAACCGTTTTGGTCAGCCTGTAACAACTCAAACTGTTCAGAATGGTAAGGGTTCAACCGTTCAACTCAATGTAGCGGAACAACCAAACGGTCAATATCTGATTCGCATTTCGGCGCAAGGCAAGCGTGATGTGACAAAGCAGGTGCAAATTATACACTAAATAAGACGATTTGGACTTCTCGATTGAATGAAAGAACGACGTTGGTACTGAGGGGTATCAACGTCGTTCTTTTTTTAGTATTTTTGCTACTAAAAATTCTAAAACTAATGATTATGGCAGTTAAAACAACTCAAACTTACCGCAATAATGGAGCTATCGGCGCACTACTCGATGAATATGAACGCGCTCTTAGAGACATGAAAACTGTTATCGAAACTGTAACGCCTACTGAATTGACGACAATTGCAGACACTGTTACCAAAGACCCCGATTGCCTTTCCATTCAGACTGTTTTGGCTCATGTAGTGCGTTCTGGTTATGGCTATGCTATTTATATCCGCAACCATGCAGGCGAAAGATTGCCTTTCTGTGAAACACACCTTTTAGACAGTTCTGAAGCTTACAACCAAGCCATTGATGCCATGTTTGCTTATAATGTGCAAGTGTTTGACGATTATCCAAACATGGACATTGAAGAATTAGACGATTCCAAAAAAATAGTTACTCGTTGGGGTCAACGATTCGATGCAGAACAGCTATTAGAACATGCCATTGTTCACATTTTGAGGCATCGCAGGCAAATTGAACGTTTTTTAGTAAAGTTAAGACCTTAAAATACTGAGGGGGTTGTCGTCTTAAAACAGTTGCTAAGTGTACAAACACACTACTTTATCTCAAACACATAAGTGCCAGAACTTAAAGTCATCACGGCTTTCCCGTTTTCAAAACGGGCTTGACGGATGCCTTTGGCTTGACTCAGCACAGTACCGCTTTCTTTGATGTTGCTCAAAGAGGTGGTTGAGAGATAAACTGTTGCTGTTGTGTTGGCAGGGATGGTGGTTTTGTACGTCCATTTGCCCCCCTCAGTATTTTTCCACTCGCTGCTGATTGTACCGTAGATGGAACGGTAGTAACCAGAAGCCCAAGTCATGCGGTTGTCGGGGTCGGGTGTGGGTCGTAAGACGATGTGCTTGAAGCCCACTTTATCGGGGCTGCGTTGAATACCTAAAGAATAATTGTACATCCAAGCTGCCACAGAACCAAACGAATAGTGGTTGAAAGAATTCATACTGTTGTTGCCACCAAAGCCATTTTCGACGGTATAGGAGTTGAGGCGTTCCCAAATGGAAGTCGCTCCGTTGACCACTGAATAGAGCCACGATGGATAAGTTTTTTGTTGCAAAAGCCTGTATGCGGTGGTAGTGTTGCCACTTTCGGAAAGGGCTTCCATAATAGAGGCTGTACCTATAAAGCCTGTCATCAAAGAGTATTCAGGTCGCTCAACGCCGCTGTCGTCTTTGCTTCTACGCTGAATGGTTTCGTTGAGATGCTGACTGGCGAAGGGCTTATTGTCTGCATCGAATGTACCCAACGCTAAGGGGATGGCATACGATGCTTGGGTGTCCATGAGTTTGCCTTTCTCGGTGTTTGTTCTTTTATCGGTTTCGTTGGGCGCACCTATAAAGCCTGTTTTTAGACCTGATTTGACTGTGCGGTGTGTGGCTTTGTCCACATACACTTCGTTGAAGACCTTTTTGATGCTGGCACTACGGCTTTTGTAGGTTGTTGCGTCGTCGTTTTTGCCTAAGGCGGTGCCCATTTGACTCATAATATCTAAGTCATAAGCAAAATAAGCCATCCAAAACAGCGTGTTATCGTTCTTATTGCCTTCTGGACTCAACCAATCGCCTAAAGGACCTTCGGTTAGTATGCCTGTGTTTTTATCTATTTTTGTTTCTAAAAACTGAATATAGCGTTTCATTGCCTCGTAATGTTCTGACAAAAGGGCTTTATCGCCGTATTGTTGGTAGGTTTCCCACGCCACGACGATGCCTGCACTGCCCCACAGTGTACCACCGAAACCACCGCCTAAAGGAGCGACATCGGTGAAGCGACCACTCTCTGCTTGCACATCGCGCATACCTAAAAGGTGTCTTCTCAAAAACATATTGGCATCTGTCAAGTATGTCGCGCTGCGTGAAAAAACAGAGATGTCTCCCGACCAACCCAATCGCTCGTTGCGCTGTGGGCAGTCGGTCGGGATGGATAAGAAGTTGCTTCGCAACGACCATGTGATGTTCTGCCACAGCTTATTCACCAAGTCATTCGATGTTTTGTATTCTGACGATAACTCTGCGACGGAGCTGATGACCAATCCCATAACATCTTGTATCGGAAGGGCTTTCTCGATGCCTGTTATCTCTAAAAAACGGTAGCCGTGGAAGGTGAAGCGCGGCTGTATCACTTCGTCGCCCCCCCTCAGTATATACACATCGTGGGCAAGGGCGGCGCGGATGTTTTCCATCATCACCATGCCTTCTTGACCTTTGTATTCGGGTAGGTTGGGGTATTTCACTTCTGCAAAGCGCAGTGTTATCTGTTGTCCTTTTGTGCCGTTTTTAATCACGATTTTCGGCACGCCGACCATGTTTTGTCCCATATCATAGACGAATACTTTGGGGCGTGCTTCTTCGACTGATTGTGCTGTCAAGGTTTTTACGAGGCGTGCGTTCTCTCCCATTTGTCCAATGAGCTGGCAGCTTTTGTATCCTGTCTCTTTTGTCACCGTTACGGCGGCGGTTGTTCCCTCTAAAGGGACTGCTGATGCGGCTTTCCAGTTTTTGTCGTCGTAGTTGGTGGTTGTCCAACCATTGATGGCACTTTCTCGATTGGCATCATAGACTTCGCCTTGAAAGAAACTGCCGTTGCGAATCGGCCCCTCAGTAAACAGCTTCCATTCTGCGGGGTTCGATATGATGGTTTGTGTTGTTCCGTCTTGATAAGCAATCACCAACTTGCACAATAACGACTGCCGGTCGCCAAACATGTTCCAATTGCTGCCTGTGTAGGTGACGTTGCCCGACCACCAGCCTTCGCCGAGCCATGCGCCGATGGCATTTTTACCTGCTTTTACTGAGGGGGTCACGTCGTAGGTTTGATACATGTGGTGCAAGTTGTATTGGGTCGAACCTGGATTGAAATAGTCGTCGCCGATGCGCTTGCCGTTGATATACATCTCATAAATACCTCTGGCGGTGACATACAAACGGGCTTGTGCAATGGGTTTGGCTTGCGCCGAAAACGTGTGGCGCAGCATGGGCGCAGCGTTTCGGCTCGGGTTTGCTGTAATCAGTGCTTTTTCTGCTATTTTATACGCTTTGTTTTCAATGGTCAGTTTATCGTTTTTGAAAATACCTGTATAGCTCTTGTCGTTGAGGTTCTCCGCAAACAAGGTATTGCTGGGTGAACGGAAGTGTTTGATGGCAACGTCGGAGAAATAAGCCACTTGGTTTGCTGCCGTTTGAAAACCAATATCTGCCAACATGGGGAAACTGATGAAGTCACCACCACGACCGACGGGATTGATATTGAGTCCGCCGCGACCAAAGCCCGCTGGCTCAGGGTTTTTCTCTATCAATTTTTTGCCATCTACAAATACCTCTACTGTCCCAAACACGCTTTCGATGTTGAAACTGTGCTTGTCGTACTTGTTGGCGGCATCAATGATGCTGTGAGGAATATCGAGGCTGGCAAAAGGTTTGTCGGGGCTATCGGTTGGGGTATAACCGACTCTAAAAATATGACACCGCGCCAGACCATCGGCAGCTTCCGATACGCCCGAAATATCCAATTCAAACGCCACATAGCTTTGGTTGTGTGCGTTTTCGAGCCCTTTGAGGTTCATATTTTTGTTCATCAAGCGCGGGTCGTTTGCACCTAAGACGAATGCGGCGCGGGTCGAACCACTGTTTTTATCCAACTGAAGGGTGTATAGAGCTTTGAAAACAGACAATGCAGGACTGTACAGCACCAAATCTGCATCGCCTCCGCCAATCCATTGCGCATTGTCCCACGCACTTACTGAGGGGTTCATCAAACCTGTTTCAAACCATGCTGTTCGGGTCGCCATTTCGTTAAAATTGTTCCAAACGGTCAGCTTCCACGTGTAGCGGGTGGTGGCATTCAAGGGCGTACCTGCATAGGTGATGCCATGCGACACATCGCCGTTTGTTCTTTTTGAATCCCACACCACTTGTTTTTTGGCATTTGTCACAACGATTTGATACGCTGTTTGCACATAACCTCTGCGGTTGTCTGTTGCCTTCATCTGCCAACTGAATTGCGGCTGCGTTACGTCCATACCTATGGGATTGGTTTGATAATCCGTTTGCAATTTTTCTAAAGTCATGGCAGCAAAAGCCACTATGTGGGCCATTAAAAGAGACAAGACCGTCAAAAGAGGTTTTTTCATAAGAACTGTGTATTTAAGATGTTTTAATATTTTTATTTTCGCTTTTGCACCCGCCCTTTCGCCAACCGCCGATGCTCAAAGTGTTGCTTCATTTTCTACCATCGTTGCTGCACTTTCTACCATACCTTGCTTAATTTTCTACCATCGTTGCTGCGTTTTCTACAATCGTTGCTGCATTTTCTACCATAGTTGCTGCATTTTCTACCATCGTTGCTACGGTTTCTACCATCATTGCTGCATTTTCTACCGTCATTGCTGCATTTTTTAACATCGTTGCTGCATTTTCTACCGTCATTGCTACATTTTCTACCATCGTTGCTGCACTTTCTACCGTCATTGCTGCACTTTCTACCGTCATTGCTGCATTTTCTACCGTCATTGCTGCGTTTTCTACCATACCATGCTGCATTTCCTACCATATCATGCTGCATTTCCTACCATACCATGCTGCATTTCCTACCATATCATGCTGCATTTCCTACCATATCATGCTGCATTTCCTACCATGCTATGCTGCATTTTCTACCATCATTGCTACATTTTCTACCATACCTTGCTGCATTTTCTACCGTCGTTGCTGCATTTTCTACCGTCGTTGCTGCATTTTCTACCGTCATTGCTGCATTTTCTACCATAGTTGCTGCATTTTCTACCATAGTTGCTGCATTTCCTACCATAGTTGCTGCATTTCCTACCATCGTTGCTGCGGTTTCTACCATCGTTGCTGCGGTTTCTACCATCGTTGCTGCATTTTCTACCATCATTGCTGCACTTTCTACCATCGTTGCTTAATTTTCTACCGTCATTGCTGCATTTTCTACCATCATTGCTGCACTTTCTACTATCGTTGCTGCACTTTCTACTATCGTTGCTGCATTTTCTACCTCTTTTAGTATTTAAAGTCCTTTGTTTTGTAAAAAGGCTTTCAGACGTTTCAATACTGAGGGGGGTCAATGAGACCCAATAAAGCGACCTTGTTGACACATTTGAAAAACAAACGACAAAAGCTGATGGCGCAAAAACAAAAATAGAATGGCTTGGTAAAAAAACTCAAAGCGGGTGTTTATTTGTCCAAAGTCTATGCAAAACTATATGCATAAAGATAAGTTTTGATTATTCAAACTGCTTAATTAAATACACTTTTTGATAGATTTCGGAATAAAATTTCAGCATAAAACTATTAAACAAAACTATATTTTAGAAAATAAATCAAGTAAATTGCGCAAGATTGCAGCTACAGGCGGCTAAAAACAAGCAAAATCAACCGCCTATTGTACCCAATGAACCCGCCTACGAGAAAGGGGCGCAAAGCCGACTAACTTTTGCACCCCCTCAGTAAATTTTATGTTTTGCCCTGTTAAGGTTCGTCAATCTCCAACTCCAAAAGGGCATAACTCAATGCCTTACCGTGCGTATCCAATGCCAAAGAGGTGGTCACGCCGCTCATCAACGCATCGTAACAGACAAATAAGAGCGCGGCCACGTTGGGCATTTCATAACGAATGATGTCACCCGAAACAATGTTTTGGAGGTGCGCCTTCACCTTGTCAACGGTGACGGTTCGACACAACCAATCGTAGTCTTTCTCGTCAAAAGGTATCAAAGACAAAGTGGAGATAGGGCCTTTGTCACCTGCGCGACTGTGTGCGATTTCATACAATTTCATGATTCAAAAAGACTTATTTTAGGTGAAATGTGGCTTCTGTCCATCAAGACAGAAACAATACCAATGATTTCGTTGACATATTTGCGCACGCCACCGCCTCCCGCAGGACCGTTGGTGTAGAGTGCCTCCACTTCTTCGCCAATCAGAGCCGCCTCTTCGGGTGTTTTTGCCTTGACCGCCACCCGCAGCCGCACTTCAGGCGGCGATACTGTCTGATAAGACTCCTTCGGAGAGGGGGTGCCAAAAGTTGTGCGATGCACCGCATTCCAACCGATGTAATCAATCCGCACATCTTGGAACACATCGCCTTGAGGCGCAACGAGGGAACGGATGCGTCGCTCAATGATGTCGCCCGCCAGTTGCGCCCTTGCCAGTGCATGAGGCCCTGCATACGAGATTTCGCCCTCAC
Organism: Saprospiraceae bacterium; assembly: GCA_016787525.1. Taxonomy (GTDB): domain Bacteria; phylum Bacteroidota; class Bacteroidia; order Chitinophagales; family Saprospiraceae; genus JAAFJT01. The sequence goes on along the minus strand of JAEUUP010000130.1, from coordinate 1,228 downwards.
CCAAGTAGAAAGCTTTGTAACCCACGCTCACTTTGTAGCTCGGCGGTTTGACTTTGCCCGTTCCGCCTGTGACACGGACTTGATGCGCACCCACCTCCGCCAGTCGCACTGTTGTGAAATCTGCCACCACATCGGGCGTTATGTACTCGTAAGGGTTGATGACCTCGTACAAGAGCTGCTCTTTGGCTGTTTGCAGATTAACAATGCCACCCGTACCCGCCACCTTACTGATAACCGCAGAGCCATCGGCAAACACATCGGCAAACGGATGCCCTAAGCTGTCCATACCTTCCACAGGTTTCTTGATAGGATCGGCAAAATAGCCGCCTGTGATATGCCCCGCACATTCCAACAAATGCCCAATCACAGTGCCTTTTCCCATCAAGTCGTAGTTGTTTTCAGACCAACCCAAGTCATAAATCATAGGTGCTAAACAAAGAGAAGGGTCAGCCACGCGACCTGTGATGATAATCTGAGCGTTATTGTTCAAAGCATCGAGAATACCTTCAACACCCAAATAAGCGTTTGCAGAAATCAATTCACCTGATGCTGTTAGCGGTTTGCCCGTTTCCATGGCCGATACTGAGGGGTCTATATCGTCAAAGACATCATCTCCATAGACAGCCGCCACTTTTACTTTAAGACCTAAGTTTTGCGCTATTTCGACCACCTTCTTTGCCGCCGCAATGGGATTGGCTGCCCCCATATTCGTGATGAGGCGAATGCCTTTCTCGACCAACAAGGGCAACAAGGATGTAACCCGACGCTCCAAAAGCGGGTCATAACCTTTGTTGGGGTCTTGACGTTTGCGCTTTTGTGCCAAAGCTATGGTTCGTTCCGCCAAACATTCGAGTATCAAATAGTCTAAGTCGCCCTCTTTAGCCAAAATGACTGAGGGGTCCAACCTATCGCCCGAAAAGCCAGCACCGCAGCCAATTCTGATTCTTTGTTTCATAATTTTGCACCTAAAAATTTTGATAATGTACTACTCACTTTTAATTCTGCATTCAACAACCCGTTGGTTGGTACTGATAAGTCTTGTTGCAACGGTGCTTCGCGCCTATTACGGTTGGCGCAAAGGCTTAATCTTCACACCATTTGACCACACACTTCGCCTGACAACGGCCACCATTGCGCATATTCAACTCATCTTAGGGCTGTGTTTATATGGCACGAGTCCGATTACGCAGTATTTTTTAGCCCATTTCAAAGAAGCCATCCACGATAG
>JAEUUP010000128.1 GCA_016787525.1 Saprospiraceae bacterium | reverse complement strand
AGTCCTTTTCTCCGCCAAAGGCGGCGTCTGAAATGCACGAAAACTTATTTTTGACTACTTAGTTGTGTTGTATGAATTCTTATAATGGAAGATTACATCAATGACTTGATACCATCAGTGCAATTACCCCTCAGTATTTCGCACTATTCACTCCAAGAGTTTTGTCCATTTTGTGGCATACATCCTATATACTGCCCTGGTATGGGGTCATAAACAAGTATGTCTTTTGCCACTTTTTCAGATGTGAAGTATGCCATCAAAGTCAAACCTTTTAAGCGTCTGTAAAAAGTAATCGGCTCAGGTTTTTCGACCAACGTAATACCCCACATATTGGGAGGAAACTTTGTAGCTTCTTTATCCATTTTCAGCAACAAGGCTTCTCGTTGCTCTTTGGTACATTCATCGAAGTATTTGCCATAGGCACTTTTACACATTTTTTCTAAGGCTTCTAAGCCAGCTACAAAGTCTTTTTGTTCGGCTTCGTTGAGCAACTTTTTCAATACTTTGTCTAAAAACTGTGGAACACCAATGTCTTTTGCGCCAGGTGTAGCCGTGCGAGGCAGTATGGTTTCTGCCATTTCTGCCAATGTATTGGCTTGATTCGTAGTTAAAAACTCTGGTTTCCAATCTAAACTAACTGTTCGACTGTCATTTTGGCACGAAATAAAAGTTTCTGTCAATGCCCCTGCTGATACAGCATAACCGATGAAAAGGGCAGTATTTTTTATGGCTTCTCTACGATTCATTTTTTTAAAATTAATTTGAATTACCTCAATAAAGCACCTATGCTCCTCTGCTTTATAATTCATTTTGTCTTACAACTCATTCCTTTTCAATGCTTTAATTGCAAAATCTGCAGATCTTGCTGTCAGTGCCATATACGTGATTGATGGATTGACACAAGATGATGAGGTCATACAAGCCCCATCTGTCACAAACACATTTGGCACAGCATGAATTTGGTTATTGGCATTCAGAACTGATGTTTTAGGATCACGGCCCATTCGGGCTGTTCCCATTTCATGCACGCCATTGCCGATACCACCTATATTGTCGAAAGCAAAAATTTCTTTGAAACCAGCTTGTTCGAGCATTTCAGCCGCATCTTTTTTAATTTGTTCACGCATTTTGAGTTCATTTTCTCTGACTTCAGCACTGAAAACGAGTTGTGGAATACCCCATTTGTCTTTTTTTTCTTTATCCAAACGGACGTGATTGTCGTGGTTAGGCAGTATTTCACCAAAACCCATAAGAGACAAACTCCATGGGCCAGGTTTGAAAAGTGAATCTTTAAATGTTGCGCCGACCCCCTCAGTATCATTGCCGCCACGCCCCCATTCAGCACGGCTTGCAAAGCCTTGAAAGTCGTAACCACGTAAAAAATTCGGATTTTTAGAGGCTTCATCAATATTAACATATCTCGGAATGAACAAACCATTAGGGCGGCGACCTTTATAATATTGATCTTCCATGCCGTCGAATTTGCCCATTGCACCAACGTGGTAATGGTGATCCATGATATTATGACCTAATTCACCACTATCATTGCCCATGCCTGTTGGAAAACGATTGGACGTAGAATTGAGTAGGATTTGGGTCGTCGCCATTGTCGAAGCACAGCAGAAAATAATTTTAGCTTTAAATTCAATCATTTCCTTAGTTTCGCTGTCCACCACACGCACACCCGTTGCACGGTTCAGTTTTTCATCGAAAACAATGGAATGAGCAATTGAGTTGGGGCGAATCACAAAATTATTGGTTCGATTAGCCGCAGGTAAAGTTGCTGAATTACTACTGAAATAAGCTCCATAAGGGCAACCACGCGAGCAACGATTGCGGTTTTGACATTGACCACGACCCAATTCCAAATGCCAAGGTTTTGGCTCAGTCAAGTGAGCCACACGACCGATCGTCACAGGGCGACCTTTGAATTTTGCAGCAACTTCTTTTCTAAAATGTTTTTCAAGGCAATTTAATTCCATTGGTGGCAAAAAATAGCCATCAGGCAAATGGGACAAACCTAATTTTTCTCCGCTGACACCCACGAATTTTTCAACATACGTGTACCACTGCTCAATATCTTTGTAGCGAATAGGCCAGTCAACGCCAATACCTTCTTTGGCATTAGCTTCAAAGTCCAAATCACTCCAACGATAGACTTGTTTACCCCACAGCAGAGTACGACCACCTACTTGATTGCCCCGAATCCAATCAAAACGTTTTTCTTCTACGTAAGGGTTGTCAAGGTCGTTGGTATAAAAATGTTTACTTGTTTCGCCCACAAAGCCACTGCGCATTTGGATATGATATTTTTTCTTATCTTCTTCTGTCAGTGCCCCCCTCAGTTCCAGTTCCCAAGGTTCGGTCATCATCGTCGGATAATCTTCGATGTGGTTGACCATACGTCCTTTTTCAAGCACGAGTGTTTTCAACCCTTTTTCGCTCAGTTCTTTCGCGGCCCAGCCACCACTCATACCAGAACCAATCACAATGGCATCATAAGTGTTGGTTTTGTTTAATGTTGTATTCAGATTAGCCATAATAAAATTTTGTTTTAAGTGCTAAAAGTAAGCCTTTATTTCACAAATCAAACTTATACCCCCTCAGTATTTTGTAAAATTTTACAATTGAAAATAAGAAAGGTCAGCAAAGTTTGACACTTCACCGACCTTTAAAATATCATTGCCTTTAAAAACTCAATTCGCTTCTTGGCATAACTCCACCAAAACACCATTCGTACCTTTGGGATGCAAAAAGCAAACGAGCTTATTGTCTGCGCCACGTTTCGGTTCTGTGTTCAGAAGAGTGAAGCCTTCGTCTTGCAATCGCACCATTTCTGCACGAATGTCTGTGACATCAAAAGCGATATGATGAATACCTTCGCCGCGTTTTTCGATAAATTTAGCGATTGGGCTATCCTCCCGCGTAGCTTCTAACAGTTCGATTTTAGATTCACCGATTTTAAAAAACGATGTTAAGACCCCCTCAGTAGCGACTTCCTCCATTTTGTAGTGGGCTACGCCGAGTAACTTTTCAAACACACTATTACTCGATTCAATGCTTTTAACAGCAATACCGATGTGTTCAATTTTGTTCATAATTAATTGATTTTAAACTTACTATTAATGTTGTTATTGCCATATTTCAATGTGGTCTGTTCTTATGCGTTCTAAAAGCCTGTGTTGCCATCGAATCCAATGCCCATACTGAGGGGTAGAGCGTTGGGTCGCAACGTGCTGCCCCTGTCACTGCAAATCGAGCTGTATCTCCTGTGCTATAGACAACAGCAATATCCATACTATTCATACCTACACAAGGTTGTTTCCCTGCTTTTACATCCATTCCATCTTCGGCATAGTCTGCAATTTTTTCAATTTCATCTCTAATAATATCGTGACTGTCATTTGTGATGATAATATCTTCATTGTCGCTATTTTCATCAGGCTCTAAATAGGACAGCATAATTTCGTCTTTATTTTTTAGAGCTAAAACCAAACGTCTAATTTTTGGGTCAGGTACGACTGCACCATTATCAATCAAAATAACTTCTTTAATGACTTTCTGCTCCGCGTTTTCAGTGGCAGTATGCTCATCACTTCCGTTTGACTGTGTTGAGAAATACATACATGACTCTCCTACAAAAATGAAGTAAAAAATAAGGCAGTTTATGTAGCTGAAAATATTTTTAAGTGTGTGAGTTGCTTTCATTTTCAATATATTTAATTTTTTGGTAGCCCAAAAACATATAAGGCTCCCTCAGTATTTCGAATAGAGCGGTGCTTAAAAATTAAAAGTCTATTGTCATTTATTTTTTCCTAAAAGTTTTCTTTTTCTGCAACTTTCGTAATTCATTCCACTTTGCTAATTGTGTAACAGTTAAGATATTTTTGAATTTTGTTTCTCTTTCGCGCCTCAATGTTTCTATTTTAGCTTGACGCGATTGAAGATTAAGTGTTTTATCCTCTTGCAAGTTTGCTCTTTGGGTTACGTAATTATCGTTTAACACATCAAGGCTTCGCTTTTGTGGCTCTGTCAAACCTAAAAGCTCTACGGTTTTTTGCTGTCTTTTTTCAAAACGGTGCAACCATGTGTCTTTACGTGCCACTGTAAAACTAGGCAAGGAGTCATCATCGCCTTTGCTGGGCAACGGTTTTTGTGCATAAGACAAAGCACTGAACGAAAAGAGGAGGACGAGAAAGGAAAATGCTCTCATTTTTATTTATCATTAATAAATGAATAATCACACAAATATAGTGGAAAAGGGAAAAAAAGCGATAAAAGCCTAACGACAATAGTTTAAAAATGACATTTAACGCGATTTTGTACCATTTACAAAAAGGAGTTTGATACCCCAGTTGACGATTTTTTGTTTATAGTCGTTGGGGTCAACAGAACCTACCAAATGTGGGTTGAGTTTCGTTTCAACAGGATAAAAATCATTTTGATACAAAGGTAATTGCACAAAAGGACGAATGCTGAACGCCATAGCATCGTTCATATTTATCTCGAAGTTCAAGAAAGTATGATTAGACAAGCCACCTTGTGATAGCCATGTTTCTTTGATTCTATCGCTTGATTTTTCTTTTCGGAGTATCAATTTATTCCAGTCAATCGAAGAACCTATGCCAAACCACTCGTGATAAAATTCGAGACCTAAACAAAATGTCTGACTTTTGTAATAAATGACATTTCGATACTCTGTATTGTCGGTCGCCATTTTACGGTCGTTGATGTTGTTGAACTTATTAATCCAATTAAACTCAAAACTTACTGAGGGGATGCGATACCGAATGCCCAAATCAACACCATGCAAATATTTGAGTGTTGCCATGGGTTGCAGGAGGGTCGGGTTGTTGGCATTGTAACGTTCGATGATGCCGTTGAATATCTTATTGTCCGTATTTTGAACGTAAGCATAGCCAACAAAAGCATTGATTTGAGCCTCCAAAACAGTTGTGTTTATTAATAGTATTCCAACAATTACATGCCAATAGCCTTTTTCTTTGCATAGTTTATATGCGTAGTTTTTCATGTCGTTTTATCCTTTTTCATTGTGACAAAAAATTATTAGAGCAAAAGTAGGTATTGACGTGTAATTTATTGGTTGTATGCATCGTTTTTAACTTTTTATGTATAACCACTGTTTCAGAGTCGTCGGGGACATTAAAACCAATTAGGTATTTTTACATTTGAAAAACATGAAATTGTGTCTTTTTTAGTAACATTTCGACATAAAACTTTAACTTTGAACTTCAAACATGTTGGATTAATTATTACAACTATCAATCGTAATAATAACTAATGTAAAATCGTTTGAAAAACAGTATATTTCGTGCATCTACAATTATTTTTTCAGACAAAATTTATTTTGAATCACTATGAAACAGAAAAGCCTCTTAATGTCCTCTTCGTTTAATTGGGGATTTGCTTTGTTATCTGTGGCTATTTTATCGTTATCGTCATGCGATACGTTCAAAAGTAGCCGTACGACATCAACAAAGGATAAAGTACCAACTTCTTACAATACACCGACAGCTCCCAAACCCATGTCGAACCTTGAAGCGCGCAAAGGTTATATCGAGCGTTTCAAACGTATTGCCATCAGCGAAATGGAGCGTACAGGGGTACCCGCTAGCATCAAATTGGCACAAGGTCTGCTTGAGTCCGATGCAGGTCGTAGTGTTTTGTCATCCAATTACAACAATCATTTTGGCATAAAATGTCACTCCGATTGGCAGGGTGAACGTTACTACAAAGAAGATGACGACAAAGACCCCCTGACAGGTCAATTAATAAAATCTTGTTTTCGGGTTTACAAAAATCCAGATGAGTCTTTTGTAGCCCATTCTGAGTTTTTACGCGACCCACGTAAAGTCAATCGTTATGGATTTTTGTTCAACTTGCCTAAAAATGACTATGTGGGTTGGGCTGAAGGTTTAGAGCGTGCTGGCTATGCAACAGCTACTGACTATTCTGAAAAATTGGTCAAAATCATCGAAGATTTCCAATTGTCACAGTACGATAATCTTTCTTTGAAAGATGTGGCTTCGAACATCAATAACGGCTCTGGCAGTCGCCCCAACGACGATTTCCCAGTCAGTGGTGGTTCTGGAAACACCAATAAACCCAACAATAATGGCAATAACAGTGGTAATAACAGCAATGGCTCTTGGATTCCAGGTTGGGAAAATGCCCAGAATGAACAAAATGGTGTCGATCAAAAACCTCAAGATACTGAGGGGGTGCGCAATAACACCAAATATGCCCGTTCTTACGGTAACATGACACCTTATGAATTAGCTGGAAAATATGGTATTAGTATTGCCAATTTGCAAGAGTACAATGAAGAATTGCCAGACCCTCGCACACCACTGCCCGAAGGTACTCTCATTTACTTGCAAAAAAAGCGGAACTACTGGACAGGCAACGAAAGAAGCTACCGAGTCAAAGATTGTGAAACGATGTATGATATTTCACAAAAATTTGGTGTCAAATTGTCAAAATTATATTCAAAAAATGAAATGCGCCAAGGCGAACAACCTGCAGTAGGGCAAATCATTTTGTTACGCCGTGGTTGGTTTCAAGGAGCGGAAAAACCTGCTCTACGCGATACATTTGGTGAGTGGAGACGCTGCAACCCTGATATGCCCGCCTCAACCAACCCAAGCACTGTCAATAATAATCCAAATCAGCCTTCAAACAATCAAGGTGGTGTAGGTTTTGACATCACTCCTATCAATAATGGTAACAACGGTGGACAGGCATCGCCAATCAACAATCCACCTTACTATCAGCCACCTTCAGGTAGTACACCTGTCGAAACATATCCGTCATCAGGTGGAACAACGACTTATCCATCAACAACGACAGAATATCCATCTTACCCGTCTTATCCATCGTCGGGCGGGACAACAACGACTTACCCGTCGAATAACAAGCCAAGCACAACGTACAAACCAAGTACGCCTGCAACGACGACGAAGCCAACAACACCCACTCCAACAAAACCTGTAACTACGCCTACAACCAAGCCCACAACGACTCCTGCTGGTGCGCAATATCATACAGTTGCTCAAAGCGAAACATTATGGGCTATTTCTCGCAAGTATGGTTTAACGGTGGATAAATTGAAAGAGTTGAATGGTTTGACTGACAATATCATCAAACCAGGTCAACAACTGCGCGTTAAGTAAAAATACTGAGGGGTATCATAAAAAGTACAAAAGCCTTACATTCTAAAACGTTGAATGTAAGGCTTTTGTAATTTTAACCGTTTATTAGCTGACCATATCTCTACAAGCTTTGTACAAATCCTTCCATTCCTCTCGCGTTTTTACGACAGTTTCCAAATATTCTAACCACACTGTTTTGTCTTGTACAGGGTCTTTGATAATTGCTCCTGTAATACCCGCAGCTAAATCTAATGCACTCATTTGTCCATCGCCAAAATGCGCTGCAAGAGCTTGACCGCTTGTGATAACCGAAATAGCTTCAGCTGTACTGAGGGGTGCGCTGGGGGACTTCAAACGCGTTGCACCATCGTCGGTTACGCCATTTCGGAGTTCTCGAAATATCTTTACAAGGCGTTGAATCTCTGCTAAAGGGGCTGTTTTAGCGGATAAATCGAGTGTTTGACCTATTTTTTCGACTCGATTTTGTACAATTTTCACTTCTTCCTCAAAAGTAGAAGGTAAGGGTAAAACAACCGTATTGAAGCGGCGACGTAAGGCACTCGACAATTCATTGACACCTCTATCACGGTCATTGGCAGTGGCAATGAGATTAAAACCTTTGCGTGCTTGAATTTCAATGCCTAACTCTGGAACAGGCAACACTTTCTCAGACAAGAGAGTAATCAAAGTATCTTGCACATCGCTTGGGATACGGGTGAGTTCTTCAACTCTTGCCATTTTGCCTGTTGCCATGGCTGTCATTACAGGGCTGGCAACCAAGGCAGATTGACTCGGACCTTCGGCAATGAGGCGTGCATAATTCCAGCCATAGCGAATTTGTTCTTCATTCATACCCGCAGTGCCTTGCACTAAGAGTTTTGAATTGCCTGAAATTGCAGCGGCTAAGTGTTCTGCTACCCAAGTTTTTGCTGTTCCTGGCACTCCCAGCAGAAGTAAAGCACGGTCTGTCACCAAAGTTGCCACAGCTACTTCTATCAATCGGCGATTACCAAAGTATTTAGGTTCAATTGTTTTTCCTTTCAATTTGCCTCCTAAAAGGTAGGTTACGACAGCCCAAGGCGACATTTGCCAATTCGAAGGCTTGGATTTGTCGTCGTTTTCTATTAGAAATGCAATTTCGTCGGCATATAAATCTTCGACGTGAGGGCGAATGATGTCGTTGGGTAGCATTTTTCTTTATTTTACTGAGGGGGTGATTTTTTTCAATTTAATCAAATCACATTGTCGTTTTTGATTTCTAAATCGTCCTTAGGTGCATTATTTGATTGTTGATTCTCGTCTGTTTTTTCTAATTTACTTGTTTCTTCCAATACAATCGGTTGAATTTGTTCATCATTTTCTTCAAAACGCGGTTTGAACGGCGACAGTTCTTGCCCTAAACGGATTAACTGTCGTGAGGCTGAAATGCCCCAGACTAACGCACCAATAGCTAATGCACCCAAACCTTGATACACTTTTTGTAGAAGAAAAAAATCGTATAAACCATGAAAAAAAATACCAAGTCCTAAACCGATGAACATATAGTAGTTGCGCCGTTCAGGCACAAACTTAGCTAAACCAATATACGAACCCATCAAAACGGCAAAAGCTGCATGAGCAGGAACGGCAGTGAATGCTCGACCTATAGCGGTATTTATGCCTCCGTCGTTGGTCAGAACGTATATTAGGTTTTCGACTGTGGCAAAACCCATACTGACCATAACGGCATAGACAATGCCATCCATCGGCTCATTGAACTCATCGTTGGGATATATAAAAAAACGGAGAAGTAGAAATTTGGATAATTCTTCGGTGAAACCAACAACCGCAAAAGCAAAAATGGCTGTTGCCATCAGACTGTCACCATCTTCCAAATCTTGAAATTGGTATTGCAACAGCATGGCAGGAATTGTACTGGCACAGCCTACAACAAACGCTTTGAAAAGAAGATTGAATGGTTCTTTCTCATAGCGGTCTTGCAGATAAATCCAATAGCCAATAACCAGACTTGGTAATATTGCTAAAGCAATCAGGATGAGTGTCATGTAGTTAGGTATGGCAAAGTTCCATAAAATGTTTAATGGTTTTCACAATGCGATCTCGTGCTGTGAAAATACCCATGTGTGCGACTTTTGGTAATATAAGAATCTCTGACGTGGCTGCTAAAGGCAACATTTGTAAACTAATCGGATAAGGCACAGTTTTGTCTTGCTTACCAATGATGAGCAGTGCTGGGCAGTGCAAATTTTTTAAAACATCGCCACAATCAGGTCTGTTGAGCATTGCTTCTTGTGCGCCAATGATGGTTTGAGGTTGGTATTGAGTGGCTTTATGAATCAAACTATTGATGAGAAACTCGTTGGAAGTAGCAAAAAGCTCTGCAAAAAGTTTTGGAATGAGTTGTTTGACATAGATGATGTGTCCATTTCGTTTTACAAACTCGATACCTTTGCGGCGTTCTTCTTTTTTTTCTTCTGTATCTTCAAATGGGTGTGAATGAAATAGACCAACGCCTTTCAATACTGAGGGGTACTTTTTGGCGAATGCCATGGTCACATATCCGCCCATGGAGTGACCGACCATGACGCATTGAGTGACTTTTAATTCATCTAACAGAACTTTGATGCTATCAGCCATCATTTCAATAGAGTGTGCGGGCAATATTTCTGAGCCGCCGAAACCAGAGAGGTCGGGTCTAATAATTCTATAATCGGACAAATTCTTTATAAAATCGTCCCAAATGGTGCTGTCCTCACACAAGCCGTGCAACAAAACGAGTGTTTGTCCCTTGCCTTGTATGCGATAAGCCACCTTTTTACCTTGAAAATTGACAAATTGCATATTCGTTACAAATTTGATGCAAATTAACGGGTTTCTACTGAAAACTCGGTCAATTTGAAAAAAAATTGATTCCGTGGATACAAGTCAAGTGTTTTTTCTATTTTTACCCAATTAAAAAATAATATAAAGGGTCACAAATCAATAACCTAAAAACAGGAACAGTAAAATAAAACGAGAAACAACCATGTCCGAAAATCTTTCACCCAATCAAAAAGCGATGCGCCGACTCTTGCGCAACAAGCCTGCTCTATTTGGGTTGGTTGTGATTGCTTTTGCGATTTTGGTGGCTCTTTTAGGCTATGTAATTGCACCTGATGCCACGCCTGATGCCAACGACCAAATGCCTATGGTGGCTCTGAAAGACCCTGGATTTAAGGTCAAAATACTCAAAATTCGGAAAAATAGAGAGATTAAACAATCCAATTGGTTTTCTAAATTGCTCTTTGGCGCGCCTTCAGAGTTTGATTTTGTGCCAATTAATCAAGTCCATTTTGTGCAAGATAGTACTACAGCTCAGGATATGCTTGAATTTGAAAAATATGCTGGTGAGAACCCCGAAACGGGTCAATTACTGAGGGGGGTATCTAATCGTGTACATCCTGTTGATATTATCTTTGCAGTCAATCCCGATAATCCAAAAATCAGCTCATTGGGTTCAAATTATCAGTTTTTTGATTTAATAAACCAGCTTCAAACAATTGATATTCAGCAAACTAACAAGCAGGCTGAAAGCCAAGTTTTTGAAAAAGTCTTCTACCTCGGTACAGATAATTTTGGACGCGACACATTGAGTCGTTTGATTTTAGGTGTTCGCATCTCCCTTTTAGTAGGTCTCATAGCTGTCATCATATCACTGACTATTGGCATTTTGTTAGGTGCTTTGGCAGGTTACTTTGGTGGTCGCGTAGATGATGTGATTATGTTGATTATCAACACAATATGGTCTATTCCAACTATTTTGCTAGTCTTTGCCATCGTTTTAGCTTTTGGGCGCGGCATTGGTATCATCTTTTTGGCAGTCGGATTGACGATGTGGGTAGATGTTGCCCGATTGGTGCGTGGGCAAGTGATGTTGTTGAAAGAAATTCAATTTGTCGAAGCGGCGCAAAGTATGGGTTTCAATACAAGCCGTATTTTGTTGCGCCATATTCTACCCAATATTTTAGGTCCTGTGATGGTCGTTGCTGCCTCAAATTTTGCAACGGCGATATTGATTGAGTCGGGACTGAGTTATTTAGGATTCGGTATTCAACCCCCGACACCGAGTTGGGGAACGATGCTGAATGAAAACTATGGCTATGCCATTGGCGGTAAGCCGATGTTGGCACTGATACCTGCTATCGCTATCATGCTGATGGTATTGGCGTTCAACTTAGTTGGCAATGGTTTCCGTGATGCTTTAGATGTCAAAAGTAAAGAATAAATCAAGAGTAGCGTGGTACAAGATTGTGCAGTGCAACAACTCAGTGATTCAACTAAAACCAAAACAACACACATGTCAAAAATTGAAGAATGCGAGCGTCAGTTATTCCTCAAACAATTGCAAATCAATCGTTTGTTGGATATTACTCAAGCCATCAACAACAATGTGAAGGCTGAAGGGTTGTTTGATATGTACAAGTCGTTCCTATCATGGGAGTTAGGTGTTCGGAAATTGGCATTGTTCATTCCTGACATAGGCTCTTGGCATTGTGTGGTATACGAAGGCATTGGAAGGGATGATTTAGAGCATGGAGGTATGCACACTCTTTTTGCCTCGTTTGGCAATACGTTGACCAAGTTAGAAAAGAATAAACATCCGTTTGCTCAATTATTCGACATGGTCATACCCGTTTTTCACAAAGAAAAACCGATTGCTTATGCATTTATAGGTGGCTACGATGCGTCTGATTTTAGCAAAGTACAATTGATAACAACTATCACAAACATCACTGCCGTTGCCATCGAAAACAAACGTTTGTTCAAACGACAAATAGAACAAGAGCGATTCAATCACGAAATGACCCTAGCTGGCGAGATGCAACGCGCACTCGTACCTGATAAACTGCCCAAAAACGGAATGTTTGAAGTATCAGCCATCTACAAACCACATTTTGGCGTAGGGGGTGACTATTTTGACTGTTTCAGCTATAGCCCCGACCGCTATTTATTCATCGTCGCCGACATTGCAGGTAAAGGTTTGGCAGCTGCCTTATTGATGGCAAATTTTCAAGCCAATCTTCATGCTATTGTTCGGCGTGCGACAACACCAGAGGAGTTTATTCGCCAACTCAACAAAGCAGTGTGGCGTGTGACAAAAAGTGAGCGATATATCACAGCTTTCATTGCAGATATTGACACCCAGACACGCCAATTTCGATATATCAATGCGGGGCATATGCCACCTATTTTGATAAATAAGGGAAAAACACAACTTCTGGAAAAAGGCTGTACAATTCTAGGTTTTTTTGAAAGTTTACCTACGCTCGAATTGGGCGAAATGACCATAGATGATGAAGCACTATTGTTGATTTTTACAGATGGCATAACCGACGTTCGTAATCCCATTGGCGCAGATTTCAATGAAAATTTGGTGGTTGATTTTATGGAAGATAACAAAGACTTAACTGTTCGACGTTTTAATGAAAAACTAATGGAACGCCTCACCGATTTTAAAGGCAGCGAAGAGTACCCTGATGATATAACAGTATTAACAACGCGTTTTTTCAAAAAATAAAAAAGGGGTTTATTGACAGCCAAAAACCACATTATAAAATAGGTTTCACGGGTCATAAAGACCCGTGAAACCTATTTTTGTTTTGATAGACAATGTGTTACATTCTATTTTTGTTTGAAAAAATATTTTTCAAAAAATATTTGTCCGAAAACTGTGACGTTTACTGAGGGGGTCTGTCTCTTTGTAGTCTTTAAAAAATACTTCTTAAAACTCGTCAAATTCTTTAACGAAAATGAAAAACGTTCTTAAAGCTCTTGCAATTTGTGCAATGTTCGCTTCTTGTTCTGAAGCACCCAAAGCTCCTGCTGTTGTAGAATCTGCTGCCAAAACTGTTTCTGCTGCTGCTGACTCTGTTGGTAAAGCGGGTGCGGCTGTTATGGATACTACTATGGGTGCAGTGAAAGGCGCAGCAGGTGCGGCTGGCGAAGCAGTAAAAGGTGCGGCTGGTGCCGCGGCTGATAAAGCTGGTGCAGCAGCGGGTGTAGTCAAAGACGCTGCAGCCGGTGCAGCAGCTAAGACAGGTGCGGCTGTACAAAAAGTAGGCGAGAAAGTTGAAAAAGCGGGTGCTGATATGAAAAAAGCTGCTGAAAAGCACTAATTTCTTAAGCCAAGCTTAGTAAACGTAAAACCGAGAGTGGTTTTTTACTGCAAAGTCACCACTCTCGATTTTATATTTTTTAAAGACAAATAACTAAGCAAAAAATTGTGTCCTTCTATATTTGTTAGGTGGCAACTATGACTCATAGATGCCATTTTTTTTTGTCCTCATCCCCCCTCAGTATCTCGAATGAACAAAGCCGTCTCGATGTCTCGAAACGGCTTTGCAACATAAAATATTAATAATCAGATTTTTATAAGCACTATAAAATTCCATTATTAGTAACGATAGTATTCAGGTTTGAATGGACCTTCTACTTTCACACCAATGTATTCTGCTTGATCTGGACGCAACTCTTCCAACTCAACGCCAATTTTAGCTAAGTGCAAACGTGCCACTTTCTCGTCAAGGTGCTTAGGCAACATATAAACTTTGTTTTCATACTTGCCTGAGTTTTGCCACAATTCGAGCTGAGCCAATACTTGGTTTGTAAATGAGTTGGACATTACGAAAGAAGGGTGGCCTGTTGCACAACCCAAGTTCACCAAACGACCTTCAGCCAAAACGATGATATCGTTGCCTTCGATATTGTATAAGTCAACTTGTGGTTTGATTTCAACTTTAGTTGAGCCATAGTTTTTGTTCAACCAAGCCATATCAATTTCATTGTCGAAGTGACCAATATTACAAACGATGGTTTTATCTGCCATCAAACGGAAATGTTTTTCGGTCACAATATCGCAGTTGCCTGTTGCAGTAACAACAATTTGCGCACGAGGAATAGCGTTTTCCATTTTTTTGACTTCAAAGCCGTCCATAGCCGCTTGCAAAGCACAGATTGGGTCAATTTCGGTCACAATAACGCGACAACCAGCCCCCCTCAGTGAAGCAGCAGAACCTTTACCAACGTCGCCATAACCTGCGACAACTGCGACTTTACCAGCCATCATCACATCCGTGGCTCTACGAATGGCATCTACTAACGACTCTTTACAACCATATTTGTTGTCAAATTTCGATTTTGTTACGGAGTCGTTGATATTTATTGCTGGCAATGGTAATGTACCTTTCACAACACGCTCATACAAACGGTGAACACCTGTTGTTGTTTCTTCTGAAATACCACCAATGTTGTGGACAAGTTCAGGATAACGGTCAAGTACCATATTTGTCAAGTCACCACCATCGTCCAAAATCATGTTGAGTGGTTGATCATCGCTGAAAGCGAACAAAGTTTGCTCGATACACCAATCAAACTCCTCTTCATTCATGCCTTTCCAAGCGAAAACTGGCACACCTGCTGCTGCAATAGCTGCTGCTGCGTGGTCTTGAGTAGAGAAAATATTGCAAGAAGACCAAGAAACTTCTGCACCTAATTCGACCAAAGTTTCGATAAGAACAGCTGTTTGAATTGTCATGTGAAGGCAGCCTGCTATACGTGCGCCTGCAAGTGGTTTTGATGCACCAAACTCCTCGCGCAAAGCCATCAGACCAGGCATTTCTGCTTCTGCCAATTTGATTTCTTTACGACCCCATGCTGAAAGGTTGATGTCTTTTACCTTATAGGGTAATTTTTTCTGCGTTGCTTGCATTATAAAAGAATTTATTATCAATGATATAAAAACGAGCTTTTTGAAAAAGCGGTGCAAAGATACAGTTTTGCCCTTAAAACATATTAATATCTTTTACGGTTGTCGTTTTTATTAAAAAAAATAGGAAAATCTTACTTTGGAAGGGTAAATCGGAATGTCGAGCCTTTTCCCAATTCAGACTCAACCCAAATGCGCCCTCCTAACTGTGACACAATTTTGTGGCAAATGGCGAGACCAATGCCTGTTCCTTCATATTCGGTTCGTTTGTGTAAACGTTGAAATATGGTAAAAATACGTTCAGCATCCTTGCTGTCAATGCCAATACCATTGTCTTCGACGCTGAAAAGCCAATGCTCAGCTTGCTCTTCGGTACTAATGAGGATGATAGGACGACCCAAAGGTTGGCGAAACTTGATAGCATTACCAATTAAGTTTTGGAACAATTGAGTCAAAAGAGACTGTACAGAATTGATTGTTGGCATATCTAAGCATAAAATATTGGCATCCGTTTCCTCTATTTTCAAATTCAAATTAGCTCTTGCTATGCGAATCACATCGCCTACATCAACAGGCTCTGGGCCAATGATGTTTTTATCAATCGTGGCGTACTGCAACAAGGCATCAAGCAGAGCATTCATACGATTGACACCTTCGTTGATAAATTTAAAATAGGTTCCCGATTCTTCGCCTAATTTGCCTTCGTATTGATTATGAATGATTTGGGTAAAAGTACCAATCATACGCAATGGCTCTTTCAAATCGTGCGAGGTAATGAAAGCGAATTGTCGCAATTGTTCATTTTGTTGTGCAATTTGTCCGCTTTGCTCTAAAAGTAAAGCTTGATAGCTATTTTCTTTGGTTAATGCTTCGATTTTCCGTTGCTTTTCACTCAAAGAGTAACGGATTTCCAGGTCAAGAGCGTGCAGAGAGCGTTGCATTTTCAAAAAGTCGGCTTGGCGACGAGAATAAATCAATTGTGCACGATAAGCTCTCCTAAAATCCTTAACGCTTTCAAATATTTTTGCCAATAATCTAAATCCGCGTAATTCTGACGCATCGTCATGCACCCGTCGCGCGGCTGCAATACCTTGAATAGCAATTTGTGTGGCCCCCTCAGTATCCGCTTGTATAAAAGCAATTTGAGCTAGGTTTAACAAATTTATTTGCCGTCCTGTGGCACTACTCACACGGTCTAACATGAATTCCGACGCTTTTTGTGCATGAAAAATACCTTTTTGAATATCTCCTATGACCAATAACGTCCGACTCAACAGTGTGTGGGCGTGAGCCATCATGTCTATTTTTCCCGCTTTTTCGGCAGAAAACAGGGCTTTTTCAAAGTATTCAACAGCTAACTCGTATTGTTCCGCCGTGTGTTTGAGATTGCCGATGTTCAAATTAGTCGCGACTCTGATATTTTCACTCAACACATCTGCATAGTCATTCAAAGCAATGCGATAGCGATCCAATGCGTCTTCATAGTTGTAAAGATTGGCATAAACATTACCTATATTGATAAGACAATTAGCAACATTGGCTCGATAGCCCAAACTTTCACTTTTCTCCAAAGATTCTAAAAATAAGGTTATCGCCGATTTGTAATCCGAATTAATGCTGTGCACAATCCCCAAATTCAGCAAAGCCCACGCCTCACGCTCTCCATCTTCTAACTGTCGGCTTAAGTCCAATAACGGATTGATAGATTCTTCTAATTTAGGGAAATCTTGTCTTTTGAGATAAATTTGCGACAAAATCTGGTACAAATCTGCCTCTAAAGGTGCTATTTTCGGTATATTTCTGTATCGTGTCAATGATTGAAACGCTTCATTGATCCATTCCAAAGACCTGCCGAAATCATCTTTTTGTTCACTTTGCCGCGCTTTTTCGATAAGCGTTTGCACGCTCTGAATAGTATGTGACAATGAAATCTCCTTCATTTCATTGTTCTGTATGTAAGTAGGAAAATTCTCCGAGTGCGCTTCTTGCATAAGATTAAAAACGTTATTAAGCGATTTTGGCGTTTTATAATTAAAACATGATACTGCTTAGCGATAAAGAAAGACCGTATAGACCAAAAAATATCAAAATTAAAGGTTTGTTTTTGCTAAAAAAGTAAAATTCGTTTTCTCTTAAAATTTTTTACTCACTTTATCCGTCTAATGTTGAAAATTAACTTTTGGTACAGCTATTTTTGCCCGCAAAAATTAGATATCGTCAATAATTCAATTCTTCAAATATGATACAACGCATACAAAGTTTATTTCTTCTTTTGTCATCTGGCTCTCTAGGTAGTTTGTTCATCAACTCAATCTCTTTCGCCGATTTCACAGAACCCAACCCCTCAGTACCTGCTTCAGCAGATGGCTTTTTGAACATCTATGACGACAAAATACTTTTAGGTGTCACTGCTTTTGTCATTTTACTCTGCTTCATCGCCATTTCTCTCTACAAAAACCGTCCCAATCAAATTCGCATGTCATGGGCAATGATTGCCAGCTCCATTGTTTTGATTGTTTTGGCTTCTTTACAAATCCAAAAAATAGGTGCTTTAGTCGCTCTAAAAATGACAGGCATAGGTTTTATTCCGATTGCGTTAGCCATGATTTTCGGCTTCCTCGCTATCCGATATATTCGCAAAGATGAATTATTGGTACGCTCAGCAGACCGTCTCAGATAAATGCCATTACTAGTCATTAGTCATTTTTTATAGGTTCTCTAATCAATACTTCGGTAATTTTTTAGTTGAAAAACGGCGGCTTCGCCGCCGAAAAAATTAAAATCTCTCTCCGAAAAGTCCACTCCACCGCCGTAGGCGGTGTTATTTACACTTAAAAAACTACCGAAGTATTGCTAATAACACAATGACTAATGAGATAATAATGGTTAGTTTACCCTGCCCAATTCGCTCTATCCAAACTGCGAAATTGTATGGCTTCTGCCAAATGTTCTGTCTTAATATGCTCACTTTCCGCCAAATCAGCAACAGTTCGAGCCACTTTCAAGATGCGGTCATACGCACGTGCGGACAGTTGTAGTCGTGTCATGGCGGTTTTCAATAAATCTAACCCCTCAGTATCCAAAATACAAACTTGCTTTACAAGACGACTTGGCATCTGTGCATTGCTATAAATACCTTTGTGTGCACTGAATCGCTCTGCCTGAATTTGTCGGGCTTGCACCACTCTAGCTGCAATTTCCTCACTTGTTTCTGACTGGTAATTCACATTTGTCAGCTCCTCTAACTTTACAGGCACAACTTCGACATGTAAATCAATACGATCTAAAAGAGGTCCTGAAATTTTCGACAAATACCGTTTTACCACACCTGAACCACAAACACAAGGTTTCTCGGGATGATTGTAGTAACCGCATGGGCAAGGATTCATCGAAGCGATGAGCATAAAACTGGCAGGATAATCAATCGTCAGCTTTGCTCTCGAAATAGTCACTCTGCGTTCCTCCATCGGCTGTCGCATCACTTCCAAAACAGTTCTCTTAAATTCAGGCAATTCGTCAAGAAACAGAACCCCATTGTGCGCCAACGAAATTTCGCCCGGCATCGGTGTTGAACCGCCTCCAACCAATGCCACATCACTAATCGTATGGTGCGGTGAGCGAAACGGGCGCTTTGCAACCAAAGATGCTTCGGGTGGCAAAATACCTGCAACAGAGTGTATTTTTGTTGTTTCAAGAGCTTCATGCAGATTTAGTGGCGGCAAAATAGTCGGCAAACGCCTCGATAACATTGTTTTCCCAGCACCTGGCGGACCTATTAAAATCGCATTATGACCGCCTGCGGCGGCTATTTCGAGTGCACGTTTGATATTGACTTGTCCACGTACATCCGAAAAATCCACATCATAAATATTGTTTTGTGCTGCAAATTCGGCTCTTGTATCCACTACAACCCGCTCCAATTCCCTTTTACCATCAAAAAACTCAATCGCTTCGCGCACATTCTCTATACCGTACACCTCAATGCCACTCACTATGGCAGCTTCACGTGCATTGGCTTTTGGCAAAATAATACCTCTAAATTTCTCGTAACGCGCCTGTATTGCCATCGGCAAAGCTCCTTTGACAGGGCGTACCGAACCATCGAGAGATAATTCACCAACTATGATAAACTTATCTAATTCGGTAAAAATCAGTTCATTAGAAGCTGCATAAACACTGATAGCAATCGGCAAATCATAAGCCGCTCCTTCTTTTCGTAAATCTGCTGGAGCTAAATTGACCACCAATTTTGTGCGCGGTAATCCAAAACCAGAGTTTTTCAAAGCCGCTTCAATCCGTTGCCAACCTTCTTTCACTGCACTATCGGGTAGACCAACTAAAAAATAAAAATTAGGCTTTTTGTCTTCCGTTTGGGGAGGCAAACCACCTGAGCTTACTTCGACTGTGATTGTTGTGGATTCGATGCCATGCACAGCACCTGCATAAGTTTTTACAAGCATGTTCTCGGAGTATGTTTGTTAAGTTAGCAATATGTTTGTTATTGAACGGAAAGATAGATTTTTGTTTTCAAACAGCAAAATACTGAGGGGGTATTTTTTAATGTTTACTTTTTAAGAAATCAGATTTTTTTTATACTCATAGAATTAAAATCTACTCCTTTTAAAATATGATGCTCAACCTCGTTGGTTCTAATTATTGTCAAAAAATCAGTTCTCGAAATGACTCGACCACCTAAACTCGTCAAATGTGGTGTTTCTTGTTGACAATCAATCAATTGAATACCCAGTGATTTTATGGTTTGTACAAAAGAAATAAATCCAAATTTTGAGGCATTGGACTGGTGTGCAAACATGCTTTCTCCGAAAAATACCCGCCCCCAAGCAATGCCGTACAAGCCTCCGACCAAAGTGTCCTCACTCCAAACCTCAACCGAGTGAGCAAAACCCCACCGATTCAGTACTGAATAGGCTGAAATCATGTCTTCGTTTATCCACGAGCCACTTTGTCCGTCGCGGCTCGTGTTCATACAATTGCGCATCACTTTTTCAAAACACTTATTGTATGTCACCTTAAATTTTTGTTGATTGAAATAAGGTCGCATACTTTTCGACACTTTCAACTCATCTGGATAAAGCACCATACGAGGATCAGGCGACCACCATAAAATCGGCTCATCACCGTGATTGTACCATGGAAAAATACCGCTTTTGTAAGCCACAAGCAGCCTTTCAGGAGTCATATCTCCTCCTACAGCGACAATGCCGTCAGAGTCAACTGTTTCTGGGTCTGGAAATTCTAAGAGTAATGGATTAAGCCACGTTACGGGTCTGAGTTTCGCTTTTTTCATGGATACAAAGCATTTTTTGACTGCTGAACGCAAAAATACTGAGGGGGGATTTTTTTTTTTAAAATTCTTTTATTTTTTTAAAAATCACTGTAACCTATAAAAAAAAAAGCTGGTCATATCCGCAAATACAGTTCAGAACTGAGACATGAAAAAGATTTTTTAACAATTAAAAATAAGAAAAATGGACCCAAAAGTCATAGCTGTAAGCATTCCGATAATCAGCACAATAGGCTTATTCACGATGATTATTTTTCTACGTCGCTATCACAATATGGAACGGATGGCAATGATTGAACGCGGTATGAATCCCGCCGATTTGAAAACAGAATTCAGAGCTATGAAACGCCGCGAAAGAGACCCGTTTCGCTTTTTGCGAATCGCTTGTGCGCTTGTTGGTGTAGGTTTGGGTTTGTTTATCGGCAATGTTCTGCGCATGATTGATTTCTTAGACAGAGGTGGCATTGTCGCAGGTTTAGTCTGTATTTTCGGCGGCGGCGGCTTACTTGTCGGCTATTTTATTCAAATGAGTATGCAAAACAAAGCAAATTTTACTCGAAAACCTTATGAAGAAGACAGCGATATTCTTTGAAATTATATGCAGACCATAAAAAGGCGGTAAAATCAATATGGTTTTAACGCCTTTTTTATGGTCAAAGTTTCAAATTTTGTTGCATAAAACTCAAACCCACACCTATATCTACCACATTGCCCCGTCGTCCATCTCTAAAATTCATTGGGTTCACAGCCAAACGCAATCGAATGGATTTTGTATTCAGTTTAGCGTCTAACCAAGCTCTTTGTGCTTTAATTTTATATTTATAATCCACCAAGAAACCAAAACTGGGTACAAAACTACTCAGACTCGACCCATCTGGCGAAGCATAGTCCTCATTGGATGGCAACGACATAACTCCAAACCCAATACCCACGAACGGTGTGAAAGCCAAACGCTCTTCATCTACCACTTGATAACCCATTGCCAATGCCATGCTAAACAAGCTAACAGATGTGTCTTTTGCCCAAAAAGCATCAATATTTTCAAAATCTTGTTTAAGCCGCGTACTTCTTACCTGTAAACTACCACCAAATAGCCATTTTTTTTTCATAAAATTTAAATCTCCCCCAAAGACAGCCGTAGATTTCAAGTATTTACTTAGGGGGTCGTTCATGTTTGAAAATCCAAACCAAATGTCCATGTTAAAAGCTCCTTTCGAGTGGTCAATCATGGCACTTAAGTCCTGTTGGGTTTTGCTTTTCAGCAAACTGTCCATTTTCATAGCTTGTGCCTGTTCTTTTTGAGCTTGCTCTGTTTCAACCACAAAATCGCGGAACCAATCGGGGTACACATTGTACAATATAGCGAATTTTAAAGGTTTAGGCTGTGGATGAAATTCAGCAATTTCGCTCAAAACGCGTATCACTTCGGCATCAATCTTGGCATGAGTTGAGTCAATTATCTCAATATCAACAATTTTTCCCACCAAATTGACCGTAAATCCGACCATACCATCAGGTGCTTTGATGGTGCGCAAAGCCTCTACGGGCATTTTGAACTCTTTCAAAAAAAGGTTTTTAAAGGCTGTAAAACCGCCTGTAAACTCACTAAGAGAATCTTTGTAATTGAACTTCGGTGGCGCGACCGAATCGTAACGTGCGATGGCAAAAATGCCTTCTTGAGCTGTATTTTCACCCAAAAAAAACAAGGTAAATAGGTAAGTGACTAAATATTTTCTCATTGATTATCAGTGTTTTTAAAGATGGTGAAGTTTGAAACTTCTCCATCTTCTTTGTCATCAATCTTTTCAGCCGACTTTATCAAGTGTTTCACCACTTGTTTGGTCGCTTTTTTACCTATAATCGCTTCCAATTCTTCTGTTTTCGCTTCTCTGATGCGTTTGACAGAGCCAAAATGTGTCAATAATTTTTCAGCAGTCACTTCGCCGATACCTTCGATGCCCGTCAGTTCCGTTTGTATAAAATTTTTCGAGCGTTGATTGCGGTGGAATGTAATGCCAAACCGATGCGCTTCATTCCGAGCTTGCTGAATGAGTTTGAGCGACTCAGATTTTTTGTCAATGTACAACGGAATGGGGTCGTCAGGGAAAAATATCTCTTCCAATTGTTTGGCAATACCCACCACAACCATTTGTTTATCAATACCTAATGCTTTCAAACTTTTCATAGCGGACGACAATTGACCCTTACCACCATCAATGATGACCAACTGAGGTAACGACTCACCTTCGCTCAACAAGCGTTTGTAACGACGATAAACGACCTCTTCCATCGTCGCAAAATCGTTTGGTCCTTCCACAGTTTTGACATTATAGTGCCGATAGTCCTTTTTCGATGGTTTAGCATTTTTGAAAACGACACATGCCGACACAGGATTTGTACCTTGCAAATTGGAGTTGTCGAAACACTCAATATGAAACGGCACATTTTCCATTTGCAAATCCGATTGCAAAGTCTTCAAAATGCGCTCTGCCGAAGTTTGTTTTTGGGCTTTCAAAGCCTCTTGTTTTTGCTTTTGCAACAAATAAAACTTAGCATTTTGTTCCGATAGTTCGACCAATTTCTTTTTGTCACCAATCTTCGGAACAACGATTGATACTGAGGGGTCGCTGAATTTCATCTCAAAAGGCAATAAAATTTCTTTATTTTCACTCAAAAACTTATCGCGTAGGTAAGGCATGGCAAATGCCAACATTGAGTCTTCGTCTTCGTCCATATTTTTTGTCAATTCCAAAGTGTAGGTATGAATGATTGCGCCATTCACCACTTTCAAGTAGTTGACATAAGCCATTTTGTCGTCTGTGGCAATCGAAAACACATCCACATCGGTGATTGAAGTGCTGACAATGGTAGATTTACCCTGATAATCTTCAAATGCGGTGAGTTTTTCCTTCAAACCTTGCGCTTTTTCAAACTGTAAAGCCTCAGCAAAAGCCGACATTTCGCGTTTCAGATGCTGCCGCACTGAGCCAAAATGCCCCCTCAGTATATTTTTGATTTGAGCGATTTTTTCGTTGTAGTCCAATTCTTTTTCAAAGCCCACACAAGGCGCAGCACAATTTTTGATGTGGTATTCGAGGCAAACTTTGAATTTCCCTTTATCAATCAAATCTTGTTGCAAGTTCAACTGGCAAGTACGCAACTGAAAAAGTTGTTTTATCAATTCCATCAATTGTTGCACACGATAGCCCGAAGTGTAGGGACCAAAATAGGTAGAGCCGTCTTTAACCACTCGCCGAGTCACAAAAACCTTTGGGAAACGCTCCATTTTGATACAAATGTAGGGATATGTTTTGCCATCTTTCAGCATCACATTGTAGCGTGGCTGATGCTCTTTGATGAGCGCACACTCCAAGAGCAAGGCATCTTGCTCGCTGCCCACAATCGTAAACTCAATATGATGCGCCAAGCGTACCAACACTTTCGTCTTGATTTGCCTATCTTTTCGCTCGCCAAAGTAAGACGACAAACGGTTTTTAAGGTTTTTGGCTTTGCCAACATACAAAATCACGCCTTTGGGGTCAATGAATTTGTAAATACCCGCTTGCGTCGG
>JAEUUP010000088.1 GCA_016787525.1 Saprospiraceae bacterium | reverse complement strand
AGGGGGAATGGAGGGAAGGTTTAATTTTTTTCAAGTTCGGGCGCAGCCCGAACTTGAAAAAAATTAAACCTTCCCTCCAAAAAGTCCACTCCGCCGCCACAGGCGGCGTTATTTACGCTTAAAAAACTACCGAAGTATTGTCATAAGACTCCTGACAAAACAAATTTTCACACCATGTATTAATATGTAGGAAAACAATCAAATACATGGGATTTCAATAATTCCGTTGGTTTAAGATAGGAATCCTAATATTTTATTTCAAAGAATCTCAAAAAGGCTAAATTTTTGTTCTGAAAAATTTGGAAATATGAAAAGTAAAAATTACCTTTACATTAATTCTTTATAGAATATTTGAGGTTCAAACAAAATTTTTCTAACCAAAATTCACCGCCAATGAATATCACTTTTGAAGAGTTGCGCAGGCTGAAGCATAGCCTTCCAACAGGCAGCGTCAGCCGCATTGCACAGGAACTTAACAGAGACGAACAAGATGTTCGTAATTTTTTTGGTGCTTTAAAATACAAAGGAAGCACAACTGATTGGCATTATGAACCAGGACCTGATGGTGGTATTATAAACGTCCACGATTCGACGATTATTGATGCTGCCAGACGTATTCTACACGAATCTTCACCAAGCTAACGCAATTTATTTAACATTAAAAAGAAACGGGAATCATCGCCATAGATTGATTCCCGTTTCTTTATATTTTTAGTTTTTATGTACGCTATTTCAATTGAACAAGCAGAAGAATTGGTACAAAAATTTGAAACAGGCACGTTGCCTAAAATAGAATGGACGCATGAGGCGCACCTTATCGCGGGGTTGAAAATGTTTTTGACTTATAAAGAAAAAGCATTCCCTGAAATGAAAAAACGCATCATCTATTTCAACGAATCTGTTGGTACAATCAATTCAGAATCAAGTGGTTATCACGAGACCTTAACTGTTTTTTGGCTCTGGGCAATCAAACAGTTTTGCGAATTGAAAAATATCACGCAATTTGACGTGGATGCCATTGATGAATTGATTTTTTACGAACCTTTGTCGCGTCGAACATTAGTCGAAGAGTATTATTCCGAAGCTATTTTGCTGCTGCCCGAAGCACGTCGTCGTTTTATTCGTCCAGATGAGCAACCGATGGTGGGCGTTGATTATTTCTTAAATTACTGAGGGGGTTAGTTAAATGGGTCTTTAAACGCTGGATTGTTGACAAAACTGGTATCTGTGAGTGTTTTCAAGAACAAAACAATCTGCCGTTTTTGTTTAGTCGTCAAGCGAATATCTTTGATTTGAGGAATAAACGGGTCAATGTTCTCAGCATAATGCCCGCCCGATGCGTAGTGTTCGACAACTTCTTCTAAGGTTTTGAAACGACCATCGTGCATGTAGGGCGCAGTCAATTCAATATTGCGAAGAGAAGGTGCGCGAAATTTGCCATTGTCCAAACTCCGTTTGGTGATGACACCACGTCCTAGATCTTTGAAATCAGCTAAATTGGCGACACTATCCAGCCCGTTATTGAAAAAATCGTTTGAATTATAAAAAGGAGTCGTATGGCAATGTCCGCATTGCGCATCGGGTGCACCTGCCGCGTTGAAAAATAACAAATAGCCCGAATATTCATCATCAGTAAACTCAGCTTCGCGTCTAAAAATCTTATCCACCTTAGCATTGCCGCTAATCAGTGTGCGTTCAAATTGGGCAATAGCTTTTGCTGCCATTTCTTTTGTGATTTCCGAAGCGTTTTTTATGCCAAATGCTTTGCGAAATCGGGTAGGGTAGTCGGCATGAACTTTGAGTTTTTCAATCACTTGTGTCCATTTATTGTGTAATTCAATAGGGTCTTCAACGGGCAAAAGAGCTTGCTCTTCCAAAGTTTTTGACCGACCATCCCAAAACAAACCTTTGGTGACAAAGCCAACATTTTCTAAAGCCATCGAACTGCGCCGACCTGCAATATTGTCCACACCTTTACTGGTTGCATTCGCGTCTGTAAAACTCAACGCAGGCAAATGGCAACTGGCGCAAGACATCGTGCCGTTGGAAGATAAAATTTTATCGTAGAATAAAAATCGCCCCAACTCGACCCCCTCAGTAGTCATAGGGTTGTCGGCTGGAATATCCATTTGTGGGAATTGGCTAGGTATGCTAAGTGTATAAGGCGTTGGATTGTACGGAATATCCGTCAAACCGCCTTTGTCGTCGGGGTTACAGGCAACAAAAAAAGTAAGCAAGAAAGAAAAAAATACGACCTTTTTCATTGTATATTCTATTGATAAGCAACTTTTTTTGAACTATTTTAGACTAATCGCATCTTTCATATTATCCATGATTTTCAGCATTGTTGGTTTGTCACCTGTCTGATGAGATGAGTTCACAGTTGTCAGATCAATGTCTTTCAACAAATTATTAACATTAAAGCCGAAATTCAAAGTTGTCGAACCTTTTGTATCCACTGTGAAGGTTGTGGGAAACCATATTTGGCGAAAAGCCTCGTCACTGCCTGTATGGAGTGTGATACCCGACTCATAAGTTCCATTGCCATCCTTGTCCATTAAGCCTTCAATTTTAGCAAAAATATAGCTTTTCCAATCTGCCCAATATAAGCCTGCATCCGATAAAGGATTGGAACTGGCAAAGTCTTTTGGCAATGAAGCATTCAAGTTTTTTGCCACGCCAAGACTCAATTGGAAGCCTGTCATAGAGCCTTCTGTCTGCTGTTTGAAAGCTTGAGTGATACCTTGAGCCGCTTTTGTCGAATCGTCGAGCGTTGAAAAATCAAACATATAGGCATTTGTACCACATGAATTGGCATTATTAGTCGCCTTTGCGCATGATTCTGTCACAATAAAACTCAGTCGCGTAAACTTCATCTTTTTTCCGTTCATCACATATACTTGATTGATAACAAACGGCTTGTTGTCAAGAGTGGGTTTGAAGTTAAGATTGACAACACCTTGTGGTTCGGGTGGCGTTACGCAACCACAGTCTTGTTTGCACTTCGATGATAGGAAGAGTAGAGGCGATAGAAAAAGCAACAATTTTTTCATGTATTAATGTTTTTAATGAATAGTGTTTTAAGTCCGAAAAGTCATTGAATTGAAATAGCTGAACTTGTATTATCAACGATTTTTTGCAAGATAATGTTTTCACTTTGCGAAAAATTAACGCCCGAAAAAAAGGTTAAATAATTGATTTTCAGAGGAATCTTTGCATCAAAACCCTCTTTAAAAGTCAACTTTGTAGTTAGCGTCAAATCTTTAGGTGTTGTGATATTCAAACGCAATGTATCTTTAAAATTCAAGCCTTTGGCAATGACAAATTTATTAAAAATGTATTGTTTTGAACTTGAAATATACATCGAATCTGTCTTTATACTGAGGGGGTGTGTCGAAGGCATTTTTGAAGCAATTGTTTTCGCAGCCACATCGTCCAAGCCAACTCTAAACTTTACTTTTGTAAAATTGCCCGTCCCGTTGAACGAGCCAATCGTAAAATCGAAGCCGTTTGATTTACCCACCAAAGCATAGTTGTTCAGCACCTTAATGGTGTCAGTTTCACGAGTCAAAGCAACACTATCAATTGTCCTATATGTCTCATTTTTGTCATTAATTAATTGAAAATCAGATAAATACATTTGTGCTGAAATAATCCTAAACGAATCACCTTGATCGTTCTTATACGTTGTATTGACGCTAAAAGAATTTACTCCGCTAAAATAATCTGTCGAAGTTATCAAATAAGGGTAAGTACAGACACATTGCGTTTCACATCCTTTAGAGGCTGTGACATCAAAATTCGTTGCCCGCACATCTAAACACCCCTCAGTAGGTTGCTGACAATTTTGATAAAAAAACAAGTAGGAAAGGAGTAGGAGAAAAGACTTAGGAAATTTTGAAAATTTCCTAAGTCTGACTGGCTTTAGGTTATTTATTTCTTTTCTCATTTTCATATTCTTTGACCAATTTCCGCACAGTCTGTTTGACTTGAGCAGAGAATTCTTTTTCTAAAATCCAGTGATAATATTGTTTGTCTTTTGATAAAACCTCTGCCACAGGTTGACCTTGATATTTTCCAAAATTGAATACAACGACATTATTGTGGTCATATTTTAATTTCTGAGTCACATCTACCAATTTCAAATCATTCGTGAAATCGTGCAAGACTTGCATATCATTTTTTATAGGTTCTTCGATAATATT
This sequence comes from Saprospiraceae bacterium, assembly GCA_016787525.1. Taxonomy (GTDB): domain Bacteria; phylum Bacteroidota; class Bacteroidia; order Chitinophagales; family Saprospiraceae; genus JAAFJT01. Next base: position 18,683 of record JAEUUP010000088.1, on the reverse strand, counting down.
GCCGTTTTCATCATACAAATTTTTGCCTTCATAGTATTGCAATTGCCCTTTGAAAACATCAATTGTCGCTCGCACATCCGCCATAGCATCGTGCGCATCTTCCAATTCTTTTTGACAATAAAATTTCAAGGCTGCCTTCAAAGTACGCGGCTCCATTTTGTAGAATATACGTTGCACGTCAATGATTCGCCGCTTTTCCATCTCAAATTCGAGTCCTATGCGGGCAAATTCTTCCATCAACATAGGAATATCGAAACGGGCAGCATTATAACCTGCCAAGTCAGCATTGCCAATGAAATCATAAATCTGTTTGCCCACTTGCACGAAAGTAGGTTTATTCGCTAAGTCTTTCGGCGTTATGCCATGCACTGCCATTGCATCGGGCGCAATCGGAATGGCAGGATTGATGAGCATTTGCAATTCTTTGGGTTCGCCACCATTTTTGGGATATTTGATAAGAGCAATTTGTAAAATTCTGTCGCGTAAGACATTGAGTCCAGTTGTTTCAACATCGAAAAACACGAGGTCACGGGTTAGATTGAACGTCATTTTTAATGCTTTCAGTTTGAAAATGATTGTAATACTGTTTTGGGCAAAGTTAGAGAAAATATTTTGACCCCCTCAGTAAAAAAGCCTTTGCGTTGGTTGCAAAGGCTTTTTTAGAATTTACACCGACAAAAGCAAAAATCTTGTCATTGCAAAATGAGATATTCCAAGCGATACTATCGAATCACAATTTTTTGAATCATAGCTTGACCATTGACATGGATGCGACCAATGTATATGCCGCTATTCAAGCCTAAATACGGTAAAGTCATTGCTTGCAACCCCTCAGTATTAGGCAGTTTTTGCGCATAAATGGTTTTACCTGATAAATCAAATAACTGAAAATCGGCACTTTGTATGTTTTTGCCTAAATCATAAACGATTTGAACTTGACCATCTGTTGTCGGATTGGGACTTACTGCCAAAGCTGCGACACCATCATTGGGGTCTTTGATAGATGTCCCAAGCATGTACTCTTGAGAAAAGACAAAGTTGCCATTCGTCGCACCTCCGAAGTCTTTAAAAATGAGTTTATACACTTTATTCGTCGGTGTTTTGACAAAATATGTGGTCGAATCCGACATGGCATAGCGGAAATTGGCATAATCATAAGTTTTCCAATCACTGCCTATGGCACTGATTGAAGTTACAAAAGGGGTACTCGCATACACATCGCTCGCCGTATCTTTTCGTGTGACTTTGGCAACAAAAGAACCATTATAGCTCGGAATACCTCTTGTGATGGACAAAACAGTGTTGCTCAAAACGCCAGAAACAATGAATGGCTCGAATTGATTGGTTGCGGTATTGAAAACAGGCGAGTGGTAGCGTTGGAAAGTTAAATGCCAATCGCTTGATTTCGGTTCTAAATCCAAAATAGCATTGGTTGATAGATTTAAGTAAACGAAATTCTTTCCAATATATGTCTTTTTATTGATTTCGACTGTCTGTGGGTTTGAACCATCGAGGTTGGCGTATTTGATAAAGTAAGACGTGTCGAAAGATAGTTTTTCGATATAAATCTTTTTCCAAGTGCCATTTGCCAATTTGATGAGATAAGTTGAGTCACCTACCACATTGTTTGTAACTTGATTGTATGTACCCCAGCCATAGTCAAAAGTACCTGTCAAAGTTCTATTGAAACCGCCCAAAACCCACGAAGTATCGCTGTTGAATAGTTGGCGAGTGGCAGATTTGGGTAAAGTATCGGAAGCTGAAACTGAAGTGAAATTAGCGATATTATTCACCGCGCGATAGAGTGTATCGAATGGATTGACTTGAATAGCTCCGTCGAAACCACGCATCGAAACGGCTAAATCCCAACCAAATGCTGTGCCTTTGGTTTCAACACCTGTTTCGAGATTGTACCAAACGTTTTGGGCATATCCTGCGCCCATTGAGACGGTTTTACGAACGGTTTGGGCTTGTGTGGAACTAACTAAAAGTAATGATAAAACTGTAAAAACAATGTTTTTCATACAAATAATGAATTAAATGTTATAAAATGAATTAGTCGAGTGATTTATTCTTTAAGTGTAAGAGCAAAAAGGTTTAAGAAGAAGATTGTAAAAAATTCGATTTTCAACATCTTGGTTGAGCCAATAACCATGCAGTTTTTGAAACGTTACAGATGGATATGGCTTGTATCGTCAACTTTTCGCCTTGTCACCTACAATTTCTGATATTCAAATTGAGGATAACCACGTCTGCCAAAAGCATCGAAAAAGCTGATGAAACGCAGTTTATAATAGATGCCTTTTGAATTTTTGATGACATAAGTATAATGGCTGTTGATTTTATAGGCTTGGTTGTCGAGACTAAAGCCTTTCCATGTGTAGCCAATGGCATCGGATTGAGCCGTCAGTTTCATGTTTTGCGCAAAAGCTCGGTCAATTTTGTTGAAACCTGTTGTTGAATCAACGGCAGCTGTTGTTTGGTTGGGATTGAGCAAAACGCCTGTGACCAAATAAGGTGTGTAAGGGTCGAAAAAAGTGAACATGTATTGCGTAAACTCAATGTCCCAGTTCTCTTTTATCGGCTCAACTTTGACTTTTTGATTGGTATTGAACGAAAAGTGTACGTAATTGACTGAGGGGTCTTTTGTGATTTCATAAACTTCGGGCGCATCCAATTGACCTATGCGCGCTATTTTGAAACGATATTTTTGATTGTCCACAGACTCGAATTGCAGTTTGACAAAAGGCATTTGGTCGCCATTTTCATCATAGCCTCTGTCAATCCAATATACTTTTTTGTTGTTAAGAGCTGAACCCAGCGTCAAAGTATCGGGTGTATTGGTCGCTTCCCAACGGCGATTTCTGAAAAAACCATTGGTATCGCGCACAGCTGCGAAGTCTTCGGTGGGTAGTTGTGACGAGAGCATGTATTTAGCACTGTTCAGACGCACAATTGTTCCGTTGGCTGTGGCTTCAAATGCCAAATCCCAATCCCATTTCTGATTGCGTTGCACAATACTATCTTGAGCCAAATTATAGAAAATTTGGTAACGATACTGAGGGGTCATTTCGACGGTACGCGTAATGACATCGCCTGAGCGAGTAGGTATGACGGGATCTTCTTCTTTGAGACACCCTGTGGCAATAGTGGCAATGAAAGCATAAAAAAAAGCGGCAACGGCAGAGGAACCTGCCAATTGCCGCCCAACCTTCAAAACACTAATACTTAAATTATGAAACGACATTCTTTATTCGCATTTAAGTATGAATGTAGGAAGGCATCGGAGAAATGAACTGCGGCAAATATAAGCCCCCCCACAATATTTTACAAGACTTTTATAATTTTATTTCAATTTTTGTGAAAAAATTTCTTCCTGTTGCCAAAGCAGCTGTATTTGCACCGCTTGAGTGTGCGCCACCTGCAATCTGTGCTGTAATATTGCGCACATCAAAAAGATTGCGACAACCCGTTGAGAAATTGATTCTATTCTTCCAAAAACGGCGACTTAAACCCAAATCAGCCATATTGTAAGCACCTATAAAGGTATTTTGAACGCCGCCATCTTCATTTTTGATGAAGCCAGGAACTGCGCCAGAGTATTTGTACCATACATTGAGGTCAAAACCTGTTTGGGCGATGTTGTTATAAACGCCTGTCGCGCGCCATTCCCATGTATTGGCACTGAATGATTGATTGTCGAAGCGATTGATGCGGCGAGTCAAAGCACCACCAATGCCGAGATACAAACTTCCATATGTGACCTCACCTAAAAACTGTCCACCGAGGGTTTTAAATTTGTCAATATTGACATAAGTATATGCATTGTCGCCCCCCCTCAGTATGGCCAATGATATAAGGTTGCGGATGTCGTTATAAAAACCGCTGACTTCAAATTTGTAGATGTTCTTATCGTTTTTCTTTCCCAAGCTCAAGTAATTCGCAACGACGTTGATATTGTCGCTGCTTTCGGCTTTTAGGTTTTGATTGCCGACGATGTTGTGATTGATGTCCACGAAGTAGAAATACAATTCTTTCAAACTCGGCGCACGGAAGCCACGTCCCCAAGAGGCTCTGGCTGTCCACTTATTAGGTAGCTTCCAACGAATATGCAAGCTCGGAATCACAGGAGCTTTGTAGCTTGTGTTGTAACTCGCACGCAAACCCGGTCGCAAAGTTACCCCCTCAGTAACACACCATTCAGCAGCAGCAAAAGCGGCGTAGTCGCCTATTTCTTGTTGTCGGTTCTGGATGCGCAAACCTGTGCCTGTCTCAACATTGATGTCGAAACCTGTTTCATAAGATAACTTTCCATCAGATGCTTTTGCGACAGTGCCTCTTGCGGCGATGAGATCGAATCGGCTTGTATCTTGGTCGCCTTCATTTTGTGTCAACACTTGTGTCAAATTGACGAGGTCGCGATAGTAAGTGTTTTTGATGCGTTGATATTGGTTGTAGGAGAACAAACCATTGACAATAAATTGGTTTTTAGTCGTATAATTGGCTTTGAAGCTATTGGAGAAACGTTGTGTTTTGTAATTGTCATCAAAAGCGGTTTCATTGTAAGGTGCAAGAGGGCGACCGCGATTGAGAATGAATTCGTCGAAGAAATTGCCCGCATAGCCAAACTTAATATCACCTACACGGAAGTTGTATTGGGCATCGGCGAAGTATTGAATCTTTGGCTTCCATGATTGAAAACGTGAGGGCGTTTCTATATTATTGTCGGACCAACCGCCAAAGAAATTGCGACCTGCCGACACCATCAAAGTCTGATTGTCACCTCTCCAGCCAAATGCACCACCTACATTCATGTGTCCAACAGATTCATAGTAGTTGTTGACACTTAATTCGGTGCCTTTCGTAGGGCTTTTTTTGGTGATGATATTGATTGTGCCAGCCAGCGCATTTGTACCATATTGTACCGACAAAGGACCTTCGACGACCTCAATGCGTTCCACATTCATCAAATTCAATTGCGACAAATCAATACCACCATTCTGACGACCAATAACAGGTACACCATCCACCAAAATCTTGATATTCTCGCCCGAAACACCTTGCAGCGAAAGCCCAGTGCCTAAGATTGGGTCTTGTTGAATACGGAAATTGGATTGAAACTTCAACACATCGCCCACATTTTGTACACCCAAGGTCGCAAGCTTTTCGATATGAATATTACGTGTCGGAATCACGCACTTATCTAAACCAATCGGTTTGAAAGTGCCTGTCACCACCAACTCTTGAAGCAAACGAGTCGTGTCTTTTCTCAATACAGTTGGCACCCCCCCCCCCTCAGTAGGTGGAGCTTGTGCGACCATCGCCCAACTAAGCAATGAAAACAGTTGTGAGTATATGATTTTAGACAACATAATTGGTTTCAAAAAATATGGTTTACGTATCGCGCATCTATCGCTTGATACAACAAAGGTATAGGCACAGTTTATGAAAAAAAAAGCCTCTGACTTTTAATGACTTAAATATGACAGACCCGCTTTTAGTTGCCTATTTCTCAAAAAGCCATTGATTTTCAATATGATTTTAAACACTTTAAAGATTGATTTTTATCACCAAAATTCCCTAATTTTGCAAGGCAACTTTCGCTTCCAGATATTCGTTACTTTATTTGACACCCCCTCAGTATCTTTGTCCGAAACGCGTTTTGAAAATAATTTATCAACCTTTTGAATTCTGGCTACTCGACAAATCCTATGAAAAATCTGTTCTACCTTGTATTCATTCTCCCACTCTTAGCCTCTCGTTGCGGCGGCGAATCTTGGGGCTACGACACCTCTCGCGGCATGAAGCCTATTTATATGCCTGCCGAGAGTTACGACCAAGTCTCCTTGCAATCGCCTCGTCCGATGACCCAATCTGCTAAAATATACGCCAAAGGCAAATTGATTTTCGCCATAGAACAAGGCGAAGGCGTGCATATCATTGACAATACCGACTCAACCAAACCACAGAAGCTGCGTTTCTTGCGCATCTTCGGTTGCAACGATATTGCCATCAAGGGAACAACTATGTATGCCGACAACTTTACAGATTTGATAACCATTGACTTTTCACGTTTGGACAGTCCCAGAGTTGTCAATCGCATCAAAAATCTCTATCCCAACAACAATGGTGAAGGCAATTTCCCGAAAGACTACAACGGCTACTTTGAATGTGTGGACGAGAAAAAAGGCAAAGTCGCAGGTTGGAAAGAATCTCTTTTAGACAATCCTCAATGTCGGCGTTAGGATTGATTGTTTGTAATTGACGGCTGTTATGCGAACAAGACAATCACTCACTCTTTGACGCTTTGCGTCAAAATCGTACAAGGAAAGAACTTTTATGGAGCGCATACTATTTTTTTAGGCAAAGCCTAAAAAAATAGTATGCGCTCCGAAAAGTTCTTTTCACAGAACGAGGGAGCTTGCGACCAATGTTGTCTTTATTTTTTAAGGGCTGTGTAATTTTATTAATTGAATATGGTTTATTGAGTTGTAAAAGATTGATAATTAAGTATTTGATAATCATCTTAAAACTTTCATCTAAAAAGAACTATCGCATATGAAAAATATACTGACAATACTCAGTTTCTTAGTTTTCTTCTCAAACTGTCAAAAAGACATTCAAATCGGAGGAGGCAGCACCGTCGGCTCAGGCGGTTCGTTGGCGCGTTTTGCCATTGTCGGCGATATGATGTACGTTGTTACTTTCGACAGTCTCAAAACATTCAACATCGCCAATCAATTGGCACCAACCCTCGTGAATGGACAACGCATCGGTTGGAATGAAGGCGGCAACATAGAAACCATTTTCGCCTTCAACAATCGTTTGTTCATCGGCTCAAAAACAGGGCTGTTCATCTACAGCTTCAAGTCGGGTCAAATACCCAAATACGAAGGGCAATACGAACATATGACAGGCTGCGACCCCGTTGTGGCCAACGACAGTTTGGCTTTCGTGACCGTCAGAAACGGTCGCACTTGCAGGAATGGTTTCTCACAACTCAACGAAATGACCGTCTTGGATGTCAAAGACATCAACTATCCAAAAGTATTGAAAAAATACCCCATGACATTTCCCGCAGGCGTGGGTTTGGATGGTAAAACCCTGTTCGTATGCGATGATGGCATCAAAATATTTGATATAACCGACCCCCTCAGTATGACGCAATATAAATACTTACCCAACATAGATGCCTTAGATGTCATCCCTCTCAACGGAACTTTATTGGTGATTGGCAACAAAAAATTGACTCAGTTGGATTATAAAGACCTCAACAACATCAAAACAATTTCCGTCTTCGATTTGAGATAACAATCCCGAAACACTCTTTTGTAGCGGCGAATGTCAATTTGATACTGACATTGAATAGTGCTAACCGGATTTAGGAAAATTTAAAATTTTCCTAAATCTAAATCGTTGAAAATCAAATAATCACGTTGAGAAAAATTTAAAAGTTTCCCCAACGTTTTAGCACTTTTTTATGTCGGTGTCAAAATATACCCTTTAGCGGCCCCCTCAGTATTGGAGTGTCAAAGACACGCCACAGGTTTATAAAAAAGGGACAATCCAGCAATATATCGTACCGACGACACCCAAAAACATACCGTCATACCTGCATCCCGTTGAGTCACGGCACGACAAAATAAGCCAAACCTGCGGTCTTATCGAACCACGATAGGGTTCTACTTGATACTTATCACATCTTTTTTCGTTCTTGTCACATTTGTTTTTGCTCTTATCACATTTGTTTTGATTGAAGCAAAAACAAATGTCGTTGAAGCAAAAACAAATGTCGTTGAAGCAAAAACAAATGTTGTTGAAGCGAAAACAAATGTCGTTGAAGCAAAAACAAATGTCGTTGAAGCGAAAACAAATGTCGTTGAAGCGAAAACAAATGTCGTTGAAGCAAAAACAAATGTCATTGAAGCAAAAAATACATCACCAGTCGCCGCACTCAGCCACCTACTGACTGCCAAAAGTGCGCGAATACAGTGTATGTTTTCACAAAAAAATCAGCAAAATTGGGTAGGAAGTGAAAAAAACAATGCTTACTGCACTGTTTTAAAACGCAGTACTGACTGTTTCTCGCTGCGCTAGAAATGCGTGTTATGAAAAGGGTTTTTATAGAGCGCATGTCAATTTTGCCTCGTTAATTCTACTTTGGCACTTCACGAAAAGGTGTTGTCACGATGTGACAAAGGAGACTCTCTTTATCGACTTGTTACAAATATGTTGTCGCTAACGCGACATTTTAGACTTGAATTGCGCCTAAAATGTCGCGTTAGCGACAACATATTTGTAACAGGCATTCGGAAATGATACCCTATCGTCACGTAGTGACAACACATGGTTACCAAAATTCAAAGTGCCAAAGTAGAATTAACGAGGTAAAATTTAAACGCGCTCTGAATGAATTCTTCTTTGTACGCTTTTTTCTGCTTGTCCAAAGGGACTCCTTCGGAGCAGAAAAGCTGTCAGTTTGATACCGACATTGAAATAGTACTACTCAGATTTAGGAAAATGTAAAATTTTCCTAAATCTAAATCTTTGAAAATCAAATAATCACCTTGGGAAAAACTTAAAAGTTCCCCCAACATTTTAGCACTTTTTTATGTCGGTATCAAAGTAATAGTCGTTTAAGTGTTTCTTTCTATCTTTTCTACAAATATGCGCTGCCTAATAGCATCATTAGGCAGCGCATATTTGTAGAAAACAATTCTAATTTGCTTTTCTGACCTCGTTAGAGGCTACAGATTTAAATCTCCGAACTCATTTTATTTTATTGTCAAAATATTTTAATCCTTTGAATAGACATCTGATTTTTTGGCATCATATTTGAATTTAACTAATCATTCTCTAACCTATAAACCGTCATAAATAATGGCCACGAAAAAGTATAACAGTCCAAAGATTAGTTGGGCAAAAGAAAGACAATCAAAACTGAAATCCATCAACGAAAATTATGATTTCGGTAGAGACTACAACACGCAAACAGGCGCATCATTGATTGATGAACTGCAAAAAGAGCAAGACAAGTACAACGACATGAAATCCCTTTTGGATGCTCAAAAGCTTGTCGTTAAAGAAAAAGAGAAAAGCGTCAACTCATTTTTTGTCAACATTTTGAAGAGAGTATCAACCGAACACGGCGAAGACTCAACCGAATACGAAAAAGCGGGTGGCAAACGCACATCGAATCGCAAAGCACCGATTCGTAAAGTAACAGGAGAAAAAAAGACTAAGGTCTCTTCTTGATTCATATTTTTTTTATTTTTAAAAGGTAGTTAATACTATTGGATGAAAAGAGTTTGTTGATGTGGGAAATCCGAATCAGCAAGCTCTTTTTTTTTGTGTCTTTGATTCAGGTATCGGATTCCTTCAAGGAATCTGATACCTGAATCAATCTATATGTCGCACAACCCACAGTCTTTCGCCATCAAAACACTTTTCTCACACCATCAAGCCACTCGAAAACGGCATTTCGGTATTTCCAAACCTTAAAATAAGGAGTCAAAACGCCATTGAATCCTCTGAAAAACGATTCAACACCTTTCAACATAGAGCCTTCAAAATCGAAAACGGTGCAACCCAATCTTTGTGCCTCGTCAATCGCTTCAGACAACAACAAGTGCATAGCACCCAACTGCCGACCTTTGTCCGTTGAGCCACCTGCCAAATAATAAGCGGTTTGACCGTCATAAACGATATAAACCGCCGCATCAATGACCCCCTCAGTATTTTGAGCAAACAAAATCCGTCGTTGATTGTGGCGACTGAGCAAAGCCTCTACCTGCTGCCAAACAGAGCCTGCAATCGGATATTGTTTAGATTGACGCTCAAAAACAAGCCGATTGATGGTCAAAAAATGCTTAAACGAACCCTCGGTATTGACAACATAATGCTTTTTAGCCTTCGCAATATTGCGCTGCGTATTTTGATTGAACTGTGAAAAGAGTGGGCGAGTCTGCGTCAAATCCAACCGATAAGTATAAGCCGTTGTCTGCTTAAAACCAGCCCAATAGAAAGGCTGCCAATCGGTCAACAGCGTCGAAAAACGAAAGTGCGCAAAGTGAAATCGGGGTAACTGATGGATTAAAGAAGAGATGTGCGACTTGATAAAATGATACTGCTCGTGAGATGTTTGCCCCTTCGTGTCTCTAAACCAAATGCCACAATAAGGAGAAAGCGGCGGCTCAGTCAAAAAAGTAAGCCCCCATTTTTTTTTGATAAGGAACACCAATATACAAACTATATCGCCGCCCTTATTTTTCGACAACACCACATCCCAATCTACCCCCTCAGTACAAACCGCATCCAACCAATCACTTTTCATAAAGAGCGGTATGTTTTGTTCTGATTGACAAAACTCAATATATGCCTTTTTGTCTTGCGTCATTTTGCTTTGCCAAAATTTTATTATCCCGTCGTGCCAAAAAAACAAGAAAAAACCTTGAAATAAACGCAAAAATAATCATCTTCGCAACCTAAACAACAACAAGAATGTATGAAATCTAAACCAATTGACATCATCAGCGTTGGAGAACTGCTGATAGACATGATTTCCATTGATTTTGCTGAAAAAATGGACGAAGTCGAAACATTTAAACGCATCGTCGGTGGAAGCCCTGCTAACTTGGCTATGAACATGCAGCGACTGGGCAAAAACGTTCGTCTCGTAGCCACAGTAGGACAAGACGATATGGGAAACTTTTTGATGGATTATGTCAAAAAACTACACTTAGACACATCATTGATGCGTCAAACGAATGTTCCTACAACGCTGATATTGGTAAGTCGCTCCAAAAACGTCAGCAATTTTGAACCTTACCGCGGTGCTGACGCACACATCAACATGACTCAGCTGAACGACGAAGCACTGAGTCAAACCGCTATTTTTCATACCACTTGTTTTGCATTGTCCAAAAAACCAGCTCAGACAAATATACTGAGGGGTGCAAAACGTGCGGTCGAATTGGGATGTCAATTGAGCATTGACGCAAACTATGCGCCCAAGATTTGGAGAAATAGGGCAGAAGCACAACGCATTGTGGCCGAGTATTGCAGCCATGGCGCGTATGTCAAAGTAAGCGAAGTGGATTGGGAAAGACTATACGGCACGAAATTGACCAATCCAGAAGAAGCCGCCAAACATTTCTTGGCTTTGGGTTCAAAAAATGTGTGTGTGACATTGGGTGGCGACGGTTGTTTTGTGGCTGATACTGAGGGGGGGCATTTTGTGCCAGCCCGCAAAGTAGATGTGAAAGACACCACAGGAGCTGGTGACGCTTTCTGGTCAGGTTTTTTGACAGCGCGACTCGATGGGCATACAGTTTTAAATGCTGCGATTGCTGCTCGAAGAATGGCGGAACTCAAATTGGGTCATTTCGGTCCTTTGCCATCGAGTGTGGACAGGTCTTTGATTTATGAAGACCTCAATAAGATACCTACCTAAAAAGCAAAGGCGATAAGTGTTCTCGATGGAATACTTATCGCCTTTGATTATAGTTGTTTGCCTATCGCCTCAGTTTAAGGCTTTTCAAACTTCGTTAATTCTGAATATCCCTCCAATTCTCCCTTTTGATTGAAAGATTCTGAACGAACCAAACCAACACCCGGAGCCATCCACTGCACGACTTTCATTTGCCGTTTCATGATTGTCTTCATGTCCATATCGTAAGTGATTTTGTAGCAATCGAATGTACCAGCAGGCGTTGTTTTGCTTTCTTTTGCTTCAACCTTTCTGTTTTTGATGTCAAACTTCATGGTCATAAAAGACACACCATTTGTGCCTAATTTCATTTCAGTTGTTCCGTCCGATAAGCTCATCCCTTCCGACAAATTAGAAGGGATTTCGATGCCAGAACCCGAGATAGAAACCTCCATATTTTTCATTTGATTGGCAAAGTCCGCCATCATCATAGAACTAATATCCAACTTGATTGTACCATTGTCGCAAGTGACTGTAAAGTTTTTGCCGTCTAAAATAGGTTTATCCTTACCATCTTTAGCAGATGCCTCGATGGTCGCTTCAAATTTTGCGCCATCCGCTTTGATAGATTTGACGACGGATGAGCTAGTGCTTGTGATTTTACCTTTATCGTTGTAGTTTGTCATACTGAACTTCGTACCTTCTTTCATAGCATAGAAGCCTTGAGAACAATCTTGCGCTTTAGAAACTTGAAACGAAGCAACCCAGAGGGCAAAAACAAGGCAGACATTTTTCATTTTTTGTTTTTGATGATTTTAAAGAATGGTGAAATAAAAACTATTTTCAAATATACATCAAAAACTGCTTTAGGAAGTATTTTAGTTCTTTCGGAGGTGTTAAATTGCTGTTAATGTAAGATTGAGGATGGTTTGGTTTGAACTTGAAGAGGGATTCCGATTGATTTCATTGGTTTTTAAAATTGAAGCCTAACACCTATTTATTGTTTGTTTTTGTTGTTTCAGAATTGTTGAAAACCCTCAAAAGTAAACAATAAATAGGTGTTAGGCTTGAGTCCTTTACAATTGCATATTCACCTTTTGCGTAGGAGCGACCATTTCGTTGCGCAAAGCCACTTGACGAGCCGTATTTTGTGCAACCGAAATAAACGCTTGTTTGGTTATCGGTTCATGACCCAAGACAGCAGGTTTACCTGCATCGCCACCTTCGCGAATACCCATCACAAGTGGAATTTGACCTAAGAGCAGGCTCTCACTTTGTTTGGCGAGTTTCTTACCACCTCCTTCACCGAAGATTTTATATTGACGTTCGGGCATATCTTCTGGTGTGAACCACGCCATATTTTCGACGACACCCAAAATAGGTACATTGACCTGCGGCAAAAGGAACATATTGATGGCTTTTATGGCATCAATAACGGCAACCTCTTGCGGTGTCGTCACAATCACAACACCCGTAACAGGAACGGTTTGCACCAAAGTCAATTGAACATCGCCCGTGCCTGGCGGCAAATCAACAACCAGATAATCGAGTTCAGACCATAAAGTATCATTAAAGAACTGTTTGATAACACCTGCCAAACGAGGCCCCCTCAGTACAACGGCTTGTTCAGGCTCAATGATGTTGCCAATACTAATCACTTGCAAGCCATAAGCTTCCAACGGCACCATCTTAGGTACACCGTAAATCTCTCGCAAAAGAGGACGCTGTCCTTGTAAGCCTAACATGGTTGGAATACTAGGCCCGTAAACGTCAGCATCCATAATGCCGACTTTTGCACCCAATTCTTTCAAGCCCAAAGCCAAATTGACGGCGACGGTTGATTTTCCAACGCCTCCTTTACCCGATGCCACAGCAATGATGTTTTTTAAATGCGGAAACGGTCGGTCAGGTGTTTGTGTTGCATGGCTTTCACCACCTTGTGGTTTTGCTAGAGTATGCACATTGGTTTGTGCGTCAGGATACTCTTTTTGTATGGCAGCGATACAAGCAAATATGAGTTCTGTTTTGTTATTCATATTGAGAGAGGGCAAGACCAATGTAAAATTGACATTATTTCCCTCAATGCGCAAACCCTCTACCATGCGCCTTTGAATGATGTCTTGACCTGTGTTGGGGTCTTTGACCGTGCGCAAGGCTTCTACAACTCTGTTATTATCTATCATGATGTGAACCAAATTAATTTTTTACTTTAAGCAAGCTTTGACGAAATCTACAAAAAGTGGATGCGGATTTTCGACAGTACTTTTTAATTCTGGATGAAATTGAACACCTACAAACCATTTATGTTTAGGAATTTCGACAATTTCTACCAATCCGCTATCAGGATTGAAGCCTGTTGCCAACATACCTGCTGCTTCGATTTGTTCCAAATATTTGTTATTAAATTCCCAACGATGGCGATGCCGTTCTTGAATGCTTTGTTTTTTATAAGCATCGAACGCTTTTGATGTTTTTTTGATTTTACAATCATAAGAACCCAAACGCATTGTGCCACCTTTTGTCGTAATCAATTTTTGGTCAGCCATGAGGTCAATGACAGGATGGAGTGTGTTAGGATTTACTTCCGTTGATGCAGCATCAGGCAAACCCACCACATTGCGTGTGAACTCCACAACAGCCGACTGCATACCGAGGCAAATGCCAAAGAACGGCATATCATTTTCGCGACAATATCGAATGGCTTCATACTTGCCTTCAATACCCCTTTCGCCAAAGCCCGGAGCGACTAAAAGCCCATTGTAATTGCTCAACAATTTGCCGATTTCTTCTGGCTTTAAGTTCTCTAATTTTTCGGAATGAATGGGTACAACCCGCACACGGCATTCATTGACTGCGCCTGCGTGTACAAAAGCTTCGTAGATGGATTTGTAAGCATCTTGCAATTCATTGTATTTTCCAACCAAACCAATACGTACCTCGTTGAGTGGATTTTTAAATTTGCCCAAAAACTCTTTCCATTTTCTTAAATCAGGTTCTCTACGGTCAGGTAAGCGAAGTTTAGAAATGACGACAGCATCTAATCTTTCTTTGAGCATCAAAAGTGGTACATCATAGATGGTTTCAGCATTCATAGCCTCAATAACTGACGACACCTCGACATTGCAGAACAAAGCTAGTTTGCGACGTATGTCCATACTGAGGGGGTGTTCTTCGGTTCGGCAAACAAGAATATCGGGTTGAATACCTGTATTCAAGAGTTCCTTAACACTGTGTTGTGTTGGTTTGGTTTTTAACTCACCCGCCGCTTTCAGATAAGGAATCAGTGTCAAATGCAAGACCAAACAATTATCAGTTCCCAATTCCCACCGCAACTGTCGCAATGCTTCGAGATAAGGTAGCGACTCAATATCGCCTACTGTGCCACCTAACTCAGTGATAATGATGTCATACTGAGGGGTTTGCCCAAGCAGCTGGACTCGACGTTTGATTTCGTCGGTGACATGTGGCACCACTTGAACGGTTTTGCCCAGATAATCACCAGCACGTTCACGTTCGATGATAGATTGGTAAATCCGTCCAGTCGTTACATTATTAGCTTGTGAAGTAGGTGTATTCAAAAAACGCTCATAGTGACCTAAGTCGAGATCTGTTTCTGCGCCATCATCCGTCACATAACATTCGCCATGCTCATAAGGATTGAGCGTGCCAGGGTCAACATTGAGATATGGGTCGAATTTTTGAATCGTGACAGATAAACCACGCGCTTGGAGAAGTTTGGCAAGGCTTGCCGCGATAATGCCTTTGCCCAAAGATGAAGTAACGCCTCCCGTTACGAATATGTACTTTGCCATAAATTGTTTTTTGTCTTACTCAGACATTTACTTTATTCATTTACGGGATGCAAAGGTAGGTTTTCTTTTCAAAATAGGAAGATACTGAGGGGGCAGTTTTTGGGGAAAAATAGAATCTGCTATGCAACCTGTAAATTTTAGTTTACAGAAAGCATTATTTCCAACTGAATGCACTTACCTTAGAGAGAAAATTCAATCATCTTTTAAGTATCTTACAAACCAAAGTATGAAAAAATTAGTTTTACTCTGCGTTTTATGCGCTTTCTTCTCAAAAAGCAGCTTTTCACAAGACACAGCTGATGACAAGACCATCAAAATCATCCGTAAACACGGTTTAGATCAAAGCAAAGTTATGGATATAGCTTTTCAACTGACGGATGTGTATGGTCCACGCCTAACAGGTTCTCCTATGTTGGACAAGGCAACAAAATGGGCGCAAGAACAACTTTCGAGTTGGGGCTTGAAGAATGTGCATACCGAATCTTGGGGACCTTTCGGTCGTGGATGGGAATTGCAGCATTTTGAAGCGCATGTGGTTGAACCCACATATTTTCCGCTCATAGCATACCCAAAAGCGTGGTCGCCTTCGACAAATGGAGCAGTGACGGGAGAAGTTATTTACTTTAAAGCCAATTCTGTTGAAGAACTTGCTCAATACAAAGGCAAACTGAAAGGAAAGTTTGTTTTGATGGATACAATTAGAAAAGCGAAAGTAGCCTTTGAAGCACCTGCAAAACGCTTTTCAGATTCTTCGCTATTAGAGATGGCAAATGCGCCCAAACCTACACCTCGGTCTTTGCGCAATTTCGGTTTTGGCGACAGCGAATTTAGTAAAGCGATGCGCAAAATGCTTTACGAAGAAAAACCTTTGGGTACGATTGATCGCAGTTTTGCAGGTGATTTAGGAACAGTATTCATTTCTGGAGCATCAGCAAAAGAAGGCGCAGCAAGAGACGAAGGTGCGGAAGTATTACCACAATTGACCGTAGATGCTGAACAATACAACCGTATTTTCCGATTGGCACAAAGTGGTGTTTCTGTAAAATTGGGTGTAGATTTGAAAGCGACCTATACCAATCCCGACAAAATGGAACACAACCTCATTGCTGAAATAGAAGGTACAGACTTGAAAGATGAAGTAGTCATGTTCGGTGCACATCTTGACTCATGGCAATCAGCAACAGGCGCAACTGACAATGCTGCAGGTTCGGCAGTGATGATGGAAGCCGCTCGCATTTTGAACGAACTGATAAAAGAAACAGGTGTAAAACCGCGTCGGACATTGCGTTTGGCATTGTGGACAGGTGAAGAGCAAGGACTTTTAGGGTCAATGGCTTATGTCAATCAACATTTTGCAGAGATAAAAGCTCGAACCGTACAGTCGCTTAAACCCGAACAAGGCAAAATCTCTGCTTACTACAATTTAGACAACGGAACGGGCAAGATTAGAGGCATCTATCTACAAGATAATGAAGCTACACGTCCCATTTTCAGAACATGGCTTGAACCTTTCAAAGATTTGCAAGCCAACACCATTACAATTTCGAACACTGGAGGCACCGACCATTTGGCATTTGATGCGGCTGGTATTCCTGGGTTTCAATTTATACAAGACCCTATCGAATACTCAACACGGACACATCACACGAATATGGATACATTCGACCACCTTATTGAAGCTGATTTGAAGCAAGCTGCAACTATCATTGCTTCTTTTGTATGGCACACCGCACAACGCGATGGATTGTTGCCACGTAAACCATTGAAAATGAATTGACGAAAAAATACTGAGGGGTGGTTTTACTTGAAGGTCACCCCCTCAGTATTTTTATCTTAAACTTTGAAACTTTTTAGAAAAACCAAAGTATCATATCTTATTTCTAGTTTGAATCAGTATGATTTTTTTGGGAAAAAGGGTATCGTACCCATTTAATTAATCATCTAAAAAGTAAACGATATGCACTACGCTCCTCCGTACATTCTCAAATATCTTCAAGATAGCTCCTTGAGTGATATGGAAAGAAGTCAGCTCATTTTAGAAACTGAACCTGAAAATGAGCGAGACCAAGAATACATTTATACATTTTCAACGACAACGATTCGGACATCTGCGCCGCCGCAGGAGGTAATTGATAGATGCGACAAATATTTGCCACTCATAAAAACTGAGGAATGTCGTAAGTTTTTACAATCTATACGTATTTGGAAATATGAACAACTCGAGCAATTTGATAAGTCTATCGCCTTGCGAAAGGCTCAAATTGAAGAGTATCCAGATGAAACAGATTATTACAAAGAACTAGCACAAACTTATCGCACCATCAAAGACAATGAAAATGCGATAAAATATTATGAGCAATATGTGTCTTTGAGAAACGATTCAGTTGATACGGACGAGTATGAAGAATTGGCAGACATTTATGAGGATGTTAATGATTTTAAAAATTCTGCGAAATACCACGAGAAGTCTGCCGCATGGGAAGCGAGATTTTCGGCTGATTACTGGCAACTAACAGGTAGAGCATTAGCTTTGGATGGACAGATAGATGAGGCTATGTTTTACTTCAAATTCGCTTTGAAAATAGACCCTAAAGATGCCTATTCACATTATTTTATGGGGCGTTGCTATCAGGATAAAAAAGACAAATATCGCGCGTTACACCATTATACCCAAGCCTTGAAGTACAAACCTGATTTTGCTGCCGTGCATCTCAATATAGGAGCTATAGAATTTAATGAAGAAGGGGACATCAAAGAGGCTATCAAATGTTTTGAAACAGCGATTGACAAAGATACCAAAGGAGAGTTTTTGCTGTTGTTGTATCGAAACTTACGTATGCTATACAAAGAAATATTGGAGTACGATAAATCAGAATATTACCGCGGCAAGATATTCGAATTGGCAGGCTTCCCAGCTGATATGGGACAATATTTGGATGAAATGGACGAAGATGATTTGGATTTTAACTTTGATGACGATAGTCAAGATTAATTTCAAGGATGTTGCGTCTATTGCTCGAAACATTCTAATGGTATTATTTACAAAATCAAGCCTTGCAGAAAGCACCACGTTGCTACTGCAAGGCTTACTTTTTACTGAAAAATGACTGACAAAAGCATTCTGACATGCCTTAGTGAAAATTCTGACAAGTGTGGCAACAATATTTTATGTGCTTAAAAATAATTTAGAATGGGTTTACATAAGTGAATTTTAACTCTAAAGTATTCGTAATCAACTCATTGTATTAAAGTTGAAAATGCACCCCCTCAGTATTTTTTTACAAAAAACACACATCGAGAAAATTAGATACAACAATTGGCTTTTTTACGGCTTTAACATTTCAGAAAAAGCAAGTGAAGTTTTACATTTGCGCCGTATTTTAAAAGAACTTAACGTATCATACGAGTAAAAATAATCATATCATGCAAGAACAAGGCATAAC
>JAEUUP010000086.1 GCA_016787525.1 Saprospiraceae bacterium | reverse complement strand
AGGGGGAATGGAGGGAAGGTTTAATTTTTTTCAAGTTCGGGCGCAGCCCGAACTTGAAAAAAATTAAACCTTCCCTCCAAAAAGTCCACTCCGCCGCCACAGGCGGCGTTATTTACGCTTAAAAAACTACCGAAGTATTGTTAATCATCAATCAATAATAGTTTACTCATACAAAAGAGCATTTTATAAAAATGAACAAAAAACATTAATTTTCGTTAATTAATGCGATTTTTGCGAAAATTACTGAGGGGTGGCTTAATAAAATTGATTCGTTGCATCGTATATATTCGTAGCTCAATTTACAACTAAAATGTATGTTAAAAGAGAAAAGTACGTTAAACAAGCCTTTTACATTCAAGCAATTTAAAATTCATCAAGACCGTTGTGCTATGAAAGTTGGCACAGACGGTGTTCTTTTAGGTGCATGGTCTGATGTATCCAATGCTCAATCTATACTTGATGTTGGTACAGGAACAGGTGTTATTGCCATCATGTTGGCTCAAAAAGTTGGAAATACTGAGGGGGCATTGGTTCATGCCGTTGAAATTGATGAAATGGCCGTAGAGCAAGCCAAAGAAAATATGGCAGATTCTCCCTTCGCCTCAAAACTGACTGTTTATCACGATTCTATTCAAAATTTTGCGAAAAATCATATACATAAATACGATTTAGTGGTCAGTAATCCGCCATTTTTTACGGGAGGTACATTGTCGAGTAATGGAGACAAAACCAATGTTCGACATACAGTTAAGTTACCTCATGGCGATTTACTCAATGCAACGAGAGAGTTATTAAATAAAAATGGTCGCTTTTGCGTCATTTTACCTTTGATAGAAGGTTTAAGATTTATCGAAATTGCCCGTACCTATGGTTTTTACCTCACTCATCGCTCAGATGTCCGACCAAAACAAGACAAAGGCATCGAGAGATTATTGCTGCAATTTGAATTGACAAATCGCACTTTCTCGCATGACGAACTCATCATTCAAAACAGCCGTGATGAACGCGACTATACTGAGGGGTATCGCGAGTTGACTAAAGATTTTTACACAATTTTCTAAAACATTCGATATTCAAATATGACACCCAACGAAGACTTCATGCCGACACCTGATGATTCTGAATTAGAACAAGAGGAACAAGTCGGTCAGACAGACGATGAACTATATGAGCATCACCGTTTTATGGCTGATAAAGGTCAGACTATTACGCGTATTGACAAGTTTTTGAGCGATAAATTAGCAAAAGTTAGCCGCAACAAGATTCAAAATGCCATCCGTGCTGGCTCTGTTTTGGTGGACGATAAGCCTGTCAAACCCAACTATAAAATAAAACCACTTCAACATATCAGTATTGTTTTTCCTGAGATGCCTGAGCATGGTCGTGTCGAACCTGACTATGTGCCGCTCAATGTTGTGTATGAAGATGATGATGTGATTGTGATAAATAAACAACCTGGCTTGGTTTGTCATCCAGGGGTTGGCAATTATCGAGGAACATTGGTCAATGGTTTAGCTTACTATTTGAAAGATAAAATGCCAGACTATTCGGAAGTGGGCGGTGACGATAGACCTGGCTTGGTGCATCGGATTGATAAAGACACAAGTGGTTTGTTGGTGGTTGCAAAAAACCAATTTGCCATGACGCACTTGGCAAGACAGTTTTTTTACCACACCATCGAACGTCGCTATTGGGCGTTGGTTTGGGGTCAACCCGATGAGTTGGAAGGTACGATAAATGTGCATATCGGACGAAGCCCTAACGAACATTCGGTTATTATTCCGTTTCCAGAAGGTGAGCAAGGCAAATATGCTGTAACGCATTACAAAACCGTCGAGCCTATGTACTACGTTAGTTTGGTGGAATGTAAATTGGAAACTGGGCGTACGCACCAAATCCGTGTCCACATGAAATATCTCGGTCATCCGCTTTTTATGGATGCCAAATACGGTGGGCATCGCATTTTGAAAGGCACTATTTTTACCAAATACAAGCAATTTGTTCTGAAAACCATGGATATTTTGCCGCGACAAGCCTTACATGCCCGTTCATTGGGTTTTGAACATCCAACAACAGGTAAATGGATGCAATTTGAAGCAGATTTACCAGCAGATTTTCAAACAGGCTTAGATATGTGGCGCGAGTATGTGAACGAACGGCGCAGCCTACTATGATGCACATGTTAACTTATTGTGAATAGAAACTAAAAACAAATCGCTATACACCTAAACTTATATTTTTGCAGCCTCTACTCAATTTGACTCAATCACGTTAGTCAATTTCCAAAAATACATTCTCAAAACGAAAAATGGAATCATTGCATGGCACGTGCTTTTGATAGCCCATTTTTTGTTGTGTCAAATCGCCCCCTCAGTATTTTATGAATTGAATTTATTAAACCAATCACTCAGCATGAATCAATTTTACAAATTTTGTCTTGCTACGCTATTTTCAATCTTGTGTATTGACTCTAGTATATTATCACAAACACTAGCACTTTGGGAGTTTGATTCTCAAACGAGTGCGACTACCACACCAACAAACGGGACAGTGTCAGATGCTACTTGGTCAGCTGGGACAATCACATACCCTGCTGGTAATTCGAGTGTGGCGACTGACAAAGCCATCTCGACAACGGGATTCAATACCCCATCATTGAATGCAAATAAATATTTGCAATTCACCATCTCACCAAACAATAACTACGCAATGTCATTGGGTAGTATCTCATTTTACGAACAACGTTCAGGCACAGGTCCAACTTCGTGGGTCTTACGCTCCAGTTTGGATGGATATGCCAACGATTTAAACGCGCCATCACCTTCCACAACCTCAACGACATTCGGTACTACACCACAGAGTGTTAATTTAGGCATTGATTTTCAATATATTACAACAAGTGTCACCTTTCGTATTTACGCCTATGGTGCATCAAGTTCAGCAGGCACTTGGCGTATTGACGATTTGAGCGTCGAAGGAACTATGTCAGATGTGACCAATCCGACTATTTTATCTTCAAAATCTTCTATTTCTTTCACAACCATTCTGCAAGGTACCCCCTCAGTAGCAAAGAGTTTTTTAGCCTCTGGATTTGGTTTGACAAGCGATTTGGTGTTAACAACACCAACAGGATATGAAATAAGCCTTTCAGAATCAACAGGTTATACCAATAGTTTGGCTTTTCCACAAACAGGGGGACGTGTATCTGTCAAGACCGTTTATGTGCGCTTATCGGGTGTCACAACAGGTACATTCAGTGGCAATTTGGCATTGACGAGTACAGGCATAACCACCAAAAATATTGCCCTCAGCGGCTCTGTCATTACTCAACCCACTCGCACAAACATTGCCACTGTGAGAAGTAGAACGACTGGTACAAATGTCTTCACAGGCGGGCGAGTGACAGTTGCAACGGAGTTTGGCACTAATCAAATATTCATACAAGATAATTCAGGTGGTATTTCTGTTTACAGCGGTTCGACCAATTTTGGAGTAGATTATGGTTTGCAAATTGGCGACTCTGTCGAAGTATTTGGTTACAAATCAAACTTTAATAGTTTAGACCAAATTACTATGTTGTCATTTGAAAAAATCACTACCCCTCAGTCAATACCCACGCCGAGAGTCATTACACTGGCTGATTTGGCAACTTATGAAGGCGAGCTTGTGACCATTCAAAATATCCAATTTCCTGGTACAGGGGGTACTTACTCTGCCAATACCAATTATGCATTCGGCTACGTCCCTGTTCGGATATTGAGTAGTGCTGCGCCCTATTCCAACAATATTGTCGGCTCTGCTGTCCAATCCGCTACAGGGCATGTCACGGGTATAGCAGGAGTTTATGGCTCAAATTTGCAATTGTATCCACGCTCAACGGCGGATTTTGTTACGACGGGTACAGGTGTGACCGATGCCAATTTTCAAGAAGAAACCACACTTGATGTCGTCGCTTGGAATTTGGAATGGTTCGGACACCCAAGCCAAGGCCCAACTGACGACGCATTGCAATTGGCAAATGTTAAAACGGTGATGACGACTATCAACGCTGATTTGTACCAAGTGGAAGAGGTGTCGGACTCAATTGGCTTTAAATCAATGGTTTCGACCATGGCGGGTTATTCTTGCAAATGTTCACCAGAGTACAGTTACAGCAACACTTCTTTGGCTGATGGTTATGGTCAACGTTTGTGTTTTGTCTATAAAGATGCAGTTTTTAGCAATGTTTCGGCAGTGCCATTGTTGACTGCCTATAAAAACGATACAACTCTATTGCCCGATTATCCGAACACACGCACACGATTTTGGGCATCGGGTCGTTTGCCTTATCTATTGACAGCCAATGTCACCATCAATGGAACAACCCGATATTTAGGTTTTTTAGGCATCCATGCACGAGCCAACACAAGTACCAATGAAGCGCAAGAAGTCTATGATATGCGAAAATACGATGTTGAAAAACTGAAAACTGTCTTAGATGCAACGTATCCCAATTTACCATTCATCATGTCAGGCGACTTTAACGACGACCTCGACGAGACAGTGTCAAACGTTTCTACCACAATCAGCACCTACAACACCTACATAAACGATGCGAGCCGTTACCAACTTTTTACACTACCCCTCAGTAAAGCAGGGGCAAAAAGTACAACAGGATTTACGGATATGATTGACCACATCATTGGGTCGAATGAGATGAACAATGCCTTAGTTTCTGTTCGTGTGGGTTCACCACAGACGTATATTACCAGTTATGGCACGAGAACAACAGACCACTATCCTGTGATGGCAAAATTTAATTTGGCAAATATCACAGTTGTCCCTGTTGAGCTGCTTTCTTTTTCGGCGAAATGGCAAAACGAAAAAACGGTTGACGTATCTTGGACAACGGCATCAGAACTCAATGCACATTATTTTGATATTGAACGTAGTATAGATGGGCAATTTTTCCAAAGCATTGGACAAACAGTAGCTCAGGGATTCTCGAAAGAAAAAAACAACTATCACTTTTTGGACAATAATCCAGCCGACAGTAAAATTATGTATTATCGGCTTAAACAAGTGGACTACGATGGGGCTTATAAATATTCTCCAGTCGTTTCTGTATCTCGTGCGAAGCACCCCCTCAGTATTCACATCTCGCCCAATCCTGTGAAAAATATTTTAACAATTGAGGACTTGACAGATATGAAAGTTGCAAAAATTTATAATTTGCAGGGTGTTTTGGTTAGCGAAACAACACAATATTCAATGACTACACAAAATTTGACCAACGGCATCTATATCTTAGAAGTTGAAAATACTGAGGGGGTTAAGGTGCGAACAAAATTTGTAAAAAATTGATTATCAGTCTTTTAAACAATTGCAACTTATGGACGAAAACACTTCAAAAGACCCTTTACATGGAAAGACTTTAGAAAACATGCTCAAAGAATTGGTGGAAACCATTGGCTGGGAAAAAATGGGACAAAAAGTCAAAATCCGATGTTTCAACGACGCACCGAGTATCAAATCCAGTTTGATTTTTCTTAGAAAAACACCTTGGGCAAGGTCAAAAGTTGAAACTCTGTATTTAAGAGAAATTTTTAAGAAAAAAAAGTGAAAACACTTTCGCGGTCGTGTTGATAGATTGTTACGATGTTTGCAAACGGCAACATAAAACAAGCTATCAATACGATCTCATTTTTTAGTCCTAAACACGTGGTGGCTTACGCTTCAAAGTCACACGACCCGGAATACAGCTTTTTTTATCACCTGTCACGCCTTCCCACATGCCTTCGAGTGTTGGGACATTGTGCGTCATTTTTAAAATAAGCTCTACTTTTTTGATGCACCAATCGGCATCGGGGATTTTATCAGCAGACACAATTTTTGTTTCTTCATATTTTAGGTACGTACCCTTCAGTTTGCCCACAAATTCCATCTTGGCACTGTATGTTTTTTTGTCTTCAGTTGCCCGCACGATACTGATACCCGTGATGTCTTTTCCTTTTTGAGTAAAAATCACTTCTATATCAAACATCACGCGTTTGCCATAACCCTCGTCGCGCGAGATAGTTCCTTCCCAAAAACCTGAAATATCTGTTTTATCCGTTGATTTGGTTGAGATTTCAGTGTTCACAGCCCTTGCTACCTTTGTTTTAGGCATTTTTTGAGGCACAATCGTATTTAATAGAAAAATTAAAGTATAAATCATAGTTATTCTTTTTTCGCAAATTAAAACAAAAATGAGAACTTGCCCCGCTTTTTAATCAATTTTAATAAAAGATTGTTACGCACACAAAAGGTTTCTTTTCAGAATGACATTTTTCTAAATTTTTCAGCAAATATTTACCATATATGAATCAATACATCAGCCATCGCAACTTGCGATTTTTACTTTACGAGGTTTTAGGTACAGATAAATTGTGCCAACACGATGCTTATGCAGACTATAATCACGAGGCTTTTGATATGGCTTTGGATGCCGCAAAACAGATTTCTGATACGCAACTTTTTCCCTTTTATGTCGAAATGGATAGAAAAAAAGCCATTTTTGACAATGGGAAAGTCACAACGCACCCGCAACTGAAAGTTTTGATACAAAGCATCGCCGAAGGTGGTTGGATTGCAGCGGCTTTGCCCACCGAAGTGGGTGGTTTGCAAATGCCTCACGTTTTGTGTAACGCGGCACTGCTCACATTCTATGCAGCCAATGTCAATGCGTGTTACCCGTTTCTGACCAAAGGCGCAGCCAACCTCATCTCAAGTTTTGGTTCGCAAGCTTTGAAAGATACTTATCTGCCTGCTATGTTCGATGGTTCGTGGCAAGGCACAATGGCTTTGACTGAACCACAAGCTGGCTCGTCGTTGACCGATATTTTGACCTCCGCAGAGCCAACCGATACTGAGGGGGTGTATAAAATTGAAGGGCAAAAGATTTTTATCTCAGGTGGCGACCACGATGCAGTGGACAATGTGGTGCATCTTTGCCTCGCTCGCATCAAAGGTGCGCCTGCTGGCACAAAGGGTATTTCGCTTTTTGTAGTGCCAAAATTCCGTCCCGAAAATGGTGATTTGGTGCAAAACAATGTCACTTGTGCTGGTATTTATGGCAAAATGGGTCAAAAAGGCTATATCGCAGCGCATTTGATGTTCGGTGAACAGGGTGATTGCTTGGGTTATTTGGTGGGCGAGCCTCACAAAGGCTTACCTTATATGTTCCAAATGATGAATGAGGCGCGTATCGGTACGGGTTTGGTGGCTGCTGGACAAGCCTCGGCAGCTTACTATACATCGTTGAAATATGCCAAAGAGCGACCTCAAGGGCGTATGCCAAGCAGTAAAAACCCACTCGACCCACCTGTTTTGATTGTTGAACATGCCGATGTACGCCGCATGTTGTTGTTTCAGAAGGCGACTACTGAGGGGGGCATTGCTCTTTTGATGCAATGTAGTTTTTATGCCGATTTAGCACATGTTGGCAATGAAGAAGAGGCGGCTAATGCTCATTTGTTGCTCGAATTATTGACTCCAATTGCTAAATCTTATCCTTCGGAATTGGGTATTCAGTCTGTTTCGACAGCGATTCAGACTTTAGGCGGTGCAGGCTATTGCGACGATTATCCGCTTGAATTGCTTTATCGCGACATTCGCGTCAATGCCATTTATGAAGGTACAACAGGTATTCATGGCTTAGATATTTTAGGACGAAAAGTGTCAATGCTCAATGGAAAAGCTTTTATCTTGTTCACAAATGAAGTAAATGCCGCCATTACTGAGGGGGCGAAATCGGATAGAACAGCCGTATTTGCACAGCAATTGGGTGAAAAAATGACTGAATTAACCACTTTGACACAGAAAATTCTTGTGAATGGTCGTGAAAAAGGTGCAGAAGTGATGTTGGCAGATGCGACTTTGTATTTGGATTATTTCGGATTGGTCGTCATCGCTTGGCAATGGTTGAAGCAAGGCATCGCAGCAGAAAAAGCGTTGGCTCAAAATGTGGATATTGAAGACGAAAAACAGTTTTATGAAAGTAAAATTGTTGCGATGCGCTATTTCTTTGAATATGAATTGCCCAAAACAAATGCGCTGAATGGTCAATTATTGAATTTTGATAAATTAACAGTCAGCTTAGACAGCACTGTTTTGGTTTAAAAAGGGTCTTCCTGAAAGTTTACAAGTAATTTATAGTCAATTATTTACAAAGGTTTTTTGGGTAAAAAAAGACCCGAAAAACGTATAAACTCTCAATTATTGGGTGCTATTCAAATATTGTCCCCATTTTTTGTTCTGAAACTTTATTAAATAAACGAAGCATATTCTGAATCAGTCAATCTTTCTGACCCAAAAGCTAATTTTATTTGCTTTTTTTGAAAATTCAGAAGTTTCAGGAAGACCCTAAAAATGAGGGCAACTGAGGGGACGTATTCCGTATCCAATTTGGAGATAGGGTACGGCTGTTTCAGTTGCCCTTATACTTTTTAAGAATATCTAAAGTGATGATTTAGAGACTGTTAACCACCTAATTTTTGCTTGAAGTTTTGAATGGAATATTGAATAAAGTTTGAAACAGAACAGTCTGTGTGCCTAACTGTAAACGCCCGATTTGTCTGTCGTCGAGGTACTCCCAACGATAAGTCAGCCGAATTTTATTTTGATTACTGAGGGGTAGTTCGATTGACCAACGCCAGTCAAATTGAAGGTGCTGAGGGAAATAAGTAAAGCCAGTTTGCGCTTTATAAAAATCCTCATTAGAGAAGCCAATATAAGTCGGGCGCAAATTATAAGCGATTAGTGGCAACGTCATTTGAGTTGAAACGATTAAGTTTTTGCGCCAAAATCGGATGTTTTTTTGCAAAAATGTACTGGCTGCCAAACCTGTTGGCACATCGTAGCTCAGTTCGTTGTTTACATTTGCCAAATAGTATTGCCCATTCCCGTTACTGAAAACTGAACCACCGACATACCACCTAAATTGTTGATTATCAGGCTTTATTCTATGCAATAATGAATAATTTAGACCTCCTCGAAAGGCATGGGCTGGATAGTTATATCCTTTTGTCACGTAAGTGCGGACTGAGTTGTAACTGCCCCAAGCGTCGAATTGCTTAAACCAACGTTCGCTCTGGCTTTCTGCGCCCATGTGCATCTCGCCGCCAATGCCCTCATAGCGCAAGGGGCTGAACAAATCGTCGCGTCGTATTTGCCAAGTGCCGCCCAAGCCAAAAGTAAAAGCACGCTGTCTTTCGATAGGTTGTAGGTTTTGCGCCTGACAAAGCGTTGAAAAACAACTGATTAAAGCAATAATGACCGTTTTATTCATAATTAAAAATTTTTGAGTAATGGATTGCTTAGGCGTAGAATTTTACGAATAGCCAATCTGATTCACGATAAATCTTCTCTTTTTTCTATCAAATCCCATAGATTGCCATATAAATCTTCAAAAACAGCAACCGTTCCGTAAATTTCAATGGAAGGTTCACGTATAAAACGTATGTTTTTGGCCGTATAGTTGCGATAATCCCGCCAAAAATCATCGGTATAAAGAAATAGAAAAACCCGCCCGCCTGTTTGATTGCCAATGCGGCTTTGTTGTTCTTCGCCAACAGCTTTTGCCAATAGCAAACCACACGCTGAACCTTTAGGTGCGACACGTACCCAGCGTTTGGTTTCACTCATATGCGTATCTTCCAGTAGGTCAAAGCCTAATTTTTGAGTATAAAAGTCAATTGCTTCGTCATAATCGCCAACAACGATGGCGATTTGTCCAAGATTTTGCTTCATTATTGGGTGTATTTTTACTTCAATTCACAATCAAATACTGAGGGGTCTTTCGATATATTTTTAAAATCATTTTTGGCATCCATATTGGCAACCGTTTGATTTTTGTTGTTTTTTATACAAACGCGACTCTCTGGTTTTATTTTGCCAGAAGCATCTTTGGTTTTTGGATCAACGATACCATCGTACAAAATGTGCGGCACATTTTTACCAAAACGCAATTTGAAACGGAAAATTTGACCAAAACGACCCTCGCCTGTAGCGCGTTCGTGGCGACGTTCAAACGTATTGTCGTGTACATAAATAGCAGTCGGGTAGGGGTAGTAATCCTTATCCTTGATGGGGTTTTCGGTCATATAGTAACTGATGATGCCCATACCACAAGAACGGTTATTAATGATTTGATTATCAAATACTTCGACATTATTTGTCGCTAAAATAAGTACGCCTGTTCCTTTTGGTACTTTTGCAACAATATTGCCTTTGGGCGCAAAATTGGACAGATTGTTTTCAATAATTTTATTGCGATATACTTTCACATAACCACCTCTTTTTAGAACCAAATCTGGCAAATCGAATACCAAAATACCCCCTACATTGCCTTGAGCCACATTGTCAAAAACTTCGGCATGAAGCGAATTTTCAATTTCAATGCCAGCGACATTTTCTGTTGCCAAGCAGTTTTTGACCACAATTTGCTTTGATTGTCCTACATAAATCCCTGCATCACTCGCACCTCGTGCCGTACAACCCTCAATCAGTACATTCTCGCATTGCACAGGATACAAAGCGTAAGCACCATTTGTTTTTTTAGGTGTTCCTGTCCATTCTGCTTTGACACGGCGGAAGGTGATACCCTTGACATGCAAGGTTTTAATCAAATCACCCTTAGAATCTTGTACAGTCATATCCTCAATAGTGATATTTTCGCAGTCTGTCACACGGATTCCTTCTGCACCTGCTACTTGATTTTTAAAGCTTAATATGGTTTTATCCATACCTTTGCCGCGAATCGTGATGTTTTTTTTGCCTTCAATCGAAAGGCTTTTTGTTATGCTAAATGACCCCTCAGTAATATCAATGGTAGAGCCATCTTTAGCCATTATCATTTGGGTTTGAATTTTTTTCTCAATATCAGCTTGTCCAAAAGCGAGAGAAGAAATGAGCGTCAGAAGTGCGAAGAGCTTGATTTTTAACATGATGCGATTGGTTCGTTTTTAAATGAAATGAAAAGTCAAATGTAGGAAAATTTGAGATTCCAAACTATTGGTCACAAAAAAGACTCATAAAGCTGTTTGGCTCTATGAGTCTTTAGTTTTTACGAAAATATGAGAAACGTAAAATTATTGTTTTTCAAAACGTTGTGACATTTGACCTGATTTTGTAGTCACTTTGAGGATGTATTGTCCATTAGCTAAGTTGTTGACATTCAAAGAGATAACCCCCTCAGTACTTTTGAGATTTTGTTGCTTTACAACTTGACCTAGCATGTTGACAATTGATAAATCTGCTGCACTGCCATCGCCATTGATTTCAAAAGTGAGCTGTTCTTTGACAATATTTGGATACACTTTAACATCTAAGTTTTTGCTGAAATCAACAGAAACTGTTTTCGACAAAGTTGCAGTGCCGTCGAAATCCACTTGGCGCAAACGGTAGTAGTTGATACCATTATTCGGTTTTTCATCTACAAAAGAATAAGTGCGCATGAGCGAACTGTTGCCATAACCAGAAATGTCGCCAATTTTTTCAAATGCTTTACCATCCATACTACGTTCGATGTCATAGTAGTTGTTATTCAACTCTGTCGCTGTTTGCCACTCCAATTTAGTTGTTTGATTTTGCTTTTGAGCTTTGAAAGAGACGAGTTCGACAGGGATAGCAGTACCCCAATCAGTTGCTACGCGAATACCATCAATTGTTACAGTTATAGCATCAGCAGCAGTACCTTGGCGTAAATAAACAGCACCCATTCCTGCTGCACTGGCATCAGCACCCGTACCTGCTCCTGCATTAGTAGCTGAATAAGACGAAGGCTCCGTTAAAGTTGCACCACCTACGGGATGAATGTAGATACTTACTATATCGTTGAGTGTAGCACTGGCATCATAGGTGTATTTAGCTGTAATAAGATAAGTGGTGTTTAAGGAGTAGCTTGTAGCAGCGTATGTAGCAGCCGAACTCCCACGACTTACACCAAAATTGCAACCTGACGCGCCATCACTTTTGACAAAGATACGCAATGGAAATACAGTTGCTGACTCATACAAGCCAATAACATAATTACCAGTGGTAGTTGTAACAGTTTTGACTTGGATTAAAAAAGAAAGATAGACACTGCCAGTAGTTACTGAGGATGAAAGTGATTTATTAATATCTTCGCCGCTTGCAACCAAATCAGCGGCGTTGCCAATACCTGAATTAGCATACCCTGTGTAGGAAAGACCTGATGCACTTGTATTGATTGTGTTTGTACCCCCAGCACTATGTGCTGTCCAACCATTTGACGTTAGTGCGCCTGTAAAGTTGAAGTTTTCACTCAATAACTGAGCATTTGTTGAGCTAAATACTAAAAATAATAAAGAACAAAGTGTAAATAACTTTTTCATAAACGTTAGGATTTAATGATTTTCAATGAAAAAATGTGATTTCTATCTGTAAAAGTAAGTTCAAACGAAGCACAACCAATCATTTAAAGTTGAATTAAAAACAAGTGAATGGCACTGGCAAAGAAACAACAAATATTTGAATTGTAGCGAAAGTAAAATGTTAATTAATCGTTTATTTATAGTTTAACTCCAATATATGTATGTGGTGATAAGGTACGCAACTCTTCTTTTACATCTTCGTTGACATCTAAAGTGTCAATAAAATCAACCATATCTTTTTTCCCGATAGCCGTTTTTCCTCTGGTCAGTTGTTTGAGTGCTTCGTAAGGATGAGGGTAATTTTCACGTCTTAAAATTGTCTGAATA
This sequence comes from Saprospiraceae bacterium, assembly GCA_016787525.1. Classification (GTDB taxonomy): domain Bacteria; phylum Bacteroidota; class Bacteroidia; order Chitinophagales; family Saprospiraceae; genus JAAFJT01. The sequence continues at coordinate 76,016 of JAEUUP010000086.1, read as the reverse complement.
CCTTCTGCAACAATCATCCAATTGGCTTCTAAATCATCGTAGAGTTTTTGTTCATTCAAGAGTAACTTGTCGAGACCCCTCAGTATTGACGTAAAAGCAATATGTGTATGTGAAATTGGTACACCGATATTACGCAAAACAGTAGAATCTGTCAAGTCCCTTTGCAAACGTGAAACGGGCAATTTCGCTGCCAAGTGTTCAAAAATAGCATTGGCAAGACCTAAATTTCCTTCTGCATTTTCAAAATCAATAGGATTCACTTTGTGTGGCATAGCCGATGAACCAACTTCGCCCGCCTTGGTTTTTTGTTTGAAATAATCAACTGAGACGTATGACCAAATATCGCGGCACAAATCAATTAAAATTGTGTTGATACGACTCATAGCTTGAAACAAAGCAGCCATATTGTCATAATGCTCAATTTGAGTCGTCGCTTGTTGGCGTTCCAGCCCTAAATATTCTTTCACAAAATCATCCGCAAAAACACGCCAGTCAATGAGTGGATAAGCGACTGTATGCGCATTGAAATTGCCTGTTGCGCCGCCAAATTTGGCACTAAGAGGTATTTGCTTAAATAAAACAAGTTGATTATCAATTCGTTCAACGAAAACGCGAATTTCTTTACCGAGTGTTGTCGGACTGGCAGGTTGCCCATGAGTGCGTGCAAGCAAAGCAATATCGCGCCATTCTTGAGCTTTGATATTCAATTCATTTCTAATTTTTTGAATCATCGGCAAATAAATGCGCTCCACAGCATGTTTGATACTGAGGGGGGTCGCTGTATTGTTCACATCTTGCGAAGTCAAGCCAAAATGGATAAATTCTTTATATTTTTCGAGACCCAAAGCATCAAATTTATCTCTCAAAAAATATTCAACTGCTTTGACATCATGATTTGTGACCTTTTCGATGTCTTTGATGGCTTGTGCGTCTTCCAAGCTGAATGATTCAAAAATCTTATCTAACGCTTCGATTTTATCTTCTTCAAATCCTTCTAATTGTGGTAACGGAAAATTCGCCAAAGCTATAAAGTATTGAATTTCAACGAATACGCGATAGCGAATCAAAGCAAACTCCGAAAAATAGTTTGATAATTCTTTGGTCTGACGAGCATACCGTCCGTCAATAGGTGAAATGGCTTCTAACATAATATTTTTTTCTTTTTAGAAATATTTCAGATTTTCTTTTTATGCCAATAACGCATCAAGCCCATTACCGACATCCAAGCTGGATTCGCCGAATCATATTGTGCTTTATGTTCGCCAACGATGCCGTAACGTGTCAATTCTCTATCTGTAAAGGCTTGAAACTGAGGGGTTATTTCATTTGCTGTCAGCCCTTTCTCATAACGGGGTTTCATCCAATTTGCCCAACGTTTCAAGCGGCGTTCTAATTGGTTGAGATGTTTTTTGATTTGTGTCACTTGCCCAAAATGTGTCAGGTGTAGTCGTTTGACAGGCAAATTTTTCATCAGAAGAATGGACTCAACCCAAGCCTCTACATCAACATCTGGCGGTGGACAAGGCGGCACGACGATACCCGTTCCGATTTTACAACCGCCTACATCACCCACAAAAAGGTCTTGTTCAAACTGCCAGGCAATGTGGTGTACAGCATGTCCAGGCGTGTGCCATGCAATCATTTCTGAATTGCCCAAAGGTATTTTTTCGCCATGTTGGGTAGCATGAAGGCGTTCGGGCGCGATGCCTTCCATTTTTCCCCACAAAGTATCCATTTCATCTTTATAAATCTGGCGAGCCGAATTGTAGAGTTTTGATGGGTCAATCAAATGTTTTTCACCAAAAGGATGCACATAAATGGTTGCACCCATCGCTGCTAAAGTCCAAGCTGCACCCGCATGGTCGAAGTGAATATGGCTCAAAAATACTTTTTTAATGGTTTCGAGTGGATGACCTGCTGCTTGGCAAGCCGTTTTCAAGGTCTCGAAAGTGGAGTGTGGCCCCGTTTCCACAAGAGCTACTTCGTCATTCGATACAACTAAAAATGCAGCAACTGTTTCTGAGTGACCTTGGAAATTTAAGTCGAGTGTTTGGATAATTGGTTTCATCTTTTCATTTTTGCCGCAAAGATAGCTGTTCAGAAAGTTATTTTATAAGCCCTCTCAAACTTTTACCAATTTATCATGTTGCCACAATACATTGTTTCTGAAAACTTTATACATAAATAACACCTCTTGGTTGCTTTTCTTCAAACAATAATTCATTATTGCCTTTCAATTTAGAAATAAAACTTTAGGGCAATGAAATTAGCTTTGTGGCAAAAATGAGCTTTTTTGAACTATGAATTTAGATATTAAAATCATCTTAGCCTCTCAGTCGCCTCGCCGCAGCCAACTCCTGCGTGAGTCGGGTTTTACAAATATCACCGTGAAACCAACGGATGTGGACGAAAGCATACCCCCTCAGTATCAGGTCGAAAAAGTAGCAGCTTTTTTGGCAGAAAAAAAAGCTGAATTTGCACGACAATGGCTTGATAATGAATTACTTATCATTGCTGCGGACACGACTGTGGTACTGGACGGCACGATTTACAATAAACCCGAAGACAAAGCCGATGCACAACGTATTTTGCGCAATTTATCGGGCAGAATGCACCGAGTCATCACTGGCGTTTGCATGATTTCTAAAAAACGGAAAGTCGTATTTTCGGATACAGCCAAGGTGTATTTTGATGAATTGAGCGATGCAGAAATTGATTTTTACATCGAAAACTATCAACCTTTCGACAAAGCAGGTTCGTATGCGGTGCAAGATTGGATTGGACATTGCAAAATTCGACGCATCGAAGGCAGCTACGAAAACATCATGGGTTTGCCAACAAACAAGATTTTTAAACACTTGAAGAAATTTGTATGAAAATAGAACTCTGGGTCATTGGCAAAACGACTTTCAAATACCTCGACGAAGGCATCGGTCTGTATGAAAAACGGCTGAAACACTATACAAATTTTGAATTGGTCGTGATTCCAGATGTCAAAAATCCCCCCCTCAGTAGCGAGGCTCTGAAAATCAAAGAAGGTGAATCGATTTTGAACAAACTGAATAAAGAAGATTTTTTGATTTTGTTGGATGAAAATGGCAAGCAACAAACTTCGGTTGATTTTTCAAAATTTATTGATAATCAACAAGTTAATGCAACCAAACGAATGGTTTTTCAAATTGGCGGAGCTTATGGTTTTTCTGAAGCCGTCTATGCAAGAGCGAATCAAAAATTATCATTGTCAAAAATGACCTTTTCGCATCAGATGATTCGTTTGTTTTTTGTAGAGCAATTGTACCGAGCATTTACAATCATCAAGGGCGAAAAATACCACAATGAAGGATAAAAAAAGTCGGTAAAGCGTTACACTTTACCGACTTTGATATTTTACTGAGGGGTGGATTTGCTCTATTAAAGTGCTGGCTCAACCGCAGAAGGTTGGTTTTCAGGACGTAATGAACGTACTGTTTTGCCTGCTTGCCACATTTCAGACTCACGCAACTCAGCCAATTCAGCTTCGAGTTTTTCGCGGTAGTCTGGTTGTGAGTTTGAGTCAATTGAACGTTGTGCTTCGTTGCCAGCTGCTACTTCGTCGTACAATTCTTTGAAAACAGGAGCTGTTGCATCGCGGAATTTTTTCCACCAATCCAATGCACCACGTTGAGCAGTAGTTGAGCAGTTAGCGTACATCCAATCCATGCCATTTTCAGCGACCAAAGGCATCAAAGATTGAGTCAATTCCTCAACTGTTTCGTTGAATGCTTCAGATGGAGAGTGTCCGCGTTGGCGCAATTCGTCGTATTGTGCTGCAAAAATACCTTGAATACAACCCATCAATGTACCACGCTCGCCTGTCAAGTCGGAGTAAACTTCTTTTTGGAAGTTTGTCTCGAACAAATAGCCCGAACCGATGCCGATACCCAAAGCAATAGTGCGGTCAAAAGCACGACCTGTCGCATCTTGGAAAATCGCATAAGACGAGTTCAAACCACGACCTGCGACGAACATACGACGCAAAGACGTACCAGAACCTTTTGGTGCAGTCAAGATAACGTCAACATCAGCAGGTGGGATGATGCCTGTACGCTCTTTGTAAGTGATACCAAAACCATGAGAGAAATACAAAGCTTTACCAGCTGTCAAATAAGGTTTGATAACAGGCCAAGTCGCAATTTGAGCTGCATCTGACAACAAATACATGATGATTGTACCTTTTTCGCAGGCTTCTTCGATGCTGAAAAGGTCAACACCGGGTGTGAAACCGTCTGCAATAGCTTTGTCCCAAGATTTAGAAGGTGAACGTTGACCAACGATGACGTTCAAACCATTATCGCGCATATTCAATGCCTGACCCGGACCTTGTACGCCATAACCGATGATGGCGATGGTTTCGTTTGCCAATACCTCTTGCGCACGTTCCAATGGAAATTCTTCGCGCGTAACGACGTTCTCAATAGTTCCGCCGAAATTTAATTTTGCCATGATAATTTATTGATTTATAGTTTTTTTATAAAAAATCCGATTTTTCGTTCTATTATTTTGCTTTTTGCGGCGCAAAATTAACATTATTTGCTTGAATTGAGCATTTTACTGAGGGGTTATTTTGTAGTCTCTAAAAATTGATTGACACTTTGTTTCCACTCATCGCCAAATCGAAAGGCGTAATTTTCGTGCCCTGCATCGGCAAAAATTTTTAATACCTTTTGCCCTTTAAGGTGAGCAAAAATAGCTTGCGTTTCACGCTTTGTCACTCTGTCATCTTTTTCGCCCCACATCAAAAGAGTCGGGCATTGCACTGATTGAGCGTACTCTTCGGGATTGTGGTCAAATGCCCAAAAACCATTTTGAACACCACCCCAAAACATCAAAAAATGAGCAAAAGGCACACTTGGCACGCCTAAACCTCGAAAACGACCACTTACAGCATCGTACATTGTACCGAACGGACATTGCAAAACAAGGGCTTTAGGTGTCAAATGATGAGTGTTCATGGCGCATAAAATAGCTGCTGCCCCCATCGAACTACCATTCAATATGATATTTTTTTCACCTTTTTTTTGTAAAAAATCAAAAGCTGCTTTGACATCATCGCCTTCGTGATAGCCTATTGTCGTTTCCAAACCCTCTGAACCGCCGGAACCTCGAAAATCAACGAGTAAAGCGTTGTATCCTAAGTCCAAATAATGATAAGCATTTTTCAAATAGGACGATTTGACACCGCCATAGCCGTGGAACAACACAACTGTTCCTTTAGCTAACTCATTGGTTTTCAAATACCAACCTTCTAATTTGACATCGCTTTCGATGGTCACAGTTTCAAAAGGTCGCTCTGGCATGAATCCGTTTTGTGGTCTCGGATTATTGATGCCAAAAAGCAACATGCTTATTTTTTTACTCAAAGGAATTTTCTGTCCATCTCTTATTTTTTCAACTCGTTCCTTTGTAAAATGAGTGAATTTGTAAGCATGAAAAAACGATATTATATTGAGCAAGACAAAAAGACTTATTAAACTTAACCCAAGCCTTTTTTTCAATTTTTTCTGCATTACCATGCTTTTACAGAATGTTTTTTATCAGAAAGTTTTTTTTTGCAAAAAAATCAATTTATGTTTAAAATTGTTTTTGACAAATACTTACCTGATTTTGAAAGTTTAATAGACTTTGATTTAGCTCGTTCTATACCCAAAGGCGAAACCCGCGCTTTACAAATGATAGCTTTAGTTTTTATACTTCGGTTGCTTCGGTTTATTCTTCAAAAATTGAAGGAGAGCCTATCGAAGCAGATAGTTATATGAAGCACAAATTTATGGGTGTAAAATTTCAACCCAATTACACCAAAAAGACTGATGACCTTTTTAAAGTCTATACTTTTGCTCAAAAAAAAACCTTTAAACGAAACCAATTTATTAAAAGTACATGCTCTATTGACTAAAAACATACAGATAAACGACATCTCGTTTTTATTATCGGAACAACTCAGCACTATCGAAAAATTCTATTATGCTGCTGTTATACACTTGCTTTTACTAAAAATTCATCCTTTTAATGACGGCAATGGTCGAACAGCCCGTTTAATCGAAAAATGGTTTTTAGCCGAAAAACTGGGCGAACAAGCGTGGTTTATTCCTTCCGAAAAATACTATTACCAAACCTCAATGACTATTACAAAAACTTACAAAGGCTTGGTTTTGAATACGAAACGTTGGATTATGAGCGTTGTTTACCGTTTTTGTTAATGCTGCCAAATTCGTTGAATCAATGAAATACTGAGGGGGTCAATTCAAATCATTTGCCTCAGCCATAGCTTTCATATAAGTGCTGAGTTGCTCCATCGGTTTGGCAATCGCCACACGACCAGAGCGGACAAATTGGTAGATGCCATATTCTCTCAACTCATCGAGTAAAGCTTCTGTTTCAGATTCTAAACCCGTTTTTTCAATGACGACAAATTCTTTTTCGACAGTCAAGATGCGTGCAGCGTGTTTGCGCATGAGCAAAATCATCTTGCCAGGGTCTTGGTAGGCTTCGATTGGCACTTTGTAAAGTGCAATTTCTTGGTTGATGATGTCGTGGTCTTCATAATAAAAGGCTTTTAACACATCTACTTGTTTATCAAGCTGTTGTACCAATTTTTTAACTTGGTCTTCTGTCACATTGACAACAATCGTAAAACGGAAAATGCCGTTGATAGACGATTGGGATGTCGTCAATGATTCGATATTGATGTGGCGGCGTGTGAAAACCATGACAACACGCATCAAAAGACCTGCTTTATTTTCTGTGAATACACTGAGCGTGTATTGTTTTATTTCGTTCATAATCAATGAGTTATTATAAAGTTAAAATACTGAGGGGGTTACTCCAAAACAATCTCGCTCACACTCGCGCCCGCAGGCACCATTGGGAAACAGTTTTCTTCTTTCTCAACCATGCAGTGCAGCAAATAAGGCCCTTCATAAGCCAACATTTCGGCAACAGCGCCACTGAGTTCTGATGTTTTGGTGATTTTTTTAGCTTTGACACCAAAACCTTCAGCAATCATACAGAAATTAGGGTTTTGCAATTCGACCGATGAATAGCGTTTTTCGAAGAAAAGTTGTTGCCATTGACGCACCATGCCGAGGAACTCATTGTCTAAAATAACAATTTTTGCACGCACGTCCCATTGAGCAAAACAACCCAACTCTTGGATGGTCATTTGGAAACCACCGTCACCGATGAATGCCACAACTTCCTTGTCTGAATGCGCCAATTTTGTACCTAAAGCGGCAGGCAAGGCAAATCCCATCGTACCAGCACCGCCTGAATTAACCCATTGATTGATGTTTTTGAACTGGTAATAACGTGCGGCATACATTTGGTGTTGACCCACATCGGCGACTACGAGTGCGTTTTGATGGGTTTGGTTGCTGACCTCGCGTACTACTTGCCCCATGCGAAGCGTTTCGCCCCCCTCAGTATTTAAGGCATGATTGATAACTTTATCGTATTCAGTTTGGTCACAAGCGCGGAACTCAGCCAACCACTCAGGATGTTTTCTTTTTTCGACCAATGGCAAAAGCATTTCTAACGCTTTTTTTGCATCAGAATTGACGGCAACATCTGTTTTGACATTTTTATCTATTTCAGCGGGGTCAATTTCTATGTGAATGACTTTGGCTTGCTTTGCAAAACGGTCAATGTCACCTGTCACACGGTCATCGAAGCGCATACCGATGGCAATCATCACATCGCATTCGTTGCATTTGATATTCGCACCATAATTGCCGTGCATACCCAACATACCGACATTGTACTCGTCATCATAAGATAAACAGCCTAAGCCATGCAGGGTGTGACCTACTGGGATACCTGTTTTGTGGACAAATTCACGGAAAAGGTCTTGTGCATCAGCGATTTGAATGCCATGTCCTGCCAATATGTACGGTTTTTTGGCTTCATTTATCAGTTTGGCAGCGGCTTGTACATCTTCTTGACGCGGTTTGGGGTTCGGATAGTAGCTGCGTACTGAGGGGTTGCGCTGATAACCTTTCCATTCAAATTTTTCAACTTGAGCCGTACGTGTCACATCAATCAAACAGGGACCCGGACGACCTGAGTTGGCAATATAAAATGCCTTCGCAAAAGCCGCAGGAATATCTTCCGCTTTTGTGATTTGAATACTCCATTTTGTCACAGGAAACGTGCAACCTACAATATCTGTTTCTTGAAAAGCATCTGTACCCAAGAGATTGCCACGTACTTGACCTGTGATGCAGACCAAAGGAGTCGAGTCGAGCATGGCATCACCCAAACCTGTAATCAAGTTTGTTGCACCGGGTCCTGACGTTGCAATGGCCACGCCTGTTTTGCGTGTCACGCGTGAGTAACCTTCGGCGGCATGGATGCCACCTTGTTCGTGGCGGGGTAGAATGTGCTGAATTCTATCCATATAACCGTAAAGGGCATCATAAAAAGGCATAATCGCACCTCCTGGATAGCCGAAAACGAGGTCAACGCCTTCTTCTAAAAGACACATACAAATCGCCTCTGCTCCTGAGACCATACGTTTGGTCGGTGCTTCCTCCATCACTGTTGTTCCGTTGTTTGAATGAGTTACTGTTGTACTGCTCATGTTTTATATTTTTAAAATGATTTGGTTTGATTTAGTTAAGATTAATGGAGCTACGAATTTTACGAATTGACGAATTACACAAATCACGATTTTTATAGAACACGATTCGTTTAATTCGTCAATTCGTAAAATTCGTAGCTCAAAACTCATCAGTCACACAGCCATTGCTGGCAGTTGCTACGGTTTTGGCATATTTATACAAAATGCCATTTTTTGCAACCAAAGGACGTGGCACATAAGCTGCACGACGAGCTGCCAATTCTTCATCTGAAATCACCACGTCTAAGCGATTTGTAACGGCATCAATGCGAATCGTGTCGCCGTCTTTGACCAAAGCAATATTGCCGCCTGCTTGTGCTTCGGGCGTGATATGACCCACGACAAAGCCGTGCGTACCACCACTGAAACGTCCGTCTGTAATCAAAGCGACAGAATTGCCCAAATTGGCACCCATGATGAGCGAAGTCGGTTTCAACATTTCGGGCATACCTGGTCCGCCTTGTGGTCCGATATAGCGAATGACGACCACATCGCCCATTTCTATTTTATTGCCACGGATGGCATCGTTGGCTTCTTGTTCAGAATTGAAAACTTTGGCTTTGCCTTCAAAAACTTCGCCCTCTTTGCCCGTAATTTTTGCAACAGACCCTCCAGTAGCGAGGTTGCCGTACAAAATTTGGATATGACCCTGTGGTTTTATCGGATTACTGAGGGGTCTGATGATTTGTTGGTACGCAGGAAAATCAGGTGCGTCGGCATAGTTTTCGGCAATTGTTTTGCCTGTAACTGTCAGACAATCACCGTGTAACATATTGTTTTTCAACAAAAACTTCATCACAGCTGGAATGCCACCGATGCGCCAAAGGTCTTCCATCACATATTTGCCCGATGGTTTCAAATCCGCTAAGAATGGCGTTTTGTCGCTGATGCGTTGGCAATCGTCAATCGTCCATTCCACGCCTGCGGCTTTTGCCATGGCGATTAAGTGCATCACAGCATTGGTTGAGCCACCCAAAACCGTCAAGGTTACGAAAGCATTTTCAAAAGCTTTGCGGGTCATAATGTCGCGTGGACAAATGTTTTTCTCCAACAAATTGCGAATAGCTGCGCCAATACGGTCGCATTCATCGCGTTTGTCTTGACTCACAGCAGGGTTTGAGGCATTGCCCGGTAGAGCCATGCCCAAAGCCTCAATTGCAGAAGCCATCGTATTAGCTGTGTACATACCGCCACAAGCACCTGCGCCTGGGATGGCATTATGCACAACACCACTGAAATCTTCATCTGTAATCGTACCCGCTACTTTTTTACCCAGAGCCTCGAAAGCTGAGACAACATCCAATTTTTCACCTTTATAATAACCTGGTGCAATCGTACCACCGTAAACCAAAATCGAAGGACGATTCAAGCGAGCCATGCCCATCATAGCACCTGGCATATTTTTGTCGCAACCGACAACCGCTACAATGGCATCGTACCACATAGCACCCGCCACTGTTTCAATAGAATCTGCAATAATATCGCGACTGACGAGAGAATAGCGCATACCATCCGTTCCCATCGAAATACCGTCTGACACGCCAATCGTATGAAATACCAAACCGACTAAATCTGCATTGTTGACACCCACTTTGATGTCGGCTGCAAGCGAATTGAGGTGCATATTGCATGGATTCCCCTCCCAGCCCGTCGAAGCAATGCCGACTTGGGCTTTTTTGAAATCATCGTCAGTCAAACCAATGCCATGCAACATGGCTTGAGCAGCAGGTTGTGTCGGGTCTTGCGTAACAGCTTGGCTGTATTTATTTATTTTATCCACAATTGTGAGTTTTAGTTATGATTTTACCTAAAATAATGGTCAAATGTAGGACGAATGTCTTGTATTTTAACGGCTAATTAAAAAAATGGTTACGATAGCCAGTTTTTAAGTTGAGGTTTCAAGTTATTGATAGTCAATTGTTTGTGGTTTCTGTATTTATAAGTTCAAATACTGAGGGGGACGTTTTTTAAAGGAAAAAGCCGTTTTGTCGTGTGCAAAACGGCTTTTGTTATTGATTTGAGTTTTATTTTTTTTTATAAAATTTCTCAACATATTGGTCACAATATCAATACATATCCACTTTGTGCCAAGTTGCCAAAGTCTTCGTAACTGACCCATATATAGCCGCCATTGCCCCATTCGCGTCCCCAACTGTTGAGTAATTCGACGGCTTTTCGCTCTTCGTCATAGCCAACAACGACAAGGAATTGTGTGCCTGCAGCTGTTGTATCGCCTGTATTGGCATGCCAAAAGCGGCTTTGTTTGAGGTTTTTGAATTCATTTGTGATTTGCAATTCGACTATGACAGGGTTGCCACGCATGATGGCTTTTCGGAGGTCATAAAGTTTTTGTTGTGGTCGTGTGGTCGGCTGAAAAAGCTTGATGTAGTTCTTGATTTTATACTTTACAGCAGAATATACTGAGGGGGTCAAATTGGGTGAATCGAAGGGCAAAATAGCTGCTGAAACGGTGCCTGTGGTAGATAAAAAAGTTAAATTGTCTTCAACTGAACCTTGTGGCAATTGCAAACGTATAAAATCGGGAGATAAATTGTCTTTATAATTGTTGTTGAGATTGAGATAATACTCCAATGCACTTGATAAGGCATAAGTGACAGAATTACTCTTTTTGCCTGCCAAACGAGGGGGCATCATATAGGATTTAATGCTTTGTTCGTTAAGTAAATCTTTTGCAGAGCTTCCAATACCTGCAACGACTGTCAAAAACTTATCGAAAGAATTGGCATCTGAAATACCCAATGACCCTTTCGTCTGAGGCATAAGTGACGGTTGTTGCGAAAAACTGGATAGATTGAACGATATGAAAGAAAGGATGAAGATGAATGAATGTTTCATTTTTTATGGTTTGATTTTATTTGTAAACGCAAACCTGTTTTTTTTCTTGTCTTTTTATGAATAATTTTAGTTTTTAAATATGATTTTTCTTCAAAGAAAAATGCAAATTTAGTTTCAAAAGTGAAACATTCTTTAAAAATTTGCGTCACAAATATAGCACTATTAAAAGTGTGGTTTGTTTTTTGTATATTCATCGTGGCAGAATAATTATGCAGTCGCGTTTGATTAGATTGGTATTGTTAAGCTGATTTTTGCCTCAAATTTTAACTCATTTTCAGTTTATTATGAATTGAAACCTATTAAATATTACTAATAATTTTTTGTTATAAAAAAACGTACTAAAAAACAATTATTAAATCTGTGACTTAGAAATTGAAAAAATCGAAAAAAAAAGCATAACTTTAAGTCACAAAATCATGTAGAATGAAGAACCTCATCGAAATCGCGAAAATCGTTACGAAAAAGAAAGTAAAAAAGATTGAAATCTTTGACGATTATTCACTGAAAAATAAAAACTCGAAATTCAACGAGTTTTATGAAGCACTCATGGCGGGCAAGTTTCGGAATGACCGCGATGCTGCAACTTATCTTCAAGATTGTAGCCCAACCGACGATAAATATCGTCAGCTTAAATCTCGATTTCGCAAAAGGCTACTCAATACTCTCTTTTTCTTGGATGTCAATCTACCCGATACGTCGGGCTATGACCGTGCTTATTTTACGTGCAACAAAGAATGGACTTTGGTCAAAATTTTACTTGCAAATGAGGCTAATTCGACGGCCGCTTCACTTGCACGTCAGATTTTGACAACTTCTTTGAAGTATAAATTTGCGGATTTGATTGTCAATTGCTCGCGTATTTTGAGAACTTATGCTGCTCAGACAGAAAGTGAAAAAGAATACGAAGAATACGATGGCTATATCAAACAATACAAAGATATTTTGGACGCAGAAATTCGCTCAGAAGAGTTGAATCAGCGCGTGATGATGAATTATTTTAGACCTGTAACGGAGAATTTTGACCTCAAAGAGCGCATTGATACCTATTGCGATGCGCTGATTGGTTTGTCCGAAATGTACGATTCGCCAGTTATTTTCTACAATATGTACTTGGTTTGGACGTATCGCTACGAAATGTTGCAGGATTATGAAGCGATGATTGAAGTGTGTTCACGGGCTGAACAATACATGAAGGACAATCCGACCTACTATCAAGAGGAAAAAATGGCGACTTTCCAATTGAAAAAAATGTCGGCTTTCTTACATCTTAAAGATTACAAACGGGGCAAAGTCAATGCAGAAAAATGTTTGCAGTCTTTTGAAGAAGGTTCGGAGTTGTGGTACACTTTTATGGAGTATTTTTTCCTTTTGGCGATGCACACCGATAATTTTATCAATGCCATCGCTATTTTGACGCGCGCTTTGGGCAATACGAAATTCAAAAAATTGAGTCACGAGGAGCGTGAAAAATGGAAGATTTATGAAGTTTATACAAACTACGTCATCGAAGTATTTGGCGAAGAAAACCCGATTTTACGTCGTCAGAATCGCCGAATTTTCAAAGTGTCAAAGTTTTTGAACGACCCTATTATGTATCCGAAAGAGATGCGGATTTTCACTATTTTCCTCATCATTGCACAAGTGCTTTTCCTTTTGGAACAAAAACAGCATTCACAAGCCTCTGAATTGATTGATCGTTTGAAAAACTACGCCAATCGTCAGTTGAAAAAAGAAGACTACTATCGTCTGATTGCATTCATTCGTTTGTTGCAACAGTTGTCTAAGGCGGATTTCAAATACAGTGAATTGACAGGAACGGAAAAATACATGGCGCGCTTGCACGAATCGCCTTTCTGCTATCGTGGTTTGATTTCAGAGTTAGAAGTCATTCCTTACGAGCAGTTGTGGCAAATCATATTGAGAAGAACAAAATAAAAAGAAGCCATAAGTCATTGGTCATAGAGTTGTAGGTGGTTGCAAAGACACCCCTCAGTATAAATCAGCTACAACTTATTGACCAATGACTAAAAAGGAAACCCTAAAGCAAAGTTAGGCGTAACATTCTTTCGCCACGAGTAATCCTTCAAAGGAATCCAATTCACACCATCACGCTCATAAGGCTCGCGCAGTTTGAAGCCAAAATCAAATCGAATCGTCGCATAAGTCACATCCAAACGCAAACCGATACCTGAACTTATCGCAATCTGGTCGAACCAAAACTTATCAATATTGCCATTGGGCAATTTCTCATCCTTTTTCAAATTCCAAATATTGCCTGCATCGAACAAAACGGCACTGTTGAATCGCCAAAACAGAGGGAAGCGAAACTCTGAATTGAACTCAAATTTAGCATCGCCCGCTTGGAATGGAAATGTTTTGGTCTTTACGGTCTCTCTTGTGATGTCAAAAAAACCGCCGGGACCGATGTCTCGAATCACCCAGCCGCGAATACTATTGGGGCCGCCAACGAAAAACTGCTTCAAATAAGGGACTGGCTCACTGCCCAAACTCTCTGCAATGCCTAACGACAAGCGTGCAGCAAATGTGCGCTTGGCTGCCAATTGTCGGTTGTAACGTAAGTCTATTTCGCCACGCAGAAACTTTGAAAAGGGCAAGTTTTCACCAACTTTGAAGTCGTTGCCACTATTGAAGAACTTTTCTAAAAGTAAGATTTCCAAACCCGATTGCTCTATTTGACCAATGAATTGCCAACGCTCGCCCAATTTATTCGTTGCGCTGCTGCGTTCAAAACGCAACGAACGAGCGGCTAAACCTGTCATCAACTGAGGGGTTAAGCTGCGCTTCAATCTTTCATCTGCTTTGGCTTCAAATTCTATATCGAGCTTGGCAAGTTGCAATTCGACACCTGTTGGATTGATGCTGTATTGCTCAGAGCCGTTTTTCCTTTTCAAGACATACCTTGTGCCTAAGTTGAATTGCTGTATGCGATAAAGTGCCAAACTCAGTCGGTCACTCAACACATAGCTCAAGGTCAAATCAGAACTTGAGTTTTCTTTCAAATCTTTGTAGAAAGCCGATTTTACAAGTCCGATTTGATTGAAAAACAACCATGATTTCGATAAATTGATGAATTTGGGAATGGAAAGGGCGTTCTCAAACCGCAAATCATACGACAAACCGCCACTTGCTTCTGCACTGAAAGCCAACTGACGGTCGAGACCAAATGAAAAACGTGAGTTGAAACGTTCGGCTCCACCAAACAAGTTGCGATGAATGAAGCCCAAATCTGTGGCTAAACCGATACGACCTAAGCGATTGTTGTTGTTCGCTGCATTGATGTTTGAATAATTCAACTCAACACCGCCGTCAAAACTCATTTTTTGAGCAGGGGTGAGGTATATTTTGTAAGAAATGGACGAAGTATCGCTTTTATCAATGTCTGGTTTGATGTTCACGAACTTATACATGCCCAAGTTTGTAAGCAATCGGATGGATTGTTCAGTCTTTTCTTTGCTGAATAATTGATTTTCGGTCAAAGGGATGGCATTACTGAGGGGGTCTAATTTGATACCCAAACGACCATCATAAGTTCGGAAAATCTTTTTATCCTGTATGGTTGTGTCAAATTGAGTGGGTTCGCCCAGACGAGCATCGTAGTTCGGGAAAATAGTGACTTGACCCGTCTTGTATCGTTGATGATTGGGTCTATTATTGGGTGTCTGAACCGTTATGGACAAATTGACGAGTCGTTCGCCTTTGGCATTGAAACGTAGGTCGGTTGTATCACCTTCAAATTGTGTGATATAGTTGGCATTAAAACGGGCGTAACCGAAGTTATTTAATTCGGTCGTGATGCGCTGTTTTTCTTGCTCGAACAGACGAATATCAATCGGCTGTCCTTTTGAAAGCAGGGTTTTGTCTTTTGTATCGTTCAGAAGGTAGGATACTTCTGTATCATTGCAGATAAAATTCAGAGAATCAATCACATACAACACGCCAGGGTTAACTGTATAGGTCAGTGTCGCCAATCCTTTATCTTTGCTCTTATAATCGTGGTCGCTTTGTACGGAGGGGTAGGGATAGCCGATATTGCGTAAGTATTGAACCATTAAGCTTTGTGTCGCTTCGCGTTGTTTTGGGTCATAAATGGCAGGTTCATTGGCAAATGTGTTATAAAGCCAGCGTTGAAAGCGTTTTGGATTCGGATTTTCTTTCTTTTTGTACCAAACCCACACACCAAATGTGGATTTGCCGACTAAAATATCGGGCAAATCACGTTGCTTATACAGTGTGGCCAAATCGGTTTGCAAACTCGTCCGAGTGCGATTGCTGGACACATTTTTTAGATTTATTTTATTTGTACCAACTATGTATTGGTCTTTTTGCAAAAATTTATCAACCTTGCACGATGAAAACAGGCTCAAAAACAAAATGATACTGAGGGGTAGTAAAAACGTCCCTTTATTATGCCTCTCACTGTTCACCACGTTTTTATGCACTGTTTTGTAATCTAAAACCATCCGTTTTTTGTAATTCTTTAACATCAACTTGTTTTTCATGTCTTGTACAAACACTTTCGAGGCATTGAATATCAGTTGTTAGTTGCTGACATATATTTTTTATGGTCGCATCTATGCCATTAGCAATATTCCGTAGATGCTTATTTTTTTTCGCATTTCATACTTCATATTTAAAATGACTCTTTCTAAGGCAAAACTCAAATACCTTCTTTCTTTAAAAACGAACAAGATTCGGCAAAAGTACGGCGTTTTCGTCGTTGAAGGTGATAAAATGGCACAAGAAGTTTTGACGCATAAAGGTATCCAAATTGATGTGATATGCGGTTTAGAATCGTGGATTCAGCAATATCATTTTTTGCTCAAGCCCAATCTTCACACCGTCATCACAGTCTCGGAGGCCGAACTCAAACAGATTTCTAACCTCACCACACCCAATAAGGTGCTGATTGTGGCGCATGTCATACCCCCTCAGTATGATGAGGCTCTGATTCAACATTCTTTTTCTCTTTATCTCGACGGTATTCAAGACCCTGGAAATATGGGGACTATCCTGCGTATTGCTGATTGGTTCTCCATGCCTTATGTGTTTTGTGCCAAAACTTGTGTGGATGTTTGGCAACCTAAAGTGGTGCAAGCCAGTATGGGTGCGTTTTTGCGTGTCAAGACTTTGACGGTTGATTTTGCTGATTTGGTGGCGCGTTTTCCGCATTTGCCTACTTTCGCGGCGGTACTGAGGGGGCAAAATATTTTTGAGATGCAAGGCTTTCCGCCCAAAGGTCTCATCATTATTGGTAACGAAGGCAACGGGATTTCTGAAGCTGTCATCGAACAAGCGCAATACAAAATCACAATTCCCGGTGGCGGTGGTGCAGAATCTCTCAACGCAGCTGTTTCTACGGGCATCATCGCCGCAACTTTGACGCAAAGGCGTTGAGTCGGTTGGCAAGGGTTCTTGAATGATGGGGGCATGTCTTAAAACGTTAAGGAAATTTGCAAAATTTCCCTAACGTCGTGTGTACCAAAATGACTTTCTCTCAGGATAAAATAAGAAAGGCTGCCTCTTGTTTCGGGATGAGGCAGCCTTTTTATTTAGGCTTTCAATTCTGCGTAGTATTTGAAAAAATACGGTATGGTTTCGATGCCTTTATAAAAATTGAACAGGCCATAATGTTCGTTTGGCGAGTGAAGGGCATCGGAATCTAAGCCAAAACCCATCAAAATCGTCTTGACTTCCAACACTTCTTCAAACAAAGCGACGATTGGAATCGAACCACCTTCGCGTTTTGGAATAGGGGCTTTGCCAAACGTGGTTTCCATTGCCAGATGAGCCGCTTTGTATTCGACGGTGTCCGTAGGTGTTACCGCAGGTAAGCCACCATGATGCGGTCTGACCTTCACTTTTACTGAGGGGGGTGCAATTTTTTGGAAATGGTCTTCAAAGAGTTTGTAAATCGTCTCATCGTTTTGATTCGGTACGAGACGCATCGAGATTTTAGCAAAAGCCTTTGAAGGCAGCACCGTTTTTGCTCCTTCTCCTGTGTAGCCGCCCCAAATGCCGTTCACATCCAATGTCGGACGAATCGAAGTGCGTTCCATCGTCGTAAAACCATGTTCGCCTTTGATGTCGTCAATTTCCAAGTCTTTTTTGTAAGCATCCAGATTGAACGGAGCTTTATCCATTTCGGCACGTTCTGCCAAGCTCACTGCCACAACATCATCGTAGAAGTGTGGAATCGTAATGCGACCTGCCGCATCTTGCATCGAAGCAATCATAGCGCACAAAGTATTGATGGGATTCGCCACCGCACCGCCATAAACGCCTGAGTGTAAGTCGCGATTCGGGCCCGTCACTTCCACTTCGAGATAGGTCAATCCGCGCAAACCTGTCGTGATGCTCGGCGTATCATTGGCGATGATGGAAGTATCCGAAATCAGAATCACATCACATGCCAGTTTCTCTTTGTTTTGTTTACAAAAGTCTCCCAAATGTGCCGAACCGACCTCTTCTTCTCCTTCAATCATGAATTTAACATTGCACGGCAGCGCATCGTTTTTAATCATCGCCTCCACGGCTTTCACGTGCATGTAGAATTGTCCTTTGTCGTCGCAAGAACCTCTCGCGAATATCGCACCGTCTGGATGAATGTCCGTTTTTTTGATAACAGGTTCAAAAGCAGGTGTGTGCCACAAGTCAATAGGGTCGGCAGGTTGCACATCGTAGTGGCCATAGACCAAAACAGTGGGCAATGCGGCATCAATTATTTTCTCTCCATACACAACAGGATAGCCTTCTGTTTGCAACACTTCCGCATGAGTCACGCCTGCTGCCACAAGTCCTGCACGAACATTCTCTGCCATGCGGTGCATATCTTCTGCGTGTTTAGGGTCTGCGGATACTGAGGGGATACGCAACATATCGAGCAATTCATTTAAGAATCGTTCTTTGTTGTCGTTGATAAATGACTGAACTTTTTCCATAACAGTTACGGATTTTTATAGGTTTTATAGATTAGAGTTATTCAGAAATCAATTTAACAAATAGAGAAGCAGAATAAATAAGTTGAATTCAGATCTTCGTACGATGTATCGGATGCCTTTAAGGCATCCGATACATCGTGCATCCCAAACATCATTTAGCTATAACACATTTGTTAATTTTCTTTCTGAACGCCTCTATTGATTTGAGCTTTATTGCTTAAAAACTTAGTTTGAAGACACATTAAATACGCCTCTCTCACTCTTTGATAAAATAATAATCACCGCCCCAATAGAACTGAGTACTCAATTTATCTTTCGACACTTTACTGATTGATAAATGAAAATAAGCCCAAAGAGAAACTGTATTAGTATAATAAAAACGATTATTCGAATATGACAATTTACCTTCTGCATTGCGATAACCCGTTGGTGAAGCTGAATCTTTCATTAAAAAACTAAACGAAAAATCGGGTTTAAATACCAAGTTTATCTTCCTATTTGGGTCATCTATAAAAAAATGTTCACTACAACCAGGATTACCTGTTGGACCCGGATAAACAGCTTGTCTATAGCAATGTATGCGCCAATTGCCAACAACTTCATTTAAATAAACCGTTGAATCAACTGACTTACCTGTGGATTTAATAACTTGAGAAAAATCATAACAATCTCTATACTTGTTGGGATATTCACAGCCTGTATCATCAACGAAGAAATTAACATTAGGTGTATAATCGTCCTTGCAACGAATCATCAGCACCATAAATCCCAATAGGATTGTCGTTTGTTTGATTATTGTCATTGATTTCATCATAAGACGCTTTGATTGAGCCTCAAAATTAGTACATTTTGCTTGAGTAAAATAGAAAATAGAGCCTCGCCTCCAAAAAAACGAAACCCTATGGCGTTTGCTAAAAATGGATGCTGTCAAGAAATCTTTTACGTGCGAACACCTTTTAAGGTGCATTTCACATCTTTTGTTTCTGCTTCAATGACATTTAATGATGCATGATTCGGAGATTTAAATGTGCGACCTCTAACGAGGTCGGAAAAGCGAATAGTGGTTGTTTTTTTACAAATATGTGATGCCTAACGGCATCATTCTGTGCATAAACGATGCTGTTAAGCATCGCATATTTGTAGAAAAGATAGAAAGAAACCTCTAAACGACCTCAGAGAGGTCGCACATTTAAATCTCCAAACTCATGTTGATTATGCTTCAATGACATTTAATTACGCTTCAATGACATTTAATTATGCTTCAACGACATTTAATTACGCTTCAACGACATTTAATTATGCTTCAACGACATTTAATTATGCTTCAACGACATTTGTTTTTGCTTTAACGACATTTGTTTTTGCTTCAATAAAAACAAATGTCGTTAAAGCAAAAACAAATGTCGTTGAAGCGAAAACAAATGTGATAAGTGCAAAAACAAATGTCGTTGAAGCAAAAACAAATGTGATAAGTAACCAGTAAATAATAACTTGGTCAAACTGTCTTTTGAAGCGCAGGTATCCGATACAGAAATTTGAATCGTTTTTTACTTTTTTTGAAAAAAAAGTAAAAAACGATTCAAATTTCTGTATCGGATACCTTGTAGCGTTAACCACATTATTATTTACTCGTTACTTAGTGCATAAATAAATGTGGTAGAAGCAAAAACAAACACCGCTTCTACCACATCTTCGAGGACCACCGCCTAATGAGAGGAGTCAAGCCCCACCTTGAGAAAAGACCGTCTCACAATCCCCTGCATGACTCACAATTCCAATGCCGACACCACTTTTCTGAACTGTTCGCCTCTATCTTCATAGTTTTTGAACAAATCAAAACTTGCGCAAGCAGGTGCTAACAATACCGTATCCCCCCCCTCAGTATATGTGGCCGCCACACGCACCGCATCCGCCATCGAATGTGTTTCTTCGATGTTTTTGACAATCGGCGTGAAGTGTTCGAGTAGTTTTTTGTTGTCCACACCCATGCACACGATGGCTTTCACCTTTTCGCGCACCAATTTATCCAAAGGCGTGTAGTCGTTGCCTTTATCTTGACCACCCAAAATGAGGACAGTCGGTCGTTTCATAGCCGACAAAGCCCAATAGACAGAATCCACGTTCGTCGCTTTCGAGTCGTTGATATAGTCCGTTCCTTTCACATTCGCCACAAATTCCAAACGATGCGGCGCATTCACAAAGGTTTCAAGCCCCAATTGAATCTTCGCGTCGCTAACGCCGCAGACAATCGCCGCAGCAATCGCGCACGAAGCATTGAAATAATTGTGCGGCCCTCTAAGATTCGACTTCGTCATGTCAAAACGTCCCCTCAGTAAATCAGAATCAAAATGCGTCGAGATAACCCATTCGTTGGGTTGTATAATATTTGTCTCTCTGAATTTTTTAATTTCAAGGTCTTCTTTATTGGTAATGAAAATATCGTCTTCAGTCTGATTCATCGTAATGCGAAACTTAGAAGCGACATAATTCGCCATCTTATAGTCGTAACGGTCGAGATGATCGGGCGTAATGTTCAAGAGAATCGAAATAAAAGGTCGGAACGTGTGGATACCATCCAACTGAAAGCTCGAAAGCTCCAACACATAGAACTCATGTTCTGGCTCTTCTGCCAACAATCTTGCGAAACTTCTGCCAATATTGCCACCCACAGCCACATCTAAGCCGCCCGTTTTGAAAATATGATAGGTCAAACTCGTAGTTGTTGTCTTGCCATTCGAACCCGTTATGCCCACAATTTTAGCATTTGTGAAACGGCTGGCAAATTCAATTTCCGAAACGATAGGAATATGGTGGCGTTGAATAGTATGAATCAACGCAATCTTTTCAGGTATGCCTGGACTCTTAATGACTTCATCCGCCGTCAAAATGACCCCCTCAGTATGCACACCACTTTCGTAAGCAATCTGAGCCTCATCGAGTTCAGCCTTGAAGTTTTCCTTAATCGGACTTTTATCACTGACGAAAACATCAAAACCTTGTTTTTTAGCGAGAAGGGCTGCGCCCACACCACTTTCACCTGCACCGAGAATGACAATCTTTTTCATTTGCTGTATCATTTAGTCAAAAAAAAACGAATGCACAAAGCTAATCAAAAAACTAAAATATAATCCGTTCAAACACCCCCTCAGTAAAAGGCTATTTTGCTTTTCTAAAATTTTACATGACATTCAACTGAGTGAATCTATTTAGTTCTATCTTTGCCCGCTTTTATTAAAACTTCTCCATTCACACACAAAAGTTGACATTATGAAAAGAATTGTCTCACTATTCTTAGTTCTCACTGCTATCGTAAGCACAACAACGGCTCAAACCGTCATTCATTCCGAAAATTTTAACACCAACACCGCAGGCACTTGGACAGCCGTGGATGTCGCCAGTGCAACAGACATTTGGCGTTTCACAGCAGGCTATGCTCAAATCAACGGTTTCGGAGACGAAGATGATTTAGACTGGCTCATTTCGCCCGCCATCAACATGGATAACTCGACCAACGAAACGTTCACATTCAAAACAAAGAATCGTTATGCTGGTGCGGCATCAGGTCCTGCGCCCACCATCAATTTGGAGTTGAAATACACAACAAACTACACAGGCGACCCATCCACTACCACTTGGACAAACATTACATTGCCCGCCACCGTCGCTTCGAGCAACAACACGACAACAACTTTGAGCGCGCAAACGACTCATGCGCCTTTCGACATCAGTAGTATTGCAGGTACGAATGTGCGTTTTGCTTTCCGCTACTACGGCACAGCTGCTGCCTCAAAAGAATGGCAAATTGATGATATTGAAATCGCAGGAGCGGTCGCTTGTACCGCACCGACCACACAAGCCACGAGCTTGAGCGCATCTGCTTCCAACAGTTCTGTAAATATTTCGTGGGTCAAAGGAGATGGTTCAAACACGCTCGTACTCATCAACACGACAAACAGCTTCACTGCACCCGTTGACGGAACAACATACACCGCTAATACAGTCTATGCTGGCGGCCAACAAGTCGTTTATACGAACACAAGCACAAGTGTCACAGTCACAGGATTATCCGCTTCGACAACGTATTATGTTCAAGTCTATAACTTCCAAACTTGCTCATCGCCCATAGATTATGTGACGAGTTCGCCACTTTCGGGTAGCTTCACAACAAGTGCCGCCATGGATTGTGCGACTTTCAGAACCAGTGTAAAAGCAGGTTTGCCGACGCATACGGATTTAGGCTACAACACCGCACGTTCCAGAATGTACGGCAATTGTGATAATATCAACAACTCAGTAACTTGCATTTATGGTGGATACACACAAGCACATCCGTATGGAAGTGTGGCAACCAGCATTTCATTACCCAACGGTCGTATCATCAATGCCGAACACACCGTACCTCAAAGCTTCTTCGGCGGAGGAGATGCGCCTATGGTGAGTGATATGTGCCACTTGTTCCCAACTTATGAGACATGGAACAGTGATAGAGGCAACAGCCCATTCGCTGAAATCCCCGATGCACAAACAACTAAATGGGAACGCCTTTTAGATGCGCCATTGACGAGCATCCCTTCCAGCAATATCAATGAGTATTCAGAATACACATCAGGTAGCTACGAACCTCGTGAAATACAAAAAGGGAACACCGCAAGAGCGATATTCTATTTCTATACTGTTTATGAAACTCAGATGAATACTACGTACAGTCACCCGATTGGTGATGTTGCGGACGTACAAACTTTGTACAATTGGCACATTCAAGACCCTGTGACGCAAGCAGATATTGACAGAAACAATTGTATTAAGACCTATCAAGGCAATGGTAATCCTTATATTGATCATCCTGAGTGGGTGGCACAAGCCTTTGGTTGCGGCATCATTATTCCTGTAGAGATGACCGTATTTGAAGGTAAAAATCAAGGTACTTATAATGCCTTGACATGGGAAACAGCCACAGAGAAAAATGCAGACTACTTCTCAATCGAAAGAAAAGACAATGAAAAATGGGGTGAAATCGGTCGCGTAAAAGCACATGGCAACACCGTTGAAAAACATAAATACAGCTTCGACGACCTTAAACCCAACCCCCTCAGTATTTATCGCTTGCGCACAGTAGATGCCGACGGCAAAGAATTGTATTCAAAAATGATAACAATCGAGAACGTCAAAAAAGCATTCTCTCTCAAAATGTTCCCAAATCCATCGAAAGATTACGTAACATTCAGAGCGACCACCGCAGACAAACAAGCTTTCGACATCAAAATAACAGATGTTACAGGTCGTGTATTGATGCAAAGAAATTATCCTATCGAAAGCGGTATTGTTGAAGAACACATCAATATTTCGACATTGCCCGCAGGTCTATATTTTTTCACTTTCGACAATGGCACGTACAAAACAGTAGAACAATTTGTCAAAGCGAACTAATTTTTCAAAGTGGCTTGCGTCGAGTTTTGAACGACAACTCAACGCAAGCCACTTTTTTTTTCTTTTTTTTCAAAAAAAAAATCATTTTTTTTTCTCCAAAATTCTTCAATTCTACCCCCTCAGTAAAAAGCCTATCTTTTAGCTTCATTGTGAAATAAAAATTCTGCACAAACTTTTGTCGAGTAAAAGAGCGATTAGTCGGTTAAATACAACTGTACGTCGAGCTACGAAAAATTTCGTGCAACTTTTTATGGGGGTTTGCAGTCTATTAGGTGTCTGTTATTGAGAGCGACAATACGAACGATGAAAAGAATCGAACATCACGCTCAAACACAGTAAGTTCCTTTAAATCAATATGTTATAATTCGACTTATAAAAAGCGCAATAGATGAAAAGCAAAATCACCCGACAAATTTTTAAAGTTTACATCATTCAGACGAATAAAAAAGGCTTTTCATCTTCCCTTTGCGTCTATTGGTCGAGACAGTTCTCAAAGCTGTAACATTTTTCCTCAATTTTGTGTCATAAAGTTGTTTGAAAAACGCAGCGCAAAAAGCCTGAAAAACTTAACTTTAGATTAACCTCAGTACCATTTTTAAGTAATATTGAAAAAATAATTTTGCGGCGTGAACCAAATTTTATTTTGAAATGTTCTTTATATGTGTTTAAATTTGCACCGAATTTGAATTGAAAGTGTTAAAATTTAGCATCAAACAAAATAAAATACTAAAAACATCAGTTAGTGTTATAAATTCAATAAGTCATCCGATTGTTTAACGATTTTAAATTTTTTAAAAATGAAAACTAGATTATTTTTTGTTTTGACTTTAGCGATTACGCTATTCACAAACTCAATTAAAGCCAATAATGGCTCATTCAGCTACGACCTTGGTGGTGGCACAAATGTTAGAATTTCCGCCATCGAAAATACTAAAGCTGTTATCGTCAGCTTAACAAATGTGTCAAACGAAGAAGTCACTATTGTACTCGAAAACGAAGATGCAACTCTCTTGACTGAAACAGTCAAAGGTCAAGCGAACTTCTCAAAAAAGTACAATTTGACGAACCTCGAAGCTGGTAACTACAACGTTGTTGTGACTAAAAAAGCAACTAAAACAGTTCAACCTTTTTCTTTGACAAACAAAACTGTTGTCTTGTTTGAAAGCGAACGCAAAGAGAAGTTTTTGCCTTCTATCAATCAAGTTGGTTCAAAAGTAGATGTCAACGTGTTATTGGGTAACTACTCTAACATCAAAGTTAATATCTACAACAACGAAGGTCGCAAGGTATATGACGACATCAACTATGTTGTTTTGTCTTTGCACAAACGTTACGATTTGTCAAAATTGACTTCTGGTGCGTATGTTGTAGAAGTGATTGCTGGCGACGAAACACAGTATTTCACAATCACGCTTTAAGCGACGTAAAATAACTTGCGCCAAATATCAGATTTGGCGCAAGTTTCAACTCAAAAAAATAAACCAAGAAAGAAAGAGTTTAGTTAAAATGTAATTTGATTTTAGATGAATGAAGTATGAGCCTGTTCCGACAAATCGGAACAGGTTTTTTTATTTTTACTGAGGGGTACTAAAAACAGATTTAACTCTATTAACTTCGCCACATGATTACTCAAAGGTCGGTTCAAGAAATACTGTCTGTTGTGCGCATCGAAGATATTGTCGGTGATTTTGTCACGCTCAAGCGTAAAGGCGCGAACTTGGGTGGTTTGTGTCCTTTCCACAACGAAAAAACGCCTTCATTCAATGTCAATCCTGTCCGCAATATCTTCAAATGTTTTGGCTGTGGTGAAGGCGGCGATGCGGTGACGTTCTTGATGAAGCACGAAAACATCAGTTATCCAGAAGCTTTGCGCTATATCGCTAAAAAGTACAACATTGCTGTTGAGGAGACAGAGGTGACCAAAGAGGTATTGCAAGAAAAACAATTGGCTGATACCCTTTTTATTGTCAATGAACGTGCTTTGAAGTTTTATCAATCACAACTTTTTGATACTGACAAAGGCAAAAGCATCGGTTTACAATACTTCAAACAACGGGGCTTTCGCGAAGAAACCATCCGAAAATGGGGTTTGGGCTATGCACCTGAGCATCGCGATGTGTTGACAAAGACACTCACTACTGAGGGGTACTCTATTGAAAACTTGCGAAAGGTCGGTTTGACGAGCCAATACGACAACGATTTTTTCAGAGGGCGTGTCATGTTCACCATTCAAGGCTTGTCGGGTAAGCCTGTGGCTTTTGCAGGGCGTATCATGCAGTCTGATGCCAAAGTGGCAAAATATATCAACTCGCCAGAGACAGAAATTTATACCAAAAGCCGTATTCTCTATGGTTTGGTTCACGCACGCAAGGCGATTCAACAGAAAGATGAGTGCATTTTGTGCGAAGGTTATACCGATGTGATTTCATTGCATCAAGCGGGTATCGAAAATGTAGTGGCCAGTTCGGGTACTTCACTCACGACAGACCAAATTCGTTTGATAAAACGATTCACTCCTAATATCAAAATCATCTACGATGGCGATGCGGCGGGCATTAAAGCCGCTGTGCGAGGCTTAGACATGGTTTTGGAGGAGGATATGAACGTTAAAGTCGTGCTTTTACCCAATAAAGAAGACCCTGATAGCTATGTGCAACGCATCGGTGCAACGGCTTTTCAAGAGTATATCGAGAAGGAAGCGAAGGATTTTATCTTTTTTAAAACCCAAACATTGCTCGAAGAAGCAGCTGGCGACCCCATCAAGAAGGCTAAACTGGTGAAAGACATCGTTTCGAGCATTGCTAAGATTCCCGACCCTGTCAAGCGGCAGTTGTATATCAGAGAATGTTCGGCTTTGATGCGGGTTGAAGAGGCTGTTTTGATAGGTGAAACGGGTAAAATAGTGCGCAAAAATCTTGAAGATAAGAAAGCTGGACGTGCTGCACCGACCCCCTCAGTATCCGACGAGGCTGGACAACCTACCGACAATCAAAAAGTGATTGAAGAAACGTTTGGTGAGAAGAAGCCTCAAGAGTTAGAGAAAAGCGGAACAGACTATCAAGATTTAGATATAGCAAGAATTATTGTCATGCACGGAGAAGCACTATTTATTGCAGACAGGAATATTACAGTTGCTGATTTTATCTTATTAGATATTGAGGAACTAATAAACAATATCGAGGATAAATTGGCAAAGAAGATACTTTCAGAAGCATTAAATTTGTTGAAGAATAACGAAAAGGTAACTCAACAATTTTTCTTGCAGAATCCGAGTAAAGAAATTAGGGATTTTGCAACAAATGTTTTTAGTTCACCTTTTATTTATTCGGAAAACTGGGAAAACAAATTAAGCAGACCTCTTGAAACGCAAAAAATGCCTGATAGTAATTTTGAAAAAGATGCGATTTACGCTTTAAAGCGATTCAAATTAGTTCATATAGACAAATTCATGAAAATATCACATAGTGAGATAGGTAAAGCTATTGCAGATAAGAACGTTGAACAAGAGACTAAATGGCTAAAAATATACATGAAATATAAAGCCATGCACTCCATTTTAACTAAAGAATTAGGTACTGTAGTCTTAAAATCTGTTTAAAAGGCAAATAACATCAATTAAAATATCTTTGGTGGAGTATTATAAACTATAACAAGGCTTTCCTATAAAAACTGTTTTGCCCTTACAAGGCGAAAAAAAACGACATTTGACATGAAACTACCAACGTTCTGCACCTAACGGCGCATCTGTTACTGCCAAAATTGCGCCGTTAGGTGCAGAACATTGGTAGAAAAGGGTTAAAACAACAACTCTTTAGCCTTGTAGGGGCGAAACTGTTTTTATAAGAAAACCTTATTTTGAAACAGTCGGCGCCGCCTATTAAGGTCATGGACTTTATACCCCTCAGTAAAAACCCTTAATCACCTCGCCCCATCAATCTCTAAACTCTGGTTGCTCTTTTGTCATACTCGCCTTAAAGGCTTCCATCAAATCTTGTGAATAAAACATGGCTGCATTCCAGTTGGCCATATATTCCAAACTCTCTGCAACGGAATGGTCGCGGCTATAAAGCAGATTGCGCTTCGTACCTCTGATAGAAAGGGGCGATTTTGACGCAATGCGTTCTGCAATCTTTGTCACTTCGGTCAACATATCGGCTTTGGTGGCGAATAGGCGATTGACCAAACCACATCCGAGGGCTTCTTGCGCCGAAAGAGGTCTGCCTGTGTAAGCCAATTCGCGTACTAAGCCGTCTGGCATGAGTTTGGGCAGCCGTTGCAGCGTTCCTAAATCGGCAACCATGCCCAAATCAATCTCTTTGATGACAAAATAAGCATCGGCTGTGCAGTAGCGCATGTCTGTTGCGCAAATAATATCCAACCCGCCACCGATGCAACCGCCATGAACGGCTGATAAAATGGGCTTCGATATTTTCTCTGAAGTGGTCAGCATGTCTTGAAAATCGAGTAAAAAGCGTCTGAACTTCTCTCTTTTGCGCCCGTCGCAATCATCGTTGAGCAATTCGTTCGTGGACATCAACATGGCGAGGTCTATGCCTGCGCAAAACAGTTTTTCGCCATTGCCACTCAGTATGATGGCGCGTACTTCGGGCGTTTGGTCGCAGTACAACAGAGCTTCGCGCAACTCCAACCACGCTTCGAGATGCAATGAATTGGCTTTTTCGGGGCGATTAATGGCTAAATGCGCTATTTTGTTCTCAATTTTTAATGTGAAATGGTTTAGATTCATACCTTAGTGGATTAAGAATTAATGATGAATGATTAAAGCCATAGGTATCCGATACAGAAATTTGAATCGTTTTCTACTTTTTTTGAAAAAAAAGTAGAAAACGATTCAAATTTCTGTATCGGATACCTGCGCTTCAATTATTTACTGGTTTTGTAATGCTTTTTACTGAGGGGGCCAATAATAAATCAACGAATAACAAATTAAAGATGAAAAAATCAAAGATTGTATTGAAAGAAATCGAGCTACCAGAGTTTGGGCAATGTGCTGAAATGCCCGAAATACCCGCTTCTGAGTATGAAAAACGGTTTGCCTTGGCTCTTGAAGCTATGAAAAAAGATAATTTAGACTTCCTTTTGGTCTTTGCAGACCGCGAACACAATGCAAATTTAGCTTTTTTGACCAATCTTGACCCGCGTTTCGAGGAGGCTTTGTTGCTTCTCGATGCTCAAGGTCATCGAAAAATGCTGCTGGGCAACGAATGTATGGGCTACACGGGCATTGTGCCTATTCCGATGGACTATGAATTGTATCAACCCTTTAGTTTGATGGGGCAAGATAGGTCTTTATCGCGTCCTTTGACGACTATTTTGGCAGATTTTGGTATCCAAAAAACAAGTCGTGTGGGCGTTGCTTACTACAAAACCATGAATGAAAAGAACCGCAAAGAGCTTGAAATCCCTGCTTATCTGGCAGATATGTTGCGGAAAATGGTCGGACGGTGGGGAACGGTGCTGAATGCCAACGCTATTTTTATGCACAACGACACGGGGCTGCGTCACCACAATGGCTTGGAGGAATTGGTGCGGATGGAGTGGGCTTCTTGTCGGACATCCGAAAGCATTAAAAACATCGTGAACCACGTGGCTGTCGGTGTGCGGGAGTATGAATTGGCGGCTTTTTACAAAAGTGACGGCTTGGTGTACACCTGTCATCCGATGGTTTCGACTGGTGAAAAGGCGAAAATCGGTTTGAGCAGTCCTTCGGCGCGACAAGTGCAATTGGGTGATGCTTTTACGTCGGCTTTTGGCATTCAAGGGGCTTTGACCTGTCGAGCGGGGTTCGTCGCAACCGATGAAGGGACACTAACGGAGGAATTGAGACAAATTTTCGACCCTTTTTGGCGCAATTATTTTGAAACAGTGGTCACTTGGTACGAAAATGTCGGTATCGGCGTGTCCGCTTCGGACGTTTGCGCACAGGTTGAACGCGCCAGAGACAAGTCTCTTTTCGATTTTGCGGTCAACACAGGTCATACCATTCACCTTGAAGAATGGGTCAATTCGCCTTTTACCAAAAAATCGAAAACAAAACTCTATTCGGGCATGGCTTTGCAAATGGACATCATACCCCTCAGTAAAAAAGGGGCTGTTTGTGCCAATATGGAAGACGGTATTGTGTTGGCTGATGCCGCTTTGCGGACAGAATGGGCAGAAAAATTTCCCGCTTCGTGGCAAAGAATCGTCGCCAGAAGGCAATTTATGATTCAACACTTAGGCATTCAGCTCAAAGACGAGGTTTTGCCTTTGAGCAATATCCCTGCTTACTATGCGCCTTACTTTTTAAATCCGAAGAGAGTTGCAGTTGTTGTGCGTTAGTCTGAACACAAAGAGGCTGTCACCACATTTTCAGATAACCTTGTTGTCCTTTATCAGTCGTCAAAAAGTGCTGGGTGGCGAGTTAAAATATATGTTGTGTGCATTAAGGGTTAAAATCTTTCAATGACGGGCAAAATGACTATAAAAAAGCCTCATCGTGGCGAGATATTGGTAGGTGATAGAGCATAAAATTTCCCATTAGCCCCATCGGGGCGGTACATTTTGCACCAATGGTTGCGTCCCGATGGGGCTAAACGTTGTTTTTTACCATTTTAACCTACCAATATGTCGCCTCGATGGGGCTATGTTTTTAACACAGCATATATTTTGAATCACGACCAAAATGCCGTTATACTGAGGGGGTGGTCTATGGTG
The DNA here is from genome assembly GCA_016787525.1 of Saprospiraceae bacterium. Classification (GTDB taxonomy): domain Bacteria; phylum Bacteroidota; class Bacteroidia; order Chitinophagales; family Saprospiraceae; genus JAAFJT01. The sequence continues at coordinate 45,404 of JAEUUP010000086.1, read as the reverse complement.
GTCAAAAGTTGCATAACCGTCCGCGAAAAGTACATAACCGTCAACAGGTAGGTACATAACCGTCCGCGAAAAGTACATAACCGTCAACAGGTAGGTACATAACCGTCCGCGAAAAGTACATAACCGTCAACAAGTAGGTACATAACCGTCCGCGAAAAGTACATAACCGTCAACAAGTAGGTACATAACCGTCCGCGAAAAGTAGATAACCGTCCGCTGAGAGTACATAACCGTCCGCTGAGAGTACATAACCGTCAGTCAGAGGTTACATAACCGTCCACTGAGAGCGCATAATCAAGAGGTGAAGGTGTTTCTAAAAGGTCAAAAGTAATATTTTTGCCTTTTATTGGTTTTTAGAACGTTCTTTCAGGACTTGAACGACGGCTGGCATGACAGACACGAAGATGATACCCAAGACAACGATTTCAAAATTGTTTTTAACAATAGGAATTTGTCCCAAGAAATAACCCGCCAAAGTCATAGACAACACCCAGAGCAACGCACCGCCGATGCAATAGCCGATGTATTTGCTGAAATTCATCGCGCCTATGCCCGCCACAAAGGGTGCAAACGTGCGGACAATGGGAACAAAACGCGCCATAATCACCGTTCTGCCGCCATATTTTTCATAAAAGGCTTCCGTTTTCTGTAAATATTCGGGTTTAAGGAGCTTTTTTAAAATAGGGTTATTGGTTTCAAACAGTTTTTTACCAATTTTGTTACCCATGAAATAGTTGACATTGTCGCCCAAAATGACAGCAATCAACATCAAAGGAATCATTATTTCGAGACGAAGGATACCTATTTTAGCGATGGTCGCTCCAACGGCAAAAAGAAGCGAATCGCCCGGCAAAAATGGCGTAACCACCAAGCCCGTTTCACAAAAAAGCACCAAACAGATGAGAAAATAGGAGAGTGTTTGATAATTAATGAAAAAGTCTTCGACATGTTTATCGAGATGAAGGAAAAAGTCAATAAATTCAGTCATAGATAATAAGAAATTGGATTCAAAAATAAAGTTCTCTCAAAAACTTCGCAAAGGTAGAAAAAAACGAAACTGTGAAACCTTTTTAGAATTTTATTTCGGCCCCCTCAGTATCTTTGAGCCAATTGAGGTTTCAAGTGCATTTTGAGAATCAATAAATTATAAAATAAAAAAAAGGAAACTTTTCAACTTCAATATTGTGAATAAGGGAATTTCGTACATTTGCCCCCGAAGCGCAATCACCTTTCCACTTTATAGTTCAAGTTTTTTGAATGAATGGGAAGATAAATAAAAGCTGAGTTTATGATGAATAATATTTTAATTATTGGAGCTGGACGCTCATCAACGGCTTTAATTAATTATGTTTTAGAACAAGCCAAAAACTATAACTGGTTTGTCACTATTGCCGATGCAGACCACGAAGCGGCTGCCAGAAAAGTAGCAGGCAGCACCAATGGTCGAGCAACATGGTTAGATGCTACCAAAGTCAACGACCGTCGTGAGTTAATACAAAGAGCAGATGTTGTTGTGTCGCTTTTGCCTGCCCATTTGCATCTTGAGGTTGCACAAGATTGTCTAAAGTTGAAAAAGCATCTCATTACTGCGTCTTATATTTCCAAACAAATGTATGCTTTGGGCGACGAAGCACGCGAACGCGCGCTCATATTTATGGGCGAAATGGGTCTCGATCCGGGCATTGACCACATGAGTGGTAAGCAGAAGATAGATCAAATCAAAGCTAAAGGTGGTCGTTTGAAGTCTTTTCGGTCTTATACAGGCGGTTTGGTCGCACCAGAGAGCGACAACAATCCTTGGCACTATAAGTTTTCATGGAATCCGCGCAATGTGGTCTTAGCAGGACAAGGTACAGCGCAGTTTTTGGAAGACGGTAAACTTCGCTATGTACCTTATAACCGCATTTTTGCCCAAACCCGAACGATAGATGTGCCTGGCATGGGTGAATACGAAGTGTATGTGAACCGAGATTCACTCTTGTATCGCGAACTGTATGATTTGGGTCCTATTCCTAATTTACTGAGGGGTACGATTCGGCACAAAGGTTTCTGTAAAGCTTGGGATGCTTTGGTAAAAATAGGTTTAACGGATGCTTCGTTCCCTATTTTGGACTCCGAAGAAATCACTTACCACGAACTATTGGATGCTTATGTCGCTAATGCCGCACCCGGCAGCAGTGTCAAAGAAAAAGTCGCCAATCTCATCGGAGAGTCCGTAGAAGGCGAAACATTGAAAAAGTTAGACTGGTTGGGTCTGTTCAGTAAGAAAAAGATTCGGATGCGTAGTGCGACACCGTCGCTCATATTGGAGAATTTGCTCCTCGAAAAGTGGAAACTGCAAGAAGATGAGCGCGATATGGTCATCATGCAGCACGAATTTGAATACGAGTTGGCGCGTAAAAACTACAAGATGACTTCTACCATGGTGATGAAAGGCGATGATGCACACTCAACGGCTATGTCTAAACTGGTAGGTTTGCCTATCGGTATCTTTGTCAAGCACGTTATGTTGGGTAATATCAACTCTATCGGTGTCAATATTCCTGTTATGAAAGAAGTGTATGAACCTGTTCTTGAAGAATTGAAAGATTATGGTGTCGTTTTCCATGAGAAAGAAGAATTGATACGATAATTCAATAGGAATACGATAGATTTATTTTGATAGCGATATTTAAAAGTTCTAAACATTCACTGTTTTTCGCTTCGCTCTCCTCCAAAGGAGTCCTCGCGGACGAAGGAGTCCTTTGGACAAAATGCGTGCTTTGGAATAATTTTTTCAGAGCCAAGTCAATTTTGAGCTTGAAAAGCTCAAAATTGACTTCGCTCTATAAAAATTATTTTTGTAACGAGGGAGCTTGCGACCAATGTTGTGTATATTCTTAGCATTCATCTATGTCATTATCAAATTCAGATACAAAAGAGCGACAATCGTTAGAGATTGGTCGCTCTTTTGGTATTTGATGACGTATAAGTCCGTTTTTATTTTACATTTTTACAAACTTAGCAGTTAGGTTTTTGCTTTGTGTCCCGTCAATAGAGAGGTAATAAATACCTTGTGGCAAGTCAAATACATCAATAGCCTGTAAATTATCGCCCTTACTGATATTTGCCGACCCTGTTTTCATACGTACGCCCATGGTGTTGTAAATAGAAAACGATTGAGTTTTAATATTGAAATAAAAAAAAGTTCAGCTGCGTACTTTTATCACCTGATAGAGTTGACTATTATAAGTTTTTTTACTATATTTGTTCTAAAATAAGCGATATAAAAATCCCACTTTATCCTATTCAGTGTTGTATAAAGCAATTCATACATCATAAATATTCATTTTTACGATTAATTTATCCGATTTTATGGCAAAAAGAAGAAAAAAACGCGTTAAAAAAGAGCCAGCACCACCGAAATGGCTTGTGTTCAAGTGTTTCAATCAAACAAAAGAAGAAGTCTATTTTGGCGTTTCGATGACGAGACCGAAATGGCTGGGTAGTAGATCAGATTTATATGGAGTTCCAGAATTGGCTCATTGGGACTTGCAAGAAGATAAAATCATGATACTCAAAATTTACAAACGTAAGCGATTCATTTCTAAAGAGTCTGCCTTGATGGAAACACAATATTGGGAAAGACATTACGACCATTGGCGTAATTTTTGGGTCATACAAACTGGAAAAAACAAACTACTGACACCTCGTGAACGGAAGCCTGTTAAGCCACCGCGTGTCCCACTTGGTTATTATTTCGACGGGTATCCAGACGAAGACGATACTGAAATAGATGAATGAGCATCACCAACAAGCTATTTGGGCAATTGGGCAATGAGGGTCATTGCTTTTTTTGCATTTATGAGCAGGTTTTTGGGTGTGAGTTTCACTTTTATTCTGCAACAATTGGAATATAAAGTGAAACTCACACAATTGACCCTCTTTTTTAAATGTGTTTGAGTCCAATATTCAAAAAACAACTACGAACTTATTATTCAGGAGTGTGTGAAAACTAAAAATTCAGTCTATAGAGATGCCTACAAAATGAAAAATAGGTTATCAACACTCGATACTCATAAAATGTCTCCTGCTTGAGCGGATAAATAACCTGTTAATTTTTGTGAATCTCTGCCAACCGCACATGTTGTAATTCGCGTCCTAAAAACTTCTTCTTACTTACTGCTTCGACCGTTTTGCCATTTACTTTGGATTCGAGCCAAGAAATGATGTCGAGATAGACAAATGAGCGACGCTCATAGGGGCTTTGTGCCAATTGTTCGAGTTTGAGTTTCAAATCGGCGAATTCATTTTTCAAATCTTTTTGCTTCATAAACAAAGCCCGTTTCAAAAACTTCAAAACCTCTTGCATCACGCCCGACATATCGCCATTTTTTGACAAAAAGCGATAGACAGACTTGATGAGATACTCCAAAAGTGCAAAATGCCCTTTTTCGTAGTGACAAATGAGATGCAACATGCGGGCAAAACACTGAATATCGGTGCGCAAATTGCCCGTTTTGAGGTTGATGATTTTGTTCAGATAATCTATGGCTTTGTCGAAATTGCCGCTGCCAAAGTACAGACAAGCAATTTTGTAATAAAAAATCAAAATGCGGTGTTCATCCAAAGTTTTGGAAAACTCTTTGAGTTGAGCTTCGATTTCAGGCACGAGTTTGACCCCCTCAGTAAAAGAGCCTTCGAGGAAGTGTTTGTTGATTTTGGCAGAATAGAGGTGATGAAAAGCCAAAGTACGCGTATTTTCATCCAACACATCGGCATGTTTGGACAGATATTTTTCAGTATTGTCCAAAATGGTCGAAAGGCGCGTGTGGTCGAGTGCCATATAGAGCGCATTGAGCAGGTTGTGGACACCTTTGAGATAGAGCGAGGTGTCATTGACTTTCATAATGGATTCATTTTCAAAGAGTTCGACCCATTTGTAGGCATAGCGGTAATAGTTTTTCCAATTTTGAGCAATATAGCTTTGCCATACATGGCATTGGAAGAAATAGACTTTCTCAAAAAAGCCCATCATACTGAGGGGGGGCAAATCGGCCGTGTTGACAACTAAAAAATCGTTGACACGTTGCCAATCTTCTTCGTTTTTGGCGTGACCCATTTGCAGATAAATGCCGTACAATTGCAACGAAAGGTTGGACAAACGGCTGGTATTCATCAAGCGTTGCATAGTTGCCCGTGATTCGTCCGCCAACTCGTCGGCTCTGCCATCATGTGCGCGAGTGATGTGCCGACTTTCAATCAATTTTTCAAACTCAATGATTTCGAGTTTCAAAAAGTTTTGATGGTTGACATTGGCCATCTCTTTGGCTTTGCTCAAAATGCGTAGCGATTGGATATACAAGCCTTTGTTATAGAGCACTTTGGCATAGTCGAGATGTTCACGAATATCAATATCGGCATTTTTATTTTTGTGCAAAAGCCGCAAAGAGGTCAGAAGCTGTTTATAAAGGTGCGCTTTGAGGTTAGAAAGTTGCTCTTTCTTGATTTCGGGAACTTTTTTGAAAATAAGTGCTTCGTCATACTCTTTTGACTTGTCAAGAATATCAAAAAGGTGCAAAAACTTGAGATTTTCGTTCGATTGATTGCGCGTGACGTAGAGACGAAAGTTGCGTTTTTCGGCTTTTTCGAGCGTCTTTATCAGTTGAAACAAGTTGTCTTGAATAGGAGTAGGCATCGTATTAAATTGAATAATAAGTATTTGATAGTCAATCTCTTGCAAAGATAGTTTTGAAACTTGAAAACCGTAAGGGTAATTCAAACTTTCTTATGTCGCAGCGAACGTTCGCCGTAAATTTATGTTTGCAAAGTTACATGTATTGACAACGAATCAAAAAAATAATAAATAATGGCTGAAAAAGTTCAGATTTTTGACACAACCTTACGAGACGGCGAACAAGTGCCGGGCTGCAAATTGAACCTTCCTGAGAAATTGGACATCGCGCGCGCACTTGAAGAATTGGGTGTTGACGTTATTGAAGCGGGTTTTCCGATTTCAAGTCCTGGTGATTTTGAATCTGTTACTCAGATTTCTAAATTGATAAAAAATGCGACTGTTTGCGCTTTGAGTCGCTCGGTTCAAAAAGATATTGATGCCGCAGCAGGCGCGTTGAAATATGCCAAAAGACCCCGCATACACACAGGTATCGGTGCGAGCGATTTTCATATCATCCATAAATTCAATTCTACAAGAGACGAAATCGTTGAAAGAGCGATTTGGGCGACCAAACACGCCAAAAAATATGTGGAAGATGTCGAGTTTTTCTGCGAAGATGCGGGACGCTCCGACCCAGAGTTTTTGGCACGCCTTGTCGAGGCTGTGATCAAAGCTGGGGCAACCGTCGTCAATATTCCTGATACAACGGGCTATTGCCTACCCGAGCAGTATGGTCGCTTGATTAAGCATTTGGTGGACAATGTCCCCAATATTCATAAAGCAACCATTTCGGCACATTGCCACAATGATTTAGGTTTGGCAACAGCAAACTCCATTTCTGCTGTTGCAAATGGCGCAAGACAAATAGAATGTACCATCAATGGCATAGGCGAACGAGCAGGCAACACAAGCCTCGAAGAAGTCGTGATGGTGATGCGTCAACATAAGGAACTGGGCGTCTATACCGACATACAAACGCAACAATTGTACCCACTCAGCCGACTTGTCAGCGAAAAGATGCGCATGATAGTGCAACCGAACAAAGCCATAGTCGGGTCGAACGCATTTGCTCACTCATCGGGTATCCACCAAGATGGCGTTATCAAATGCCGCGAAAACTACGAAATCATCAATCCTGCCGATGTAGGTGTGTCAGAGTCAAGTATTGTTCTGACAGCTCGTAGTGGACGTGCGGCTTTGCGCTATCGCCTTCAAATGTTGGGTTATCCTGTCGAAAAGTTCGATTTGAACCATCTTTACGAGCAATTTATCGAAATTGCAGACCGTGAAAAAGAAGTTCAGAACGCACACCTTCAACAGATGATGTCAGATTTGGCACTTTCAGCCGTGGCTTAACATCTCGATGTGTTGGATACAAGAAATGCCAAGCGCAGTCCATTGCGTCTTGGCATTTCTTATGAATCTCCAAAGCCTTAAACTCATTCCGCCCGCCATTCCAATTTATCAAAAACCTGTTCGAGCCATTGTTCAAACTCAATCAAATCACGTGGTGCGTCGAAATTATTGATGATTTGTTTTTGCGCATCCCCAATGCGAATAAATGTGATGGTAACGGGCAAATCAGCCAGAACGATGGGCGAGTTCGGATATTTGTTCGCAAAAGATAAGTATTTGATTGATAAGGCTTTGTTTTCTATTCCTTTGATAAACTCGGGACTGACTTTGGCAACGAAGCGGCCTTTTCTCGCGACGTGCGCAAAACCATTATACACCACATCACCGTTTTGAAACAACTCAATAGTAAACACGGGGCATTTGCCAAAACAAGGTGTTCGGTTTATTTTTGCCACTAAGACAGGGCGGGTTGTTTTTTCTGCTTCTTTCTGTGGTGGTTGATTCGATGCTTCAGCCGTTTTAGGCGCAGGTGTAGAAGGAATCTCTGTGACAACGACCGCAGGAGCTGATATTTTAGTGATTTGTTTTTTTGAACACGATACACTCAGAATGGACAAAACAATAAGGACAAAAAAACTGTTTTTCATTCTCGCTATATTTTAAATATTTGTTGAATTGAGCAAACGACAGATTGTCATAAAGACTTTTTACTTTTGCCGCACTGATTAAATCATTAACTGATGTTACGCAGGGTACAGTTTATGCACTGTTTTTTGCTGTGCAAAAAAAGCGTACAATAGACCGAAGTTCATTTTTCAATCGCTTGCGATTGAAAAATGAACTTCGGTCTAAAAAAATAATTTCTTAGCACGTCTTTTTTGTGTAGCAAAAAACAGTCTGTAATGGTATCGTGCGTAACATCAGTCATTAACACCAATAGGTTGACAATAGTGAAAATTAAGACTAAAAATCCACAATACGTAACAATACTCGCCATCGAATCCTCTTGCGACGACACATCTGCCGCCATACTGAGGGGGTGTATTAAAGCAGACAATACTTTAGACATACAAGTTTTGAGCAATTGTATTGCCAATCAAAGTGTGCATGAGCAATATGGCGGCGTGGTCCCAGAATTGGCTTCACGTGCGCACCAAGCCAATATTGTTCCGACCGTTGATTTAGCTTTTAAAAGGGCAAATGTAACAAAACAAGAGATAGATGCCATCGCATTCACACGCGGACCTGGATTAATGGGGTCACTTTTAGTAGGTGTTTCCTTTGCCAAAGCCATGTCGTTGGCGATGAATGTGCCTATGATAGAAGTCAATCACATGAGCGCACATGTTTTGGCACATTTCTCAGAACTGCCTCATCCTACATTTCCCTTTTTGTGTTTGACAGTATCAGGTGGTCATACGCAGATTGTGCGTGTCAACGACCCCCTCAGTATGGAAGTGTTGGGTGAAACCATAGACGATGCTGCGGGCGAAGCTTTCGATAAATCAGGTAAAATCTTAGGTTTAGGGTATCCAGCAGGGCCTATTATTGATAAATTGGCAAAACAAGGAATACCCCGCTTTGAATTTACAGAACCTCATATCGAAGGTTATAATTTCAGTTTTAGTGGTTTAAAAACAGCTATTTTATATTTTTTACAAAAGAAACAAAAGGAAAATCCGCATTTTGTTGAAGAAAACCTCAACGATATTTGTGCTTCTATTCAAGCCCGCATCATCTCTATTTTGATGAAAAAACTGAAAAAAGCAGCAAAAGAAACAGGTATCAACCATATTGCCATCGCTGGAGGCGTATCAGCCAATTCTGGTTTGCGCGAAGCCTTGACCCAAACAGGCATTACTGAGGGGTGGCAAACATATATTCCAAGCTTCCAGTTTTGTACAGACAATGCAGGTATGATTGCTACGGCTGCATTTTTTAAGTTTTGGGCAGGCGATTTTGTGGGTCAAGATATAGCACCGTTACCGCGTATGGCTATATAGCATCCAACGGTCAATCATCAATTATTTTCTCAATTTTGACTTTCACTCGACCCTTGCCGTGAGTCAGACCGATTTTAGCAGCCGCCGCAGGAGTCAAATCAATGATGTCTTTGTGGTTGTAAGGACCTCTATCGTTGATAATGACAATCACGCTTTTGTCATTGTCCATATTGGTCACACGCACTTGCGCACCAAACTTGAACGAACGGTGTGCAGCGGTCAATTTATCACAATTGAGCCGACTGCCATTGGCCACCATACCACCGCATAAACTTTCCGAATAAATACACGCATAACCAACCTCTTGTGCATGGATTCGATGTGTGGACAAAAAAAATACTAAGAGAATAATGACGTTTAAATTTCTCATAATTGTTTTTTACGTTTATGTTGTTATTTTTTCACAGAACACACGACTCCAATAAAGTCAAAGTGCCCCCCTCAGTATTCAACTCAGCTTCGATGCCCACGGGCAAAGTGAATTGATGGGCAATATGCCCAAAAGACAAACCATAGTAGATAGGTATGCCCAAATGGCCCAAAAGGTCTTTGAAACAGGCCATCAACGACAGCGAGTTTTCATCTTTTTTAGGATTACAACCTTCAAAAACGCCCAAAGCAATGCCTGCCAATTCTTTTAAATTGTGACTTTGAAGGAGTTGTACCAACATGCGGTCAACACGATAAGGCCGCTCATCAATATCTTCGATAAAAAGGATTTTGCCTTTTAAATTTTGCATGGCATAAGGTGTGCCGTCCATTGCAGAAAGCAGCGAAAGATTGCCACCGATGAGTTTACCACGACATTTTCCTGCTGAAATCACTTCTGGTTTGAATAAATTGGACTCTTTAGCGAGGTTTTCTGCCGATAATTCTATTTTATACTGAGGGGTCGGATTCATCAAAACATTGAGCGTATGCTGTTTGGTATAATCCGTGTATTCGGAAGTACCCACAGGGCCATGAAAAGTCACCAAACCAGTTTGTTGAAAAATAGCGATATGCAAAGCCGTAATATCTGAATAACCAATAAAGATTTTAGGGTTCTTTTTTATCAATTTATAGTCAATATGAGGCAGCAAACGCGTCGCACCATAGCCACCACGGATGCACCAAATGGCATCTACTTCGGGGTCGCTGAAAGCCCAGTGCAAGTCTTCGAGTCGTTCGGCATCTGTGCCTGCCAAATAGCCATTTTGATTGCGACAGTTTTTACCCAATTTGAGTTTGAAGCCCAGACCCTCCAAATTGTTGATAGCGCGCTCAATCACATGAGGAGGCAAGGCACTCGAAGGCGCAATCACGCCCAGTGTATCGCCTTGTTTAAGCCGCTTGGGTTTGATGATTTTTTTTTGTTTAATTGATAGATTTTCCACGTTGTTAGATGAATTTAGAGGCAAAAAAGGTAGGGTAGCGGCCCCCCTCAGTATGTCGCGTCTTTCCATGACTTGCAGATTAAAGTTTGATGATAAGCCCAAAGCTACAAAAAGACCCTCAAAACAATCCATTCACTAAGCCTTTTTTGAAAGAATCAGAAAATTTATCTGCTTGTGCTGACGAAAATTTTAATTTTGTCGTTCTATACAGCAATTACCTAATAGAGATACTGTTTTACATAATCCATTGATTACCAATCGTATTATTATTCAATAAAATCATGCTGAAACGCTTTTCGCCGACTTTTTTGTACCCCTCAGTCATTGCCCTTATTTTTTGGTCTTTAGGGGCTTGCCAATCGGATTCGAGCCAACCGACAAAGTGTAAGTATGGCAAACCCACAGCCATCTTTCACGACACGATGCAAACTGTCGCCAAACATTTTTTCCAAATAAAGGATAATGTGGGTATTGAAATGGTCGTATTTAACAATAAACTATTGCTTGAGATAGAACAATCGGGTTGCAACGACATTCATCAACAGTTTTCTTTCGTCATGTTCGGCAAATTTAAAAATATCGAAAATGATGATGTTTGGAAACAACTTGCCATCAAACATTTTAGAGATTTGGCTCAAATATCGTCCACATTGACAGCTTTCAATGGGTGGGCAGATGCCATCGAGTCCGTCAAAGATAAACTCAAACTATCAGAACCCATCGAAGTGGAAGGCAAAACACAAGTGCGTATAGATAAAATAGTGAGTGAAGATAAAGCCACTTTAGTCGTTCAATTCAGTAGCCAATAAACCGTTTTCTTTAAAAAAGATACCGTATTCTTGGATAGTTGGAATGATTGTTATAAATTCGCTGCTGAAGGAAAATTAGGTAAACAGCGACTACACAATGAGCATACTATCCAAGAAATACTTACCACCGCTTTTAGGTGTTGCAACGTTGGCGTGGATTGTCGGCGGCACATATTGGTTTCAAGTACATTTTTGTGATACGACTTCAACGACTGCACCACTTGTTGCTGCTCAAAATACGACTAACCATTTGCCTTTTTACTTTCCTATGGGCGATTCTAAGCCCGTTTTTATGCCTGAAAGTTTCAGCTTTTTCAAAGAAACAGCTGACTTTTTGAATGACAATCGTGGCAAAAAATTGATTGTCAATGGCTTATTTTCATCTAAAGAAGCACGAACTGCCAACAGCCGCTTGGGTTTAGAACGGGCTGAGTCTATTAAAAAAGCTTTGGTGGACATAGGTACTTTGCCCAAAAGTATCGAGACACAATCCACCCAACGCAACAATCTGTTTTTTGTGAATCAGCAACTTTTTGATGGTGTTGAATTTAAAGTTGAGGAGACTGTTGAAGGGCGTTTCCAAGCACTCAATCTGTTTTTTAAATCCAATAAGTACCAATTTGCTGATAGCGACGAACTGAAAGGGTATTTTAATGCACTCCATCATTATTTGAGTTCTCATCCAAATGTTCGTTTGAAAATTACGGCTCATCACGACAATACTGAGGGGGGGCAAGTGTCGCGGAAACGATTAGCGTTTATGCGACAATTTTTGAAAAACTACGATTTTTTGCCTCAGTATTTTGCATTTGAAGACTTAAAAGACACACAACCTTTCTCGAAAACAGGAAAACTGAAAAATCGTCGTATTGAAATCCGATTAATTATACCTTAACTTTTTGGTCCAATGAACTGTTCAACAGTCGTTTTTACACTGATGTGTGGTGCAGCATTTTTGTCTTTCGTGGCGATGTATTTTTATGCACACAACCTCGCATTTGATTTGCAAAAGAAATTGAAAACCTATAATACAGCCTTGACTCAACTGCAAGAGGAGCGAGCAAGTTTGATTGTGAAGTCCGAGAATATGTTTTCAGACAATGCTTCTCAACAAACGCATCTCAATCATTTGACCGAAGAAAACAAAATACTGAGGGGTACAGTCACACGCCTGGAGGCTGAAAATCAGTCGCTTATGGCAGAGTATAAAAAGTTAGAAAAACTACTTTTCGAGGAAAAAATCTGAATTGACTGTTTTTGAACCAGTATAAAGGAAGAAATTGGGCAAAAAAATAGGCGATGAGATGAATCATCGCCTATCGTTTATATCGAAAAAGTCCTATTAAAGACCCATTGCGTTGTAAGCATCAACGATTTCTTTCACAGCAGCAGCAGATTTAGCCAAACCTGCTTTTTCGTCGTCTTGCAATTGCAATTCGATGATGCGCTCGATACCGCCTTTGCCTAAAACAACAGGAACACCCACGCACAAGTCATCAATGCCATATTGACCAGTCAGATAAGCGCAGCAAGGGAAAATGCGTTTTTCATCTTTCACAATGGCTTCTACCATTTGAGCAGCCGCTGCACCGGGCGCATACCAAGCAGAAGTACCCATCAATTTGACAAGTTCGCCACCACCGTTGGTTGTTCTATCAATAATAGCCTCTAATTTGTCTTTTTCGACCAATTCTGTCACTGGAATGCCCGAAACAGTGGTATAGCGCGGAAGTGGTACCATCGTATCGCCGTGACCACCCATCAAAACAGCTTGAATGTCTTTAGGAGACACACCAATTTCAGTCGCTAAGAACGCACGGTAGCGCGCTGTGTCCAAGACACCTGCCATACCGATGACACGTGTGCTGTCCAAACCTGATTTTTTGTAAGCCGCATACGTCATTACGTCCAAAGGATTTGAAACGATGATGATGATGGGATTTTCAGAATACTTTAAAATGTTTTCAGTAACGCTTGCTACAATTTTAGCATTGGTTGAAACAAGGTCGTCGCGGCTCATGCCCGGTTTGCGAGGAATGCCCGCCGTGATGACGACAATATCAGAACCCGCAGTGTCTGCATAGTTGTCCGAGCCTGTCAAATACGTTGAATAAGAGTCAATGGGGGCTTGTTGCCATGTATCAAGTGCTTTGCCTTGAGCCATTGAGCCTTGAATATCGAGAAGGTGGACGTGTTTGAGGATGTCCATATGAGCGAGTACATTTGCGCAGGTTGCACCCACGTTACCAGCTCCGACGACGGTTACTTTTGTCATTTCTGGAAAGAATTTATTGTATGAAAAAATGAACTTTAAAAAGTGTTAAACACATATAGACTTCTATATGTGAAGTGGCGCAAAAATAAAGCGTTTTATCAAAAACAGTAACCATATTTGAGAATAAAAATGATTTTACATAAAAAAAAGGTGGGTGACTGATTTTTATTTTAACTTTGGGCAATATTGTGTCGGCTGATTTACACTTTCAGAAACGACTATTTTACAGCTTCACTTTTAAAATTTTTCGACTTTCATGCAAAAGAAACCATTTCTTCTCTTATTAATCACATTCTTTCTTGCCCCCCTCAGTCGTTTTTTCTCTATTGACGATGTATTGGCACAGCAAACGCCAGCGCACCATGTTTGCGGCATTTCGGAGCAAGATTCTCGAATTATTTACAACAGCATGATGGAAGCGCGCCAACGCAATCCCAATCCTGCGCCGATGCGTGCCGTAGCTTATGTCCCTGTCTGGTTTCATTTGGTTGCCAATTCGGATGGAACAGGACGTGTGCCTATGAATAAAATTTTGGATATGCTCTGCGAACTCAATCGCCTGTATTCATCCAATAGTATTGAATTACAATTTTATATCAAAGGTATCAACAATCTCAATAACTCTTCTCTTTATACCAGTCCGCGCAGTTTTGGTGGCGACAATGCCATTCGTGCCAACAAAAAGAATGACGGTGTCAATATCTATATGGTTAGCAATGCGAATGACCCTGCTCAACCCAACGCTACTGTTTTGGGTTATTATCTCAATACGGGCAATGGTTTGCCATATGAGGCCGATTGGTTGGTTGTTATCAATTCACAAGCTTCTATCGGCGGCGCAGTCACCTTGGCACATGAATTAGGGCATTTTTTCAGTTTGCCACATACATTTTTGGGTTGGGAATCCTGCCCATTTCAACCAACTTCTGCCAATCCTTGCGCGCCAGCGACGATTAGTTGCTTTGGTGGCGGTGTCTATACGGTCGAAAATGCAGCCAGAACAGGAACAGATGCCAATTGCTCAACAGCAGGCGATGGCTTTTGCGACACGCCGCCAGATTATAACTTAGGTTTTTATGCCACAAGTTGCACCTATAATGGTCTTGCTTCTGACCCAAAATGTGTCAAAATTGACCCTGAAGAGAAAAATATTATGAGTTATTTCACAGGTTGTGAAACTTCTTTCTCTGCGATGCAAAAAACAGCGATTCAGAACAATTATTTGACACATACGAATCGAGGCTATTTGCGTGTTGGTAATATTGCCCCAACTGTCACTACTCTGGACGCAGTCAATCCAACTTCGCCTATTTTGGGTGCGACGACACAATATTACAACAATTTTACGCTGACTTGGGATGCTGTAACAGGTGCAACGGGTTATGTTGTAGAAATCAGTAAAACAGCAACATTTTTAGATTCGCGTATCTTTGTCGCTACGACAAATTCTATCAACATTAACAATGCGATGGCGCCTAATTATTTTCTAACAGCTGGTCAGAACTACTTCTGGCGTGTCAAACCGTATAATAATTATGTGTCTTGTGCCGCTGTGTCTGCTCGTCAAGCTTTTGTGGCTGGATTGGTGAATGCAACTCAAGAGATTGCAGAAGTCACAAGTTTTGAGGTTGCGCCGAACCCCCTCAGTAAAACACAACCTTTGCAATTGCATTTGACAACAGAAAAGGCTTTCGATGCGCAAGTAAAACTCTTTAATGTAGCAGGAAAGCAAATTTTGTCTGAAAAAAGACATTTTGACCAAGGTTTTTCAAGTCAAAGTTTATCTATTTCAGATATTGCAGCTGGACTCTATATCTTATCCATCGAATCTGAAAAAGGGGTTTTGAATAAAAAAGTGGTAATAAATCCATAGTAGAGGTAGTTATTTGTAAATCAAAAAATATACTTTTTGGTGTAAAAATTAGTTAAATTTCTCAGGAACACCCCAAAGTTGCTCGAAATAGTGCAACTTTGGGGTGTTTCTTTTCTGAAAACTCATTTTGAGTCAAATATTTGAACTATGACGAAATCAACATTGAACTTTCTATTTTTCCTCCCCCTCAGTATTTTCACGTTTTTTCAAAAAAGTCAAGCACAAACACAACCACAAGTTTGTGGACTTTCTGCACATGATTCGCGTATCATTTTCGACGACATGCTCGAACTACGAGAACGACACCCCTCAGTAACTTCACTTCGTGCCGTCGTTTATATTCCTGTTTGGTTCCATTTGGTTGCTAAAGCAGATGGAACAGGTCGTGTTTCGATGATGAAAGTGTTGGATATGTTGTGCGAATGGAATCGCCTTTACTCAGTTAATGGCGTTGAAATGCAGTTTTACATCAAAGGTGTCAACAACATCAACAATTCCACGCTATACGATGCACCACGCTCTTACGAAGGTGAAAATTTATTGAAAAGCCAAAAAAAAGCCGACGGTATCAATGTCTTTATGGTGAATAATGCCAATGACAGTGCCGTTCCAGATGGGACAATTTTGGGCTATTATCTCAATTCTGTCTCAGGCGTTCCTTACGATGCCGATTGGTTGGTCATTATCAACGCCCAAGTATCAACAGCAGGTGCAGTAACAATTGCCCATGAAGCAGGGCATTACTTCGGATTACCACATACTTTTCAAGGTTGGGAAGCCTGTCCATTTCAACCTACTTCGGCAAAACCCTGCGCCCCAACAACAATTGATTGTTTCGATGGTGTTGTTTACAATGTCGAAAATGCTGCTCGAACAGGTTCTTCCGCCAATTGTGCAACGGCGGGCGATGGCTTTTGCGATACGCCACCCGACTATAATTTAGGCTATGGGGCAACCTCATGCACGTATATTGGTTTGGCTTGTGACCCTAAAGGCATAAAAATTGACCCCGATGAAAAAAATATGATGGGCTATTTTACAAATTGTGCAACAACGCTTTCGACGATGCAGAAAGCGGCAATGACCAATAATTATCTCAATCATGCAAAACGTGCGGCTTTGCGGACAGGAAATGTGCAACCTGCGGCAACCGTATTCACATTGAGTACACCTACTTTACTTGCCCCTATAAATGGTGCAAAAACGCAATATTTCAACAATTTTACCTTAACTTGGCAAGCTGTACCTAACGCAACCGCTTATGTCGTCGAAATCAGTAAATCTACGTCATTTTTCGATTCTCGCGTTTTTATTGCCAACACCAATGCCCTCAATATCAATAAGTCCATGGTCGCCAATTATTTTACAGCTGCTAACACAACTTATTATTGGCGTGTAAAACCCTACAACGGTTATGCGGCTTGTGCGACCCCCTCAGTACGTCAGAATTTTGTAACAGGATTGGTCAGTGATGTGAAAGAACTAACAGAAGTATCACATTTCATAATTGCACCCAACCCCCTCAGTAAAACACAGAATTTGCAACTCGCAATCACAACAGAAAAAGCATTTGAGGCACAAATAAAATTATACAATCTAACAGGACAATTGGTATTTTCGGAAAGAAGGTATTTTGACGAAGGCGATTCCGTCCAGACTTTCTCAGTTCTTGGCTTAAACGATGGTTTTTACACTTTATATTTGGAATCAGACAAAGGTGTACTGACTAAAAAGCTTGTTATCAAAGATTAAAAAGTAGATTAGACAATAAGTTAATGATGCGTTAATGGACACAGAAAAAATGGTTTGTTTTTTATATATTTGTCTCAACAAAATATTTAAAGCATTTTATTCATTTTTTTTGAAAACGAAACTATGAAAGTCATTAAGCTACTCTCTTTTTGCCTCTTTTTTGCCCTTTTACCAACGTCTTGTGATATTACTGAAAACATCGAAAGCGAATTGACAGTCTTGCGCGAACAGGCTGTGGCTGCACTCAACAATGGCATCAATGCCCTACAAAATGAGTCAACAGATTGGAAATCGGTACTAAAAGACCTTGAAACCAAGATTGATAAACGAGTGCAAGATGTGTTGACCTACAACATTCCTTACATCACCAATTTGGCTTCGCAGCGTGCTTTGTCGTCGGTGTTGTGTGTCAAAGAATCAGTCAAAGATGAAGTTGTATATTATCTGCAAGTAGTTCGTGCTGAATTGGTTACGGGCAAATTACCGCCTTTGCCACATACAAAAATTTGTGCGACTTCATTGCTCACCCTTGACCTTAATGCGCCACGAAGTATCCGCAATCAAATCATCTACACAGGCTATTATTTGCACACCAAAGACAGTTTGCACGCTGTTTTGGTGAACGACTCTGTGCAATTAGAGATTCCGAAGAGCAAATTAGGCTTTCCTGATATTTCTAATTTTACATTGTCGTTAACCGACTATTCGGATGCCTTGTTGTCGAATTTTACACATCTACAACTGATGTACAATAAAGATGTGATTTCGTCTATTGCGATTGACAAAAAACTGCCAGAGCCGCCTGTCATCGAAATCGCATCCACACAAATTCGCAACATTATTTGGATTCCGCCGCACACCAACGGTAATAAAGATTTTGACGGTGATGGACCACGCATGATTTCCCACGTTTATCTCAAGCAGGATGGTCGGAAGGTCTATGCCTCGGTTTATCTCTATGCCCAAGAAACCAAGTCGGATTGGACAACAGCGATGGGAACATCGAACTGGATTGAGATTTACACCGTCAAAGATGGCTATCGCATCAATAAAATTAAAGACCCTACGGACTATCTCAACATACTGAAAGTCAACAACTTAGATTACGTTGATAACAGTGTTGAAGATTATACGATGGAGACAGTTGTGGGTAGAGCCATCGTGGTAGGAGATACTGAGGGGGATGAAGCAGGCAGTCGTACTAAAATCTCACTCAATCTAAAGTCTTTTGATGTCGAAATACAAAAGATTCAATAGTTCATAAACCGTAGTTTTTACTCAAAAAACAAGTCAAAATCAATGAAATATAAATTTTACTCTTTTCTATTTTTCTTTTTTGGCAGCGCAATTCATTTTCAATTACAAGCTCAACAGCATGAAAACATCATAAAGTTAGGACTCATAGAACCATTCTATTCGGGTATGGGTGTAGCTTTTGAGCGATTTATTGGCGACACGAAGTTTTCTGTGCAAGCTTATGGTTCATTAACCAATCGGAAAGTGACTATTTGGGAGAACCTCCAACCCACACTTTTTGGTTTTGGTGGCGAGTTGCAAGGGCGTTATTATTTCGCCAATACAAAACGAAAAACCATAAGTGGTATCTATAATGGTGTGTTTGCCAAGTATTTACAAAATAAAATTTCGATGATGTTACCCGAAGGTGAGGCGGTATTTTTAGATGGCAATAGCCGCATAGCGGGTTTATTGATTGGTTATCAACAAGGGTTTTTCAATCGTTTTTTTATTGATGTTTCGTTGGGCAGCGGTTACCATATTGCAGACTATTCGGGTAAATTCAGTGATAAAGGTCGCATTATCCCTTCTTTGATTTCAAGCGGTTTTGTGCCAAAATTTGATATTAAAGCTGGAATTGCATTTTGATTAAAACTGCCACCGAAACACACATTTCGGTGGCAGTTTCATGTTTTTAATGCGCTTTTACAAAAGGTTTTGTCGCCAAAACTGTATTTCCTTTGGTCAAACGAAGGATATAATTTCCCGCTTTCAAATAAGAAACCACGACCGTCCGATTCGATGCCAAAGGCTCTTTACGCATCAAACGACCCAAATAGTCATAAATTTCGATATTCGTAAAGCTCAAATTTTCACTCGTTTCTATCGTCAAAAGCGAATCTGTAGGGTTTGGAAAGAGTTTAACTTTTGTATCAATATTCCCCACATCCGTCTTGGTTGTGGCTTCCCTAAACAGCCATTTATAACCATCACCAAACTCGCGCGCCCAGAACCATTCGGTGTGTTGTCCATCGGTTTTTGTCACAACTTTAAATTCATCGTCAGTGTAACCGACACCCCTCAGTATAGACACCATTTGTTGAATATCTGGCAACATATCTGGGTCTTCGTTCGCGCCACCTGACATAAAATAGTAACGCATTGCAAACTGCTTGCCACGCAAACGAGCCTGTGTGAAACAGGAATCATTGAACCAAAACGAGGGCGAAAAGACCAGAGCTTTGGAAAAAACACTTTGATATTCAGCTGCTGCATACATCGAAATCAAACCACCCAACGAACTGCCTCCAATCGCCGTATTCAACCTATCAGATTTGGTTCTAAAATTGGCATCAATATAAGGTTTCAAAGTTTCAACTAAAAAACGGGCATATTTTGCACCATCACCGCCGCCATATCGCGCATTACGCCACGGCGTGTATTCACCCATTCTATCCGCTCCACCATTTTCAATACCGACAACGATACAGCCTTTGTCGCCGGCCGCCGCCAGCCTATTCAGCGTTTCATCTACTTCCCACTCACCTGAAAAAGACGTATATTTATCAAATAGATTTTGCCCATCTTGCATATACATCACAGGGAAACGTTTCGAGGTATCGGCATACTGAGGGGGTAGATAAATCAAGACGCGGCGCGTACGATTGAACTGTGGCATATAAAAATTATGACTCACAATACGCACATTCGAGGCTGCCGATGTGTTGCTATTACGAACCAAATCCTTCCAACTAAGCACTTGATTGTCAATAGATTGTATGCCGCCGTTATAGGTCAGCGTTCGATTACTGATTTCGCCACCGCTTGCGTTGCCTTCCACAGAAGCCCAAGCACCTCTTGTGAATTTGTATTCAATATTGGTTACGGTTGTGGAGAATGTAATTTTGTAAGTGCCATCACTTTGGCGTATCAAAATTTTACTCAAATCCTTCGGGTTCCAATTATTGAAATTGCCCGCAATAAAGATTGTGTCAGAAATCGGTGTATTGCTCGGAACGGCAGTCAGACGCACCGTCAGTTGAGCAAAAAGAGGAATGTGACATAAAAACAAAGAAAGAACTAAAGCCGTTTTTTTCATGTGATTGTTTTTAAAAATAATATCGGTTACTGAATGATAAAAAAAGCCAAAAATATTAAGACTCAAAAATTGTACAAACCATTGTTTCTTAAACCATTGTGAAATGAAAACGCATGCGCCAAATACTTGAAACATCGCACATGCGTGTGTTGCCATTTATTTTTATGAAATACGCAAGCCATTTTCAACTTTCCCCGCAGGTTGCAAGAGTGTTACCACCCCCTCAGTATCCACG
Organism: Saprospiraceae bacterium; assembly: GCA_016787525.1. Taxonomy (GTDB): domain Bacteria; phylum Bacteroidota; class Bacteroidia; order Chitinophagales; family Saprospiraceae; genus JAAFJT01. The sequence continues at coordinate 24,735 of JAEUUP010000086.1, read as the reverse complement.
CTCCCTAAAACGAGAACTTCTGAGAAAAACTTACCAATTTGCTTTTTTGGAAAATTCGTCACAGCAATTATCTGCCTTCCGACCAAATTTTCTTTGGTGTAAAGCACCGTAATCTGAGCAGAACTGCGTTTGATGCCAATTTGTTCCCCAAAGTCAATGGTTAATTTGAACGCTGGCTTGCGGGCTTCAGGAAAATCGTCAGCAGCGATGATAGTGCCAACGTGCATTTCTACTTTGTGAAAATCGTCGTAAGTAATCATTTCTATTTAAAAATTGACCAAAAAGAGTTGTTATCTAAACATTTGAACGATATGAAGCACAATTTCGACACTCATAATGGCAATCAACGCCAAACCTGTTAAGCGCATCCAGCCACTGTTTTCCTTGCGAAATTGCTCCGCCATAGGGCGTTGGGTTTCTGAAAATTTTATTTTGCCCGTTGCAAAACGGTAAGCATAAATGCCCAATGCTAAAAAACAAAACTCAAACAATAAACCAAGATATTCCATAACTGTTAATTCATAACTATTTCAAAATTACCCGTTTGGGTGTTTTTTCTAACTTTATCGTAATCAAAATAGCGACCATTCATCACAACATAAACGCCATGCGGCAAGGTTTGAACAAAAGCCAAAGCTGAACCCAGATTGAAAAAACCATCGCTCGATGTACCAAAAGCATAAGGAATCATCGCACCCGTCAAGACAATCGTTTTATCAATTTTTTCAGCAGCCAAAATGCCCGCTGTTTTCACCATCGTATCTGTGCCATGCGTCAGAATGATTTTATCCGTTGCCGCCATTTTGCAATTGTGTACGATGATTTGGCGGTCGGCATCCGTCATGCGAAGGCTATCCACCATCATCAGCGTTTTGACATCAAAATCAAGCGTGCAGCGACCTCGCTCCAACATAGATTTTAGATGTGTATCTTTAAAATACAATTCTCCTGTGATATAATTGTATTCTTTGTCAAAAGTACCGCCTGTAACGAAAATTTGTATCATAAATTTTTATTAATTTTATTGATAAATGGATGACAATCTCAGATTTTCACAAAACCCTTTCAATTTTTGGCGCGCAAATATCCGAAAATAATACGAGAATATACCCCTCAGTAAAAAAGCCTATTTTTTGAATTTTATAATAAACAAGCCTATTTGAATGCCATAGTTGAAAATAATTCAATTAATAAAGCAATAAAATGCAGATTTTTTAAAAAATGTTCTTAAAAAATAGTTGGATAGAAAAGGAAAACGGCACGCTGTTTTGGATTTTAGAAGACTTATTAAACTTTCTAAAACAGCCACAGTCATATAAGCGAATCACAACACTACAACTATCATTGAGAAAAAAATCAGAACATGAAAGAAGCCTTTTTTTTAAGTCAACGCTTGGGTTTTACGAATGCACAAGCGGAGACAATCAACCGAATGGGAGTCGAACAGTTTTTAAAAAAGAGTTTTGAGACACCCTTCAGTATGTCCGAGCCGACATTCCTCGCCGATGCACCGCGCAATCGCAAAGAATTCAGAGAAGTGCGCCAAATGGATGACCTCACTAAGAAACAACTCGCTGTGGCTGAACGACTTAGAGCCGTAGGCATTGCGCACGAGTGGCTCAAAAAAATGCACACAGATGATTTTCCATTGCGAGAAAAAATGGTTTTGTTTTGGCACAATCACTTTGTTTCGGATTTGCAAAAAGTGAAAGCCTCGTGGTCAATGTGGCAACAAAACGAACTGTTTCGACGCATGGCTTTTGGTAATTACAAAGAATTGACACGATTGATTTTGTACGATAATGCCATGTTGGGTTATCTCGACAATACCCAAAACAAAGCTAAAACGCCCAATGAAAACCTCAGCCGCGAACTTTTGGAACTCTTCACACTCGGTGTCGGCAATTATACTGAGGGGGACATCAAAGAAGGCGCGCGTGCTTTGGCTGGCTTGAATTTGGGCGATGGTGGCGGACAATATTATCGCATTTGGGAAGACAACGGCAATAAAACCTACCTCGGCAAAACGGGTAATTGGAAAGCCGACGATATGGTGACTATCATATTCGATCATCCAAAAGCAGGGGAGCGGTTGATGACAAAGTTTTTGAAGTTTTTTGTGTCTGATGAACCCAAGCAAGCGATGATTGATGACTACACATCAACGTTCCGAAAAGCCAATTTTGAGATGCGTCCCATGTTAGAAAAATTGGTACGCGATGAGCGTTTTGTAAAAAGTCAAGGTTGGAAAATCAAAGACCCAACCACGTTTTTACTGCAACTTTTGTACGAATTTCAATTAGATGTGCCACCAATTCGCACATCCCAGCCTTATTTCAATGGACAAGGCATGAAACTCTTGAATCCACCGAATGTCAAAGGTTGGGACGGTGGCAAAACATGGTTGAGTTCCCAAAAATTATTGCAACGCACCAGTGTCGTGGCTCTTTTGGCAAGTGGAAAACCGCTCGAAACCCTCAAAGTTCGACGGATGAAAGAAGATGCTGCCGATGAAATCGGTATGACCGAAGAAGCCCTGTTTGGCAAAGATAAAGGCATGGAAAAAATGCCTAATTTGCGATGGAATAAAGGATTGACAAACAATAAAGACATCATCAAAGACTTAACCGACCGCCTTGTGTTCACCGTTTCGCCCGATTTACAAGCAGAATGTGAACGTATTTTGAAATATGACTTTGATGCAAAAGCAGACAATGCCCCAAAATCGGTGACGCGATTGGCAGAACACATTATGAAATCACCTGAGTTTCAGATTTATTGATCGAAGATTTGAGGCTGATACGTAAAATCAAAAATTACTCTTAACATGAAAAATACACGTAGAGATTTTCTAAAAATAGTCGGCACAACGGCTGGGGGTATGCTCGTTTTACCCAAGTTTTTATCAGCTATGCCGACGCAAGGCTTGTATCAAGGCTTTGCGCAAGATAGAAATATTTTAGTTGTCATTCAGCTGAATGGTGGCAACGATGGTTTGAACACATTCATCCCCTACGATACCCCTCAGTATTATGACTTTCGTAAGTCAATTGCCATCCCGAAAGAGCAGGTTCTGAAAGCAGCTACGGGTGGCATGGGTTGGCATCCGAGCATGAAAGGTTTTGCAGAGATGCAACAAGCAGGGCATTTATCTGTGATTCAAAATGTAGGCTATCCTAATCCGAATCGGTCGCATTTTCGGAGTATCGAAATTTGGCAAACCGCTTCAGGCAGCACCGAATATTTAAACACAGGTTGGTTGGGACGTTATCTCGATGCCACTTGCGCGCCTGAAGAGCCGTTGGGGGCGTTGAATCTCGATAATATTGACAATCTTGCCTTGATGGGTGCGAACAGCCACACACTCACGATGCAAGACCCACAACGGTTTGAACGGTTGTTGAAGTCTATTAAAGAAAACAATCAAGACCCACTTGATGAAAATCCGAATCTCGACTTTGTACGCAAACTGATGATTGGTTCTTTTGAAGGGTCTGACCAAATCAAAAAAGCATTAGAAAAATCGCAAATGGCGACCCCTCTCCAAAGGAGTTCTATGGAACAGTATCCAAAGCATGGATTGGCTCAAAACCTGAATTGGATTGCCAAAATGATTAAAGGGGGCTTGTCAACGCCTGTTTATTACACAGGTTTGGGTAGTTTTGATACACATTCCAATCAATTGGGCAAACACAAACAACTCCTGACCGAAGTTTCGGAATCGGTTAAAGCTTTTTACAACGATATGGTAACATCTGGTCTTTTGGGCAATGTAACGATTATGTTGTTCAGCGAATTTGGGCGACGTGTGAAGGACAATGGTAGTGGCACTGACCACGGCGCAGCAGCACCTGTTTTCATCATTGGTGGCAATAATAAAGGAAAAATCATCGGCTCAAATCCGAATTTTGATGATTTGAATGCAGGCGATTTGAAACATCAATTCGATTTCCGTTCCGTTTATGCCACTTTATTGAGCCAAAAATTGGGCGTTGACCCATCGAAAGCGGGCATCAAGCAGGAAATACTGAGGGGGATGTTTTAAGCTTAATGATTATTAAATAGTTAAGCCCTATATTTCACACATTATCCACACGTTAATTAGAGAAAATAACCACATATGCCTTTTGGATTGCAAAGAAAGTAATTCAGAAGGCATATGTTTGGGGTTTCAAAAGTAGTTAAACTCACTATAAATTATAACTCGCCTACACTTTGCAACTGATAGCATTGAAATATTGAGGTATTGCGCTAAACAGAGTTGCCCGTCTATGTTAGAATCTCTTCAAATATTAGAGAAGGTGTAAATCAATATATTGATTTACCTTTATTTTTCGTTTTATTATCGTTTTTATGTCAATGTGTATTAATTTTACACACTTAAAAATCTGTTCTTGAAACAGATACATTCAAAGAAAATGAACGAACTATGAAAGCCGACTCTTTGCTCTTAACTGTTTTAGTATTTTTTAGCACGATAGTGTCTGCTCAAAATGCTAAAACTGACACCATATCTCCATCTCCCCAAAGGAGTTCTACGGATATCAAAATACGCAAACCGCCCAGTATCGAAGGCGGCATTCTATTGGGTGCAACAGCTTATTCAGGTGATTTAGAATTAGCTCTCGCTGAAACCCGACCAATGGTGGGGGTGTTTGTACGCCGTGCTTTTGGTGACTATTTTGCTGTGCAAGCCACTCTTTCACAAGGTATTTTAGCAGGTAGCGATGCACATTCTACGGATGTAAGTTGGCGAATGGCGCGTAATATTCAATTCAAATCATCTATCACGGAGCTTTCTTTACGGGCAGAGTTACATTTTTTGAGTACACAACGCAAGATTTCAGCCCTTTCTTCAGGTGTTTCTGTTCTCGATGATGATACTAAAAGCCCAATTGTGCGCAAGCGGACGCGTTCCATCTCACCATTTATATATGTCGGTGGTGGTGGGGCTTTTTTGAATCCTAAAACTGATTTTAACGACAGTCCTTCACCCAATCCCATAACAGAAGCACCACGTATAGCCGCAGATAAAACGATTGATTTTGAAAAAGTCCATTTTGTATTGCCTATTGGGGGTGGTTTGCGTTTGCCTTTGGTCAACCGACGAACAGTGATTACGTTGGAAGGCGGTTTTCGACCGACTTTCTCGGACTATATTGATGGCATCAGTGTGGCGGGTAATCCGAATGCCAACGATTGGTATTTTATGGGGAGTATTGGTTTGTCAAAAATTTTGGGTTATACCAAAGATTCGGATAAAGACGGCATTGTGGACAAATTGGACAAATGCCCTTTCCTCAAAGGCGATCCCAAACTCAATGGTTGCCCCGACCGCGACGGCGATGGTATAACGGACGATAAAGACGAATGTCCAACCATCGCGGGTCTGAAAAACTACGATGGCTGTCCTGATACGGATGGCGATGGCATTGCTGACAAATTTGATGAATGTCCAACTGTATCAGGTTCAGGACGTTATAAAGGTTGCCCGACAGAGAAAAAAGATTCTGCTATGGCTCAAAACACAGCAGATACAGTCTACAATCAAGCAACCAACCCCGTCGTTCAACTAAATGATACAACGAAGGTGCGCAGTCAAAACGATACATCAACTCAAATCCCATCAATCAATCCAATCCAAACACCCCCTCAGTATGTGAGCCAACCCACATCACCAGAAACCATAAAACCATTAGAAACCGACACTCTGAAAGCTAAAATAGAAACCAATACCACAACCAGTACCCCTATCTTTGTGAATCAAATACAGATTGTGGATACAACAACCCATGCTATAAAACCTATACCCACAAAAGAGACCCCTCAGTACACAGCGCAAGAACCTAAGATAAAAGAGCAACCCAAAGTAGCAAAGGATAGTGCCGCAGTGATTGAGAAACCTAAAACGACTGCATTACCACAAAAAGAGACCCCTCAGTATGTGGCAGAACAACCTAAAATAAAAGAACAACCCAAAGTAGCGAAAGACAGTGCAGCAGTGATTGAAAAACCCGCAACGACTGCATCGCCACAGAAAGAGACCCCTCAGTATGTGGCAGAACAACCTAAAATAAAAGAACAATCTAAGGTAGCGAAAGACAGCATAGCAGTGATTGAGAAACCTAAAACGATTTTGTCGCCACAGAAAGAGACCCCTCAGTATGTTGCGGAACAACCTAAGATAAAAGAACAACCCAAAGTAGCAAAGGACAGTGCCTCAGTGATTGAGAAACCCGCAACGATTGTGTCGCCACAAAAAGAGACCCCTCAGTATGCAGCAACAGAAAAGCCAATGGTCAAAGAGCCAACAAAAGATAGTCTGATTGCAACCAAACCGATTGTACCAACAGCCTCAGATACAAGTCAAAACATCGTAGAAAAGCCAACTGTCAATGTAGATAGTTTAATCATGGCTATTGAAAAACCTCTGAAAACAGCTCCAACCAAATCAACGGTTGATTCAGCAGCGCGTACCAATGTCAAACCACCACGCCTGATTATCCCGCAAACCATTCCACCTCAAATGGATTTGGATAAACCTGTGGATACAGTCCAAACTGTGGTGGCCTTGGATACACTCATACGCGTTGATGACAACCAATATCACACACCTTTCCCAACGCGACGTGCGAATCCTTATCTCGATGCCGCATCTGTCTCAGATTCGACGGCTTTCAATATTGTGCGCAATCATTACACGATTTCACCTGTCTATTTTGACCACAGTAAGACCATTTATCAAGCGAAAAGCCTTGCCATACTGGATGAAGTTGCTTTCATTATGCTCAAAAACGAGAATTATCGTTTGCGCATAGTCGGGCATACGGACGGGACAGGCTCAAAAAGCAGCAATGTGATTCTCTCAGTCAATCGAGCAAAGATGTGTTATCAATATTTGGTCAATAAAGGCGTGCCAGCTCGGCGTATCACATTCAAAGGCTTGGGGCAATCGCAACCTGCTGCTGACAACGATTCTGATGAGTCGAAACAACTCAATCGGCGAGTAGAGTTTGAGATTATTACGGACTAATGGTAACGGTTATTAACGTAAGTAAAAATTGCCGTCACTTCTTCAAGGGTTAAATTGGGAACGGGCGTACAATCCGTCTGCCCATATTCTTTATGGAGTTTTCTCAAAGACTTGTTTTTGGCTGTTTCTCTATACTTTTTTGGTGCATTGAGGAATTGAGTGACTTCCTTTTCATCACTAAAATAATTACGCCAATCACCAAGTGGCGGACCTGTTAATCGGTCTTTCATATTTTTAGCATGGCATTGGGCGCAATTTTCAACGAAAAGTATTTTACCTTTTTTACCTGTTTCTCCATTGAATGTAGGCATCAAGGTATTGCCACATACAATTTGATTTCTGCTTTTAGGTGTCTTGATAATAGGCTGAATCATCAAAATAAGGACACCTAAACAGGCAAAACTTGCCCAAAGTGCGATTAATTTAGAAGCTAAGGCATAATCTTTTTCCATTTGTGCAACTCAAAAATGAACCAACTGTATCAAAATAAGACAAGACAATCCATATTGTTTTCTTTGATACCTTTCCGAAAGCCTAAAAAGGCTTTCGGAAAGGTGCTAGAACTGTCAATTATAATTGAGGAGTGGGCATAACTAAATATTGCTACTAAATATACAGGTTTCGCACTGTTTCGCCATAGGCGAAAGGCGTGCGAAAAAGAATTTTTTAGGAGCGAGCCTATATTTTTTGGGCGAGCCAAAAAAATATAGGCTCGCTCCATAAGAAAAGGGCAATGCACGCTTTTTTCCGTAGGAAAAACAGTCTGTGCCTATTTAATACTGTTTTTAGTTATGCCCACTCCTCAATTATAAATTCAACGACCGCATATACGTATCCAAATCCTTATCTCCACGGCCAGACAGATTCACGACAACCACATCGGACTTTTTCAAATCCATATACTTCAATGCGGCGAACGCGTGTGCCGATTCCAAAGCGGGAATGATCCCCTCAGTACGAGCGACAAAAGTGGCAAACTCTAAAGCGTCTGCATCGGTGATACTAATGGCTTGTGCGCGACCCGTCGTAATCAAATGGGCGTGCATAGGGCCGATGCCAGGATAGTCTAAACCAGCCGAAATAGAATGTGGTTCAACGATTTGACCATCATCTGTCTGCATTAAAATCGTGCGACAACCGTGAATCACGCCTTTTGTTCCTAAAACAGAAGTTGCGGCAGACTTTCCAGAGTGAACGCCTTCACCTGCGGCTTCCACAGCGATGATTTTTACTGAGGGGGTGTCAATGAAATGGTAGAAAGCACCTGCGGCATTCGAGCCACCGCCTACACACGCCACCACATAGTCTGGATTCGGTGAGCCTGTGTGTTCTTTCAGCTGTTTCATAATCTCCTCCGAAATGACAGATTGAAAACGTGTCACCATATCGGGATAAGGATGCGGCCCAATTGCCGAACCAATAATATAATGTGTGTCTTCTGGATTGTTAATCCAATCGCGGATGGCTTCATTCGTCGCATCTTTGAGCGTTTGGCTGCCCGAAGTCGCAGGACGCACCTCTGCACCGAGCATTTTCATCCGTGCCACGTTCGGTGCTTGACGTTTGATGTCCACTGCGCCCATATACACGATGCACTCAATGCCTTTCAGAGCGCAAACAGTCGCTGTTGCCACGCCATGTTGCCCTGCGCCCGTCTCAGCAATGATGCGTTTTTTGCCTAAACGTTGTGCTAAAAGGATTTGTCCGACGGTATTATTGACTTTGTGCGCGCCTGTATGACACAAATCTTCTCTTTTCAGATAAATCTGTGCGCCAAAATGTTGCGATAGTCTTTCTGCGAAATACAAAGGCGTGGGTCTGCCCACAAAATCGCGCAAAAGAGCCTTATACTCCTTCTGAAATGCCTTTGATTTCGTTATTTTTAAATAGTTTTTCCGCAAAGTTTCCACATTGTGGTACAACATTTCGGGAATGTAAGCACCACCAAATTCGCCGTAATAACCATTATTATCGGGTTGCGCTTGGCTTATGGTTGTTTTAGTTGTGGGTGCGTCGAGTAAGTCTGTCATTTTATTCTTTTTATAATTAATTGATTTCTAAATTTTTAAATATTTCTTCACAAAACCTTCTTTCAAAGCTGTTTTCATTTCTGAAAGAGGAATAAAAAAGTAGTTACATTGCCAACCATGAGTACCTATTCCTGCCATCATTAATCCTTTATGTGTCATGTACGCGAATGATGTTGATTCTCTTTTAAAATACTCGATTTCAAATTCTGATAGGCTCTTGAGAGATTTCAAAACGATTGCCTTGTAATTAGGTTTTAGTATATCTGCTTGCTTCAATACGATACCACTTTCAACATCGTATATTTTCTCTTCCGTTGTTTTCTCAGGATAGCTTGTTCCGTCACCTTCCCATTGTTCATATTGTATGACCAGCAATTTTTTATGATTCCAACAAACTGATGATGTGCGTTCAAAAAAAATAGACCTATCAAAATTACCACCGTATTCTTTGATGCGTTTTGATACGTATCTGTCAAATCGTTTTTGAGTAAATACGGCTGCTGAATCAAAATTAGAGAAATACCACTGATTCGCTTTTTCGTCTAAATCACCGTAAGATTCTACCATATTCAATTTAGTGTTGAGACTACTATCGAAACCTATGCCTTTGAAACGTACATATTTATTGCCCATCGGTTGCTCTTTATATTTTTTAAACTTCTCAAATGCCATAGTTTCTAATTGCGAAGCACCGTCAGAATAATCTTCTTCAAAATCGAAAGGTAAAACTGTCAAATTCTTTCTATCTATCGCAAAACCCCTAAAATACGTCAAATCGTTACTGAAATAGCCCTTTATAAAATAGCCTAAAAAATCTCTATCTATTTTTGACTTAGTGGCATTAAACTCGATATAACTTTTGATGTTTTCTCTTTGTGATTTCGAAGAAGCAAGTATTTCCATTAATTCTTGATTGTCTTTGATACTCAAAACACCTATAATATTGTAAGAATTATAAAAATCATTGTGCATTAAAGTCAAGTCAATAAAGGCTTTTTGATTTCCAAGTGTACCTATATAATGTTTGTAGAAAGACTTTTTAGAAACTTCTCGTAAATCAGATTTAGGCAATTTTTTTGCGGCAATTTTCCATACTGAATCAATTTGTTCATTTGAAAAATAATGAGTCGTATCCGCATATTCCTTTTGTGAATCGGCAATTTTAATAGAATCAAATAAAATTGTCGAATCTATTTGAACCTTATTCTCTGATTGAACGATTTGTTTATTGTTATTTTCACAAGAAACCAAACAAAACAAAATCCCAAAAGCAAACACCCAATTTTTCATTGTTTTAGGTTTTAAAAGTTATCCTCACCTCAGTATAATTTGTCAATTCATGCCAAATATCCTACTTTTGCTGAAAAGACAGAACATCATGCCTACTTCCTATTCACGATTCAAAATAGAAGACTTGTTTGATTTAAATATCAAAATCGAGCGCAACATCGTTTTTAACGGAAATATTGATCCGATTGAACCAAGTGAGCTTTTAAAAGCGACAATTAAAAAGAACCTTAGTAAAAACTTAGCATCTGAAAAAGCTAAATCTGAATTTTTAATTTCTCCTATTGTTGCCGAAATTGCTGAAAACAATGTTGATACGATGAGTTTCTATTCTGGCTATCAATTTGATGTTGATAAAACGCATGGTCTTAGAGGCTTCTGCGATTTTATTTTTTCGTTAGAACCTCGTGCTTTAATTATTATGGCACCCTTTTTTTGTGTTGTCGAAGCCAAAAATGAAAATCTTGACTTAGGTATTCCTCAATGTATCGCCGAAATGTATGCTGCTTGGCTTTTCAATCAGCGTAAAGGTCGTGACATTTCGACTATTTATGGTGTCGTGACTTATGGTTATGCTTGGCAATTCCTCCGTTTCTCTAATATGAAAGCTGAGTTAGACGAAACCGTTTATTCGCTTTCTGAATTGCCAAAAATTCTCGGTATTTTGCAGCACATTATTGATTTGCAAAAGAGACCCCTCAGTACCGAAGCACTTTCTCAATAAAACCACGCAATTTCTCTACATCTTTCAAAGCGGGTTCGATTTCAAATTTAGAATTCAAATCCAAACCGTATAGCTGCGGTAATTTGTTTTGCAACAACAAAACCGCATCAACATCGTGTTCCGTAATACCACCTGCGAGTAAAAAAGGCGTTTCGCCTGTGTATTTTTCCAAAATTGTCCAATCAAACTTGACACCTGCACCGCCATACTGAGGGGTCTTGGTGTCGAACAAAAAATAATTGACCAGACCTTCGTAATCCTTTGTTTTATTGAAATCAAAATGCTCATCAACTGAAAAGGCTTTGATGATTTCGACTTCGACATGGGGCTGAATTTTATGCTTTTTCCACATCATAACAGCTAAATCATGCACATACAAAGGCGTTTCAGAACCATGCAATTGGACGGCGTTCAATTCAAATGCGATGATTTTATCTAAAACAAAATCAATATCGGCATTGACAAACACGCCGACCCGCGTCAAATCGTCGGGACAAGAGCGCAAGGACTCGATGGCATCAACGACGAATCGTGGCGACTTTTCGTAGAATATAAAACCCATAAAGTGAATGGGTAATGCACCGACTTCTGCAATATTGGCAGCCTGACGCATACCACAAACTTTAATTTTCATGCGTGACGTTGTATCTTAGAAATGAAATCGGCAATAGCTTGCGTGGGGTCGTCCGTTTTCATAAACGCTTCGCCGATTAAAAAACCTTCAAAACCATGACCCCTCAGTAATTCAATGGTTTCGGGCTTTGAAATACCACTTTCTGCAACTTTGACAAACGAATCGGGTATTTGTTGAGCCAAACGAATGGCATTGTCAAGCGAGACTTCAAAGGTTTTGAGGTTGCGGCTGTTGATGCCTACACAGGTCACAGCATCGCATATCTTATCTAAACCTTCCTCGTCGTGCATTTCCATCAGGACTTCAAGCCCCAGATTGCGGGCGGTTTCTGCCAAATGTTTGACTTCTTCCTTGCGCAAACACTCGGCTATGAGCAAAATGAGGTCTGCGCCATAGGCTTTGGCTTCATAGATTTGGTATTCTTCGATGATAAAATCTTTGCGCAAAAGCGGAATGCTAACGGTTCTCCTTGCGCGCTGCAAATCGCTCAATGTACCGCCGAAAAATTCTTCATCTGTGAGAACCGACATGGCGGATGCACCTGCGAGGGCATAACCTTGTGCGACTTCTGCCGCGTCCGAATCTTGGCGAATCCACCCCAAAGACGGTGATTTGCGCTTGTGTTCGGCAATGATACCTGTCGAACCACTGGCTTTCAATGCCCTTTTGATGGAGTAACAAGGCTCTTTGAAATAAGGTCGTTGCGCCAAAATACTGAGGGGGGTCATTTCTTTGCGCTCGCCGACTTCTATGCGTTTGGCTGCGACGATTTTATCTAAAATATTCATAAATAATAGACAATCAATGGTTTATTGATGATAGTTGGGTGGTTGATTTTCTACATGCGGGTCGTTTTTATTGACAATTGACCCACAAAAAAGAAAATGATGCAGCGCAAAGTTAAGGGAATAAACAAAAAATAGGACATCCTTGATTCTGAAAGGGTGGCTTTCTCATAAAAAAGTTTTAGAGCTATACTCGATTTTGATAAGATTGTACTTTATTTGCTATCAATGTTTAGTCCCTAAGATCATTTCTGTTTTAGCTCTGCTGCGCCCGTAGGTACTAAACATTGGTAGAAATAAGGAAAAGAATGACTTTTTAGATAAAAATGGCGGCTTCACCACCGTAGGCAGCGTTATTTATCCATAAAGAATTACCGAAGTATTGTTCGACATAATCTTTTACTTATTGGTTTTTAGTGTCAATTTTAACAAACTCTTCGCCACATTTTCAATAGACAACCCTTGCACTAAAATACTGAAAACCACACAAGTATAAGTCGCTACCATCAAAACTTCTTTCGCTTCGCTTTCAGGAAGCGACATGACTAAGGCAATAGATAAACCACCGCGTAAGCCACCCCAAACGATAAGGTTGGCTTCTTTGTTATTCATATTTATAGTTTTGGGCAATAAGGTTTTGGGTAAAAAAACGACTATCCACCGCGATACTAAAACAATGAGGATGGAGATAAAACCCATAAGAATATATATGCCTTTTATGTCAATCAAAACTAAAACAAAGGCGATGAGGATAAACAAAATAGCGTTGAGTATCACGTCCAAAAGTTCCCAGAATTTATCTACATAATCCATTGTAATGTCGCTCATAGCTTGGTCTTGTTTGTAATTACCGACAAATAAACCCATAATGACCATTGCCAATGCCCCCGAAAGATGCAGCCACAAACAAAGTTCGTAGCCCAACATCACGAAGGCAAGGGTCAAAATGACTTCAGTTTCGTAATGATTAATCGTACTGAGCAATTTGTGGAGCAAATAGCCCGCTATTAAGCCAAAAAGAATGCCTCCAATGCTTTCTTGGACGAATAAAAGCCCAAAATGACTTAGGCTAAAATGCTCGCTGCCCGTGTTGAGTATTTCGAGTAAGGCGATAAAAACCACAACACCAATCCCGTCATTGAACAAGGATTCGCCGACTATGGTTGTTTCTATCCTTTTCGGTACATTTGCTTTTGTCAAAATGCCCAATACAGCAATGGGGTCGGTGGGGGATATGAGCGCACCAAAAAGTAAGCAATAAATAAAACTTATTTCTATGCCTAATACCCCACTGATGCCGTAAAATAAGCTACCAATTATAAATGTGGAGGCGATGACACCGACAATGGCAAATATACCGATGGTTTTTAGTTGCTTTTTGATTTCACTCCATTCTACATGCAAAGAACCTGCAAAGAGCAAAAAACCCAACATGATTTCTAAAATGTATTTGCTTAAATTGACCTGCGCAATGACTTCTTTTATGTTTTCAAAATAAGAATATGCCCAATATTTGCTGCTTAAAATAGAGAGCGAAAACAACATGGATAAAAAAAACAACCCTATGACAAAGGGCATTTTTAGATACCTATGGTTGATGTAAGCGAAACCTGCTGAAAGGCTGATAATGAGGATTATTAACTGGTAACTATTCATTTTTATTTATTTTTTAAAGCTTTCGCGCCTGTAAATATCAATATTGGGTGTTTGTAATCTTTGTTTTAACCAATTTTTGAGTTTGGTGGACTCGTCTATACTGAGGGGGGTACTGCTTTCGTAAAGTACGGCGGCAATCGTATGCGTGCTATCCTTACTCATTTTAAAAACATGATTGGCAACAGACAAGGATTGCAAACTGCCAAACAATGTTTTAGCCTCTTTTGTCAATTTGTCGTTGTCATAATTTGTACTTTTTATCTGGTCTTCTAATTGTTTTATGCGCGCATCTTTTTCGTTGATAATCAAAGAATTAACATTGAGTTCGTTCAAAATATCGCCTTTTAAATTCATCAATTTGTCGGTACTGTCTTGGCGAAAAACGAGTTTTGTATCGCTGATTTTGTATGCCCACAATTTATCCGTTAACTGTTGTATTTCCTTATCTTCAAATCGTTTTGACAGAAAAGCCAATTCTATTTTGTGCGGATATTCATGGTATTTTATTTTTTTATAGACCAAAGTATAGCCCTTTTCGGAAAACTCTTTTTCAATAAAATGGTCTGAATATTTCTTAAATTGTTGTTCGCAATACAGCGAATAAGCCAAATAACTGCTTGGTAGTAGCATTAAAACAATCAAAATGGTAACAAGATAACGAATTCGACGCTGTTGTTGTTCATCTACTTGGGCTTTTATCGGATAACCTAAATATTTGACAACAACAAAAGTAGCGATACAAATAAACACACAATTGATGCTGTACAAATAGAACGCGCCTAAAAAAAACGATAAATTGCCAATCGCCAAACCATAACCTGCCGTACATAACGGTGGCATCAAAGCTGTTGCAATGGCAACGCCAGGTATCGGATTGCCTTTTTCTACACGGGTGGTAGCAATCACGCCGACCAAACCGCCAAAAAAAGCAATCAACACGTCATATATCGTCGGTGTTGTCCGAGCCAAAAGTTCCGATTGTACCTCTTTGAAAGGGCTGATAAAAAAGTAAATAGTCGAGACAAGCAGACTAACAAGCGTTGCCACCAATAAGTTTTTCAATGACTTTTGGAGCAATGCGAAATCATAAGTGCCTAAGGCAAAACCTGCCCCAACAATTGGACTCATCAAAGGCGAAATCAACATCGCCCCGATAATGACTGCCGTAGAATTGACATTAAGACCCACCGAAGCGACCATAATCGCACACGCTAAAATCCAAAGGTTCGCACCTCTGAAAGCGATATTGTTAGCAACATCTTGTAGCGTTTTTGCTTTGTCTTGTTCGCCTTCGTGTAGGTTGAAAAGATGTTTTAACTCATTCATTTTAGCTGAAAATTAATGGTTTTAAAGGGGAAATACTGAGGGGGACTTAACAAGTTGATTTTTTTTAGAAAAACTATAATAAACCGCACAAATACGAGAAGTTAATATTAGGTATAAATATCTAATAAACAGCCAATTCATTGATATTCTGCATCAATTTCGTCCATGCTATTTTAGTCGCTTCAAATTCGTTAAAATGTTTAACCACATTTTTTCTATACAATTCGAACTCAACCATAACTTTTTCAAACTCGTCCGTCTTGAAATAAGCGCACAATTTGGGAATTGTAAACCGCAACCTTATAGCCATTGTTTCCATCGTTTGCTCGTATGCTCCTCGATTCGTTATATACACCATCAGGGGTTTGTAACGCACCCAACCTATTGTCGCGGCAATAAATCGTTTGATATTTGCAGGCGAAACACTATCAATTTCCTCTAATTGCAGGGGCAATACACCATGCACAAGGTTGTTATAGGTCGAAAAACCGTCATGAAATGTATAACACGGCACTTTTACAACTTTGAGATTTGAAAGGGCGGTACTCATAAAAGTATCTTCACCCCTCGCTCCAGGCGGATTGTAGAAAGGCGGCAATTTTTCGGCATTTGCCAAATTGAAACAGAGATTTGCACCCGATATGAATTTCATACCGTTTTCTTCTTGTACTTCTGTTACAAGCGGCTGATTTATGATAGCAGCTGAGGCATACGTCACACCTTTATTTTTCAACATATTGTGCCGCACTTTTACCCAATTGATAATATCATTGCTGATGGCTTCAATAAAATGCCTAAAATCGTTTTCTGTTAACACATTATTGAAGCGAATATAAGGAATAGGAGAAATGTAACCACAATGATGTCCATGCGTTATGTCCGCATCTGCAATGTATTTCAAATGCGTTCCCACAACACTTTGCCCCGTCCACAACAATTGCCCTCTATCATTTTTCATGGTAGCAAGTGGATATTCGTCATCGTCAATGAAAATCAACCTGTCCATATTGTGCTTAATAGCAAAATAAGTGATAGCATTTCTTTTTTTGCCATAACCCTCGCCAAAAAGCAATTGGGCTTCGTTTTCATCGAGTTTACCTTCATTTTTCAATACAGCAATTTCACTATTGATTCTGTTTGTCCCAAAAAAATTAATGGAAGCAACCATTTTGGCTAATTCAGGTGGTACGTTTTTATAGTCACTCATCTCCGTACCTTGATATTTTAAATCATAAGCCACAAAAAGATGAAGGCGTATATTTTCATCCTGAAGTAATCCATGTTCAAGCCAATTATTAATATAGGTGCGTAAGACATTCTGAAAATGTTTCCGACCTGTTACAAAACCGATTCCGATATTGGTTATCATTTTTTTATTTTTTAGTGACCAAAAGCGTTAACATACTGAGGGGGGGTAATTTACTCACTGACAAAGCTCTACCTGCTGCAAAAAATGCACTTTGAAAGGTAGTGCCATCAGCCCTAAACGACGTACAATGATGCCTTTTTTCTCTTTCATTTTAGAGCGTAGAGCATAAACGATGTTACTTTGCATTGTGTTTTTTTTGTCAATGAAAGTGTGAACAGCCTCAATCTCCCAATTGTGTGGGTCTTCTTTTTTAATAACTTCTTGTGTGAAGATAAAATCATAACCTATTGTTCTGTAATGTTGAATCGCTTCTTGAGCAGCATCGAATTTTATGTTTTTCATAATTTATATTTTTTAATAAATGATTAAAGGTCAAATTTATAGTACAAAGATAGGCGTATACTGAGGGGCTAAACCTTGATAAAAATCAAGTTTTGGTACATTCGTCAATTAAAAAAAAAGCACACTATTAGTAGTATAGTGTGCCCTCTAAAAGTATGAATGAGCTTCCATTAAAGGGTTGAAATCAAGCTAAAAAAAACACTGTCTTTTTCTTTTTCATTAAAACCAGCCAAATTTTCTAAAAGTGCGATTGTCCAAAGGGGACCTGCGAGCCGATATTCGGCACAGGTCGCCCCTTGACCAATCTTGATTGTATAGGCTTTTTCTTCCGATAAAGCACTAAACATGTTTTCATCGGTGAGGTCATCGCCCATTGCCAGAATAAAATTGTATGTATTTTCTGTTAGTAGTTTGTTTATCGCCGAGCCTTTGTCCATGCCTTTTGGACGGATTTCAACTATTTTTTTGCTATGCAAAATTTCTAATTTGTGA
Source organism: Saprospiraceae bacterium (assembly GCA_016787525.1). Taxonomy (GTDB): domain Bacteria; phylum Bacteroidota; class Bacteroidia; order Chitinophagales; family Saprospiraceae; genus JAAFJT01. The sequence goes on along the minus strand of JAEUUP010000086.1, from coordinate 7,057 downwards.
TATTGTAATGTGCTTGACAAGTCCTTGATGAGTTGATTAATACGCAACCGCGCTGTATCAATATTCATACGCTCATAATGCCATACGAGTGAAAACGTTTTTTCTTCAAGCGTTGATTCAGAGCTGCGGTTAACAGCCTCTTGAATGGTAGGTCTGATTTTATCTTTCCATTTGGTTTTTAGGTTTTTGGGCATTTCCCAGTCATGCCCATATTGTGGGCGCACCATTAAACCGTGTTCTGCAATAAGTGTTATGGGCAAATGACCAAACCATTCTTCTAAGTTTTCGGCATTGCGCCCACTGTTAATGACGATGTGGTTGTTTCTATGTTTTGACAGTCTTTTCAATAAAGACAGTAACTCTATACTTGGCTTTGCACTGTTGGGGTTCAACCTGAAATCAACTAAAGTGCCATCATAGTCTAAGATAATCAACCGTTTACGGGCTTTTTTGAAATCTTCGAGTAGTTTTTTTTTGTCATCTAAAAGCAAAGGTTTGGTGTGTGATTTCATAGTTTTAACTTTGTCGAGTTGAGTCAAAAAGTCCTCTGCCCACACTTGCACATTGTGTTTTGCGATGAGTTCTTGCATTCTCGTCATCCGCGTTTCTTGTTCTTGTGGTGTCATCAGCAAGGCATAACGTATTTTGTTGGCAATATCTTCAACATCGGTCGGATGCGTCAAAACAGCATCTTTCAATTCTTCGGCAGCACCCGCCATATCGCTCAATATCAAAACACCTTGTTTATCGAAACGTGTGGCAACAAATTCTTTTGCGAGGAGGTTCATACCATCGCGCAAAGGTGTGATGAGTGCAATATCCGCAACGGAGTATAAACCGACAATTCTTTCAAATGCCCATGTGTCATATCTATAAATAATTGGCAACCAATCGGGCGTACCAAAACGATTATTGATGTGCTTAACAGTCTCTTCCACCTTTTTTTTGAGTGTAGCATATTTCGTCAAATCATGTCGAGAGGGTGTTATAGACAATATAAAGGTGACGTGCCGCTGCCACTCGGGATATTTTTCGAGAAAAAACGCATATCCTTCCAAACGATTTGAAACACCTTTTGCGTAGTCGAACTTATCTATCGAAACGATGAGTTTGGTTGTTGACAGTTTTTCATGAAAATTGTCTCTAAATGCTTTAACTTCAGGGAGATTGAAAGCCGTATTATACCGTTCAAAATCAATCCCCATTGCAAACTTATCAATTTTTGTTTTTTTGAAAATAACATCATTATACTCTTTTTCAAGCAATTGTTGCACCGTTCTTTCAAAATGTTGTACATAATCGCCTGTTTGAAAACCCACTAAATCCGCACCGAGCATACCCCTCAGTATTTGGTCGCGCCACTTTTGCGGCAACAACCGAATCATCTCAAACGAAGGGAAAGGCGTATGCAAAAACAAACCAACAGCGATGTTTTTATAGTCTTGTCGCAGCATTTCGGGCAATAAAAACAGATGATAATCTTGTACCCAAACAATATCTCCTTCTTGTGCAACGGTGCTTATTTTTTTATAAAACAATTCATTCGCTGCTCGATATGCGTCAAACCATTCTTGATTGTATTCAGCATAAGAAGGAAAATAGAGCAAAAGCGGTAAAAGCGTTGTGAGGGAAAATCCGTCAATAAAACTTGTTTTTAGTTTGCTGGGTATAAAAATAGGTTTTACTTTATAGGGTAATTTATCTATTTCTTCTTTATTATCGTGCCATACGGGCGATGTACATTTCGCAGTGCCTATCCAATGTATTTCGTTGATGCCTAATTGCGTTATGAGGGTTTTGTCTTCCAATAGTTTATTTATTGCCGATGTCAAGCCGCCCTTATTTTCTTCAATGAAAGTGCCTATATCTGTTTCTCTTAACCGTATCGGCAAACGATTTGAGACAATGATGAGTTTTTTATTTTTCAATTTCATGATTTCAGAATTTAAGTAATTTTTATTGTTAAGATTGGGCTTGAATACTGAGGGGGGCTAATTTTGTGCAACAATAGCCGCAATTAAGTTTTTGGGATTACGCATATCATTCGATTGGTGCTGCCCCAATTTCAAACCTTTGGCATCAACAGGTATCAGCATCAAGGGGATTTTTGATTTTTGTATAAATTTATCTTCGTCGGCTGCCCTCAAAAATTGTTGAAAGAAGTTGGTATGATGTGTTAAAATCATGATAAGATTCGCTTTTTGTTTTTTAGCAACCAGCAAGGTATCTTTTACATAGTTGCCACCCATGATGCAGGTATAAAAAATTTTTATGCGGTGACTTTTTAGCAATTCTAAGGCTTGCTCAAAAAGCCTTGAAATTTTCTTACTTTTATCGGACTTGTCAAAATTAGGGTAAAAAATGACCAAATGAATAGCCGAATCATTGCCTTTGACGAATGACAGTGCATACTTTATTTTGTCTAATATAAAAGGTTGGTCGCAGATAGGTATAATGATTTTATTCAAAGAGTTACTTTCTGCTTCAGGCGGTATAGTTATAACAGGGCAGTTTGCATTCCTGATAATATTGACAACTTGACTATTTAATTTGCCAGTATTTGTTTTATTATTGTGACCAATAACAATTAAGTCGCTTTGACTTTCATTCGCAGCATTAACGACACAATTGGCGGTTTTGCCTATTTTCGCGTTTAAAAACGTTCTAATCCGTTTGTGTATAAGTAAACTTGCTAACTGCTTCAATCTTACCTTTGTTTCAATTATTATAAATTTCAAATAATCCTCTTTATCGTTTTGGCAACCCCAAACGTTATTGATTTCATCTGGATGGAGGATATGCAGTAACTCAATATCAGAAGTAGTGAAATGAGCCAATTGCTCGGCATGACGAAGGGCATTGTCCGATAAACTTGAAAAATCAATTGGAACGAGTATTTTGCTTATTTTATATATCAGCATGACAATTGTTTGTAAGAAGTAAAAAAAAACTGCGGAGAGAGCCCCTAATAGTCACTAAAAAAATAGGCACTCTCTCATACAGAAGTAAAAAGAACACAGGAGGTTCTTATTCGAGAAAAGCAAACCAACACTGCCGTAAAAAATTGGTTTGAAAGCTTACACCAAATAGAGAACCGCTGAAACCCGAATGTTTTTATGATTGTAATCGTCTCTAAAGAATCTAAACTCTTTACCAAATTAATTTAATCTAAACCCAAATATCCGCATTCTCGCATGAGCAAAACTTGACAAATATCAAGTTTTGGCGTTTTATATTATTTTTATCGTGTTGTGGATACGCTTTTATCTTTTTCAAGTAGTTTAAAAAATTGGTCTAATTGCGGCAAAAGGATAATCTCTGTACGCCGATTGAGCTGTCGTCCTGTTGCGTTAAAATTATCTGCTTTAGGCACATATTCAGACCGGCCACCTGCGGTCATGCGTTCAGGTTCGATATGGTATTTCCATTGCAAAACACGTACAACAGACGTTGCTCTTTTGGTACTCAAATCCCAATTGTCGGCAAATTGTGTGGTTGCAATAGGCACATTATCAGTATGACCTTCCACCAAAATATCCAAGTTTTTGTGGTCGTCTAAAACTTTGGCAATTTTGCCCAAAACAGCAAGTGCTTGAGGATTGATGTCCGCACTGCCCGATTTATAGAGCATTTTGTCGGATAAAGAGATATAAACCACACCTTTTTTGACCTCAATCTGCACATCATCGTCGTTAATGTCCTGCAAAGCGCGTTTCAAATTCATCACCAAAGCCAAATTCAAAGAATCTTTGGATTGAATGGATTTAGAAAGGTCGCGGATATACCCGTTCTGCTCATTGATAGCTTTAAGGGATTGTTGGATGCTTTCCGCGCCCGTTTTGTTAATAACTGCCAAATCTGTCAAGCGACCCAAAAGGTTTGTATTATTGCCGCGCATAAAATCAATTTCCTTTGTCAAGGATGCCACCAATCTTTTGTCCGCTTGCAAAAGAGAATCTTTAGCCGCCAAATCGCGCAAATGATTGGCAACTAATTCGCGCTTACTTTCAATTGTTGCGCTTAATGTTTTACTCTGTTCTTCGCAAGACCTATTAAGAATATTGAAGCGTTCAACAGCCGAAGCGTGTTGTTTGACCATGTCTTGATATTTCTTGTTACTCACACAACTTGGTATCAAAAACACGATGATGAGGATACCAAAACCCCATAAAGCAACTTTCTTTTTCATTTTATTATTATTTCGTTTTTTAATAACACAAAGGTAGGCGCATACTGAGGGGGGGAATATTGACAAATATCAAGTTTTGGCGTTTTATGTATAAATTAAAAAAAAAGGCATTTAAGAGCCACCATGCTCCTAAATGCCTCCAAAATACCTCTTTATACTGAGGGGGGGTATTCACCTATTGCTTTCACAATTGCTTCATAATCCATGATAATAATACGTTTGCCATTCAGATGAATCCAGCCTTCTTCTTTGAAAAAACTCAAATTGCGAACAAGTGTTTCGAGTGGCACGCCGACATACTCCGCCAACTCGGTACGTGTAATGTTGATGACAACGGGCAGGTATTCTTTACCTTTTTGCATAAATTTCTCATGCAAAATCAACAATGCCAATGCCAAACGTTCTCGAACCGTTTTTCGAGCAAAAGAAGCAATGCGATTGACCCAAACCGAAAATTCAATACTCAAACTTTGCAAAAGATTGCGTGTCAAGAAATATGATCTATCAAGTAACGACAAAAAATCTTCACTTGGAATCATCATCACTTCTGTATCTTCAAAAGCCATGGCTGTCACAGGATAAGTTTGTTGACAAATCACTTGCCTATGACCAAAAGCCTCTCCTTTCATGTAGATATAGACAATCTGCCGAACACCTTTTTCATTCGTTTGGTATATTTTGACTTTGCCTTCGACTATGATAAACAAACTCTTTGGATAGGCACCTTCATGATAGACAACATCGCCTTTTTTATATTTGATGATACGAGCGTTTGTTTGCAATTCTTCTAATTCTGTTTTAGGTAATGCCTCCCAAATATAAGCTGAGTTGTAGTGATAGCGTGAAATAATGGAATCCTTGTCATTCATTTTAGTTATGATTGATTTATAACAAAATAGATATGCCTAAAAGCCGTAGCTCTTAGCATATTAAAAATCTAAGCAGCACTCAACTATTGATTGCCCTTATTAAAATTAAATCAAAGAATCACACAAAATTGGGTGGAGGAGAGGGTGGAGAGAGGGATTTACGAGTCATGGCATCTTTGAAAACAAAGACACAGAATACCTCTTCCATGATTTTGGGATACACGACTAAAATATTCGTTACAGGGTTGATATATCTCTTGTAATACTGTTTGAGAATTTTTTTGGCGGGCTGGTTGCCCGAATTTTTTCCACTTATGATATTTTGATTGAGAAAATCCCCTAATTGTGTATTCAATTGGTCTTCACGCATATTATTGAGACAATACAACTCCAGAGAATCATTTTTGATACGTTTTTTGACAATCGTGTAGGCTTTGCCTTCATAAAAAAAAGAACCATCTACATATTCAAACTCACGGTCTTCAATATCGGCATAAACCGAAACAAGCATTTTTATGACTTTAAAAGAAGAATTCGGGACAGTTTCCAAGGTAACGCGATGGGCTTGTACTTGTTCGTAACTAAACAACAAATAATAGCCGAACGCATTGAACAGCAACAATAATAGGATGAATATCGTCGTGATTCTTTTCAAAAGAAAAAATTTATTGGAGTACAAATATACTATCTCTCTTTGTAAATAAGTGGGTTCACTGTATGGCACTCCAAAAAATAGACGAAAATTTGCAAAAAGACAAGAGAAAAAGTCGCTTCTCTTTCCCAAAATTATCAAACATGAATAGAAGGACACGCGTCAATTTTAGGGAATGTTCATATTGTTGCAGCAGCGACACCGATCTGTAACAACGCATAAAAGATTCTTTAACCCCTTGATTCGTATAGAAGTTATAAACAAGTATCGGATATTTTAAAATATCCGATACTTATAAACGCAAACTTTAACCAATCAACGCTCAGATGTATAGAATCAACACCTCTATTTGACGGCATTTTTGCCAATGCTGATGCTACGAACTCAAGAGCAACGATTGATTAAGCAAAAGCCGCCACGGCGACCGCATCCATCGCCACATTCAAGCGACCTTTGACACCTGTTGTCACTTCACGGTCGGCAATAACAACGGTGTTGTAGCCTTCTATGGTAAATTCGAGGGTGTATGAACCCGCTTCGAGGTTCATAAACTCGTAGCGGCCTTCCGCATCACTCTTGACAGACAAGCCCAAAGAGGGTATCGTGACAGTCACATTGGCAAGCCCCTTTTTGGTGTCGCCGATAGTGATTTTGCCGCCGAGTCCAGTCGGTCTTTCGGTGCGTATTTGTGCCGCAACCGTTGCCCATACGAATTTTTGAGCAATCGCTTTCTGGGTGATAAAAGCCAAAGCGGCATCGCTGGCGACCTCCATAGCGCGTTTTTTGAGGTCATTGTTGGCAGTGATTTTAGTATCAGTGCTGGCAGGTGCGGCTTCCGACTCGGTTTCCCATTTGAGTTTAGCGGCTTCAAAAGCAACTTGTTTGTCTTCAAGTCGTTTGAGAAAAGAAGCAGGCATAAAGCCATTCGTTTGCAAAGTCTCCGTATTGTTGCGAACAAACGATAACATCGCCGTCAATAGACCCGCTATTTCTTTCCAAGACCCAGAATTCACTTTATCGAAATAAACCTGTCCCGCTTCGTGAAGCATCGCGTTGCTAAGAACCGTGTCTGTACCCGCAGCCGTTGTACAATAGCCGCCCAAGAGTTTAAACAAATTGGAGGCATCCGTTCTCTCAACAATCAAATCTTTACGGAGGTCCTTGATAGGGGCTTTTCGGGCTTCATGATTGGGCATCGCTTCAACAGTTTTGATAAGTGCCAAATTTTCGAGGATGAGTGCCGCCGTGTATTTGCTTTTGTAATCAGCAAAACCCGTTAAGTGTTCTTGGCACATCAACCAAATGAAGCGACAGATGGCATACAGCTCAGCTTGCGTACAGTTATAA